>DASVCS010000053.1:0-44036 GCA_036381495.1 Longimicrobiales bacterium
GGCTTGATCGGCCTGAGCAGGTGGTTGATCACGTGCAGATCGCGCTCGGTCGCCTGCGTCTCGAAATACGAGTCACCGTCCCCGGAGCGCCGCGTGCTGAAGCCCATCCACGCCCCATCGATCTGTGCCTGGTTGTAGTCGCCGCCCCAGAGCACGAAGAACTTGTTGTTCGTGTTCACATCCCCAGGGTCCCGGTGGTAGTAGCGCGCGCCCAGCCCCTCGGTGCCATCCGGGTAGTAGATCCAGTACTCGACCCACAGCTCGCGCACCTTGCGCCCGAGCGAGAAGCGCTGCTCGGCGTGGGCATCGAGGTCGAGCTCTCGGCCCTCGTAGAAGAACTGGAGCGAGCGGCTGCCCGAGTGGGCGATCCGGTCGGTGACCGTCACGTTCTTGTTGCCGCTCCAGGAAAATCCGTTCTCGCTGTGCGACAGACCCCCGCTCTCGAAACCATCGCGGAACAGCGCCCCGGCGATCCCCTGGGACGGGTCCACCGGCGTCTCCTGTGCGGTGGCAGCGGAATCCGCGCAGGCGCCCGCGCCGACGAGTGCGGCAGCCAGCAGGATCATCACGGGCGTATGGTCCTGCTCGCGTCGAGTGGTCCGCCGACGTTCAGGCGTGGCGGCGCGGCGCTGCGCCGGAGCGGCAAACGTCCGGGCGGATCCACGCAGGCGACGTCCGACCGACCGCGGCATCGCCGCGATCCAGGGCAGAAGCATGGCGAGTCGAGACATGGGTTTCGATGGTCGTGATGGGTGGTGATGCCGATTGCGACGCGGACGGCGTTCGACATGACGTTCAGTAGGATCGGCAGGGCGATCGCGGAACTGAAGAATCCATCGAGCGTTCACCGTACCCGCGCGCTGGACCCCTTCGTGGCCGGGGATTCCTGGTGCCGCGCCGGCGGGCGGCAGTCGGTCCCGGTCGATCGGGAAGTGGCCGGCGGCAGCGCGAACGCGAGGCGGCGTGGACCGGGCCATGGGCTTCGATCCCTCGGTGACCAGGCGCACGCCTGCGCACCCGGCTCCGTTCGAGCGACGATGTGTCGTGGATTGCCGAAACGGCAAGAATTCGAGTCGGCCTGGTCTGGAAGATATGCCACGGGCACCAGCGCCGCAATGGCCGGTCGGGCTCAGCCGCGGGCTCGCATCCTCATCGGCACGCCGGCCGCGCGCAGTTCGAAGCCTGCGACGGACACACCGGCGGGGATGTTGAGTCGCGGGAGTGCGTAGCGCTCGCGCGCGGGGTCGGCCGGGACCCAAGCGCCGTCGATCCGCAGCGCGCCTTCGTAGCCGAGGGCTTGCGCGCGGGCGCGCACCTCGGGGGAGCTGAGGCCGTACGGGTAGGAGATCCAGGGGAGCACGTTGTCGAAGCGTGCGCGGAGCCAGGCGAGCGGGCGGGCGAGTTCGTCGTCGAGCTCGGGGCCGGTCAGACGGCTCAGGTTCGGATGGCTCCACGTGTGAGAGGCGAAGGTGATTCCGGGGATCGCGGCGGCAGCGGAGAGTTGCGCCTCGGTGGCGGCCGTCTGGTGTGCCGGCACGGTGTTCACGGGCAGGCCGTGCGCCACTGCCCAGCGCCGGACCATCTCATCCCGGCCGCACAGCGCTTCGAGGCCGTGCCGCCGGACGTGGTCGGCGAGTCCCTCTGTCGGATGGGCGAGCGCGTCCCACCAGAACGAGCGGCCACCGATGAATGCGGGCGTGATGAAGATCGTGGCCGGTAGCCCCCGCCGTCCGAGTTCTTCGATGCCGGCCGTCAGTGCGCCCTGGTAGGCGTCATCGAAGGTGATCACGGCGCGGGGTCGCCGCGAGGTGGAGGGCGCCGCGAAGAGCGCGCCGAGCGGGACCACCTCGTGCGTGCGCTCGAGCCGGTCGAGCTGTCGGGCGAACGCGTCGCGGGCGAGGTGGAGACTGGTATCGCCGCCGGCTGCCGCACCATCGGGGATGATGTTGTGGTAGGCGAGGATCATCGTCCGCCCGCGGCGGCGGCGCCGCGCAAACCGGGGCACGCCCGCGCCGCGGAGCAGCTTCTCGGCCGATGCCTTGAGGACCGTCCGCACTGCGTCAACGCGGCCGGACACCGGGCGCGCGGTCCCGGATGCGCGCCGGGGCCGCCCACTCGTTCCGCCGGACGGCGTGGGGGCTACGCCGGGCGTGGTCGTACGCCGAGGTCGTGTCCACGTCCGCGTCGCTCAACGGCCGGTTGTCGCGGGTTCCGTCGGGGCGCCCCGGCGTCGCCGCGGGGAGGCCGCGGCCCGCGTCGCTCGCCCGGCGGAGTCGGAGAGGACCCGGTCGTAGACGGCCTCGACTTCCCTGGCGTAGCGCCGATTCGAGAACACCTCCGCCGCGCGGACGCGCCCGGCGCGCCCGAGTGCGGCGGCGAATTCCGGGTCGCGCAGTAGCCGGAGGATGGCGTCGGCCATGGGTTCCGTCGCCTTCGGCTCGACGAGCAGTCCGGTCTCGCCGTCGATCACGATGTCGAGTGGGCCGCCCGCGCGCGTGGCGACCACCGGCTTCCCCGTCGCCATGGCCTCGATGAGGACCATCCCGAACGGCTCCGGCTCGGTCGAGGCGTGCACGACCACATCCATCAGCCGCATCAGGGCCGGCACGTCGGCGCGGTATCCCGTGAGGATGATCCGATCTTCGAGTCCGCGCTCGGCGATCAGGCCGATGATCGCGTTGTAATACGCTTCCTCGCCGTCGGACCGATCTCCGACGATCATGGCGCGAGCCGATGGCTCGGCTTCGAACACACGCGCCGCGGCCAGCACGAACTCGCGGATGCCCTTCCAATCGACGATCCTACCGAAGATGCCGAAGACCTTCGCGTCCGCGGGGATGCCGAACGCCTCACGGCGTGCGGATGGCGCATGGGCGTCGAACGCCGAAAGGTCGACACCGTCAAAGATGACGGAGATCCGATCGGCCGCGATGTTCAGCTCCCGGAGATTGTCCCGGATCGCCGAGGAGATCGCGATGTGGTGATGGACGAGCTTCGCGGAGGCGGCGACCACGCGGTCGACCGGCTGGAACCCGCGCGAGTGCGCAACGCACGGGACGCGAAGCAGCCGGGCCGCGAGCATGCCGGCGAACTGGCTCTCGATGCAGTTGTTGAGATGTACGAGAGCAACGCGGTGGCGGCGGCCGATGCGGTAGTACCGGAGCGCCTCCGGGAGCGTGATGAAGAGCATCCAGAATGCGTACCGGCACCAGCTCAGCAGTCGCGCCGCGGGTCTCCACCGGAAGAGCGGAAATGCTTGGATCCGCGTGTAGATGTGGTCGTGCCGCCACGGCTGCTTCGGCTCGAACTCGTGGTACTCGACGTCGGCCGCTTGTTCGTGAACGAACTCCGCCTGTTGTCCGGAAACCAGGATCGGCCGGTACCGCTGCCGGTCGAGCTCCTTCAGCATGTACAAGAGGCTGTTGATCGCCCCGCCGAACGTGGAGCTGTTGTCCAGGTACAGCACCGGGGCGGGTGCCTCATCCGCGCGGTACGACCGCCCGTTGTCGATGGCGCACACGGGTGTTTGTCTCATGCCGTCGCCGCAGCCAAGCTCGGGAGGGTCCCGCCGTGGACCGTGGTCCATTCGGGAAACTCCCGGCCGAGGAAGGCGCTCAATTCCTGGACCTTCTCGAGCTGCCCGGGCCGCAGGAACTCGACGACCTCATCGATGGGCTCGGCGGCGGGGCGCACCGGTTCGAGGGCGAGGGCGCGGGTCGCCGCCTCGCGCCACCGTTTCGGGACGTACGGCGCGACGGTCGCCCAGAACCTCGAATGCTGGAACCGGGTCATGAGTCCGCGCCCCTTCGGCTTCAGCAACGCCTCCGGCCTCGCGTTTCGCACCTCGAACTCCGTCGGGCCCGCCGTGGGGTCGACGCCGAGCCAGCGCAGCACGCGGTCCATGACGCGGGCGGGGTCCGCCGCGAGCTGCTCGAACGTCAGGAGCAGCACGCGATCCCGACCGAAGAGATCGAAGTACGGCGTGAGCTGCATCTTGTAGTCGCTGAACGCCGTGTATCGCACCTCCCGCTTCATTGCCGTGAGGATCGGCCGGTGCTCGGCACGCTGCTTCACGTGGTGCCAGTACTGGCTGATCGCGCGATCGATCGGATCCCGCATGAGATAGATGAAACGCGCATCCGGGTTGAAGCGGGCGATCCGTTCCGGAACGCCCTGATAGATCGGCAACTTCGAGTAGTGCGTGCTCGATTCGCCAATGACCTTCGCTCCATCCGCGCCCGCGAAGAGCCCCCGGTACCACGCCTCGTCCTTCGGGAACGCTGTGATCTCCGGGACGAAGTAGCCGGGTTCCTTGACGCTGGACATGCACACCTCGGGGTGGGCGTCGAGGTAGTAGTGCAACGACGTCGTTCCGGATTTCGCGGCGCCGATGATGAAGAGGTTCGGCCGGGGTCCATCCCGGTGCATCATCGATCCTCCTGAAGCTGTGCGATCGAAGGCGCGGCCGCACCGCGTGCCGGATCCTCCGGACGCGGTACCGGGGCGCGCCGAACGTCTGTCCGTCCGATTCGGACGCGCGCGTCGGGATCGTGTCGCCACATCGCGACAACTGCCGCACCATTGCTGCGGATCCGGGGGTCCGGTGCCGGCGAGAAAAGGTGCTGTATGGTCATGATGGGCGTGAGATCCGGGCGCCGAAGTCTTCAGGCGGGGGCAAGATCAGTGCCGCGGGCGGCGAGCCGTTCGAACACCCGCTCGTAGGCCGCGGCGCAGCGCTCGATGCGGTACGACTCGAAGCGCTCGCGGTTTGCGCGGCCGATGCGGCGCGCGCCCTCGCGATCGTGACGCAACATGGCCAGTGCCGCCGCCAGCGATGCGTCATTGCCGGCGGGCGTGACGAAGCCGGTTTCGCGGTCGCGGAGGAAGTCGACCTGCCCGCCGTGGTCGGGTGCGATGACCGGGAGGCCGGCGGCCATGGCCTCGAGGTAGACGAGGCCGAAGCCTTCGTGCAACGTGCTCGACACGTAGGCATCGGCGGCGTGCAGGATCTGCCACTTCCGGACGTCGTCGACCCAGCCGGTGAAGTGGACGCGACTGGCGATGCCGAGCCGTGTCGCCAGGTTGCGGAGCGCGTCCAGTTCGGGGCCGCTGCCGACGACGACGAGGGAGGTCTCCGCGCACTCGGGCCGGGCGAGGACGCCGAGGAGCCGGTCGACCGCCTTGCGCCGGACGAGCCGCCCGACGGTGACGGCGAGGAAGCCGTCCTCCGGCAGGCCGAGCTCGGCGCGCGATTGCGGCGGCACGCGCGGCACGCGGATCCCGAGCGGAATGATCTCGATGGGGCCGCGGTAGCCGTAGTAGCGGTAGGCGTTGTCTCTCGTGTTCGTGGACTGCGCGACGACGACGTCGGAACGCCGCAACACGGTTGTCACGGCGGCGCGTACGCCGGGCAGCCGGTGCGGCGATGTCCGCTTCGAGGGGTCGTAGATGTCACCGCCGTGGAGTGTGAGCACGTGCGGCACGCGCGCCCTGCGCGCCGGCGGCAGCGAGCCGACACCGGTCGGAACCGCGAAGTGGGCGTTGACCACGTGGAACGCGCGGGTGCGCAGCAGCCGCGCTCCGTGGACCCACGCCATGGGTGGGTAGCTGATGAGCGAGACCAGCGATGCCGCCGCCCGGTCCGTCCGGCCGAAGACCGGGACGCGATGGATCCGTACGCCGCCCGGCGTGGTCTCGAACGCCGGCAACCCGGGGAACGCCGAGGTGATCACGTACACGTCGTGCCGCTTCGCCAGTTCCTCGGCGATCAGCGCGTGAGCGACACCGCCCCCGCCACCCACCGGCGGGTATTCGTAGTTGAACATCAGGATTCTCATCTACGCCCCGCGCATCGGCGTCGCCGGCGCGAGCGCGCGGGCCGCGGTTCTGTCCGGCGTATACGGCCAGCGCGCCTCTTCGATCTCTCGCACCGTGCGGTCCCGGTCCCAACCGAGTTCCGCCGCCATGAGCCGCGCACACTCGGCCACCGCGGCGGGGGCGGGCGGCCGCGCGGTCCCCAGCTCCGTGCGCCGGAACACGACGTCGCCGAGCTTGCGCGCCATCTCGGACCGCACCGCGTGGACCACCTCGGCGCCGATCACACTCGAACCCGGCAGCGGCCGAGCAAGGGAGGGCTCCTCCCGCGCCAGCCGGATCACCCGCCGACACTCGGTGCCGTAGTTCCGGCCGAGCGCGATCACCACATCCCGACCCAGCCTCGCTCCGTGCTCCGCCACCAGCGCGGCCTGGAACGCTTCGAAGTCCTCGATCCCGCCTCCCGGCAGAGCCAGTTCCGCGGTCCGCGAGGCCGCCGGCTCGCGGCCGAGCTTCTCCAGCACCCGGGCGACCGCTCGCTCGGCCACGCCGCGCGCCGTGGTCAGACGCACGCCCAGGACCGTCACGAGACCATCGAGGCCGTCCGTCCGCGCATGGTCGATGATGAGAGAACGCTTCCCGTAGCGCAGGTGCGTCGCGCCCGGCTCGTTCTCGCCGAAGAGCACCAGTCCCGTGTTGCAGAGCGCCACATCATCCAGTGTCAGCCGGAGCGGAGGGTGGGCCGCGTTGATCTCGTCGATGAACGCTTCGAGCTCCGCCGTCGTGATGCCGACGTCATCCGGCGCGCCCTTCCACACCTTGTGCCACACGCCCACCAGAGTCACGTCTCGCCACGGCACCAGGAAGAGGTGGCGCGCCCGCCGGCTCAGGATCGCGTCCGGGTCGCGCGTCCGGCCGAGAACCGCGAGTGCGACGCGACGGGTCAGCCGGCGCGGCACGATGAAGCAGGCATCGCGTGAAAACGGCCTTCGGCCCGCCGCTCCGAGCCGTGGCAGCGTGGCGAGCAGATACTCGGCCCAGGGGCCGGCGGCGTTGAGGACGACGCGGCCGCGAATGTTCAGCGGATCGCCGGTCAGCGCGTCAAGGGCGGTGACCCCGCGGATGCGGTCGCCCGACCGGAGGAATCCGGTGACGCGGACGTAGTTGGCGGCATCGCACCCGGCGCGGGTGGCGGCCTTGAGGAATGCGAGTGCGAGCCGGGGCGGGTTGTAGATCTGTGCGTCGTGGAAGAGTGCGCCGCCGGTCAGCCCCTTGGTCTGGAGGTCGGGGAAGAGGGAGAGGCATTCCCGTCGGCCCACCATGCGTCCTGGCGGAATCCGGCGCGCGGGGTCGCGGATGGCCCGGTTCCGGTCCGCCGTCAGCGCGTCGTAGATCCGCATGCCGGCGGCGAGGAGCGCCCTGCCCCGCGTGCCGTGGCCATAGGTCGGGATCAGGATCGGCAGCGGCGCCACCAGGTGCGGTGCGATGCGGAGCAGCGCGCTGCGATCGCGGCTCGACTCGCGGATTCTCGCTACATCGGCGTGTTGGAGGTAGCGGATCCCGCCATGCACCATCCGGAACGAGTTGGCCGAAGTCGCGTGCGCGAAGTCGCCCTGCTCGACGAGCGCGACGCGCAGCCCGCGCAGGGCGGCATCCCACGCGGCGCAGGCTCCGTAGATCCCGCCCCCGATGATGACGACGTCGTATTCCCTGGTCGCGAGTTCGGCAACGGCTCGTACCACCTGCCCACCGGATTCGGAAGAGCGCCCGTGGGGCGCCGGCGTGGTGGCGGCCGGCGTGGGCGGCGGGGATGCGGATGCCAGAACCGTGCCGGCACATCCGGCGGTCGGCCGTCGGATCCGGCGCCCACTCATCGCCGCCGCGGATCCGGGCGGTCCCAATATTGCATCAGGCCCGCCATCCGGTTCTGTCGGCCTTCCCCCCGAAGCTCATGCGTGTCCTGGTCACCGGTGGCACCGGCTTCATCGGATCGCGGCTCGCTCGCCGCCTGCTCGACGCAGGGCATTCCGTGCGGATCCTCTCGCAGATCAACACGCCGGCGGAGGCGGAGAACGCCTCGGATCTGCTGCGCGCGGGTGCGGAGCTGATCGAGGCGGATGTCGCGGATCGCGGGGTGTACGGGCGGGCGCTCGACGGCGTGGACGTGGTCCACCACATCGCGGCGATGATGCGGGAGGCGGCGGTCCCGGACCGGGTCTTCTGGGACACGAACTTCCGGGCGACGCAGGATCTGTTGATCGCGGGCCGCGAGCGGGGTGTGCGCCGGTTCGTCTACTGTAGCACGATGGGGGTGACGGGCGACATCCGCGGGCGGCTGGTGGACGAGACGGCGCCGTACCGGCCGGGGGACATCTATCAGCGGACGAAGGCGGCGGCGGAGGAGTGGGTCCTGGCGGAGGCGGCGCGTACGGGGTTCGCGGCGACCGCGGTGCGGCCGGCGGATGTCTACGGCCCCGGGGACCGCCGGCTGCTGAAGCTGTTCCGGATGATCCGGAAGGGCACGTTCTTCTATCTCGGCGATGGTCGCGGCCGTCGCCACATGATCTACGTGGACGACCTGGTGGACGGGATGCTGGCGGCGCAGACCCGGCCCGAAGCGGTCGGCCACGTCTTCCTCCTGGCGGGTCCGAGCCCGGTCCCGCTGCGCGAGCTGGTCGAGACGATCGCGCGCAAGCTCGGCGTCCCGCCGCCGCGTCTGCGCCTGCCGTACGCGCCCGTCCGGGCGCTGTCCGCCGTGGTCGAGGCGGCGTGCCGTCCGCTCGGCGTGCAGCCGCCGATCTACCCGCGGCGGGTCGAGTTCTACGCACACGACTATGCGTTCGACACCTCGAAGGCCCGGGCGCGGCTCGGCTTCGTGCCGCGTACGGACCTCGACGAGGGAATCGCCCGAACCCTGGATGCCTACCGGCACGGAGGACTCCTGCAATGACGGAACCCTGGCAGATTCGGCTGTACCGTCGCTCGATCAAGAAGAAGGAGACCATGCGCGCGGTCCAGCGGCTGCTCCCGGCCGTGGCGGGGAAGCGCTGCCTCGAGATCGGGTGTGCGACCGGCACGTCGAGCTGGCTCCTGCGCCGCCACGGCGGCGAGTGGACCAGCGGCGACTTCGAGCCCGAGCAGGTCGAATCCGCACGGCGTCTCCTCAACGACGACGTCCACCTGCTCGACACCGGCGGAGGGCTCCCGTTCGACGACGACAGCTTCGATGTCGTCGTCGGAATCAATTTCATCGAACACCTCAAGGACGACCTCGGCTTCCTGCGCGAGATGACCCGGGTGCTCCGGCCGGGCGGGCACCTGCTCCTCACCTGCCCGGATGGCGTGTCCGAACGGCTCGGCTACCGCCTCAAACGACTCTACGGCTTCACGGCGGACACCGGTGGCTTCGGCCACGTGCGAGATGGCTATCTCCGCCACGAACTCGAAACACTGCTGCGCACTGCAGGGCTCGAGGTCGAACGCATCGAGAGCTACTCCCGACTCTTCACCGAACTGGTCGAGAACAGCTTGAACCTGATCTATCACCGCTCGGCGGCGCGGGCGCCGCGGCACGAGGCGGGGACCGCCGGGCAGTTCCACGGCGAGACCTCACCGGCGACCGGCGCGGATTTCCAGTCGATCGGCTGGAAGTACCGCGCATACGAGGCCGCCTACCCGCTGCTCCGCGGGTTCTCGCTGCTCGACCGTCTGATTCCGTTCCGGGAGGGCTACATGTTCTGTGCGCGGGCACGGAAACCGGCACGCACGGCCGAGCCGGCCGGTCCGCGGCGAATGACCGCTCACGCGCACTGACGGGGAGGCGACACCATGTACATCCTGGGCCTCGGCGACCACGTGGACTGCGGGAGCGCCGTGCTGGAGGACGGCCGCATCGTTGCCGCAATCAACGATGAACGACTCGTGCGAGAGAAGATGGTCTTCGGCGTCCCCCGCCAGTCCATCAGCGCGGTCCTCCGGCTCGCCGGCATCACGCCGGACCGCATCGATTGCGTCGCGGTCGGCACGCGCAACCAGCACCTCATCCCCGATTACGTCGACTTTCGCGGCGGCTGGTTCGGGCTGCGGCGCGGCCCCGCCAAACAACTCCTGTTCGACGTCGGCTCCAAGCTGGCGCGCTATCACGACACGCTGCCGTTCCTCGAGGCCGGCTACTACCTGGCACGGCAGCCGTTCTTCGTCCGACGCCGGCGAGCGCTGCGGCGGATCCTGCGCGAGGAGTTCGGCATCGCCGCGCCGGTGCACTTCATCGACCACCACTACTGTCACGCCACCTCCGCCTACTACTCGAGCGGCTTCGGTCCCGAGGCGACCGTACTGACGATCGACGGCGGCGGGGACGGCATCTCCGCGAAGGCGTTCGACGTGAGCGGCGGCCAGATCCGGGAGCTGGTCTCCGTGCCGAGCTACCATTCGCTCGGCGCGTTCTACTCGTACGTCACGCAGATCTGCGGCTTCAAGGCCGGCCGTCACGAAGGCAAGATCACGGGACTGGCCGCGCACGGCACGCCGATCTACCAGGAGCTGCTCGACTCGCTCATCACCTACCGCGACGGCACGTTCGTCAATGTCGGCAACATCTTCTTCCATTCGGCCATCGCGACGCTGCGCCGCCTCCTGCCGCCGGACTTCCGCCGCGAGGACATTGCCGCGAGCGTGCAAGCGCACGCCGAACGCCTGGCCACCGCCTTCGCACGCCACTGGGTAGGGTGGACCGGACACCCCGATGTGGCGCTGGCCGGCGGCCTCTTCGCCAATGTGCGGATCAACCAGAAGATCCACGAGCTGCCCGGCGTCAACCGGTGCTTCATCCACCCGGGCATGTCCGACTCCGGCATGGCGGTCGGCGCCGCGCTCGCGGCCTACTACGCCCGCGAGCCCTCGCCGCCGGCGGACACCCGCTGCATGGACGACGTCTACCTCGGCCCGTCGTACACGGACGCCGAGATCGAGCACGCGCTCCGCGATGCGGACATCGAGTTCCGCCGGCCGAACGACCTGGCCGCGGAGATCGCCGGGCTGCTCGCCCGCGGCGCCGTCGTCGCGCGCTTCGACGGGCGCATGGAATACGGTCCACGCGCGCTCGGCAACCGCTCGATCCTCTACCAACCGAACGAGCCGAGCGTCAACGACTGGCTGAACAAGGCGCTCCAGCGAACCGAGTTCATGCCGTTCGCCCCCTCCGTCCTGGCCGAAGAGGCCGGCCGCTGCTTCCACGGCCTCGCCGGCGCCGAACGGACCGCGAACTTCATGACCATCACCTTCGATTGCACGGAATGGATGAAGACGCACTGTCCCGGCGTGGTACACGTCGACGGCACGGCGCGGCCGCAACTCGTCCGGCGCGAGGACAACCCGGGGTATCACCGCATCATCCGCGAGTACGCGCGCCTCACGGGCCTGCCGGTCATCATCAACACGAGCTTCAACATGCACGAGGAACCGATCGTCTGCTCGCCCGAAGATGCGATCCGCGCGTTCAAGCTCGGCCACCTCGATTACCTGGCCATCGGCTCGTTCCTCGCCCGTAATCCCGCGCCGGTCGCCATCGAATACCGTCGGGCGCGCGGCGCGACGGTCGGAGCGCTGATGTCGTCGGCGGGCGGGGGCGCCGCCTGATGTGCGGCATCGCCGGAATCCTGGATCCCGCGGGCGTCGCGGCCGAGGACGTACACCGTATGGCCACGGCGCTCGCGCACCGCGGGCCCGATGACGCGACACTGCACGTGGACGGCCCGATCGGTCTCGGGTTCCGCCGCCTCTCGATCATCGACCCGGCCGGCGGCCGTCAGCCGATCGAGAACGAGGACGGCTCGCTCCGCGTCATCCTCAACGGCGAGATCTACAACTACCGCGAATTACGCACCGGTCTCGAACGCAGCGGCCACCGGTTCCGCACGAAGTCGGACACCGAGGTGCTCGTCCACCTCTATGAGGAACGCGGCGACGACCTGGTGCGCGAGCTGCGTGGGATGTTCGCGTTCGCCCTCTGGGACGGCCGCGTCCGGCGGCTCCTCCTCGCCCGCGATCATCTCGGGCAGAAGCCACTCTACTGGGCGCGAGCGGGTGCGCGCCTCTACTTCGCCTCCGAGATCAAGGCGATCCTCGCGGTCGCGCCCCGGTTCCGGGACATCGATCCGCAGGCGCTCGACGAGTACCTGACGCTGCGCATCATCGCCGACCCGCGCTCGATGTTCGCCGGCGTCCGCAAACTGCCGCCGGCCCACCGGCTCATCGCGGAACGGGACGCGGTACGGATCGGACGCTACTGGGAGTTGCGGTTCGAGCCGAAACACCCCGGCTCCGAGGTCGATGCGCTGGCCGAACTCGAGCACGAAGTCCGACACGCCGTCCGCGCACACCTCGTGAGCGACGTCCCGGTCGGCGCCTTCCTCAGCGGCGGCGTGGATTCCGGACTCGTGGCCTCGATCATGCGCGCCGAGCACGGCGCGTCGTTCAGGACCTTCTCCGTGGGCGTGCCGTATCGCTCGTTCGATGAGGCACCGGTCGCACGCCGCGTCGCCCGCGGGCTCGGAACCGAGCACGTCGAGGACACGATCGATGGGAACATCATCACCGAGCTGCCGCGCGTCATCCACCACCTCGACGAGCCGTCCGATCCACTCAGCGTGTGCATGTACCACCTGGCCCGGATGACGGCGCGCCACGTGAAGGTCGCGCTCGGCGGCGATGGCGGCGACGAGCTGTTCGGCGGCTACGACCGCTACTACGGCACCCGCTACGTCCGCTACTACGCGGCGCTCCCCGCGCCGGTCCGCCGCGGCGTCCTCCGCCGTGCGCTGGACCACATGCCGGATGGCACATGGTACAAGAGCCTAGGACACAAACTCCGATGGATCCACGAACTCGCCGAGACGCGCGGCGGGCGCCGCTACGCCCGCAGTCTCGGCTACTTCTATTTCACGCCCCGCTACCGCGAGGCGCTCTACACGGATGCGTTCCGCGCGGCGGTCCGCGATTTCGATGCCGAGGCCGCGATCATCGCCTGGCACGACGCCGGCCACACCCGCGAGGCGCTGGACCGGATGCTCCTCGCCGATTCCATGGTGCGCCTGCCCAATCACTCGGTCATGATCCTGGACCGGATGTGCATGGCGCACGGTCTCGAGGCGCGCTCGCCGTTCCTGGACCACCGGCTGGCCGAGTTCGCGGCGCGGCTGCCGGCGCGGCTGAAGATCCGCGGACGGCGGCGCCGCTACCTCCAGATGCGACTGGCCGCGCGGCACCTCCCGGCGGAGGTGCTCGGGCGGCCGAAACAGGGATTCTCCTCTGCGCTGCCGTACCTGCTACAGCGACAGTTCCGGGCACTCTTCGGGCATTACCTGAGCGATGCCCGGTTGGTGCAGGCGGGTCTCCTGCGCGAGCCGGCCATCGGCGCATTACTGGATGCGCACCTGCGCGGGGTGGCGGACCACGGCAACCGACTGTGGCTCCTGTTGAACGCGGAGCTCTGGTACCGGGTCCACATCGAAGCGCGGCAACCCGAAGAGCTTGTCCATGAGATCGGAGACATCGTCGACCGACACGGGGCGGCGGAGGCGCCGCCCGTGGCCGTGGCGTGACCTGCGCGGCGTTCCGCTCCCCGAGGCGCGCCGCCCGCGCCGGGGCGGGCGGGGAAGGCGGCTGCTGAGGTGGCTGGGGACGGCGGGGCTGGGCATTTACCTCCTCTCGCGCATCGATCCGGGCGCGGTGGCGGGGGTGATGGCGCGGCTGCACGCGCAGTGGCTGGCCGCCGCGATTGTGCTCTACGCCGTGGACCGCTGGATCGCGGGGATCAAATGGCGAGCCGTCTACAACGTGGATGGCTACCGGATCACGGTGGCGTCGGCGATCGACCTGTACCTGCGGAGCAGCTTCCTGGGCGCCATGCTGCCCTCGACGGTGGGCCCGGACCTCGTGCGTGCCCATCTCGCGGCGCGCGGCGGGAGCGCGTTCGCACACACGCTCGGCTCGGTGGTGACGGACCGGTTCCTGGGCGTCGTCGCATTGCTGGTCACGGCGATGACCGCGACGGTGGCGCTGGCGCCGCCACCGCTGCGCGCGAGGGCCGGTCCGATCGTGGCCGTGGCGGCCGCACTCGTCGGCGTGGCGCTGCTGGTCCTGGCCACGCCCATCCGCCCGCGGGTGGACCGGCGCCGGCACGGCCCGGTGAGCCGGGCGCTGGCGCTCGCCGCCGATCTGCACGAGCGGCTCAAGGGCTACGGGAAACAGCGCCGCGCCATCGGCTTCGCGCTGTGCCTCGCATGCGGGCAGCAGATCCTGCTGACCCTGATCAACTGGTTGCTCGCGCTCGCGCTCGGCCTCGAACTCGCGCCGCTGACCATGCTGTGGGTCTGGCCGCTCGTCATGATCGCGATCCGCATGCCCTTCTCGATCCTCGGCTTCGGCGTCCGCGAACTGGCGCTGCTCCAGCTCCTGAACGCCGTGGGGTTCACGGCCGAGGAGGCCGTCGCGCTCGGCGTCCTCTCCGGGCTCGTCGACCTGCTCTTCATCGCGATCGGCGGCGGCCTCGTGCTCGCCGCGCGCGAGACCGTGGCGGCGCCTGCGGCGCAGGGCTAGCGCGGCCGGCCTCCGCGTGGGGAGCCGCTCATGAACGGGTGGCGTTCGCGCCGCGATCATGCGGGCTCCGGAACGACGCGACAGCCGCTCTCGCGCGGCCCGCCCGCGGGTTCGGAGCCGCGCGGCAGCGCGCCGCGCTCGGTTCGCGGGTGCGTACGACTCCGAAGTGACGCAAAGGCCGCCCCTGGGCCGGGGAAGGCGGCGGGACGCTGTAAACGCCGGAGGAACCCAACATGCGTTTGCGCAAAGGCTTTGCGCTGATGATCATCGCGGGCGTGCTCGGCTTCCAGCTCCGTGTCATCCTGCCGCGCGGAGGCGGCACCGACTGGTTCTGGCCGTTCATCAACTACCCGATGTATTCGGCCGCACACTACGCCGGCGAGGCCGTGCGTCCGCGCGAACTGCGGATCGTGCCGTGCGAACCGGGGCGCCCGGCCCGGCCCGTGGACTGGCACCTCCTGCGGATCCCGAAGTTCCGTTACCGCGCGGTGGTGCGCACACTGGTGAGCGATGGTCCGCGAACGCTGTCGATGCCGGACACGGCCGTCGTCGCGCGCCTGAGTCGGCTGATCCGCGAACACGTCCCGGGGAACTATTGTACCGCGGAGCTGTGGGGGCGGACGTTCGTCCTCCCCCTCTCGGCCGCTTCGCTAGACCCGCCATGGCACCGGATCAAGAGCTGGCGTCTGGCGACGGAACCGGCCGAAACCACCGGGAGGGCGCCGTGATGGGACGCCTCATGCGCCGCTTCGACGCGCACTGGTTCGCGCCCGCGCCGCTCGGAGAGCTTGCGGCAGCCCGCATCGTCCTGGTCGGAACCCAGCTCTTCCTGCTGCTCTACGGCACGCTCGTCGCCAGCCTCAGGGCATGTCCGGCGTGCAGCCTCGATTACCAACTCTGGCTCACCGGTATCGACGCCAGCACCTATCTGCCCCGCCCCGCGCTCAAGGTCCTGCTCCTCCCGCTCGGCGGATGGGGCGTACGTCCCGATCCCATGTTCCTGCACGCGGTCTGGTGGACCGCGGTCGTATCGGGCATCGGCGCGTTCGTCGGAATGTACACGCGCTTGAGCCTGCTCTGCTTCGCGGCTGCCAACACGCTGCTCATCGCGCACGGCTATGCGTACCATGAGCTGCACCACACGGAGGCGCTCCTCATCATCATGCTCTGGGTCCTCGCGTTCGGGCCCAGCGGCCGCGCGCTCTCGCTGGACGACATCCGATCGCGGATCCGGATCGGCCTCGCGGGCATGCAGTTCCGCGCACGCACGCCCGAAGACGAGATCGACACGTTCGCGCGCTGGCCGCTACGCGTCGGCCAGTGGCTCATGGTGCTGGCCTACCTCTCGGCCGCGCTCTCGAAGCTCAGGAACGGTGGATTGGATTGGTTCAACGGAGAGACGCTGACCTACTATCTCGCCTCGGACGGGCTGGCGTACGGGCGGCCGCTCGGGCTCTGGCTCTCCGGCTTTCCGACCCTTGCAACGCTCCTCTCGATCGCGACCGTCGCGTTCGAGGCCACCTTCGCGCTCGCCGTGCTGGTCCCCGCGCTGGCGCTACCGTACGTGCTCGGCGGCGTGCTGCTGCACCTCTCGATCTTCGCGGTCCAGGGGCCGCCGTTCCTTCAGACCACGGCGCTCTACATCGTTTTCATCGGCGCGGTGCGCCGACGCCGGGCCGCTCCGGAGCCGGCGCCGGAGGCCCGCGCGCGCCGCGGCCGCTGGACCATCGTCTTCGACGGACTCTGTCCGATCTGTATCCGGACGGCGGTCCTCCTCGATGCACTGGACCTGCGCCGCCGGCTCGATTTCATCGACCTCGAGCGCGAATGGACGACGGCGGCGCTCGAGGCGCCGGGGCTCACCCTCGAGGAGGCGCGCCACGCCATGCACGTCATCGACCCCGCGGGCGGGATCCACCGCGGCTTCTTCGCCTTCCGCTCCCTCGCCCGCGCGCTGCCGCCGCTCTGGCCGGCGCTGCCGCTGCTCTACGCGCCACTCGCCGCGCGGATCGGGCCGAAGCTCTACGACCGCGTCGCACGACGACGGCGCGGCGAAGCCTGTAGCTACGCGACGTGCGGCGTCTGACCCTGACGCCGCACGCATCGCCCGCGGTGCCGCGGGAAACCGTCGCACACCACGACGGCACCCCGCCCGCGGGCGACCGGATCCACCTTCCACCACCAGGAGCAGCGCCATGGAACGCCGCAGATTCCTGACCGGACTGGGCCTCGCCGCCGCCGCCGCCAGCATCGGCGGCACGAGCTGGCTCATGCGACCGTACCTGACGGAGTGGCTGACCCCCGAGCCCCGATGGACGCCGTTCGACGCACTCACCGCGGACGACTGGGACGTCTGTATCATCGGATCGGGTCCTGCCGGCGCCGTACTCGGGAGGGACCTGGTCGCGCAGGGGATCCGGACGCTGATCCTGGAGTCCGGCGCCGCGACGGCCGAACAGCTCGCCGGAAGCCGCATCCAGCACCTCGACGCATACCGCGTCGAAGGCAACGCCGGCTATCCGCTCGCCGCCACGCGCGCCCGAACGCCCGGCGGAACCTCGACGATGTGGACCGGCCGCTGTTCGCGACTGCACCCGCTGGACTTCGAGCCGAACGCGTACACCCCGCCGGGCGCGGAGTGGCCCGTCCGGTACGACGAGCTACGGCCCTACTACGCGCGTGCCGAGCGGACGCTGCGCGTACATGGCGGGCGGCTTTCCCACTATCACGCGCCGCGGCGCGACCCGCTGCCCCCGGCCGAGGAGCCGACGTCCGGCGCGTTGAAGGCGCTGCTGGAGGGGATCGGCATCACGACCGACCTCTCGCCGACCTCGGTCGGCGCGTACGGACCGGGACCGGTCCGGGCGCGCACGGACCTGCTCCCGGCATTCACCGAATCGACATCGGGGACGCTGGTCGCGGGCGCGACGGTCGAGCGGCTCGCCACGGATGCCGGCGGCCGGGTCGCGGCCGTCGAGGTTCGGAGCCTCGATGGGCGTACGGCCACGCTCCACCCCGGCGTGGTGGTCGTGGCGTGTGGCGGCGTCGAGAGCGCCCGCCTGCTGCTGCGCTCACGCTCGGCCCGGTTCCCGGCCGGCCCGGGGAACGCGGGCGACCAGGTGGGGCGCTCCTTCATGGAGCACCCCAATATCACGCTCCGCGGCGTGATGCCCGAGCCGAAGCCCGATGACGTCTACGAGTTGGTCCGCTGTCATCAGTTCTACGACGCGTTCAAGCGCCGCGGCCTGGG
Source organism: Longimicrobiales bacterium (assembly GCA_036381495.1). Taxonomy (GTDB): domain Bacteria; phylum Gemmatimonadota; class Gemmatimonadetes; order Longimicrobiales; family RSA9; genus DASVCS01. Next base: position 17,663 of record DASVCS010000053.1, read on the forward strand.
CAGCGTCATCCTCCGCTTCATCTGGTTGCCCGGCCCGGAGCGGGTGCTCCGGATCGGCGCGACGGCCGAGATGCGGCCGCGCCCCGAGAACCGGATCACGCTCGATCCGACGTTGCGGGACGGCTTCGGCGGCCCCGCCGCGAAGCTGGACTTCGGCTTCTCCGACGACGACCGCCGGACGCTCGACGCGGCCCGCACGCTGATCCGCGACACCTTCCGCCGACTCGGCGCACGGGACCTCTCCGAGGAGCCCATGTCCTGGTCGCACCACCACGTCGGGAGCTGCCGCATGGGCGATGACCCGCGCACCAGCGTCGTCGATCGCGACCTGCGGGTCCACGGCTCGCGGAACCTCTACGTCCTGAGCAGCGCCGTCTTCGTCACCGCCGGGGCCGCGCACCCGACCCTGCTGATCACTGCGCTCGCGCACCGGCTCGGTCGACACCTCGCGGCGCGCCTGCGGCCCGGCGGCGTCGCCACGACCGCCGCCGGGCGCTGACCCATGCGCCGCCGATCAGCGCAGCACGAGCGAGCCCTCGACGCTGTTCCACGAGTCGTTCACCGTCTTGCCGGTGAAGACCAGCACGAAGTCCAGGCCGTCCGCGCTCCACCACTTCGGCGAGAAGTTCCAGTAGAAGCTGTTGCCCTCGATCTCGCCGCCCCGCGGCCAGCCGTAGGCGTACTCCACCGTCGTCCACGGACCCCACGGGTGCGGCGCGTCGAAGATCCCGATGTTGCCGTAGTTCCGCGCCGTGTGACTCGTGATCAGCAGGTACCGGTCGAGGACGGGATTGTACAGCGTGCTCTGCCGCATGACGCCGTTGCGGTCCTCGAACACCGGCTCCCGCTGCGTCACGTCGGAGGTCCACGTCGGATTCCCGGCGTCATCCAGTCCGGCGAAGAACTCGTACCGGCCGCGGTCCTCGATGGCGTCACGCGGCACGCGCGCGAGCGCGATCCGCCCCGGCTTCTGGACCTCCCAGATCGTCGGGTCCTGGACCTCCGTGAAGTAGACGTAGACGTAGTCGTCCTCCGCCGCGCCGTAGTCCTGTCCGGCCTGGAGGAACCACGGCAGGGCGAGGCCCTGCTCCTTCGTGAACTCGACCGAGGGGATCTCCGTCCACGTCGCGCCGTGGTCGGTCGACTTCGCGAGACGGGCGAAGCGCCAGTTGTTCACGTCGGAAAGCGGCGACAGGAACGTGTACAGGACCCCGCCGTTGACCGAGAGCAGCGCGTAGGTCTTCATGCCGCGATTGTCGTCCGGCCAGGTGCTGTTGCCGCTCTCCGGGTCCTCGCCGCCGTTGATGTTGATGCCGACGTAGCCGCGCTTGCCGCCCTCGATGCGGGCGATCCCCATGTCGACGCGGCCATTGGTGTTCGTACCGCCGAAGCCGCCGCCATCGCCCCAGCTCGTGTACTGGTGGCCATCATCCGCCCAGGTCAACGGCCAGTTGTCGCTCCCCGGCGCCTCCCGCCGGTGCGTGGACCAGTCGAAGCGGATGTCGGCGATCACGGGGCTGCCCGGGTAGGGCGCGCCGTCGGGCGCCGGGTACGTGATGGTGTCCGGAGGGGTCACCGTGTCCGGCGGCACCGGGTCGGTGGTGTCCGGCGGCACCGGCGCGGCCTCGATTTCGAGCGTCGCCTCGCCGGCCACCGCGCCGTTCACGGCGATGATGTCGACCGTGCCCTCCGCCCGGGCCGTGACCAGGCCGTCCTGGTTCACCGTCGCAAGGTCCGTGTTCCCGCTCGCCCACTGGACCTCGCCGTCCAGCGTGTCGCCCTCCGCGCCCACGATGACCGCGTGGAAACGCGTGGTATCACCGACCTGCACGGTATCCGCGCCCGGCGAGACGATGATGAGCCGGCTCCCCAGGACGACCTCCACCGGCAGCTCGCCCACCAACGGCGAGAGCTCGAGGGTGACCGTCGGGTTCGTCCCGGCGACGAGCGTCAGCGTGTCGCTCCCCACGTGCGTCCGCACGCCCGAAGCATCGTACGCGGACGCGGTGAGCACGCGGTCCGACCCGGCCGGGATCTCGAGGGTGCCCGCGGCGGCATCGCCCTCCCGCTCGAGCGTGAACTCGAGCGGCGGGTCGATGTCCGGTGCGGCGACCTGCACCACCAGCGTGGCGATGACGGTGCTCGTCAGATCGGCGCGGAGGCGCAACTGGGCAACCCCTCCCGCCCCGGGATCATTGCCGTCGGGATCCTCTCCCGGATTCTGGCCCGGGTCCGGCTCCTCCTGGCCGGGCGGCTCGACGCCCGAATCCCAGCAGTTGGCGGCCAGACCGGCTACGGTGAAGATGAACGCGAGGCGGATGAGTGCGAATCCGCGGGTGTGGGTGGTGCGCACGGAGTGCAAGAACCGTGCGCGACGGGACGCGGCGGCGCGTCGGGATGCGTGCCCCAAGGTGATCTCCTTCGATCGAGGCCCATGTTGTCGGGAGGGGAAGAACCGCGGAGGTACTCCACAACTACCCGTGCTACAGCGAAACTGACGACGCTGACACGCCGCGGGTCACGCGGATCCGCATCCGGCCGCGATTTCGACCGTGGCGGCACGCGCATTGCAATGCACGGCACCATGGCTCAGCAGCCGGATCTCTCCATCATCGTCCCACTGTACAACGAAGAAGCGAACGCCGCCCCGCTGGTCGAGGCGGTGCGCGAAGCGTTGTCCGGTTTCGGGACGTGGGAGCTGGTCCTGGTCGATGATGGGAGCCGGGACGCGACGGCGGCGGTGGCGGCCCGGATCGCCGAGGCGGACCCGCGGATCCGGCTGGTGCGCCTGGCCAGGAACTACGGCCAGACCCCGGCGATGCGGGCGGGTTTCGCGCACGCGCGGGGCCGCGTGGTGGTGAGCATGGATGGCGACCTCCAGAACGACCCGCGCGACATCCCCCGGTTGGTCGCCGCGCTGGATGCCGGATACGACCTCGTGGCCGGCTACCGCGAGCGGCGCCAGGACCGGCTGCTGACCCGCAAGGTCCCCTCGTGGGTCGCGAATCGCCTGATCCGGTGGATCACCGGTGTGCCGATCCGGGACAACGGCTGCTCGCTCAAGGCGTATCGCCGCGAGCTGATCCAGCGCCTGCACCTCTACTCGGACATGCACCGGTTCATCCCGGCGATCGCGGCGGCCACGGCGGGCGCGCGCATCACGGAGATTCCGGTGCGCCATCATCCGCGCCGCCACGGGGCGAGCAAGTACGGGCTCAGCCGGGTCGGCAAGGTGCTGATGGACCTGTTGATCATCGAGATGGTGCGGTCGTTCCGCGAGCGGCCGTTGCAGATGTTCGCCGCGGGAGCGGGCGGCGCGGCGCTGCTCGCGCTCGCCTTCGCCGTCGCGGCGGCGATCTCGCTCGCCTTCTTCCGCCCGGAGAAGGCCGATGCACTCGTCTTCCCCGCCGCCGCGCTGCTCTGGGGTGGGCTGGCCTGTTATCTGCTGATGCTGGGGTTGATCGCCGAAACGGCGCTCCGTGTAGTGCGACGCGGACGAAGCATCGATCCGGTCGTACTGCGAGAGGAGGCGTGGTGAGTTCCACGACCGAGCGTCGCGTGATCACCCGTACGGCCGAGCCTCCGGCCGAAATCCGGGAGGACGACCGTGCTCCCGAGGTCTCCGTGCTCGTGCCCGTCAGCGAGCGGCCGGAATCGCTGGTCGGCCTCTATCACGAGTTCGCCGCGCCGCTGCGCGCCGGCGGGTGGAGCTACGAATTCGTCTTCGTCGCCGAGCCGTGGTTCCGCGGACTGACGGTGCCGCTCTCCGAGCTCGCGGCGCGCGGCGAGCCGGTCCGGGTGCTCCACGCCGGACAAGGCAGTGGTGAGACGCAGTTGCTCAATGCGGCGATCGACCATTGCCGGGGGGAGATCCTGGTCACGCTCCCTCCGTACCGCCGCGTCGTGGCCTCGGTGATCCCCGAGCTGCTGGCGCGCGTCCGCGGCGGTGCCGACATCGCGGTCGCGCGCCGCTGGCCGCGCCGGGATTCGTGGGTCAATCGCCTTCAGAACCGTGCGCTGCACGCGCTGCTCCGCCGCATCGCCGGCGGCGCGGTGCACGACGTCGCCTGCGGCGTCCGCGCGGCGCGACGCGACGTACTCGAAGAGATCCCGCTCTACGGCGACTTCTACCGCTTCCTCCCGCTCCTGGCGCTGCGCGATGGCTACCGCGTCGAGGAAGTCGCGGCGCCGCAACACACGGCCGATAGACACGCACGCGTCTACGGGCCGGGCGTCTACCTCCGGCGCCTGATGGACGTGCTCAACCTATTCTTCCTGCTCCGCTTCACGGACAAGCCGCTGCGCTTCTTCGGCCTGATCGGCGGCGGCCTGTCCGCAGCCGGCGGCGCGATCCTGGTGCTGCTCCTGATCCAGCGGCTCAACGGCCACGGCATTGCCGACCGCCCACTCCTCCTGCTCGGCGTGCTCCTCGTCGTGCTCGGGTTTCAGGCCATCGCGCTCGGTCTGGTCGGCGAGATCATCGTCCACCTGCATGCGCCGGCGCGGCGGCCGTACCGCCTGGCGCGGCCGCCGGCCGGCCTGGGCTCATCGTAGGTTCGCCGTACGACCGATCGTCCCGACGCGCGCGCGCTCCGGACACGTGCCCGGCGCCGCATGGCCGCCATCCCGCCAGCGGAAGGCAAGCAGCCCGAAGCGCTCGGGAACCGGGATCCGCTCGGCATGAGACTCGATGAAATCCGCCGTCGGCGGCGCCACGACGCCCGGATTCCGCCAGTGGTGCTCCTCGATCACGATCAGCCCGGTGGGGTTGCACGCCATCACCCATCCGACGGAGGCTGCGCGACCGATCATCGGGGCCGGGATCTTCTGCCCCACGTCGAACTCCTTCTGCACCCACGAGCCGGGGCCGGTCACCGAGAGATCGAAGTCGACGCGCCCCAGGTAGTACAGCGACTTGAGAACCGACGAGCTGAGCACCGCGGCCGACTCTTCGGCGACCGGCCGCAGCCAGGGCAGCGCGGCCTCCCAGTCCGCGCCGCCGCGGTAGATGACCCTCGAGATCTGCCAATCCTGGTCGTCCACGGTCAACATCCGGTAGGCGTAGATGAACGCGCCGTTGCCGCCGACCGTGAAGAGCGCGATCCCGGCGAGCAGAAGCGGCTCCGGCGCATCGAGCCAGCGCCAGGCGAAGCCGCCGGTCCGGGCGCGCAGCGTTCGCAGGCGGCCGCGCAGCCACGTCCAGGCCTCCGCGATCGCGATCCCCTCCATCGCGAAGAACATCGGCATCGCGTAGAAGAGGTACCGTTCGGCCTTCCACGCGGCGACCGAGTGGAAGGTGAACGCGAACGTGAAGATCGTGGCGCAGAAGAGGGCGGGTCGCGGGCGCGCGGCGGCGGCGATGACGAACGCTGCGGGGAATAGCGTCCAGAGCGTGGGATAGCGATCCAGCAGGACGTAATGGTACAGCACGAAGTTGTCCCGGTACGGCTCGGCCCAGGGGTCGGCGTAGCGGAAGAGCGCCCATGCCCGCTCGATGATCGACGACTCGATGAGCGCCACGGCCAGCGCGATGGTGAGTGCGCCGATCCCCGCGAACCACGCCACGCGGTGACGGCTCGCCGTGAGGCGCCGCAGCAGCGCCGGGCCGCCGACCAGCGCGCTCCAGAGCAGGACGCCGCCGACGCCCGCGGCGGTGGTGACCTGGAGGTGCAGCGCCAGGAGGAACGCGGCCGCCGCGCCGATGAGCAGGGCGCTTCGCGCAGTGGCGCGAACGGGCGCCGGCGCGAGCAGCCGATAGACGGCCACCGCGCCCAGCCAGAAGAGCAGTGCGTGCAGCGTGTAGAACCGGGAGAGCTGCGAGAGGAAGATGGCGTCGGGACCGACACAGATGAGCAGCCCCGCGATCCACGCCGCCCGACGCCCCGCCACGGACCGGACCCAGAGGAAGACGGCGCCGACGAGTGCAGCGCCCGCCACGACGGCCGGGATCCGCGCGACCACGAGGCTCTCGCCGAAGAGCCGGAAGCACACGGCGACGAGTCGCGTGAAGAGCCACGCCCGCTCGTACGGCGCGCCTCCGTTGATCGAGAGCGAGCCGTCGGTGATCAGCGACCGCGCCGCCAGGATGTGGTTGAACTCATCGACGAACGGCACGTGGTCGAGCTGGATCAGTCTCACCACGAACGCGGCCACGGTGATGCAGACCACCTCGGCCACCCCGCCGCGGGCGAGGACCAGCGTGGCGATTCGCGACCGCTTCGATGCCGCGGCCAGCGCGGGCGACGCCACCGGGTCGGACGCATGAACGGTCATTGCAACCTCCCCCCGCGTCTCCCCCGGGCACCGACCCTGCCGACGGCCCCGGCCCGGATCGGCGGCCGGAGCGAGACCGCAGGCGTGGGCCGTTCGAACGAACGGCGGTTCAGTGCTGTTGCCCGGGTCGATCCGGGCCCATCATGCGGCGAGCCGCTCCGCACACGCGCTCCCGCGCACGCACGGGGACCGACCTCACTCCCGGTACCGCTTCCAATCTTCGAGGAACCAGTTCCACGGGCTCGGCCAGCGCAGCGCGCGCCATTCGCCGTCCGTCACGAACCCCGCACCCAGTTCCCCCGGCCGCCGCAGACGCAGGTTCGGCGCCGGGTGCGGCGTACACGGCAACGGCGCATCCATGCAGCGGTTGTCGTCCTTCGGCACGTACAGACGCAACCCGCTTCCGGTGACGAACGTCTCGAGTTCCGGCGGCGGCGTCGGATGGAACCCGTGGTCGGGCCCCGGCGCGACGAACAACGCGCGCACGACCTGGGCGATCGGGTCGGGGCCGCGTAGCAGCGCCGCCCGCGCCTCCCGCACGATCGGCAGCACACCGACCAGGAGCCCCGCGACCAGGACCGGCGCGCCCGCGGCTCGGCCGCCACCCCACGCACCGAGCACCTGCGCGACGAGCAACGCCGAAAGCAGCCAGAAGAGGGGGAAACCGAACACCGGGCGCGGTGCCGTCATGAACCAGAACGCCGCCCCCACTGCCAGCGGGAGGAGAAGGAGCCAGCCCGCCGCAGCGGGACGCGACACCCGGCCCCATCCCCACACCCGCCCCACTCCGGAGACGAGCGGCAGCGCCCCGACCAGCGCGAGCGGCAGCACCACCTGCCAGTTCGCATCTTCGTTGCTCAGCAGACTCGCCGCCCACGGCCCCAGCCAGTTCCAGTGCAGCACCGTCTCCGGCGCAAACGGGATGCCACCCCGATAGTAGGTCCGCGCGAAATGCCGGATCCAGGCCAGTTCCGCCTCCGCCTGCTCGACCGGGACACGCCACGGAACGGGGAACGCCGCGAACGTGCTCGGATACGCCGGATACCCGCTCAGGATGACGCCGCGCGCCAGCCAGGTGAGCGCGAGAGCGCCGCAGAGGCCGATCGCCCATCCGAGCGCGCGGCCGCTCGGACCGCGCGCCGTGCGGCCGGCCCGGCGCAACAGATACGCACCCACGCTCCAGGCGGCGACGGCGAAGACCGCCACGCTCAGCTTGAAACAGACGGCCACCGCGAGCAACACCATGGCCGCGAACCCGTCGAACGCGGTCGCCGCCGCCGCCCCCGGCGTCTCCTCCCGGCGCACGAGTCGGCCGAACAGGATCGAGACGGCCACGAGGAGGACGACCGCCGCCGCCACGTCGGTGGTGAAGCTCGAGAGGAAGAACGGCCTCAGGACCATGGCCACGATCGGCGCGAGCAACGCCAGATCGAAGATGGACCGAGCCCGGTCGGGCCCGTGCGCACTCGGAAACCGGAAGGCGCGGACGAGGATGCGGGCCAGGATCGCGACGAGGAACAGTCCGTTGACCACGTGGTTGGACCGACCCGCCCACGGCCCGACATCGACCAGCGCGGCAAAGAGCAGGCTCGAATTGTTGAATGCCAGCCGGCCATGCAGGTTGGCGAGACCCGGGACGACCGGGAAGGCGTGGGTCCATTCGATGACCGGGATGTGGTACATCCCGCTGTCGTATGCGGTGACCGGCAGCAACGCGCGGTCCGCGACCCAGCTCGCCGCCACGAGCACGACCCCGGCGAGCGGGAGCACACGGCGCCACCGGACCTGCCGGAGCCACGCTCCGAGCGCGCCCGCGTTGGCGCCGATCCCCGCCAGCCCGAGCGCGATGACCGCGGCGGTCGCCGGCCAGCGGATGGGGAGCAGGAAGTGCCAGAGCTGAAGGAAGAGAATGACCGTGCCGAGGCCGAGCCAGAAGCAGGTGTCCGCATCCTCGTAGCAGAGCGTGCGAAGCCCGAACGACCGCCGCAGCAGCAGGCCCCAACCGCTGAGGACGGCCGTGAGGACCACCCACGTGGCGAGTGTGCCGGCAATGCCCCCCATCAGTTCGACGTGCACGGGTCCGGTGCGCGTTGATGGCCCGATCGGGCCGCCCGACGGACTGTGGGAAACCGGATGCGTGTCGAAGCATGTCGCGAGGACGATCCGCGCGCCCGAGCGCAACCCCGCGGCGCCCGGCGGCGCGCGCGACGCCACAGCGCCGGGCGGTGCATCCGGAACGGCCGCTTCCGGGCACGTTCCGTGCCACCGGCACGACGCGACACCGGCGCCGCACCACCCGCCGTGCCGGACCGGAGGGGCACGGTCACCCGCGCGTCGCAACCAGCGAGAGGACCCGCCACGGCCGTAGCACGGATCGTCGGACCAGCTCCCTCTCGGCCGCTGTCAGCACCTGCCGGTAGAGCGCCGCGAACGAAGCCGCGGCCAGTCCACTGCCGAGGGCCAGCGACGCCGGGATCGGAAGCCCGTCGAATGCGTTCCTCACCAGCACGGCGGCGACGAGGACTCCGTAGATCTTCCCCACGGCGCTCCACGGATACTCGATCCGGTACTCTCGCTGCGAGAAGTAGTACACGCCGCAGAAACGCAGCGCATACGCCGCGAGCGTCGCCGCGGCGGCGCCGAGCACGCCGAAGCGCGGAATCAGCAGCAGATTCAACACGGTCACCACCACCACGCAGCTCGCGGAGACCAGCGAGAGCTTCCCCGTCCGCTCCTTCAGGAACAATCCCAGGTTCGCGAACGACACCCAGCCGAAGATGATCTGCGCCGCGAGCAGCCACGGCACGAGCCGCTGCGCCGGCAGGAACGCGGGATCCGCCATCACGCGCAGCAGGTCCGGCGTGAAGAGCGCGATGACCAGCGCCACCGATCCGACGGCGAGATTCATGTACGTGAACGTTCGCGTGTAGACCTCCTGCGCGTTCGGCTGCTTCGCGATCGTGAAGCGGTAGTGTTCCCAGACCATGCGGAACGGCGTGAACGCGAAGGCGGCAAGCACGAACGCGAACTTGTACGCCAGCGAGTAGATCCCGACGGCGGCCGGTCCCGAGACATGTTGCAGGAAGTAGCGGTCCGAGAACACGAGCACGAAGTTCCCCAGTGTCCACAGGATCATCGGGGATCCGAACCGCGCCATCGCCACGAACTTTTCGCTCGAGAAGCGGAACCCGGCTCTACGGAACGCGAAGACGGCCACGCCGACGCCGAAGATCGTCGTGGCGATGAGGTTGCTGAGCAGCACGCCCAGGACACCCATACGCCGCCCGACGACGAAGTAGATGTTCAGCGACAGCATCGCGATGAGCTTGCCGACGTTGAGCAGCACGAAGAGTCGGGATCGGTGCAGCACCCGCACCAGCAACAGCGGGACGACCTCGCACGTCTGCGCGAGATAGATGAGGAAGAAGATGCGGAAGAAGCGCGGATCGACGTCCGGGCCCAGAACGATGCGGGTCAGCGCGGGGGATGCGGCAAGACCGAGCAGCGCGGTCACGAGCGCGACGGCGGTCATCGCGATCGCGGCCGTGCTGATCACGCGATCCTGCTCCTCTCGCGTTTCGCAATCGGCGTAGAACTTGAAGACGCTCCCCGCGATCCCCATCCCGGCGATGGTCGCGATGACGTCGACCGTCATCGAGAGCAGCTCGAGGATCCCGTAATCCGCGGGCGTGAGATAGTGCGTATAGATCGGCAGCATCAGGAAGCTCGCGAGCTTCCCGATCGCCACGCCCAGGCCGTAGATGGCCGTATGCTTTCCGACCGTTCTGAGACTCATTGTCGTCGTGATCCGAGGCCGGGAGCGGCGCTCACCGGCCGCGCAGCCAGTTCCATGCCTCCCGCACCGCCGGTGCCGGGTCGTCGAGCCGGAACACCTCGTCCCGGCTGCCGGCGCCGAACGCCGCGAGGAACGCGATCAGTGCGCGGCCGATCCCGGGCGCGTCGGGCGGCAATGCGAGTTCCTCCCTCGAGTGCCGGAGGCGCGCCAGCAGGTGATCCACATCTCCCCAGAACCAGCGGCTGCGGACCCCCTCGCGGTAGGAGAGCACCGGCTGCATCCGGCGGCCCTGCGCCGCGGCGACCAGGAGACCGGGGAAGTCCACACCGGCGTCGATCGCCAACTGGAGCGAGCCCCAGAACCGGCCGTTGATCTCCATCAGGTACGGCGTGCCGGTCGCGCGCTCGACCTTGTACTCGACCATCGCGACGCCTTCCCAGCCGAATCGCCGGAGCAGCGCCCGCGAGGCATCCAGCAACGCGGGATCCAGCCGGATACTCTCGCGGTACACGCTCACGCCGCCCGACGGCGGTTTCTCCCGGATCCGCCGGTGGGAGAACGATGCCAGGACCTCGTCCGCCCAGACCAGCAGGAACACGCCCACGCCCGGGCCGATGATCCGCTCCTGGACGAGCACCGGATACGCGCCGGGCGGCATACGCTCGAGCGCGGCGCGGAGCGCGTCGGCATCCGCCACGTGTACGACGGAGGACTTGATCCGTCCGGCACGACCCTCGATGACCGAACGCGCAGGCTTGAGTACGAGCGGAAACCGCATCCCCTCCGGGAGCGCGCCGCGTTGCGGTGGCGCGTCCAGTCGCCACTGCGCCGGCACCGCGATCCCCACGGCGCGGGCCGCCTCGAGGACGGCCGGCTTGTCACAGATGCGTGCGAACCGTTCATGGTCCGGGAACGGGATCTGGATACCGGCGAACGCGTCCCGCGCGGGGAGGACGGCCAGGAGCGCCGCCTCCGAGAACGGCAGCAGGATGTCGATGCCCCACTCGTCGACCAGACGCCGCAACGCGGTCACGAAGCCGGCCGCATCCCCGAGTGGATCCGGCACCGTCGCCACCCGCCGGGCGTACCGGGATGCGCCGGCCAGCGGCGCCTCTCGTGACGCGCACACGGACACCTCGTGACCTGCTCGCCCGAGCGACCGGACCGCCGCCAGCGCTGCCCGCTGCTCGGCATCCGTCACCAGGATCGAGGCCACATCACCACTCCGTGCCCGCGGACCGACCCGGTATGGGGCCGCCTCACGCGACCGTCACATCCCGGCGCGCCACCCCGTCCCGCACCGGACGGGCGTCGGCCAGACACCGCTCGTACAACGCGCTATACGCTTGCACCATCGACTCGACCGTGAACCGGCGCTCGACCCGCTCCCGGGCGACACGGCTGAACCGCTCGCGACGAACGACATCGCCGGCCAGCGCGTGCACCGCATCCGCCAGCGCCTCCGGCGCGCCCGTCGGCACGAGCACGCCGGTTACGCCATCCTCGATGATCTCTTCCGGGCCGCCGCACCGCGTCGCGACCACGGGCACACCGCACGCCATCGCCTGGATCGTCGAGAGCGAAAAACCCTCCGCACTCGAACTGATCACGTAGATGTCGAAGTCCCCCATGATCCCGTGGACATCCTCGCGGAACCCCGTGAAGATGACGGTCTGGTCGAGACCCAGAGAGGAACGCAACGCCAGCAGTCCGTCGTACCCCGCGTCTCGCGTGTCGCCGACGATGACCACCCGGTATGCGGCGGACCTGCGCCGCAACGCCGCGGCCGCCCGAAGCAGCGTGGGGTAGTCCTTGGACGCGCGAATGTTGCCCACGGCGCCGACCAGGATCGTCGTCTCCGGGAGACCCAGCTCCGCGCGCAGCCCACCGCGCGTGCCCGCGCGGAACACGCGCGCATCGATCCCGTTCGGGATGACCTCCGTTCTCGCCGGGTCGAGCCGATGCCGGCGGAGGAACGCGCGGCGCAATGCCGCCGAGACGAACACGATCCGGTTCCGCCGATGATCGAGAATCCGGAACTTCACCGCGCGGAAGCGCTCGTCCGCCGGCACGTCCGCATGTCCGTGGAACGTGCACACGACCGGCACGCCGCGGAGGCGCCCGAGCATGCCACCGTAGACGCCGGACGTCAGAAGATGCGCGTGGATGATCTCGGCCCCGTTCCGCCGCGCGATTCCGTGGAGCCGCCGCAGGTAGCGGATATCGAACGAGCCGTGCGTCGGCACGACCAGCGGCTCGACCCCGGCCGACCGCAGCGCGCCGTGCAGCCAGTCCACCTCCGGCACCACCGCAATCGAGCGCCAACGCCCCGGGTCCAGCCGCGCCAGCAACGTCGCGTAGACCGTCTCCGCACCGCCGGGGCCGCCCGTGTCGATCAGGTGCAGGATGTTCCTAGGCGCCATGTCCCGGGTGGGTGAGGAGCGGCGGACCGCCCCGCCAGCCCGACGGGACGCGCGCAGCGCCCGCGGCGCCCGGAAGGATCGCGGCACGCGCCCGCGTCTGCCTGTACTCGTTCAACGTCGCCGTGTACAGCGAGGACGTCATGGCCAGGTTGATCCAGAAGAACGGATAATAGAGCACGGTCACGAAGAACCCGGACACCATGAATCCGATCAGGGCGCAGTCCAGGCCGTGCGCGACGTGCCACGCGAACCGACCGCCATCGGGTAATCGGCGGGCCAGTTTCCGCGTCCGGCGGTTCAGCACGAAGGTCGCCAGGATCAGAAGGATGAACGAACCCAGCCCGACGTAGCCCAGCTCCGTCGCGGCCTCGAGGAAGATGTTGTGGATCAACTGCCCGTGCGGATTGTAATGGCTCCGGTAATACGGCAACCAGTTCTTGTAGCCGATCCCGAGGACGGGGTGGTCCCCCAGGATCTCGAGACCATCCTTCCAGTAAGTGATCCGCCGCGTCGAGGTCTTGTCATCCCCCATCGTATTGAAGCGTTCCTTCTGCTCGGGCGGCAGGATCAGGAGCACGAGCGCCGCGAGCGCGGCCAGGCCGACCATCGCCCGCAGCCGCCGACGGCTCTTCGCCAGCATCCAGAGCGCGATCCCGGCGAGGCCGAGGACCGCGCCGCGCGATGAGGACGCGACGATCGTGGCCACCGCGCTGAACGGCATGAAGGCGAGCACCCACGTCTTGAGCCGTCCCCAGTACGGCCGCAGCGCGAGGATGAAGAAGAACGAGAGCGGCGCAAACATCGCCATCTGGATCCCGCACTCGCCCGAGTTCTGGAACCACCCCGGCGCGCAGGTCGTGCCCCAGCTCCGGAACCCGAACCCGGCCTCCGCCCATGACCGCACGCCATGCTGCGACATCTTGGTGCAAAAAAGCAGGAAACAGCAGAAAAAGAACAGGAACCGCCCGTTCGTCGTCACAATGTGGGTGATCAACAGATAGATCAGCACCCAGGACACGTAGAGTTGCAGTTGCCCGAACGCCGTGGATGGCGAGTAGGCGAGGGCCGACGAGAGGAGGACCACGAGCGTGAAGAGCCCCAGCAGCCCGTCCGCCAGGTTCCACGGACGCAGCTTCGCGCCCTCGTACACGTAGACCGCGGCGCACAGCAGGATCACCCATGACGCGAACGGCCACCCCGAAATGACGTCGTAGATCTGCTGTGGCCGGACGTACTCGAAGAACAGGTAAACGCAGATCAGCCAGTAGGAGGCCGGCTGGCTTCGGATGAAACGCCAGATCGCCCGGGGATCCAGTTCGTACAACTTCGAGGTTTTCGGGATCGTCGCATCTACGCTCATACCGCCCACCGCTCTCGCCAAGCCTGGAAGATGAGCACGGTCCAGAGGGCCAGCGCCAGTCCGTCGTGGCCGCTCTGGAAGGCGTGCCACGCGCGTCTGATCGGCGCGGCGGACAGGATCTCATCCGCCTCGAGGCGCTCCGAGTCGAGCAGATCCTCCGCCCAAGCGCGGAGCGGACCGCGGAGCCACGCCGCGATCGGGACCGTGAACCCCACCTTGGGCCGCTCGACGAGCGCCTCCGGAACGTGGCGGTACAACACCTGGCGCAGCAGCCACTTGCCCCGGCCGCCCCGGATCTTGAGCGACGAGGGGAGTCGCCAACCGAACTCGACCACGCGGTGATCGATGAGCGGGACGCGCACTTCGAGACTGACGGCCATGCTCGCACGGTCGACCTTCGCCAGGAGGTCGTCCGCCAGGTACGTCGCCTGGTCCGTCGCCATCATCCGGTCGAGCAGCGTGAGATCCCGTGTTCTATCGAGCATTTCCTCGACGCGACTCTCGCCTGTTTCCGCCTGGCGCAGCACGTGCTCGGGGTGCTGCCAGGCCGAGAGGAGCGATCGGTACATCGCGGCCTCCGAGTCCCGGGCGAGCAGGTGCCCGAGCTTGCCGATCTTCTCGCCCGGCAGGCGCACGCGGAGCGGGCTCGGCAGCAGCGGCGCCAGCGCGCCGTACGCGCGGTCCCAGGCCTGCGTCGAGACGCCGGTCATCGCGGCCGCGGCCAGTCGGCGCATCGGGCGCGGCACGCGGCCGAGCCGACGGATCATCCCCGCGCCCGCGAGGTAGCGGTTGTACCCCGCGAACACTTCATCGCCGCCGTCGCCCGAGAGTGCGACCACCACCTGTTCGCGCGCCAGTGCACAGACGAGGTGCGTCGGGATCTGCGACGGATCGGCCAGCGGCTCGTCGAACATCTCGGGCAACCGCGGCACCACCGCGAGCGCATCCGTGCCATCCAGCACCAGCTCGGTGTGGTCCGTCCCGAGGTGCTCGGCCACCCGCGCCGCGTGCGGCGCTTCGTTGTGCGCCTCGTCCGTGAAGCCGATCGAGAACGTCCGGACCCGCCCGGGCGCCGCCGCCTGCATCAGCGCCACCACGGTCGAGGAGTCGATGCCGCCCGACAGCAGCGCGCCGAGTGGAACGTCCGCCTGCATCCGGAGTCGGACCGCATCGGTCAGCAGGCGCTCGAGCTCGGCGACGGCATCGTCGTCGGACCCCTCGAACACCGCATCCCTTCCCCTCCCGACCGCATCCTCGACCTCCCAGTACGGCGTGGATGCAGGCAACGGCGCGGACGGAGCATCGATCATCAGGATGTGGCCGGGAAGCAGCTTCCGCACGTTCCTGTAGATCGTCGCGGGGGCGGGGACGTAAAGATAGCGCAGGTACGCGCTCAACGCATCCGTATCGAGCGTGCGGTCGAACTCCGGTCCCGCGGCGAGCGCCTTCAGCTCGGAGCCGAACGTCACCAACCCCGGCACGGCGCGCACGAAGAGCGGCTTGATTCCCAGGCGATCGCGGATCAGCGCGAGCCGACGCCGCTCCACGTCCCAGGCGGCAATGGCGAACATCCCGATGAATTGACGGACCGACCGGGCAATGCCCCAGCGCTCGAACGCCGCCGCGACCACTTCCGTGTCCGAATGGCCGCGAAACCGCACGCCTTCGCGCTCGAGTTCGGTACGCAGCGCACCGTGGTTGTAGACTTCGCCGTTGAAGACCACGGTGAACCGCCCGGCAGGCGAGCACATCGGCTGGTGGCCGTGCGCCGACAGGTCGATGATCGACAGTCGCCGGAACCCGAGCGCGATTCCCGCCGCCGCATCCAGCCACGTCCCCTCGTCGTCGGGACCGCGATGCGTGATCGGGGCGGTCATCCGCCGGACCGCCTGGTCGAGCGCCTCCGCCGTATGCGGAGTGCTGGTCAGGATTCCCGCGAATCCGCACATCGCACACGCTTCGAGTGCGGCCGCATTCTCGACATCATCCGCAAGACCTCGTTCCTGTCCCCACTGCGCGAGCCGCACGGCGACACCGCCGCCGCGACCGGCCTCGCCGAACCGCGGCGCCCGCGTCCCATGACGGCAGCCCCGCCGACGTCCGCTCCCGCGCACAATGAAAACGGAGCGTACGCTCCGGTCGGCTGGACCAGCGCATGGACCTTGCCAACGCGATCGCCGCGCCGGCGGCAGTGCCGGCGGACGCCACCCGGCGGTCACGGCCGGCGCCGACGCGCCTCCGCCCGGCGCGCCCGGAGCCGTAGCACGGCCCCGTTCAGGGCCTTGGCGGTGCGGTGGCCGCCGCCGCGTCACGCGGACGCGCGGCGCGTGGGCGGGCAGGCGTCCCCGTCGACCAGCGGCGTCGCCGTCCCGGCATTGCGGGAGGGGAACGGCAAGTGTTGCGCGCTGTCAACAGAGATCCCGCGTCGACGTCGGCGTATGTCCGTGCGACCGGGGGGCGCGCAAGCGGCCAGGTACGCCTCCAACCCCCGCGAGCCGGCATCGCCCGTCGGTGCGCGCCGGAACGGGCACGGAGCTTCCATGGTTCGCGGCGGCTGCCGATATTCCGGATGGCGCGACCCTTCGCGCGGCGCGGCGCGTGGATCGGCGGCGCGGCGAGCGGCAACCGACGCAGACCACGGATGACGATCCTCCACATGACGGCGCCCGCCCGGTTCGGCGGACTCGAGCGGGTGGTTCAGGCGCTGGCTGCGGGACAGCGGCGCGCGGGTCACTGCGTGCACGTCGCGGCGGTCGTCTCGAATGAGGGAGCCGAGCACGCGGCCTTCGCGCCGCTCGTGGAGGAGGGAGTCGAGGTTCACGCGCTCCGGCTGGACGGGCGCCGGTACCTCCTCGAGCGCCGCCTGCTGCGGGACCTCTGTCGGCGGATCCGGCCGACGGTGGTACACACGCACGGCTACCGCTCGGATGTGATCGGTGGCGGCGTGGCCCGCGCGCTCGGGATCCCGAACATGACCACGGTCCACGGCTTCACGCGCGGTGGATGGAAGAACCGCCTCTACGAGACGCTCCAGCGCCGCGCGTTCCGGGGTTTCGATGCGGTGGTCGCGGTCTCGCGGCCGCAGGTCGCCGAGCTCACGCGGGCGGGCGTGCGCGCCGAGCGGATCCACCTGGTCCCCAACGCGTGGAGCGGACGCCGCATCCGGTGGGAGGAGCGGGAGGCGGTGCGCGCGCGCCTCGCGATCGAGCCGCACGCCTTCCACATCGGTTGGGTGGGGCGCCTCGGCCATGAGAAAGGGCCGGATGTGCTGATCGACGCGCTTCCGGCGTTGCGTGACCTGCCGATCGTCGTCTCGATGGTCGGGGACGGCCGCATGCGCCCCGAGCTCGAAGCGCGCGCCGCCCGCGCCGGCGTCGCGGACCGGATCCGCTGGCACGGCGCCGTCGACGATGCGGCGCCGCTGTTCCGCGCCTTCGACGCCTTCGTCCTCAGCTCGCGGACCGAGGGGACGCCGATCGTGCTGTTCGAGGCGATGGCGGCCGGGACGCCCATCATCGCGACGCGCGTCGGCGGTGTTCCGGACGTCGTCTCCACCGCCGAGGCGGTGCTCGTTCCACCCGGGGCGCCAGCGGCGCTCGCGGACGCGATCCGTGGACTCCACGCCGATCCGGCCGCTGCGCTCGCGCGCGCGACCGCCGCGACGCGACGACTCGGGACGGACTTCGCCGTGGACGGCTGGCTGGCCCGCTACGACGCCCTGTATCGACGACTCGGCCGGGATGGAAAGGCCCGATGACTCTCCTCGCGTGGATCCTGATCTGTGCGCCGGTGCTCCTGGTGGCGTACGCCTACGCAGGCTACCCACTGCTGTTGTGGCTGCTCGCGCATCTGAGGCGGCCGGCGGCGCCGCCGGCGCCGCCCGCGCAGTGGCCGAGCATCAGCATCTGCGTCCCCGTCTACAACGAGGAGGCGCAGATCCGCGGGTTGATCGAGAGTCTGCTCGCCCTCGATTATCCGCCCGAGAAGCGCCAGATCCTCGTGGTCTCCGATGCGTCCACGGACGGGACCGACGCGATCGTCGAGGAATACGCCCCGGCGGGCGTCGAGCTGCTCCGGCTCCCCGAGCGATCGGGGAAGACGGCCGCGGAAACCGCCGCCGCCGCACACCTCCGCGGCGAGATCATCGTGAACACGGATGCGTCGATCCGGATCCGACCCGATGCGCTGAAGCCGCTGATCGCGCGCTTCGCCGATCCGGCGGTCGGCGTGGCCTCCGGCCGGGATGTCAGCATCGCGCGGCATGCCGATGACCCGAACATCGGCGAGGCAGGCTACGTGGGGTACGAGATGGCGGTACGCGCGCTCGAAACGCGACTCGGCGGCATCATCGGCGCGTCCGGCTGCTTCTACGCGATCCGCCCGGAATTGTACCGCGCGGCCGTACCCGCACACCTCAGCCGGGACTTCGCGTCCGCGCTGATCGCGCGCGAGCACGGCTACCGCGCCGTTTCGGTGGACGAGGCGGTCTGCTTCGTCCCCCGCACCGGCTCGCTGCAACGCGAGTACTACCGGAAGGTGCGCACGCTGAGCCGCGGCATGGAGACGCTCCTCCACAAGCGTCATCTCCTGAACCCGCTACGTTACGGCGCCTTCGCCTGGAAGCTCTGGAGTCACAAGGTCTGCCGCTGGCTCGCGCCGTGCGGGCTCGCCCTCGCGCTGCCCGGCCTCACGCTCCTCGCGCCCACCGCGCCGTGGGCCGACTGGGCCCTCGGCGCCGCCGCCCTCGGCGCCGCCCTCGCCTGGCTCGGCTGGCGCTGGCCGGATCGCCGCCCCATGCCGCGGATCCTGGCCATGCCCACATCCATCGCCGTCGTCACGCTCGCGGCGCTCCACTCGCTCTACCGGGCACTGCGCGGCAATCGCGACGCCACCTGGGAGCCCACGCGCCGCGATGTGATCCACCCGCCGGTGCCCGCCGGCGGACTGAGGGAGTGAGGGGCGGACGAATGGCCGGGAACGGGCGCGCTTCCCGGCAGACGATGTCGCGCCGGGCACGGGACGTGCTCGCGTCCCCGCCGTGCATGCGGCCCGATGCGCCCGCATTCGACGGCGGATCCGGTCGGCTGCGCAACGCCACCGCTCGACACGGCCGCAAGTCGCCATGAACCAACCAGTCACGGCTGGCCACTCCGGTGCGGCGCTGGCCGGGTCGGCAGGCGCGCCCCGGCTCCGCGCGAGCCCGCCGAGCCCCGGGCCGGTACCGGCTCTCCTGCTCGGTTCGGGCATCACCGCGCTCGGCGTCATCCGCGCCCTCGCACGCGCCGGCATCCCGGCGTTGGTGTGGACGCAGTCCACCGACATCGCACGCCGCTCACGGTGGTTCCGCCCCGCGCCGGCCGGCTCGGTCGATCCGCGCGCGGACCTCGAAGGATATCTCGTGGGTTCGGGACTCGAGCGCGCGGTCCTCTTCGCCGGCTCCGACACGTGGGCGGAACGCGTTGCGCGCATGGATGCGACACTGGCGCGGCGATTCCCCGGCACGACCGCTCCCGCCACCGTACTCGATCGCCTCCTGGACAAGGCGCGGCTCGCCGAGACACTCGAAGCCGCCCGACTGCCGCACCCGCGGACCGAACCCGTCCGATCCGCCGCCGACGTCGAGCGCCTCGACGACCGCCTCTTCGAGACGGCCTTCCTCAAGCCGTGCGACTCGCAGCGGTTCTTCCAGCGGTTCGGAGTCAAGGCGGTCCGGGTGCGGGATCGTGCGGACGCGGTGCAACGACTCGGTGAGATCGGACGGCACGGACTGGACGTCGTCCTCCAGGAGTACGTCCCCGGCCCACCGTCGAATCACGTTTTCATCGACGGGTTCGTGGACGCGGACGGGCGGATCGCCGCGCTCCTCGCGCGGCGGCGGCTGCGGATGTATCCGCCGGACTTCGGCAACAGCACGTACATGGTCACCGTCGCGCCCGACGAGGTGACCGGCGCGGTCGCCACGGTGAAGCGCCTGGTCGCGGCGGTCGGCTACCGCGGCATCTTCAGTGCGGAGCTGAAGCAGGACGCGCGCGACGGCGTGTTCAAGCTGCTCGAGACGAACGTCAGGCCGTGGTGGTACGTCGACTTCGCCGCTCGCTGCGGTGTCAACGTCTGCGCGCTCGCCTATCGGGATGCGCTGGGGTTGCCGATCGAGTCGATACGCGACTACACGGTCGGTCGGTCGTGCTGCTACCCGTATTACGACTTCTACGCCTGCCGCGAGCTGTGGCGGCGGCGCGAACTCTCGCTCGGAGCGTGGGCACGGTCCTGGGCCGGCGCGGAACAACCGGTCTTCCGCTGGACGGATCCACGCCCCGCGCTGACCGAGTTCGGGGGTATGCTGCGCCGCAAGTTGTGGGGCCGTTCGACGTGAGCGGCGGTGAGCGGCATCGTCGCGCCGCTGCGGCGACGTCCCGGCGCGCGGTCTCCGGCGCCGAGTTGCTCGGGACCACGCTGGCCCGACTGGGCGTCGACTGCGTCTTCGGTCTCCCGGGGATGCAGAACCTCGGCCTCTACGAGGCGCTGCGCCGCGGCGCGATCCGGACCGTCCTGGCCTCGCAGGAGCTGGCGGCGGCCTTCATGGCGAACGGCTACGCCCGCACGTCCGGCGGCGTCGGAGTGCTCGCCACGGTCCCGGGGCCGGGCTTCGCCTGTGCACTGACCGGGCTGGCGGAGGCGCGCCACGATTCGGCGGCGGTGCTGCACATCACGACGCCGCCGCCGCGGGCGTCGGGCCGGCGCCATCCGCTCCAGGCGCTCGACCAGGCCGCGATCGCGGCGCCGATCGTGAAAGGGGTCTTCGACATCGAGCGCGCACAGGAGATCCCCGGCGTCCTGGGCGAGGCGCACGCGCTGGCGGTCGGGGGCGAGCCGGGCCCGGTCCTGGTCCAGATCGCGGAAGAGGCGGTGGCGGACGGGGCGCCGGTCGCGCATGAAGCCCCCGAGCCGACGGACGACCGCGAACCGCCGCTCGATGCCGCCGCGCTCCGCCAGGCCGTGGCGCTCGTGGGCGCGGCGCGTCGGCCGCTGCTCTTCGCCGGCCAGGGCGCGGCCGACGCCGCAGCCGAGTTGCGCCGGCTCGCGGAACTGCTGGGCGCGCCGGTCCTCACCACGCTGTCCGGCCGCGGCATCCTGCCGGAAGACCACCCGCTCGCACTCGGCTTCGACCCCGCGCGCGGCGGCGTGGATGCGCTGAACCGGCTGATCGCGTCCGCGGACCTCGTGATCGCGCTCGGCTGCAAGCTCGGGCACACGGGCAGCGCGGGATTCCGGCTTCGCCTCCCTGCGGAACGGCTGATCCGCGTGGACGCGGAACGCGCGAACCTGGACGCGAACTATTCCGCGAGACTCGCGGTGCACGGCCGCGTCGAGGCCTTCCTCGCGGATGTGCTGCGGTCACTGGATGCATCCGCCCGCGGCCCGTCCGACCACTGGGGCGCGGATGCAGTGGCGGCGTGGCGCGCCCGGCCCGCCGGGACCGGCGGGCTGCCGGAACCCGCGATCCGAGGGATCGAGTCCGACACGCCGGCGGGCCTCTTCGCCGCACTGCGCCGCGCGCTGCCGCGGGACGCGATCCTGGTCACGGACTCCGGGCTCCACCAGATGCTCGCCCGGCGCCATTTTCCGGTGCTCGCGCCGCGCGGCCTCCTCTGCCCCAGCGACTTCCAGTCCATGGGCTTCGGCCTCCCGGCCGCGATCGGCGCCGCACTCGCAGCGCCTGAGCGCACCGTCGTGGCCGTCGTCGGCGACGGCGGCTTCACCATGTCCGGCCTCGAACTGCTGACCGCCATCCGCGAGCGCCTGCGCCTGACCGTCCTCGTGTTCAACGACGGCTGGCTCAACCTGATCCGGCTCCAGCAGTACGCGGCGCACGGACATGCCCATGCGACCCGTCTGCGCAATCCGGACTTCGAGACGTTCGCCTCCGCGGTCGGCGCCCGCTACATTCGGCTCGAAGGCGATGCGGAGCCACGTCTGTACGCCGCGATCCGAGGCCGCGGCGTGACGCTGGTCGACGTCACGGTCGCCGATTCCCCGGTGGTCCGCACGCTCCACGCGAAGGCCGCCGCCCGGGAAACCATCCGCGGATGGCTCGGGGGCCGCCTCTCCGCACGGCTGAAACAGTGGTTCGGGCACCCGGCGGGCCACGAACCGGCCGCCAGCCGCTGATACGAAACCCGTGCACCACGTCGAGCACGAAGCCATGGGCGCTCTACTGGTCCTCTTTCATTGTAGATCGAATACAGGTTATGCCATCGGCAGACTGGAGCGCGTATTCCTCGAAATGGCGCTCAACGTATTCGGCTCCCCGGAACGGATCCACTTCGCGTACCCCGCGATCGAACGGGGGCTCGATCCGGCCCTCCGGGGGCGCGTGAAGAACGTCGTGGCCTTCGACTATCGCGATGGGTCGCCCGCGTCCGTGCACGCCATAACCGAATACATCGGAGAACACGACATCCGTGTGATCTTCGGCTTCGACCAGCCGGTCACCGCGCCGACGTACAAAGCGTTGCGCAAGGCAGGCGTCGAATTGTTCATCTCGTACTGGGGCGCACCCATGAGCAGCATCAATCATGGAATCCGGCTGCTCGCGAAACGAGTACAGTTCGCAATCACGCGGTACAAGCCCGATCTCTTCATCTTCGAATCCGAAGCGATGCGTGAAACGGCGGTGGCGGGAAGAGGCGTGCCGCACTCCGCGACCCGCGTCGTCTACAACGGCGTGGATGAAAAGCGATTCAGACCCGCGGAGGATCGGTCGTACGCATACGATCTGTTCGGCATCCCCGCGGACCGGAAGATCGTCTACTACTCCGGGCACATGGAGGAGCGGAAGGGCGTCCACGTCATCGTCGAGGCCGCGGTGGACCTGGTCACGCGCCGCGGGCGCAAGGACGTCCACTTCCTGTTCATGGGCAACAAGAACGGCGAAGAGCGCCGGTTCGACCCGCTCTACATGGACACGGAAGCCGCGGACCACATCACGTTCGGCGGGTACCACGATGAGGTGGAACGGATCATCCCCTGCTGCCACATCGGCGCGATCGCAACGACCGGCTGGGACTCGTTCCCGTTGTCGCCCCTCGAAATGCAGTCCTGTGGATTGCCGGTGATCGCGTCCGCGTTGCAGGGGCTCAAGGAATGCGTGGAGGACGGAGTCACCGGATTCCTGGTCGAGCCGGGTGATCCCCTCGCGCTTTCCCGAAGGATCGAGGAGTTGCTACGCTCCCCGGATCTGAGGGCGCGAATGTCGGTCGCGGCGCGGAAGCGGATCGTGAACGGGTTCACTGCGGAGCGACAGATCGGCCGATTGTCCGAAGTGCTGCGGGAGGCCGTCCTGCGATCCCGCGGCGGCACCCGGATCCCGTGATCGGTCCGGGAGCGGTGCCATCGAAAGCGAGACCGTGATGACGCGAATGCAGGGAAACGATGGGCGCCCGCTGGCGATCTGCTACGGGACCCGGCCGCAGGTGATCAAGGCGTCGGTCCTCATCGACGTCCTCGAAGAACACTGGCCGTTGCTCACGGTCGACACGGGTCAGCACTACGACTACGAGCTGAACGCACTACTCTACGAGCAGCTCGGCGTGCGGCCGCCGCAGCTCCTGCTCGGCATCGGCTCGGGCGACCACGCGACCCAGACGAGCGCGATCCTCACGCGCGCGGCGGACATCTTCGCGCAATACCGGCCGTGGGCCGTCGCGGTCGTCGGGGACACGAACAGCACGCTGGGCTGTGCCCTGGCCGCCGCGAAGCGCGGGATCCCGGTCCTCCACGTCGAGGCCGGCCTGCGCTCCGACAATCTGGCCATGGCCGAGGAGATCAACCGGCGGCTCGTCGATTCGATCAGTACGCTGCTCTTCGCGCCTTCCACGGCCGCCGTCGACCGGCTGCGCGCGGAGAGTCCGTACGGCGCTGTCGTGCGGACCGGCGATGTGGCGCGTGACGTCCTGGTCCGTACACTGGATCGGGCGCCGACCGTCTCCGCGATCGAGGGCTGGCCGCTCGAGCCGGGGGCGGAGTTCATCTTCGCCACACTGCATCGGGCGGAACTCACCGATGATGCGGACCGCACGATCGAGGTGCTGGAGACGCTCGCGCGGCTCGAATTCCCGGTCATCTTCGCCATGCACCCGCGGACACGGGCGACGCTGGAGCGCCACGGGCTGCTCGACCGGATCCCCGCCGCGCTCCACGTACGGCCGCCGCTGGGCTACCTCGAGACACTCGCATGCATCCGCGAGGCGCGGGGCATCATCACGGATTCGGGCGGCGTCCAGCGGGAGGCGTACTGGCTCGGCACACCGTGCATCACGCTGCGTACCGAGACGGAGTGGCTCGAGACCGTCGATCTCGGCGCGAACGCGCTCGTCGCGCCCGAACGCGCCGCGGCCACGCTGCCCGAGGTCGTCCGGCGCCACATCGGCCGGACCGGCGACGGCTGGGACCGCGATGCCTACGGCGCCGGCGACGCCGCGCTCAGGATCCGGGACGCGATCGGCCGGTGGCGGGAGGGGGCGCCGCTTCCGACGGAGTGAGCCGGTAGACCTTGTACGTCCCCGTGTCGAAGAGCACCGGATACGAATACGACGCGTCGCTCACGAGGTAGTCGCCGCCGTAGCGTTCGACGATGGCGGCGATCTGCGCCTGCGTGCGCTCGTGATAGTTCCGCTCGACGGCATCGCGCATGAGTGCCTCGCGCTCGAACGCGTTGTACGCCTCGATGCCCTCGACCTCGAGCGGCCCGGCCAGTGCCTCGATCCGCTCCCGCCACTCCTCCAACCGTTCGTACGGTGGGAAGTACCAGTTCGCGATCTCCGCACGTTGCGAGACGTAGAAACCCTCCTTCGCCCACGGCGGCAGGATCGCGACCGATCCGTTCGGTGTTTGCTCCGCCAGCCAGCGCAGCGCCGCATCGAGATCCTGCCGTTCCGGGTCCGGCACGGCGGAGCGCCACTGGATGTGATCCCGGAACGCGCCGACCGGGTCGCGCAGTCCGAGCAGCGCCAGCGTACCGACCAGTCCAAGGAGCCACGCGGGCCGCTCACCCCGGCGCATCAGCACCGCCAGCCAGGCGAAGAGGAAGAAGAGCGGCGCCAGAATCGGGAACACGCGGAAAGGCGTGATCTGCAGCAGTGTGTACCGACCGAGCCACCGGCACGCCACGCCGAAGGCGAACACCGCGGCCAAGCCGCCCTGAAACGCCATCATGAACCGGAAGAACCGGTTCGTTCGATAGCGGAGCAGGCAGAGCCCCGCGAACGCGAGCAGGATCAGGAGGACCAGGACGTCTCTCCTGACGAAGGAGAACGGGTCGAGATGATGCGGCATGTAGACGACGGTCAGAAACCGCCACATCCCGTTCGTCGCACCGGAGCCCGACCCCTCCATCAGCAGGACCGGGATCATTCCCGGGAGCGAAAAGACCGCGCTCCACCCCACGACCCTGGCGATCCTGCGCCACGGATAGCGAAGGGCGATGAGCGCCACGCCGATCGCGAGTGCGCCGGATACACCGACCGCGGCGTGGAAGCTGATCGTGAGCCCCAGCAGGATGGAGGCGACGATGTCCTTCTCTTCGAGGAACCGGTCGATCGCGAAGAAGAGCAGCACGTACGCCACGACCTTCGCCTCGAAGCCACGGACGATCCATTCGCCGCCGACGACCAGCGCGCCATCGCCCACGATCCCCAGCCAAAGGACAATTGCCAGGGAGACGACCGGCAGCGGGATCTCGAATCGCCGTCCGATCCGGATCAGCCCCAGCATCAAGAGCGGCCAGCAGATCAGGCGGCCGATCCAGCCGAGCGCCTCCGGCGAGACCAGCAGCGTCAGCGCGCCGGCGACCGTGTTGAAGACCAGGTGCGTCGTGAAGTCGCCCGAATAGGTCCAGTCGTTCAGCAGGAAGTCGGGATGCCACCGGCGGTACGCCGCGAGGAGGTAGACCAGCTCGTTCCCTTCCGGTACGGGCTCGCCGAAGGTGAACAGGATGAATCCCGTCAACAGCGCCACGTGCACCGCCACGTTGTCACGGAAGAGCCGCACGAGCACCGAGCCGGGCCCCGCCGGCACTGCGTGCGCCACCTCCGGAGCCGGTGTCTGAACCTGTGTCGTCATGCTACCACCCGGGTGATGATTTTCCGTTGCGGTGGGCCGCTCGTGCCATGCATCATCGGATCCGGTCTCCACTCGACCGCCACGGGCGCTGGCGCATGGGGCGGTCCGGTTCGCGCACGGGCTCGCGCACCAGGCTCCTTGCTACGCCAACAGATCCAGAACACCCGCACAGCAGATCCCGACGAGCAGCCCGACCAGGACCTGGAGCCAGTCATGTCCCATCCGTTCGCGGAACGCCCCCTGCGCCGTCTCCGGCTCGAGCAGCGAGTTGATCGCCCGCGCGTGCGCACCGACCTGACGGCGCAGCGTGGCGGCATCCAGCACGACGATGAACGCCACCGTCGCGGCGATCGAGAACACCGGCGTGCTCCATCCCTCGCGCAGGCCGATGAGCGCCGCCGT
>DASVCS010000054.1:0-91618 GCA_036381495.1 Longimicrobiales bacterium
GTCAGGCCGCGTCCCCCTCATGGTCGCCGGACGGCGGCCGGATCGCGTTCACGAGCGACCGCGGCGGCAACGGACAGCAGATCTACGTCATGAACGCGGATGGCAGCGCACAGACCAGGCTGACGATGAGCGCCGGCTCGAATTTCAAACCCGTCTGGTCGCCGGACGGGACGAAGATCGCGTTCGAGAGCACGCGCGACGGCAACAGCGAGATCTACATCATGAACGGGGACGGCAGCGATCCGACCAATCTCACGCAGTCGGAGGTGCTCGACCGCGGTCCCGTGTGGTCGCCCGACGGGACGAAGATCGCGTGGGCGAGACAGGTCTTCGTGGGTCCGTTCGGCATACAGCCCAGCCTCGATGTCTTCGTGATGAACGCCGACGGCAGCGACCCGACCAACCTCACGAACAACGAGGTCTTCGACCGCGGCCCCGTGTGGTCGCCCGACGGGACGAGAATCGCGTTCGTGATCGGCCAGGGCGGCGGCGATTTCGAGATCGTCGTGATGAACGCGGACGGCAGCGACCAGACCAACCTGACGAACATCGGCGGCGACGATCTCGTTCCCAACTGGTCGCCCGATGGAACGCGGATCGCGTTCATGAGCGAACGCGACGGAAACCGCGAGATCTACGTGATGAACGCGGACGGCAGCGGGCTGGCAAGACTCACGAAAAACACCAGCACGGACCCGGACCTCGCCCCGGCGTGGCGGCCGCGGCCATAGCCCGAGGCCCCCGCTCGGTACGGCGCGGCGGACGACGCACGGGGCTCGGGGATCGGTTCGACCGCGATCCCGGGATTCGCGTCCAGGTCGAACGCCCGCGCCTCGACGATGCGCCGGCGCTCCGCGGCCCCCCGATCCGCACGAATGCCGGCGCCGCATCGCGTCAGGGCACGATGTTCTGGTTCAACCGGAACAGATTCGTCGGATCGTAGACCCGCTTGGCGGCGAGGAGCCGGTCGTAGCCGGGGCCGAAGGCCGCGCGCACGAAATCCTCGTCCTCGCCCAGGCCGGGGAAGTTGAGGTTCGTCTTACCGGATCCGAAGGGCGCCATGGCGTCGAAGAAGCCCCGCGCCCAGGCGATGTTGGCATTGCTTTCGGCGGCGCCGTCCCAGTTGGCGAGGATCTCGAGCAGGTAAGGGGCGTCGCGGTTGCCGGCGGCCGTATCGGTGGCGGGCACGCGCGGCAGCGCGCCGCCGAGCGCCCACACGCTTGCCATGGAGAGCGACGATGGGCGGCTCGAGACGTGATCCACGATCTCCGCGACGGCATCGTCATCGAGCCGGTCGAGGTAGAGCGACTTCCAATAGTAGCGCAGCTCACCGCTCGGGAAGAACCGGTCGAAGAGCTTCTGCACGGCGGTGTACGGCAGTATGGCGGAGAGGTCCAGGACCGGTTCGTCGATCTCGCGGAGCGGCCGGAGCGCGGCCTCGCCGCGCGCGGGGTCGCCGGCGAAGAGCGCGCCGAGTACGATGACGGGCCGGCCGTGGACGTGCTCCGGGAAGGCCGGCGCGGCGGGCAGGGTCCAGAAGGTGGCCGAAAGGTTGACCTCGTCGGGCGCCGCCGCGGCGAATTCGCGGAACGCGGGCAGGATCGCGGGCGCCTTCTCGAGCGGGTACACGGGAGCGGCGAAGGCCACCAGCGGCCCGACCGGATGCAGGCGGTACTCGAAGGACGTGACGATGCCGAAGTTGCCGCCGCCGCCGCGCAGCGCCCAGAACAGGTCCGGGTTCTCGGACTCGCTGGCGACGAGCAGGTGGCCGTCCGCGGTCACGACGTCCGCCGAAACGAGACTGTCGCAGGTCATGCCCAGGGTCCGACGCAGCCATCCCTGGCCACCGCCCAGCGTGAGCCCGCCGATCCCCGTGGCCGACACGATGCCGCCGGGCGCCGCGAGACCGAAGGCCTGCGTCTCCCGGTCGACATCGCCCCAGGTGGCGCCGCCGCCCGCGCGCGCCAGCTTCCGTACGGGATCCACGCGGACCGCCCGCATCGATGTCAGGTCGACGACCAGGCCGCCGTCGCAGGTGCCGAAGCCGGCCACGTTGTGTCCGCCGCCACGGACGGCGAGCGGCACGTCGTGCTCGCGGGCAATGCGGACGCACTCGATCACGTCCGCCGCGCCGCGCGGCCGGACGACGGCCGCCGGATACCGATCGATCATGCCGTTCCAGACCCGCCTGGCGCGATCGTACGCGTCGTCGTCCGGAGTGATCACCTCACCGGCGAGCGTCGCGCGGAGCGCGCCGGGGATCGCCCGGTCCGGAATCCTGCCCTCGGCCACGGTGCTCATGGTTGGTCCTCCTGTCGTGCGTGGGTCGCGCGCCGGTCGCGGGTCGCACGTCGCTCGACTGCCGCGCGCCGTGCGTACCCGCTCACCGGTCGCATGGGGATCACGTTCCGGAGCCGGAGCCGAACAGGTTCGTGGGGAATCCCGCCGGAATGCGGAAGAATTGCCCCACGCCCAGAACGTGGGTGCCGTGATAGGGGTCGGACAGCTCGAGCTCGCCTCGCAGCACGTAGCCCTCGATGTTCGCGGAGGAGGAGGCGTACCCGCCGGCCGGCGCCCGGTCGAACCGTACCAGGTGGACCGCACGGTCCTTCGACGTACCCGGCCGAACGATCCTGATCGCGCCGACGGCCGTTGCGCCCGGCACCACGTCCGCCAGCGGTTGCCACGGCACGGCTTCGGGGTCCACGACGATCGTCCGTCCATCGGGGTCGGGCGGGAGGTCCCCGTCCTCGAGGAGGACCGTTTGGAAGGGACCCTCCCCCAGGAAGATGAAGGTGCCGCCTCGCTCCGATGTGAACGGACCCATAGCCACTCCGGCCGGCGCCTCCCAGAAGGTCCCGGGCGCGATTTCGCCGTCGGCCGGCGAGGCAATGCTGCCCTCGAGCATGTAGACGCGCTCCGTCGCCGCATGGTAGTGGCGCCCGAGCGTGACCCGGGCCGGCCAGCGGATGATGCTGTAGCGCCGGCTCGTGACGGGCTCCGCAAAGAGCAGTCGTTCGTGGAGCACGCCCTGGAGGTCCGTCTCGGGGACGATGGCGCTGTTCATGATCAGCTCGCCGGCGGCGAGATCGAGGGGCGGGCGCGCCGGCGCCGGCCGGGTGGTCAGCGGTCCATCCGCGGTGATCAGCACCAGCGCCGTCTCGGCTGGTTCTCCGGCCGTCGTCGCCGCGCAGCCCGCGGCGCCCAGCAGCAGCACGCAGGCGCAGGCGGCGAGGATCGCCGGGCGCGTGATGTCGATTCGTCCCTTCATGGTTCTCCTCCTGGTTTCCCTCGGGCGTTCCGTTCCGGTCCGGCCGGAGCCCCGGTGACACGCACCGGGGTCGCGACCGATGCGACGATAACCGTCGGGCCCGGTCCCGGGATCACCAGAATTGACTACGTCGCCGCGGCCCGCCCGAAGCGCGCGCGAGCGCTCGCGGAGGGTGTCACGCGAGACGTGGTGGACGCGCGAGCCCGGCCGTCGGTCCTACGCGAGCGAGTGGCGCAGCGCGTAGCCGGCGGCCTCGGTCCTGTTGCGCGACCCGGTTTTCGCAAGGATGCGCGCCACGTGGACGGCCACGGTATTGACGCTGATGGAGAGCTGCTGCGCGATCTGCTCGTTCGTGCCGCCTGCGGCCACGAGACGCAGGACCTCGAGTTCCCGCGGCGTGAGCCGGTGCGGCTCGGTGGTGGTGCCCGGCGCCCGGAGGCGCTCGCGCAGCGCCGCCGCGCAGGTGGCGAGCGGGCGCATCTGGAGGCGCTCGGCGGTGTCGAGTGCCTGCTCGAGCAGAGAGGCCGCCCGATCCGCGTCGCCATCGTGGCCGCGCTCGAGGAGCACGCGCGCCAGGTCGCAGGAGGCCCAGCCCAGCTCGGGCGCGTAGCCGGCCTCGCGGCAGAAGGTGCGGGCCGTCTCGAGCCATGCCGCCGCCCGGTCCACGTGGCCGATCGTGTGCGCGAGCAGCCCGAGCAGCCGGTCGGTCACGAGCAGCGGTGCGGCGATCGAGCCGGCGAGCGGATCGAGCACGCGGAGCTCGGCGGCGGCCGTTCGGGCGTCGCGGCGCAGGACCGCGGCCAGCGCCCGGCCTGCGGCGATGAGCGTGCCGGCGACGCCGCCGCTCCTCGCATCCGTCTCGAGCGCCTCGAGGCGACCGGCGTCCCCGGTCGCGTACGCGATCTGCGGCAGGACGAGCGCCCGGAAGGCGTCGCGGAGCGGATACGGCCCCGCATGGCGGGAGGCGTCGAGGAGCCGATCGAGGAACTCGTCGCCGGCGTCGACCCGGCCGACCTCGAACTCGAGAACCGTGCGGAGGTGCAGCAGCGGCAGATGGTGCGGTGACACGTCGAGCCCCTGCTCGCCGATCGCGCGCGCGGCTTCCCAGTCGCCCCGCAGTTGTGCCAGCGCCGCGTTGACGTAGAGCGCATCCAGCAGGAGCCCCTCATCGCCGAGTTCTCGCGCGTGTTCGAGGTTCGCGCGCGCCTCGAGCCGGCCCTCGGCCGCGCGGCCGCCGAACGTGAGCGCGAAGCTGGCGCGGTAGCGGGCGTAGTTCTCCGCGTACGGGTCGTCCACCTCGCGCGCGAGCTCGACGACCCGGCGGGTCGATTCCAGGACCGCCGGCCAGTGGACGGCGAAATGCTCGACGGCCGTGGCGTAGGCGAGCGTGCGCAGTTCGAGCGCGGCATCGCGCGAGCGCCGGGCCACGCCCATGGCGCGCCCGAACGCTTCCCGCGCGGCCTCGTACTCGCCCCGCTCGAAGAAGCGGCCGGCGCCGAGTCGCGCGAGGAGCCAGCCGGACTCGAGCGAGTCCGGCTCGATTCGCTCCAGCACGCGTTCGACCATGTCGACGACGCCGGTCGCGCCCTCCGCGGTGATGGCGGGGTGCGTCGCGGCGGCGACCGCGCCCTCGATGTCATTGAGGTCGAGGAAGATCTCGGCCGCACGCCGCAGGTGGTTCCAGGCGTCCTGCCGGTTCCATCGCGGGGACGTCGCCGCGCGCGCACGGCCCAGGCCGAACAACAGCGCGGCGTACCCGGCGTCCACGTCCCGATCCCCGCGAGCCGCCAGCGCGCGCTCGAAGTGTCGCGCGGCTTCCGCGTAGGCGTGTGTGGCGAGCGCCTGCTCCCCCGCGAGCCGCGAGTACGCGACCAGCCGGTCGAACTCGGCGAACCGGCCCGCGCGGTCGAGATGGTGCGCCAACACGGCCGCGTGCCGTCCCGCCGCGTCGCCGTACCGCGCCTCGAGCGCATCGGCGGCGCGCGCGTGCAGATGCTCGCGTGCTCCGCCCGCGACCTCCTCGTACAGTGCCTGCCTGATCAGCGTATGCCGGAATCGGTACGTCTCCGAGCCCGGGACCTCCCGGAGGACGCCCGCACGGACCGCTTCTTCCAGCGCGGCATCCGGCGCTTCCTCCCCTGCCTCCCGGGCGAGGTCGGCGAGCAGCCGGGCGCGGAACGTTCCGCCGAGAATCGCGGCCTTCCTCAGCACGTCGCGGGCATCGGCGGACAAGCGGTCCAGCCGCCGCGCGATGACCGCCCGAACGCTGTCGGGCACCGGCAGCGGCGCGTGTTGCGGGCCGCTCCCGGCCGCATACCGATCGCGCACGGCCGCATCCTCATGCGCGAGCCAGCTCGCGATCTCGAGCACGAAGAACGGGTTGCCCTCCGTCTGCCGATGGATCGGGCGGGCGAACCGCGACAGCGACGGTGCATGCCCCGGCAGTTCGAGCAGCCGCCGAACGTCTCGCTCGTCCAGACCTCGGAGCGGGAGGGTCCGGAACGGCGCGCGGGCGAGCATCTCGACCACGGACCACCGCCCCGGCGGCTCCGGGCCGCGAGCGGTACCGACCAGGAGGATGCGTGCGCCGGCGATGTCCCGCGCGACGAACTCGAGCAGATGAAGCGAGGAGGGATCCGCGCGGTGCAGGTCCTCGAGCACGAGCAGGAGCGGCGTATGCCGCGCGGCCGCCCGCAACTCAGCGCTCACCGCGGCGAAGAATCGGAACCGCGCGGACTCCGGAGCCGGGCCGTCGGAGCCGGTCGGGGTCAGACCCGGGTCGAGCAGTATGCTCGAGACCGCAGCCGCATCGGCCGCAGGGGCGGCCCCCGCCCGCATCGGCCCGCCCTGCGGCGTCAGCTCCCGCAGCACCTGCGTCCACGCGCGGTAGGGCGGTGCACCCTCGTCCTCGGCGCAGCGACCCCAGACCACGCGCACGCCCTGGTGTGTGGCAGCGGCCGCGAGTTCCTCCGCGAGACGGGTCTTCCCGATCCCCGCCTCGCCGATGAGCAGGACGAAACAGCCGCGGCCCGAGCAAGCGTCGGCCAGGACCGCCCGCAGGACGGCAAGCTCGCGCTGCCGACCCGCGAACGTGGGGGAGAACGGAAGGTCGCCCTCGATCACTTCCCGCCTCGCAGGCATACCGGTACGGGTGCGACCCCGGGAACATGGTCGTTCCGGGACGGTGCGGCAATGGCCCCCTCGCGCCGGAACGTCGCTTTGATGATCGGCGCCGCCGAGCCCGAGCGTTCGGCCGCTCGCGACGTTCACCGCCGGTGGAGCCGGATCATGCGACAGCGCGTGCGCACAGCCGTTCCGTTCGTGGGGAGCATCATCCCCATCCTCGCATCCGTTCTCGTGCTCGGCTGCGGCGAGAACGCGGCGACGGGTCCGGGCGGCGAGCCCGCGACGCTGGTCGTCACGCCGGACTCGGCCGCGCTGCACGCGCTGGGCGACTCGGTACGACTCGCCGCGGCGCTTCGCGACGCCAACGGCAACGAGGCCGGCGGCGCTACCGTGGTGTGGGCGAGCCTGGACCCCGCCGTGGCGACGGTGAGCCCGAGCGGCTGGGTGCGGGCGCTGGAGAACGGCACGGCCGAGGTGATGGCGAGCGCTGGCGGCGCGGCGGACACGGTGGCGGTCACGGTCGCGCAGGCGGCGGCCGTCGTCACGCTGAACCATGAGGCGGACACGCTGGCGCAGGGCGAAACGCTGCAACTCGGCGCGGCCGTGACGGACTCGAACGGCGTCGAAATCACGGCGCCGGCGGTCGAGTGGGCGAGCACGGCCCCGGCCGTGGCCGCCGTGGACACGGCCGGCCTCGTGACGGCGCTGCGGGGCGGTGCGGCGGTGGTGAGCGCGACTGTGGACGGCGTGAGCGCCGAGGCCGCGTTCGCGGTGCTGGACCACCTCGCGTTCTTCAGCGATCGGGACGGGTCCGACATCTGGGTGATGAACGTCGACGGCAGTGGCCAGACGAGCGTTACGAACCTGCCCGGCTCGGTCGCCGGTCACGTGTGGTCGCCGGACGGGACCAGGATCGCGTTCTACAACGAGGCGGGCGACGCCGACGTCTACGTGATGAACGCCGACGGCAGCGGGCTGACGAACCTCACGCCCCCAGACGACGCCGGTGTCGACTTCCTCCCCGTATGGTCGCCCGACGGGACGAAGATCGCGTTCCGCAGCACCCGTGGCGGCGACGTCGACATCTGGGTGGTCAACGCCGACGGCAGCGGGCAGCCGATCGACCTCACGAAGAATCCCGGTGGTGGTGACGAGCAGCCCGCGTGGTCGCCGGACGGGACGAAGATCGCGTTCCACAACGCCTCCGGCGACATCTGGGTGGTGGACGCCGACGGCGGCGGGCAGCCGACGAACCTCACCAACGGTTTGGGTGGTCAGGATCCCGCATGGTCGCCGGACGGGACGAAGCTCGCGTTCATGAGCGGTCGCGACAACTACGACATCTGGATGATGAACGCCGACGGCAGCGGGCCGCCGACGAACCTCACGAACGATCCCGCCCACGACGTCGATCCCGCATGGTCACCCGATGGGACGAAGATCGCGTTCACGAGCCAACGGGGCGGCGGCTACGACATCTGGGTGATGAACGCCGACGGCACCGGGCAGACGAACCTCACGAACGCTGCCGGCCGCGACATGGAACAGGTGTGGTCGCCGGACGGGACGAAGCTCGCGTTCTGGACCGACCGCGACGGCAACTACGAAGTCTACATCGTCAACGCCGACGGCAGCGGGCAGACGAATCTCACGAAGAACCCGGCCAACGACTATGACCCGGTATGGCGGCCGCGGCCGTAGCCGGCCTGACCCGTGGAGGATGATCATGGATCCAATGCGCGCGTTCGCCGGGCGGCGGGCCGGCCTCGGTCTTCTCCTGCTCGGCCTGGCCGCCTGCGGCGGCGACTCGCCGACCGATCCGCCGGGCGGTCCGCCGGACGGCACGGGCGAGCCCGCGACGCTGGTCGTCACGCCCGGCTCGCTCGCCTTCGACGCGCTGGGCGACTCCGCGCAACTCGCCGCGGCCGTGCGTGACTCGGCCGGCACGGAGGTCGCCGGCGCCGCGGTGCTGTGGGCGAGCCTGGACCCCACGGTGGCGACGGTGAGCCGGAGCGGTTGGGTGCGGGCGCTGGCCAACGGCACAGCGGGCGTGGTCGCGAGTGCGGCGGGCGCGGCCGACACCGTGGCCGTCACGGTCGCGCAGGCCGTAGCCACCTTCGAGGTGAGCCCCTCGGCCGTGAGCGTAGCCGTGGGGGACACGGTGCGGCTGGTGGCGGCGGCGGCCGACCCGAACGGCGCGGCGGTCGAGGGCGCGGCCGTCGAGTGGACGAGCGCGGACGAGGGCGTGGCCACCGTGGACGGCTCGGGGCTGGTGACCGGCGTGGGGGGCGGCGAGACGCGGATCACGGCGGTGGCCGGCGGCGGGAGCGACGAGGTGGTCGTGTCGGTGCCGGATCAGATCATGTTCATCGGCAATCGGGACGGCAACTACGAGATCTACGTGATGAACGTGGACGGCAGCGGGTTGGAGAACCTCACGAACGATCCCGCGACCGATTACTACCCGGTGTGGTCGCCGGACGGGACGAAGATCGCGTTCGTGAGCGACCGCGACGGCAACGTCGAGATCTACGTGATGAACGCCGACGGCAGCGGGCAGACGAACCTCACGAAACATACCGGTGGTGACGGCTTCCCGGTGTGGTCGCCGGACGGCAGCCGGATCGCGTTCGTGAGCCAGCGCGACGGCAACAAGGAGATCTACGTGATGAACGTGGACGGCAGCGGGCAGACGAACCTCACGAACGATCCCGCCACGGACGCCGAGGCCGCGTGGTCGCCGGACGGGACGAAGATCGCGTTCGTGAGCGACCGCGACGGCAACGTCGAGATCTACGTGATGAACGCGGATGGCAGCGGGCTGACCAACCTCACGAACGATCCCGCCATGAACGCCAATCCCGCCTTCAACGCCGCTCCCGCGTGGTCGCCGGACGGGACGAAGATCGCGTTCCTGAGCGACCGGGGCACCAGAGTGCCGGGGGGATCCGTCGATATCCACGTGATGAACGCCGACGGCAGCGGAGTGGTCAACATCACGAATCACTCCGGCAACGGCTTTGAGCCGTCATGGCGGCCGCGGCCATAGCCATCCGGAACCCTGGCGCACGATCATGGACACGATACGGACATCCGGCGGTCGCCGGCTCGCCCTCGGCCTCTTCGCCCTTGCCCTGGCCGCGTGCGGCGATGACGACGCGCCGCTCGACCCCGGTGACGTGGCCGGAGACACGCTCGCGCCGCCACCCGCATTCGAGGTCGATCCGCAGGTCGAGCCCGCCGTCGCGCAGATCCTGGGATTCGATGGACAGACGCCGCGCCCGGTCGCGAGCATCGTGGACGAGAGCGGCAACCAGGCGGACTTCGTCGAGAACGAATTGTGGCTGTCCACCGACGACGCATCGGAGCTCGAGGGGTTCCTCTCACGGTGGGACGGCGAGGTCGTGAATGCCATCGACCCGTCCGGTACCGCGCTGGACGGACTGCCGAAACAGTATCTCGTGCGCGTGACGGCGGCGTCCGCGGACCTTGACGCGCTCGCCGCGGACCTGCGCGCGCTCGACCCGTACAGCACCGGCACGCACCGGGTCTCGAGCCAGCGCGGGCTCGCGCTGCTCGCGGCGGGTGCGGCCGAGGCGGCCGGCGGCCTTGCCGTCGGCGTCAACTGGGTCGGGCGCCCGACCGCCGCATTCAGGAATGAGGAGTCCATCGAGGCGCCCGTCGGCCCGCCCGGCTACGACCCGGATGTCTTCAACTGGCCCACCCACATGCGCGGCGGCAAGCAGGACATCGGCGTCACCGCGGCGTGGCGCGCGCTCGATTTCGCGAACAAGCTCGGCAACCAGATCGATCTCCTCATCCTGGACAAGGGATTCCAGAACGATCGCGACTGGCGCCCCACCTGGGACGCGGACGCGACGGTCGCGGGCATCGATCCGATCGGCGCGGAGTACAGCGGTGCGTGTGGCGGCGCCTGCGTCTGGCACGGCACCAACGTCTTCAGCGCGGCCATGGCGGTGCCGGGCAACGGGTACGGCAGTGCGGGGCCGGCGGGGCCGATCGCGGACCCCGCCGTCCTCTACCTCAACTTCGACCTGTTCAGCCTGACGTATGCGCTGGCCCGGCTACGCGGGGTCGACATCATCAACATGAGCACACAAGCGAGGGTGCCGTTCAGTCTCGGGTGGTCCGTGCTCCCCTTCGATGCCGCCACTGCGATCTACCGTGAGACCGGGACGCTGATCTTCGCGTCGGCGGGCAACGACGGCGACGATGTCGATGGCAAGGACTGCGTCGGCGCCTTCGGCCTCGATGCCTGCTGGGAGGAGGCATGGTACACGCCGTGCGAGAATTCGGGCGTGATCTGCGTCGGCGGGCTCGCGTGGAACTCGACGGCGCGGGCCGCCGCCTCGAATTACGGCGACGAGCACGTCGACATCTACGCGCCCTTTACGCTGTGGCTGGGTCCGGACCCCGCGCACCCGGAGAACGAGGTCCGCGCGGTGAGCGGCACCAGCTATTCCTCGCCGTTCGCGGCCGGTGTGGCGGCGTTGATCTGGGCGGCCGACCCCGGTCTCGACGCCGATGACGTCGAGCGCATCCTCTACGAGACCGCGCACACGCCCCGGGAGAAGGACGTGAAGCGGTACGTCAACGCCTACGCCGCGGTCCATGCGGCTCTCGGCAACGTGCCGCCGGGTGTCGAGATCGCCTCGCCGGATGACGGAACGACGCACCCGGTGAACGTCGCCGTCTCGTTCAACGCCCTGGTCGAGGACATCGACGGGGACGGCCCGGACTGCTGCACCCTCGTGTGGAGTTCCGACGTCGACGGTCCGCTGGGGATCGGGCTCGCCGCGCATCCCGTGTTCGCCACGACCGGCGACCGCGAGATCACGGTCACCGCACGCGACGCCGGCGGCGCCACCGGAACCGCGAGCATCACGATCCACGTGGTGAACACGCCGCCGTCGCCGACCATCGTTCGGCCGACGCCGGGCGAGGAAGTCATCCGCGGGAGGAGCATCGTGCTGCGGGGGTCCGCGCACGACCCCAACGAGATGCCCGACGCCGTCCTGGACTGCGCCGGCCTGACCTGGACCAGCAGCGCGGGCGATGCCGCGTTTCCGGTGACCGGCTGCGAGCCGGAGGTCGCGTTCACGACGAACGGCTCCCGCACGCTCACGCTGACCGCGACCGACTCGCACGGCGGCACCGACAGCGTCACCGTCGACATCGCCGTGGTCGATCCGCCGCCGGACCTGCCGCCGGTGGTCCAGGTCGCCAGCCCGGCGAACGGCGTCTCCATCGGGCCGAGCACCGAGCTCACGCTCGCCGGAGATGCCACGGATCCCGAAGGCCAGACCTCGCTCACGTACGAGTGGTTCGTCGTTTATCCGTACAACACCGGCACAGGCACCGGGGAGAACACCGCCTTCATCGGCTCCGGCCCGGTCCTGACCTGGAAGCCGTCCGAGACGATCCCGATCGAGTGCGAAACCTACTACCAGATCCGCATCGAGCTGCGCGTGACGGATCCGGGTGGGAACACCGGCAAGGACTTCGTGGTCGGCACGGTCAATCTGATCTGCTGAGGGGGTGCGTCCCCGACGTCGCCGCCGTAGTGCAGCATCTCCCCGAGCTGGACCAGCTCCCGCGCAATGCGCGGGTCCGGCCGCAGCGGAGCGTCCTCCACGGCCGCCTCCCAGACGCGGAACGCGGAGTCGGCCGCCGGCTGCCGCCCGAGCCCGTGCAACGACGTGAACAGGCCGTACAGCGCTCTGACCGGATCGCGCCGATCCGGCCCGCGTCGCCCGGGGCGCCTGCATCGCCTTGGGACGTCGTCTCGGCCAGCTCGCGATAGATCGCGCTGGACTCGTCGTACCGGGCCTGAAGCTCGTAGGCCGCGGCGAGGGCAAGCCGGACCTCGGCAATGGCCAGCGGATCGGCGTCTGGCACGCGCGCCCAGACGCGCAGCGCCCGGCGCAGCAGCGCCTCGGCCTGGTCGAGGCGGCCCAGGTTGAAATGGATGCGTCCGGTGACGCCGAGCAGCATCGCCTGCACCTCGGGCTGGTCGGCGAACGCGTCGGCCCGTTCCACGCCGCGGGCCAGCAGCTCGCGCGCGGTGATCGTGTCGCCGCGCGCGACCGCGGGGTCGCTGCCCTCGAAGAGGCCGAGCAGGAACGCCGTGACCTGTTCGGCCTTCATCGTCTGGCGCAGCGCCGCCGCCGCCTCGCGCTCGGCGTGGTCACGTTCGCGGGCGACGCCGAGCGCGCCGAGCGTCGCCGTGAGCGCGTAGCCGATCACGAGGGCCGCGATCGGCGGCGTCGCGCTCGATCGCTTCGTAGAAGACGCGCTCGACCCGCCTCCAGGTCTTCTCGTCCATCGGCGAATTCCTCCCGCTCGCCGCGGTAGCGGCCGCCGCCGCGATGGCCGGGCACCGGAGCCGAACGCCCGCCATCGGCACGGCTCGGGCGGAGTCCTCCGCGCGCTGGATCGAGCCGCCACGGAAAGGTGGCTCGACCGGCGGATCGGATCAAGCCGCCCGGCGCGACGCTCCGCCCGAGCGACGGCGGCACGCGGGGCGCCCGGGCGCGGTGGCCCGCATGGCCCCGGACGTCGCTTCCCTCTATGAACGACCGGCCGTTCGGTCCGATCCGCCGGTCACCGGTCGGGTGCGGGCGGCCACGGCGTCGCCGGCGATCCGGAGGTCCACACCAGGAGTCGAAGACCGCAAGGAGCGGCAGCGTCCTCCCGCTCGTCACCGGCGCCCGCGGCACGACACGGTCGGTTTCAACCCTCGAGGAGGTGGGCTCGAATGACGCAGACCCTGTGCGGAAGCGTGTTGCTGGCGTTCGTATCGATCGGTTCGGTGGCGTGCGACGATCATGACCTGCCGATCGGCCCGCCCGGGGGGCCGGTCGGGGTCGCGGCCATCCGGATATCGCCGGGCGCCGTCACGCTGCACGCGCTCGGCGACTCGGCCCAGCTCGCCGCGGTGGCGCTCGATTCCGCCGGCAACGAGATCGCGGGCGTGGCCATCTCGTGGACGAACACGGACGCCGGCGTGGCCACCGTGAACGCGGCGGGGTGGGTGGTGGCGCGGAGCGATGGGACGGCCGCGGCGGTGGCGAGCGCCGGGTCGGTGGCCGACACGGTGTCCGTCACGGTCGCGCAGGTCACGGCCGCCGTCGAGGTGAGCCCGTCGGCCGTGAGCATCGCCGAGGGGGACACGGTGCGGCTGGTGGCGGTGGCGACGGACTCGAACGGCGTGGCCATCGAGGACGCAGCCGTCGAGTGGGAGATCGAGGACGATGCCGTGGCCACGGTGGACGCTTCGGGGCTGGTGACGGCGGTGCGCGAGGGTGAGGCCGTCGTCACGGCGCGGGCGCGCGGCCTCACCCGCACGGCCACCATCACCGTGCTCGGCAAGATCGCATTCATCAGCGACCGGACCGGAACCCGGCGGATCCACGTCATGAACGCGGACGGCAGCGGCATAGCGCAGCTCACCGATGCAGATCTTCGTGGGACGTTCGCCTGGTCGCCGGATGGGGGCAGGATCGCATTCGCGAAGCTCGACGGGGACGTCGTGGACGTCTATACCGTGGCCGCGGACGGCAGCGGGCTGACCCGGATCACGAACGACCCGTACAGGAACATGGACCCCGTGTGGTCCCCGGACGGGTCCCAGATCGCGGTCGTGAACGACACCTCGACGCGTTTCGGAATCATCCCCTACGGCGAGATCCATGTCGTGGCCGCGAATGGCAGC
This sequence comes from Longimicrobiales bacterium, assembly GCA_036381495.1. Taxonomy (GTDB): domain Bacteria; phylum Gemmatimonadota; class Gemmatimonadetes; order Longimicrobiales; family RSA9; genus DASVCS01. The sequence continues at coordinate 14,133 of DASVCS010000054.1, forward strand.
GGGCAGTCCGTCGCCATCACGAGGTTGGAGGACGGCGCGTTCGACCGTGAACCCGCCTGGTCGCCGGACGGGACCCGGATCGCGTTCAGGCGGGCTTCGGGCAACCGGTGGGACATCTACGTGAAGGCCGCGAATGGCAGCGGGGAGGCGGTCAATCTCACGGAGGGCATGGAAGGTAGGAGCAGTCAACCCGTCTGGTCTCCGGATGCCACCCGGATCGCGTTCCACAACTACACTCGCCCCGGCGGCACGGGCGAAGACCTCGATATCTACGTGATCGCCGCGGACGGCAGCGGGGAGGCGAGGAACGTGACGAACAACGTTCTCGCCAACGACCTCTGGCCCGCCTGGTCGCCGGACGGAAGCAGGATCGCGTTCTACAGCTTCCGGAACGGGGAACCCGATATCTACGTGGTCGACGTGGACAGTGGCGACATCGTTGGCCTGACGGACACCCCGACCGTTGCGGATGCCTTCCCCTCATGGTCGCCGGATGGTACGAAGATCACGTTCTCGAGCTTCCGCGAAGGCAACAACTGGGACATCTACGTGATGAACGCCGATGGCAGCGGAGAGACGAGGCTGACCAGCCACGAAGCCAGGGACTTTCCCTCCCGTTGGCGGCCGCGGCCGTAGCCGGCTTGCCGGGAATCGAGCCGGGGCGTCAGTTCGATTCCGCGGCCGAATCGGCCCGGAACCCCGCAAGCTCGAGCGCCTCCGCCTCCTGCGCCTGCCCCGTCCGGCGCAGGAAATCGGTGAGGTACTCGCGTTTCTCGACGACCGAGGGGTGCGCTTCCCCGACCGCCGCCAGGAGGAGCGCGTACCCCTGCCGCATCAACTCCTCCGCCTGTTCGGGATCGCCCAGGCGCTCGCGGACCCGGCCGAGATTCCAGAGCGACTGCGCAACCCACGCGTGCTCCTCGCCGCGAGTCTTGCGAGCGATGCGGAGCGCTTCCTGGAAGTAGGACTCGGCTTCAGCGGCGCGGCCGGTGGCGAACATGTGTTGCCCGAGACCGGTGTAGCTCATGTACAGGTTGTCGTGATCGGGCCCCAGGAGAGACCGGCGCATGTCCAACGCCGCCAGGTGCATCGAGTCGGCGAACGCCGTGTCGCCGAGCCCCGCCGACGCCTTCGCGATCGTGGTCATGGCGTACGGCATGTCCGGGTGCGGCGCGCCGTAGACGCGCCAGTACATGGCCAGCGCCTCCTTCGCCGTCTCGAGCGCGTCCTCGAAGTCTCCCGCAGAGTACGCCATGAATGCGAGGTTGTCGAGCCGGATCGCGATGCCGGGGTTGTCGGCGGGGAAAAACCTGCGGTCGCTTTCGAGGGCCTCGCGCATGAGCGAACGCGCGCTCGCGAGGTCGCCCTGCGCGTGCCGGACGTTCGCGAGGTTGTTCAGGTATGTGCCGAGCCGAATATGGCCGTCGGGGTAGGAAGCCCGCACCATCCGGATGGCTTCGGTGTACATCCGCGCGGCCTCCTCGAGGCGGCCCTCGAGCTGGCGCACGGTCCCGAGGTTGTTCAGCGTCCCCCACAGCCGCTCGTCGCTCTCGTCCAGCAGACGGCGGCGCATTTCGAGCGCCTTCCGGTTGAGCGTGTCGGCGCCTTCGAGGTCGCCGTTCGACCAGAGTACCTGGGCGAGGTAGTGCCGCGCGCTCGCGACCTCGAGGCTGCCCTCGCCGAGAAGGCGGAGCCGGGTCGCGAGAGACGCGCGCAGCAGCGGCTCCGCCTCGGCTTCGCGGCCGAGCTCGTGATAGACGTTGCCGAGCACTTCCTGCATGGCCGCCTGGATCTCCGGCTGTCCGGCGAGCTCCTGGTTCACCCGCTCGGCGCCGCGGTTCACGAGTTCGAGCGCGGTCGCCTGGCCGGGGACCGTGTCGTTCGGGTCGGCGCGCGTGAAGACGTCCACGAGGAAGTCGGAGACGCGGGTCGCCGCCGCGGCCTTGCGCTCCGCGCGACCGCGCTCGCGCGCGATGCTCGCGGCGCTCCACGTCGCCGTGACCGCATAGCCGACGACGAGCAGTGCGACGGCCGCCGCCGCCTTGTGACGCAGCAGGAACTTCTTCGCCCGGTAGGCCGCCGACGCCGGCCGCGCCAGGACGGGCCGGCCGTCGAGGAACCGCTCGATGTCGCCGGCAAGGGCGTCGACCGAGGGGTAGCGGCGCTCGGGCTCCTTCTCGAGCGCCTTGAGGACGATGTTCTCGAGGTCGCCCGCGAGCCGGCGCCGGAGCCGCTCCGGCGTCGTGGACCGCATGGCGCCGACGTCCGCCGGCGACAGCCGGTCGACGCTGCCGTCCGGCCGCGTGCGCGCCGCCTCCCGCGTGACGGCCGATGAGGGTGGGACCGGCGCCCGCTCGCGGACGATCCGTTCGGCCTCGGCCGGGCTCCGGTTTGCGAGGTCGAACGGCGGCCGCCCCGCCAGCAGCTCGTAGAGCAGGCCCCCGAGCTGATAGACGTCCGTGGCCGTCGAGATGCGCTCCCCCGTGAGCTGCTCGGGCGCGGCGTAGGCCGGCGTGAACGCCCGCACGCCGGTGCGCGTCAGCGCCGCATCCTCGGCCGGGTCAAGCAGCTTCGCGACGCCGAAATCGAGCAGCTTCGGCCGGCCATCGTGCGTGACCAGGATGTTGGACGGCTTGATGTCACGATGCACGACGAGGTTCGCGTGCGCATAGCGTACCGCGTCGCAGACGCAGAGGAAGAGCCGCAGCCGCTGGTCGACACCGAGTCGCATGCGGTCGCAGAACCCCGAGATGTTCTCGCCATCGACGTACTCCATCGCGCACCACGGCGCGCCGTCGTCCGTGACGCCGGCGTCCAGAAGCTGCGCGATGTGAGGATGTTCGAGACCGGCGAGTACGCGCTGCTCGTGACGGAAGCGCTGGATGCGGTCGGGCGATGCGAGCGGCTCGCGCACCAGCTTCAGCGCGACGCGCTTCGGGAGGTCCTCGCGTTCGGCCAGGAATACGCGGCCCATGCCGCCGCTCCCGATCTCGCGCTCGAGCCGGTACGGTCCGACCGACCGGCCCTCGACCCAGGATGCCGCCGATTCGCGAACCAGCGCCTCCGCCAGCTCGCGCGAGCCCTCGAAGAGATCACCGGTCCGCGTGTGATGCCGGAGGAGCGCCTCGACCTCTCGCCTGAGCCCGGCATCCCCGCCGCAGGCCTCCGCCAGGAAGGCCGGCCACTCGGATGCGTCGCGCTCGACCGCTTCGTTGAACACGCGCTCGATCCGCCGCCAACGATCCTGCTCGTTCATGGCCGACCTCCTCACGCGGTAGGGACGCACGGTCCGGCACGGTCCGCCTGAACCACCGACCTTTGCCGTTGCGCCCACGCCGCCGGTTCGGGCCGCTTCCGGGTCCGGATCGACCGGGATGGGATGACGTCGTGATCCGGCGAACCCGAGTCCGGACGGCGCTCGCGGCGCGCCGCCCCGACCGCTGCGATCACACGCCCGCCGCCGGCCCCACGCTCACGCGACCTGCCGCTCGACCTCCCTGCGCAACCAGGCCCGGCCGAGCTGCAGCTCGCGTTTGACGGTCCGCTCGGAGACTCCGGCGGCCTCGGCGATCTCTCGATTGCTCAGCCCGGCCAGGTATCTCATCTCGATGAAGCGCGCCTTCCGCTCATCCAACGCCTCCAGCCGGTCGAGCACGCGGTCCAGCACCACGAAATCCAGCGCCGCGCCCCCCGCCGGCACCGCGTCCGGGTCCAGGGTGATGTGCCGGGCGCCGCTACCGCGTTTGCTGCGGCCGCGGCCACGCGCATAATCCACCAGCACATGGCGCATGACCCGCGCGGCAATCGCGAGGAAATGTGCGCGATCCTGCCACTCCACACCGCCCGGCGCCAGCCGCAGATACGCCTCGTGGACGAGCGCCGTCGGATCGAGCGTGTGATCCGGCCGCTCCGCGCCCATCAGCCGCGCCGCCACCCCCTTCAGCTCGGCGTACAGCGCGTCGAAGAGCCGCCGCTCCGCGGATCGGTCTCCCTCTCTCCACTGGTGGAGCAGGAGCGTGATGGGAGGATCGTGGGGGTCGGCCATCCTCAGGTTCTCGGGATGCTCGTTGCCGGAGAGCGGGGGACATGCCCAGGTAAAGTATTGGCCCCACGCGGGCATCCGTCAAGCGGCCCGGCGGGCCACGGCATGGCGGACCCCTGGCGGACCCCTGGCGGCCCCCCCGGCGGCCCGGCCCCCCCCCGGCGCCCCCCCTGGCGGACCAGGCCCCGTTTCCCGGTGTTGGCCGCGGCTGCCATGGCGTTGCGCCGGTCCGCCGTGCAACTTCGCCGGCATGAGTCGCCGTCGCCGGCCCCACCTGCCGGGGGCCACGTTTCACCTGACTGCGCGCCTGCATCAGCGCGAGGCGCTCTTCACGCCGGAGCTGCGGAGCGCGTTGGTGGCCGTGCTGCGCGAGCAGGTCGCCTTCGCCGATGTGGAACTGTTCGCCTACGTCGTCATGCCGAACCATTTCCACCTCGTCGTACGTCAGGGGAAGGCCCCACTCTCGTGCTTCATGCAGCCCTTGCTCCAGCGGGCGGCGCTTCGGGTGCAGCGTGCTCACGGACGCGAGGGGCACGTGTTCGAGCGGCGGTATCGGGACCGGCCCTGCGCCGATCTCGAGCATCTGCGAAACGCCATCGCGTACACGCATCTGAATCCGGTGCGGGCGGGTCTGTGCACCGAGCCGGGCTCGTATGCCTGGAGTTCTCACGGCGCATGGATGGGAGACGAACTGGCGGCGGATGGGCGTCCGCATCCGGTCTCGCTAGCGTGTGCGTCCCAACTCTTCGCCACCGGGCCCGCGCGAACTCGCGACGAGCTGTCCCGTGATTACCTGGCGTTTCTCCGCTGGCGCGAGGCGCACGACCGGCTCCAGGCCGGCGGCGCGGAAGCGGAGCTTCGGACGCCGGCACCGCCCAGGCCGCTCGTGGGCTACAGGGACGCAGACCTGGCCTCCGATTGGGTGTTCGCCCCGTCCGCTGGACGCGACGGAACCGGCGAGGTCGACCCGGCTTCCGCCTGGACCCCGATATCGACCGGCGCGAAGGCATTGCAGGCGCTGCGTTCCGATCTCGGCGCCATCGCCCGGGCGGTGCTCCAGGCGGCCGAGCCAGGGCTCGACCCCGCCCTGGTCCGGTCACGCTGGGGCGGGCCGGCGTACGTGCGCGCCCGGCACCGCATCATCCGGCGTGCGGCCGCGGCCGGATACCGGGGCGTCCAGATCGCGGCGTACCTGAGGATCTCGACGACGGCCGTCTACGACGTCCTGGCAGCCGAGCGCAAACGGCTCCGCAGCCCGCATCGCTGAACCGGATCGGTCACCAGCATAGCGGACTGGAGCAAGACCGAGAAACGGGGCCTGGTCCGCGTCGCCCCGCCCCCCGCCCTGGCATCCCGCGCCGCCAGCACGCTAGATTGGGGCCACGCGTGTGCAGCGATCGCAACGCCGCTCCGCGCTGTCGTCCCCCTGGAGCCACGGAAACCACCCATGACACGTGCAGGCACCAACGCCGCCGCTGCGGCCGAGACGGTCGTCCTCGTCGGGACGACCAAGGGCGCGTTCTTCCTCCGGTCGGACGCGGAACGCGACCGCTGGCGCATCGACGGCCCGCACCTGCGCGGCGAGACCGTTTACGCGATGGCGTACGACGGCCGCGCGGGCCGGCGCCGCATCTGGGCGTCGTCGCACAGCTTCCACTGGGGCACGGTGCTCCGCATGACCGAGAGCTTCGGCGAGAGATGGACGCCGCCCGACCGCTACGAGGTCAAGTTCCCGGCCGAATCCGGCCTCGCGCTCGAGCAGATCTGGCAGATCGCGCCCGGCCCGGCGTCCGAGCCTGACCTGCTCTATTGCGGCGTCCAGCCGGCGGCGCTCTTCGAGTCGCGCGACGGCGGCGAATCCTGGCGCCCGGTCGAGGGGTTGCTCGGTCACGAGCACCGGCCGCGCTGGCAGCCGGGCGGCGGTGGCCTGTGTCTGCACACCATCCTCGTCGACCCGACCGAGCCGCGCCGCATCGCCGTCGCGATCTCGACCGCCGGCGTCTACCGCAGCGATGACGGCGGCGCGACCTGGCGGCCGCGGAACTCGGGCGTCCGCGCCGAGTTCCTCCCCGACAAACACCCCGAGTTCGGGCAGTGCGTCCACAAGGTCGTGCACCACCCGTCGCGGCCGGGACGACTCTTCCTCCAGAACCACTGGGGGCTGTACCGCAGCGACGACTGGGGCGACTCCTGGCACGACATCGCCAACGGCGTCCCCTCCGACTTCGGCTTCTCCATGGTCATGCACCCGCACGACCCGGAGACAGTCTACATCATCCCGCTCGAATCGGATGGGTTCCGGGTGGTCCCCGAGGCGAAGCTGCGCGTCTACCGGACGCGCGACGCCGGCGCGTCGTGGGAGCCGCTCAGTCGCGGACTGCCGCAGCGCGACGCGTACGAATCGACGCTGCGCGATGCGCTCGCCGCGGACACGAACGACCCGGCCGGCATCTACTTCGGCACGCGCAGCGGCAAGCTCTTCGCCTCGCGCGACAATGGCGACTCCTGGCGCTGCCTCGCCGACGGCCTCCCTCCGATCCTCTGCGTGAAGGCGGCCGTCGTCGGCGCGCCGGCCGCGGCCTGACCTCGCACCACGAACGGAGCCGAACCGGTGGCAGTCACGATCCTGCTCCCACGGGCGCTCCTCCCCTACGCCGAAGGAAACGCGGAATGGGTCTGCGACGTCTCGTGCACCACCGTCCGCGATGCACTCGCCGCCCTCGCCGCGCACCGCCCCGCGCTCGTCGACCGGATCCTCAATGAACGCGGCGAACTGCGGCCACACGTCAACGTGTTCGTGGGCGATGAGGACATCCGCTACCTCGGCGGCCTCGCCGCGCGCATCGACGATGACGCCACGGTGGCCATCGTGCCGGCGGTGAGCGGAGGAGTCGCGCGGCCGCGCCGCGGGTCGTGTGGCCAGGCACGGCGCCGGGCAGTGTACGCGCCGCCGGGGGGCGGACGACACGTCGACTTTCCGTCAACCTGACCAGGAGATCGTGATGGCGAGCCCGAACGAGATGATGACCGCGGTCGCCACGAGCATGAAGAAGCGCACCGGCCGCGATCTCGACGAGTGGGTCGCGCTCGTGAACGCATCCGGCCTCGATCCGCTCGATCAGAACGCGGTCCGGCGCTGGCTGCGGACCGAGCATGGCGTTCCGCAGAACAGCCAGTGGGCGATTGCCGATGCGGCCGCGCGCGCCGCCGGCTGGGTGCCACCCACCTTCGACGAGTACCTCGCCGCCCAGTACGCCGGCGCCAAGGCGCATCTGCGCCCGATCTACGACCGCCTGGCCACCGAGATCCTGGCGCTCGGAAACGACGTCCGCGCCGAGGGCCGCTCGACGTACATCCCCTTCATCCGCGCCCGCCAGTTCGCCGCCGTCCAGGCCGCCACCCGCGACCGCGTGGACCTGGGGCTACGGTTCACCGACGCCCCGGCGAGCGACCGGCTCCGCCCCGGGAATGCCCCCGGCCAGGCCACGCACAAGGTCGAGATCCGCGCCGTCGACGATGTCGATGCCGGCCTGCTGGCGCTGCTGCGCACGGCCTACGAACAGAACGGGTAGAGCGGGAGCAGGCGTGAGGGAGCCGCAGGCTCTCGCGTCACCGCCCGCGCGGCCGTACCTTGGTCCGATACCGTCACGACCGACAACCCGGTGGAATCCCATGCGCGAGATCCGCTCCCCGGCAGGCGACGCCGAAACACGCTCATGCTCGCCGGCCACGCCCCGCGCCCGCCGCGTCGCGGCCGGCCGCCCGGTCCTCGTCCTCACGCTCGCGCTCGCCGCATGCGCCGGCGCCGTGCAGGATGCCGGTCGGCCCGCCGTCGGCCCGCCGAACGGTACGCTGATCCTGGCCGGCGGCGGTTCGCTCGGGCCGGAGATCTGGGCGCGGTTCGTCGAGCTGGCCGGTGGACCGGCGGCGCGCATCGTCGTCATCCCGACGGCATCCGAACGCGACAGCTTTCCGGAGGACTGGGGCGGGCTTCAGCGGTTCCGCGAGGCGGGCGTGGCGGATGTGCGCGTGCTGCACACGCGCGACACGACGGTCGCGAACACGGAGGCGTTCGTCGCGCCGCTTCGCGAGGCGACCGGCGTCTGGATCCCGGGTGGCCGCCAGTGGCGGCTCGCGGATGCGTACCTCGGCACGCGCGTGCTCGATGAGCTGTGGGCGCTGCTCGAGCGCGGCGGCGTGATCGGCGGGACATCGGCCGGTGCATCGATCCAGCCGTCGTACATGGTGCGCGGCGCACCGGAAGGCAACCGCATCGTGATGGCCGAAGGCCACGAACGCGGGTTCGGCTTCCTGAAGGACGTGGCCGTCGACCAGCACCTGATCACGCGGGGCCGCGAGCGCGACCTGCTCTCCGTCATCGAGCGGTATCCCGACCTGCTCGGCATCGGGCTCGACGAGGGGACCGCAATCGTGGTGCGCGGCGATACCGCCGAGGTCATCGGCCGCAGCAAGGTCGCGGTCTACAACGCGCCCGCCGCGGATGACGATGCAGATGATGACGCCCCGTACTTCTGGCTCGAGCCGGGCGACCGCTTCGACCTCGCCGCGCGACGGGTGATCGAGCGCGCCGGCGCGCCGGCGCCGAGTCCCGCGGGCGGCTGAGGGCGGCCCAGGCGCGAGTGGGCGGACCAGGCTCCGTTTCCCGCCGGGTGGGCGGACCAGGCCCCGTTTCCCGGAATCGGCCCGTTTTGCCATGCGCGCCGTTCATGCGCCCGCCCCGAAGCCGAAACCGCCCGCGCTGCAACCGCCACCGATTCGGCCATTCGCATACCGCGTTGGAGCAAGACCGGGAAACGGGGCCTGGTCCGCGTCAGGGGGCCTGGTCCGCGTCAGGGGGCCCGGCGGCCTACGGCTTGCGCTCGACAGGCGCCGGCAGCGGCGTGAGTTCCCCGTCCACGATCGCCGCGATCTCCTCCTCCTCGCGCCAGCGCGCCTCGAGCGCCTCCAGCTCGAGTTCGAGCAACTGCCGCTCGGTCTCCTCGTTCAACGCGATCTCGAGGGCGACCGCGTGCGTGGCGTCCAGCGTGCCGAGCGTGGTGCGGCGCTCCGCGATCCGCCGCGTCCAGTCGCCCGCCGAGCCGGCCTGCGCGATCAGCGCCGCCGCCTCGGCGACCGCCGGCTCGCCCGCGCCCGCGAAGTTGTGGTAGGCCAGGATCCGGCGTAGCACGTGGACGGCGGCGTTCCCTTCGATCCGGGGTCCCGGCGCATCGCCACCGCAGACGCGGCACCCACCGAACAGCATGATCCCGCCGTCATCGCCCGGCCCGAGGATCACGTTGTCCCGTTTCTCGAAGGGGAGTCGATTTACGACGCGGCCGCACCCGGGGCACGCGAGCCGCCCCGACCACGCGGCCTTGCCGAAGCGCCGCCGCCTCGCGCGGTCCATTCGCGCGTCCGGGTCACGCCAACCCCAGATCGGCAAGCCGGTGAGCAGCAGCATCAGCCCCGCATCCAGCAGCTTCCCCCGCCGGATCACGCGTCGGGCTATGTCCTGCCGGCGAGCGAACTCGCGGCCGTAACGCCACCACGCCTCCTCCCGGCGCCCGGCACGGCCGACCCGGACGATCTCGATGTCACCGGCATGGAAGAGCGCGATGTTCTCGGTCCGCGCAAGCAGTCGCGCCCGCCGCTCCAGCCGACGCTCGATCTCCTCGAGCGCTTCCCACCGCTCCTCGATCGGCGCGAGCGTCCACCGCCGGCAGGCGTCGCACACCGCCCAGAGCCGGCCGCGCGCCGGGTCGCACGCCACGCGCCGGCCGACCGGGAAATACTCGAGCGTCGCGTTCGCCGGAAACGGCCGGTGACACGACAGGCAACGGCGAATCATGCGCGCCTAGCAGGAAACGTCCATCATCGAACCCCGGTTTCGCGCGGCAGGGCCCGCGCGCAGCGCCGGTGGGCGCCCGGACGGCCCCGTACAGCGCAACCACGATGCGGCCGGGTCCGCGCGCGCTACTCCGGTTCCCGCCACCCCGCCGCCCGCCCCCGCCCGCCCTCGCCCGTCGAGACGATCTCCTCGACGAGGATGTCGTCGGGGAGCACGAGCCGCCCGGTGTTCGGCACCTCACGCAACTCGCTCCCGCCGCTGGGGTCACGCAGCCGGAGCCTGATCGAGTCCACCGGAAACGCGTTGGGGTCCCACCGCCACGTACACTCGCCGTTCTCGCAACTGTACTCGAGCTCCTTCGGCATCCGAGCGTCGCTCCGTGCTCGCAAGACAACCGGCCCGCAAGCCGATCGCGGGCGCCCTACTTGATCCCCACCAGCTCGATGTCGAAGACCAGCGCCTCCCCGGCGAGCGGGTGGTTGAGGTCGAGCGTGACGGAGTCGTTGTCGACGCTCGTGATGCGCGCGACGGCCTGCTGGTCGGGCGTCACCTGGACCGCCAGCATCTGGCCGACCTCGGGCTCGATGCCGTCCGGCAGTTGATCGCGCGGAACGTCGACGCGCAGCTCCTCGCGACGCTGGCCGTACGCGTCCTCGGCCGCGATCCGTACCTCGCGCTGCTCGCCCACTTCCATACCGGTGACGGCCTCCTCGAAGCCTTCGATCACGGTCCCGCTGCCGAGCTGGAACTCGATCGGCTCGCCTTCCCGCGAAGTGTCGAAGACCGTGCCGTTCTCCAGTCTTCCCGTGTAATGGACGGCGACGGTGTCGCCGCTCTTGGCCTGTCGACCCATGTGGACTCCCGGTCGGGGGCAAAAAGAATGCGATCCGTCCGGCACCGGGCGGACCGCCGTCGGCCTGGCTCCTCCAACGTTACTGCAGCGATCGTGCTAGCAAGCGGCAGTGGCGCGTCCGGAACTCGACGCCGCGTACGTCGACGAGCGCCGGGCGCGCCTCCCGATCGATGGGCCGAAAACCGCGTTGCCCCACACCACGATCGGCGCGATACCCGATCCGGCATGGCGGCACGGCATCGAGCGGCAAGCGTGGTTCGGGCATGGTCCCGGGCTCCTCGGGCGCGTGGATGGACAGGTGTTGCTCGATGTTAGCCCCGCGGCGGCCCGTGCGCAATGCGGCCGGAGGATCCCGAGCGACGCCTCGCAACGCAGCCGGGGCCACACGCCGCCGCGCCGGTATCCTTCTTGAAGCCCGCGCTCCGTCCGGACGTCACCGGCACGGGAGCACGGTCGATGATTCCACGCGAAGCCATCGGCGGCGCACTCGCCGTCCTCCTCACCTGCGCGCCGACACTCCGGGCGCAGGGGCTCAGCGTCTACACCCACAGCGCCTGTGCGCTCGCTCGCGCGGGGACCGGCGTGGCCGACCCCTGCGCGGACGGCTCCGCCGTCTTCTACGGCCCCGCCGGCCTCGCCTTCGGTCCCTCCGTCGCGAGTATCGGGATCATGGCGCTGGCGACGGAGAGCGAGTTCACCTTCGACGGCCCGGGTCCGACGTTCGAGACCGAACAGGGCACCACCTGGGCGCCACACCTCTGGCTCGCGGTCCGGCCGACCCGGCGCCTCGGCGCCGGGATCGGCCTCTGGGCACCCTACGGCCTCGTGACCGAATGGCCACTCGCCTTCGAAGGCCGGTTCGACGGCTACGACAACGAGTTGCGCGCGATCTACATCCAGCCGACGCTCGCGTACCAGGTCCTGGCCGGGCGCATCGCACTGGGCGCAGGCCTCGTCATCACGCGTACGACGGTCGACCTCCGGCGTCGCATCGACCTGGCCACGACGCCGATCCCGGGCACCGAGATGCCGTTCGCCGCGCTCGGCGTCCCGCTCGGCACCGATTTCGCGGACCTGCTCATCGACATCGACGCCTGGGCGGCCACCTTCCACCTCGGACTGGAGGTGCGCGCGTCGGACCGGTGGTCCTTCGGCGCGCGCTATCTGCACACCGCCGATCTGGACCTCGACGGCCGCGCCGGGTTCCGCCAGGTCGCGACCGGACTGCTGCTCCCGCCCGGCAACCCGCTCGGCCTCCCCGCCGGCACGCCGCTCGACCCCGTGCTCGCACTCCAGTTCGCGCCGGGCGGTCCGTTGAGCAACCAGGACGTCGCCACGGAATTGACGCTGCCGAACCAGTTCGTCATCGGCACGCGGTTCCGCGCCACACCCGCGTTCCGGATCCTGCTCGACTACCAGTGGACCGGCTGGGACCACTTCGACGAGGCGGCGCTCGACTTCGCCCGCGCGCCGGCCGACACACTGTTCCTCGACTTCGAGAACACCAGCACGGTCCGGCTCGGCGCCGACATCACGCCGAACGACCGGCTTGCGCTGCGGACCGGGATCCTCTACAACGACGCGGCCACGCCGGACGTCACCGTGACGCCGCTGCTCCCCGAAGGCCAGCGGATCACCCTGACCGGCGGACTCGGCTATCGGTTCTCCAGCCGCTTCACCGCGGATGCAGGGCTCGAAGTCATCTTCCAGGAGGAACGCCGCGGACGGGTGCGGCCCCGCGAGAGCCGCCGCCAGACCGCGGCCGACCTGAACGTCGGGGTCTACGAGGGGAACGCACTCGTCATCGGGTTGACGCTCTCGTACCGCTTCGGCCCGACCCGCTGACCGCCGCCGCGCGCCGTCGGATCCAATCGCGGGGAACGTGGTAGAAGCTGGGAATTCCGCTCCCGGACAGGAGTCCCATCATGTGCCGTCGCACCACGCCGTCGCTACGCATTGCGCTGGCGCTCCCGGCGCTGATCGCGCTCCACGCGAGCCCCGGCGCCGTGCCCGCCGCCGCACAGGTCGCGGCCCTCGCCGGTCGATTCGCCTACGTCGCGGACGAGAGCGATGACATCGAGCAGGCCATCGATCGGGGTACCGCAGAACTGAACTTCTTCAAGCGCCCGATCGCGCGCGGTCGGCTGCGCGACGTCAACGCGGCGTACCAGACCGTCGAGATCGAACAAACGAGATCTTCGATCGCGATCGGGTTCGATGGCCACCCGCCGATCGTCACCCCCGCCGACGGCGCGCCCATCCGCTGGCGACGCGATGACGGCGAGGTCTTCCGCGTCCGCGCCGAATGGCTGGACGATGCGCTGATCCAGGTCTTCACCGCCGATGACGGCCAGCGCGAGAACCTCTACACCCTCGACCCGGATGGCCGCACGCTCCGCATGCGTGTCACCATTACCAGCCGGCAGCTCCCGGCACCCATCGTCTACACACTCGTCTACCGCCGGGTCGAGTAGGGGACGCGGACGCCGCTTCACGGGCAGTCCGCCGGATCCGTTCCCCGTGGATCGTCGCCGGAGCGCGAGGGGTCCGGGTGGTGGGATGACGCGTTCAGGTGGTTCCGGTATAGCGCGCCCTATCCGCGCCGCACCACCGCCACCGCCAGCCCATCGCGGACCGGGATCACCGTCGAACAGAGATCCTGCGCCGCAGCCAGCTCACGGTTGAACTGATCCACTTCGAGCGCGCCATCGTCCGGCGGCGGCGTCTCGAGCACGCGACCGCTCCAGAACGCGTTGTCCGCGAGAATCAACCCGCCGGGCCGCACCAGCCGCCGCGCCCAGCGCAGGTAGGCCGGATAGCTCTCCTTGTCCGCATCGATGAAACAGGCGTCGAACGAGGCCCCCTCATCCGCCAATCCGGCCAGCAGCACACGGGCATCGCCGGACCGGACCTCGATCACGCCCTCGAGCCCCGCGCGACCGATGAACTCGCGCGCGAGCTCCGCGTGACGCTCGTTGATCTCCAGCGTGAGCACCCGACCCTCCGGCGGCAACGCACGCGCCATCCAGATCGCGCTGTAGCCCCCCAACGTGCCGATCTCGAGCACGCGCCGCGCACCCACGGCCGTCAACAACACCTGCAACAGCTTGCCGACCTCCGCCGTGATCGAGATCGTCGGCAGCCCGCGACGCTGGATCTCCTCGCGCAACTCGCGCAGCACCACGTCCTCCGGCGCGAAGAGGTCCTCGACGTACGCGGACAAGGCAGCGGCATCCGGCACACGTTCAGCCATGATCTCCCTCTTTCAGACTAGAGCCGTTGTCGCGTCACTTCGGAGTCGTGGACGCACGCGAACCGAGCGCGACGAGCGGCCGCGCGGCTCCGACCTCGCGAGTGAACCGCGCTCGGCATTCTCGCGGCAGACGCCATCACCCGCCCAGCACCGCCGCGATCCGGCGCACACCCTCCTCGATCGCTTCCTCCGATGCCGCGAACGAGAGACGGATGAAACGGTCATCCCCGAACGCCGCGCCGGGAACCAGCGCCACACCCGCCGTCTCCAGGATGTGACGGCACAGCGCCACCGAATCCGGCACCTCACCGCCGTAGAAATCGTCCGCGCGGAAGAAGAGATAGAACGCGCCCTCCGGATACACGTACGAGACACCCGGGAGCAACGCGCCGAACCGCTCGAGCAGCAGATCGCGGCGAGTTCGAAATGTCCGGACCATGGCCACGACGGCCTCGGCCTCGAGCGGCTCCGCGCTGTACGCCGCGATCGCCGCGTGCTGCGCCGGTGTGCTGGCGTTCGACGTCGTCTGGCTCTGGAGCGCGGCCATCGCCGCGGCCAGCTCCGGTTGCGAGTAGGAGAACCCGATCCGCCACCCCGTCATCGCGAAGGCCTTCGAGGCACCGTTGACGAGGACCATGCGGTCCAGCAGCACGGGATCCAGGTCGAGGAGCCCCGCGGCGCGCGGCGCGTTGAAGCAGATGCGCGCGTAGATCTCGTCGCTGATGATCCAGAGGTCTCGTTCGGCGGCCCAGCGTGCCACGGCGTCCAGCTCGGCGGCCGTGTAGACGGAGCCCGTGGGGTTCGAGGGCGAGTTGAGGATCAGGCCGCGGACGCGTTCGTCGTAGACGGCATCCAGCTCGGCGGGCGTGACCTTGAAGCCCCTTGCACTGTCCGCCCGCACGATGACCGGTTCGGCGCGAGCCAGGTGTACGATCGCGGGATAGCTGGTCCAGTACGGCGCCGGGATGAGCACGCGGTCGCCCGGGCCGAAGAGCACGAAGCAGGCATTGAAGAGCGCTTGCTTCGCGCCGGCGGTCACGACCACGCCCGCGGGATCCACGGCCCGGTCGTGGATGCGGCTCAGCTCCTGCGCGATCGCCTCACGCAGTGCCGGCAGCCCCGGCACAGGGGTGTAATGCGTCTGTCCGCCCTGGATCGCGGCGATCCCGGCCTGTCCGATGAAGTCCGGCGTCCGGAAGTCCGGCTCGCCGGCGCTCAGGTTGACAATGTCTCGTCCCTCCGCAAGGAGTTGCCGCGCCCGCGCGGCGACGGCGAGTGTGGCGGAGGGCTCCAGACCCTCGACATTCGGGCTCAGGCGCACGGTCGGTTCCAGCGTCCGGGTCCATACCAGCGGCCGGTACCATCGTACCGGTACGGATCGCGGGCCAATATGATGGCGCCGCGGTGGCCGGACAAGCGCTCCGGTGCGCGGCGGCGCCGCCTCTCCATACCACGGCCGGCCATGCTTGCACACGCCGCCGCCGCCGTCCAGATTGTCGCCTCGGATCGCGAACCGCGGGCGCAGGCGGCCGACCGCGGGCTCGATGAAGCAGAGCCCGGGCCGGCCGGCACCAGCCCGCGCGGCCGGGACACCCGGCCGCGGGCAGGCGCGCGCAACGGGCCGAATCCCATGTGGAAACCGTTGCGGCGCACCCGGTGCCCGCGCCGCGGGAACTCGCGACCCGCATTCACCCAAGGACGAAACGACAGGACGCTTGCCCGACCATGGCCCGTTACGAGCGCATGACCGCGACCGGCACCCGCGAGGTGCTGCGCACCGCCGAAGAGATCCTGACCGCGCGGCTGCCGATCGAGAAGGTCGCCGAGGACCGCCACTCGATCACGCTGCGTGGCGGCGATGGCGAAGTCCGCATCGAGGCGCACCGACACGGCGTCGACACGGTCGTCCACGCCACCACGGATCAGCTCCGCACCTCCCGGCTCGACCTCGAGACGCAGTACTTCCTGAACAAGCTCCCGTACCAGCCCGGCGACGTGCCCGGCCGGTAGCGCGGGCGCGTCCCGGCATCACATCTCGGAGTCCTCGACCGCCAACCCTTCGGTGACCGGGACCTCGCCCCGGCGCAGCTCGATGAAGCTCCGGGTCTCGCGTGCCACCACACCGGACAGCAGGAGCAGGCCGACCAGGTTGGGCATCGCCATGGCGCCGTTCATCACGTCGCTGAACGCCCACACCACGCTGAACCCGCCCACGTCGTCGAGCTGGAGAACCGCCGCGCCGGTGAATGCACCGGCCACGAACAGGATGCGGTACGGCCCGATCGCGCGCGCGCCGAGCAGGAATTCGATCGCCCGCTCGCCGTAGTACGCCCAGCCGAGGAGGGTGGAGAAGGCGAAGAACGCCAGGCCGAGCGCCACGATGGCGCCGCCCCAGTTGCCGGGTAGCCCGGTCCGGAACGCGGCGGCGGTCAGCGGCGCGCCGGTCAGCGCCTGCCCCGTCGTCGGATCGACCTTCATCCACGCACCCGTCGCGATGATCGCGAATCCGGTGATCGAGCAGACGATGATGGTGTCGATGAAGGTCTGCGTCATCGAGACGAGCGCCTGGCTGGCCGGGACACGCGTCTGCGCCGCGGCCGCGGCGATCCCGCCGGTGCCGAGCCCCGATTCGTTCGAGAAGATGCCCCGCGCCAGCCCCCAGCGCATGGCGTCGCGCACCGTGGCGCCGAGGAACCCGCCGGTCGCGGCCGTCGGAGAGAATGCGTCCGAGAAGACGAACAACGCGATGGCCGGGATCCCGCGCCAGTTGATGGCCAGGACGACGAGCCCGCCGGCCAGGTAGAAGAGGATCATGAACGGGACGAAGAGTGCCGTCACCCGCCCGATGCTGCGGATCCCGCCCAGGATCACCAGCCCGGCGAGCACGGCGATCACGCCACCGGTCCAGACCGGCGGTACGCCGAACGAACCGTGCAGCGCGTCCGCCACCGAGTTGGACTGCACCATGTTGCCGATGCCGAAGGCGGCGAGCGCCGCGAAGAGGGCGAAGAGGAAGCCGAGCATCTTGCCGGCGCGGCCGCCCACGCCGCGGGAGAGGTAGTACATGGGTCCGCCGGCCATGTTGCCGCGGCGATCGACCTCGCGGTAGCGGACGCCGAGGACCGCTTCCGAGTACTTGGTCGCCATCCCGAACAGGCCGGTGACCCACATCCAGAAGAGCGCGCCCGGCCCGCCCGCTGCGATCGCCGTGGCCACGCCGGCAATGTTGCCGACGCCGACCGTCGCGGCGAGTGCGGTCATCAACGCCTGGAAATGGGAGATGTCGCCGTCGGCGCCCTCTTCCCTCCGCTGCACGAGTGCCAGCCAGAGCGAGTGCTTCAGCTCACGGAACTGGATCCCGCGCAACAGGAACGTGAGATAGACCCCCGTCCCGAGGAGCAGGATGATCGTAGGGACGCCCCAGACGACGTCGCTTGCCGAACCGAGCCAGTACTCCAGGGATTCCATACGGTCACCGCCTTCATGCGCCGTGCACGAACCGGGCCGTGGCCGCATGGCTGGGCAGCGAACTCGCGACCCCGTATATTCCCGCCGACCTGATCACGAGAGAGCGGAGTCGGCATGGACGGGAGGTTCGATGAGCTGGGCCTGAGGGCCGAGCTCGTGACGGCGGCGGAAACAGCGGGGTACGACGCACCGACGGCATTGCAGCGGGCGGCGATCCCGGTCTTGCGGCGCGGGGGGAACGCGGTGCTCCACGCATCGGCCGGTGCCGGCCTGGTCGCGGCCTACGGCCTCGCGCTGCTGGACCGGCTGGCCGACGGCGCGCCGGAGGCCGATGCCCGGCCGCGAGCGCTCGTCCTGGTGCCCACGCCGGAATCGGCATCCCGGACCGGTGCATCGCTGGCGCGCCTGGCCGGCGCGGTCGCAGTCCAGGTGGCCGCCGCGGCGCCGGGATGGCCCCGCACCGCCGGCACGGCGGACATCGTCGTCGCCACGCCCGCCACGGCCCTCGCCGATGTCCACGCCGCACGCCTCAAGCTCGCCGGCGTGCAGACGCTCGTGCTGGACGGCCTCGCGGCGCTCTTCGAGTTCGGCGCGCAGGAGGCCATCGAGACGCTGACGACGTCGATCCCCCGCGAGTCGCAACGCGTCGTGGCCACGGCCGAGGCGACGGCGGACGTCGAGAGCTACATCGAGCGGCACGTCCGCAGAGCGCTGCGCATCCCCGCCGGCCGCGCGGAGGGTCCGGCCGAGCCGGAGCGCACCATCGAGTACGCCGTCGCGCCGGAATCCGCCAAACTCGATACCCTCGCCATCCTCCTCGCCGACCGCGAGCCCACGGCCGAGACGGTGGTCTGCTGTCGGAACGCGGAACGCGCCGCCGCAGTGGCCGACGCACTCGCGCTCCGCGGCTTCCCCGCCGGCACGCCCGGCGCCGGCACACCGATCACGGTCACGCCGCCCGCGCCGGCCGGCGGGGATGCGGCCCCCGTCATCTCGTACGACGTCCCGTTCGATGCCGAGACGCTCGCCGCGCGCCACGCGGGCGGCGGCGGCATCGTCCTGGTCTCGCCGCGCGAACTCCCGCACCTCCGCACCATTGCGGGACGCGCCGGCATCGGGCTCGTCGCCCGCACGCCGGAACGCATCCCCACGCCCGCGCGCGACGAGATCGCCGCGTTCCGCACGCGACTCCGCCGCGCCCTGGTCGAGGAAGATATCGGCGCACAGATCCTCGTCCTCGAACCGCTCCTCGGCGAGTTCAGCGCCGCCGAGGTCGCCGCCGCCGCCAGCGCGCTGCTCCGGCGCCGCGCGCCCGCGCCCGAACCGCCCGCCGCGCCGGCCGGCATCGCGCCACCGCCACCACCCTTCGTCCGCCTCTTCGTCGGCATCGGCCATCGCGACGGCGTCCGACCCGGCGACCTCGTCGGCGCCATCACCGGAGAGGCGAACGTGCCGGGCTCCGATGTCGGGCGCATCGAGATCCGGGACAACTTCTCGATCGTCGAAGTCGCGAGCGCTTCGGCCGGGCGCATCATCGAGGCCTTGAACGGCGTCACCCTGAAGGGCAGGAGTCTCCGCGTCGACTACGATCGCCGGCCCACCACCGGCGGCGGTGGCGCACGCGCCGGCGAGCGCGGCCGGCGACGGCCCACGCCGTGAGCACACCCCCCGATGCGCGAGAGCCGCGCCCCCACTCGGAGGGCGCGGCTCTCAGGGTCGCGCGGAAAGCTGAGCGTCCTACTTCTTGATCGAATCCTTCAAACCCTTGCCCGGCCGGAACGACGGGCTGGTCGTCGGACCGATGCGGATCTCCGCGCCCGTCCGCGGATTGCGGCCGGTCCGCGCCTTGCGCTTCCGCGTCTCGAACGTGCCGAATCCCGTGATCTGCACCTTGTCCCCGCGACGCAGTGCCTGCGCAATGACGCCGCCGCTCGCACCGAACAGCGCATCCACCGCCCGCTGCGCATCCGCCTTGGACAGCTTCGCCCTGTTCGCCAGGTTCTGGACCAGTTCCGACTTGTTCATGGCCTCGCTCCTCGTGAGGGTAACACCTTTGTGACCGGACTACTCGCCCGCGCCGATGCGGGCGGCGCACTGCGCGTATCGCCCCGCGACCCCGGGACATCCGAGCCGGAGATCCGCTCTTGCGCGACTCCCCCCGCCGCTGCGAAGTTGCCGTCGCAATGCCGCGGCGGCACGGCTCGGCCGTCCACGTGACCACAAATTTCGCCAATAGAGTAGAGCGGTCCGCCGGGCACGTCAAGAGAGTTGTCTACGGCTGGGCGGAAAAATCAGGCCACCACCGGGCGCTACTTCACCGAAAAATTATCAATCGTGAATCGCCGATCCCCGATCCGAGCCGACGACAGCGCCGCGACCGTTCCGCTGGAATCGTTGCAGCGACGAGAGTTAGAAATCGTACGTGAAGTCGCGCACGCATTCCTCACGGCAACGCAGCCCCTGGAAGTTTACCGACTCGCGCTCGCCCGCGTGACACCGCTCGTCGAGGCACGCTTCAGCTCGGTGTTCCTCCGCGATTCGGCGGATCACGACCTGCTCCGCCTCGTCTGCGCCCAGAACTGGCCGCAGTCGTCCGCGCGTTTCCTCAGCCAGCTCCGGATCCGCGTCGGACGTGGGCCGACCGGGCGGGCCGTCGCGCTCGGCGAGGCCGTCGCCGTCGAGGACGTGTTCGCCGATCCGGCGTTCCGCGAATGGTGGGGTCCGGCCCGCGAACTCGGGTTCGTCTCGCTGATCACGTTGCCGCTCGAAGTGCACGGCGAGGTCGCCGGCGCGCTCAGCTTCTACTTCGACGCCCCGCACGTCTACGGTGAGGAGGAGCAACGGCTGCTGGCACTGGTCGCGGCGCAGATCGCCGCGACCGCGGAGCGCGCCCACCTGATCGAGGACCTGCGCGACGCCAACGAACGGCTGCGCCGCCAGAACGAGGAACTGACCCGCCGCGTGGCCGAAGCCGAAGAGGCGCGCCGATTGAAAAACGAGTTCCTGGCCAACGTGAGCCACGAACTCCGCACGCCGCTCACTGCCGTGCTCGGCTACACGTATCTCCTCTCGGCCGGGCTCGCGGGGCCGATCACGGATGAACAGCGCGCGGCGCTCTCGAAGATCGACCACAGCGCCGGCCTGCTGCTCCGCCTCATCACGGACCTGCTCGAGCTCTCCGACCTGAAGCTCGGCCGTGCAACGATCGCGGAATCGACCGAAGAGGCCGTCGAACTCGCGCAGCGCGCGGCCGAACGCGTCGGCCCCGCGCCAGACGGCATCACCTTCCGCGTCCTCTCCGCCGACGGCCGCCTCGCCATCAGGACGGATCCCGCCAAGGTTCTCAAGATCCTCGAAAACCTGATCTCGAACGCCTTCAAGTTCACCGCCAGCGGCGAGGTCACCGTCACGGTCCGCCGCAAGGAGGCACGGCAACCGCGCGCAGCCGCCTCCGCGCAGTGGGTGGTCCAGGACACCGGGATCGGCATCCGGCCCGAAGACATCGCGGGAATCTTCGATGAATTCCGCCAGGTCGACGGCTCGTCGACGCGTCTCTACGGCGGCACCGGCCTCGGGCTCGCCCTCTCGCTCCGGCTCGCCCACCTGCTCGGTGGCGAGATCCACGTCGAAAGCGAACCCGGCCGCGGCTCCACATTCACCCTCGAGCTTCCGCTCGAACGCGAGCCGCCGCCCACCAAGTAGCGGACACCGCCGTCAGTGCGCCGGGACCTCCTCCTTCGCGGCGCGGCGGCCGTGGGGCGCCGGCATCGCGCGCGGCCGCGTCATGGCTTCCGGCGAGAGGATCTCATCGAGTTCGTCCCGCCCGAGCCACTGCTTTTCGAGCACCAGCTCGTAGACGCCGCGGCCGGTCTCCAACGCCTCGTGGGCGAGCGTGCTGGCACGCTCGTACCCGATGTAGGGGACGAGCGCCGTCACGACGCCGATGCTCTGCTCGACGAGCTGCCGGATCCGCTCCCGGTTCGCCGTGATCCCCGAGACACAGCGCTCGCGCAGCACCACGCACGCCTGGACCAGCATGTCCACGGACTGAAAGATGTTGAACGCGATGACCGGCTCGAACACGTTGAGCTGGAGCTGACCCGCCTCCGCCGCCATCGTGACCGTCAGATCGTTGCCGACCACCTGGAAGCAGACCTGGTTCACCACCTCCGGGATCACGGGATTCACCTTCCCCGGCATGATGCTCGATCCCGGCTGCATGGGCGGGAGCCGTACCTCCGCCAGGCCGGCGCGCGGACCGCTCGACAACAGGCGCAGATCGTTACAGATCTTCGAGAGCTTGACCGCGACCCGCTTGAGGACTCCCGAGAGCTGGACGAAGACGCCGGTGTCCGGCGTCGCCTCGACGAGGTCCGGGCTGGTCGTCAGTTCGAGTCCCGTGATGGCCGACAGGTGCTCCCGCACCACCCGGGCGTACCGCGGATCCGTGTTGATCCCCGTACCGATCGCCGTTGCGCCCATGTTGATCTCGCGGGTCAACACCGCCACCTCGCGCAACCGCTCGATGTCCTCACCCAATGTGACGCCGTAGGCGTGGAACTCCTGGCCCAACGTCATCGGCACCGCATCCTGGAGTTGCGTCCGGCCGATCTTCACCACATCCGAGAACTCATCCGCCTTGGCCAGGAAGGCGTCACGCAACTCGGCCAGCGCCCGCTCGAGTTCGCGCAGCGCCCAGTTCGCGGCGATCTTCACCGCCGTCGGGTAGACGTCGTTGGTGGATTGCGAGAGATTCACGTGGTTGTTCGGGTGGACCACGTCGTACTCGCCCCGGCGGTGGCCGAGCAGCTCGAGCGCACGGTTCGCCACCACTTCGTTCGCGTTCATGTTCGTCGACGTGCCGGCGCCACCCTGGATGACGTCGACGACGAACGCATGGTGGAGGTTGCCCGCCCGGATCTCACGACACGCCTGTATGATCGCCGCCGCGATCTCCGGCTCGAGCAGGCCGAGATCCCGGTTCGCCATCGCCGCCGCCTCCTTCACCGCCGCCAGCGCACGCACCAGATGTGGGTACTGCGCGATCGGGATCCCCGTGATCGGGAAGTTCTCGACCGCGCGCAGCGTCTGGATCCCGTAGTAGTGCCGATCCGGCACATCCCGCTCGCCCAACAGGTCCTTCTCCCGCCGCAGCTCGCCCGACAGGTAGACCTGCTCGCGGCCCGCCAGCCGCGCGTTCGCCGCACGTAGCCGACTCGCAATGATCTGCGCCGCTCCCACGACCAGCCGCGCATACAGCGCCGGCCGCTCGGCCGCGATGCGTGCGATCCCTTCACGAGGAATCTCGACCACCTCCGTCGGCTGCACCACGCACGCCGACGTCGAGTGCGGGTACTCGTCCAGCAAACTGCCCTCACCGTACGAATCGCCCGGGCCCAGCGTGTACAGTGTCTGCATCCGACCCCGCTGACCCTTCCGGATCTCGACCATCCCCTTCCGCAACACGCCGAATTGTTCCCGCGGTTGGCTCTCGTGGAAGATCTGCGTGTCGGGCAGGTAGCAGATCACGCGGCCGAGCGAAGCCACGTACTCCAGCTCGTCCGCCGCGAGACCACGCGTCAGGACGTTGCTACGCAACGTCTCGATGATCTCCGTCATCGTTCTCGACCTCGTCTGGCGACTCGAGTCGCCGCCGTTCCGCGGGCTCCACGTCGGGGCGATCCCCCGGCCTGACCCGCCGCCGTCCGGTCCCCCCGGCCGAACCGCGTTCAATATCGAGTTCGCGTGAACCGGTCATCGCTGCTGCACGGGAACGGGAGCGGCGGCTCCGCCGCCTGGAGCGGGGCGCCCGAAGGAAGCCTCCGTTTCCACGTTTACGTTTACGGAAGCGGGAGACGGGGAACGCCGCCGTTCCCGTAGACGTTCCCGCTCCCGCTCCCGGGGGTCACCCCGAATCGCGCATGGTCCATGCAAACTTGGTATAAGTACTTCCCGCATGCACCGGCGTTCCATTTCCGCGCGCGACCGACACATGGGACCGGTTCTTGCAAGCACGCCGCCCGGCGACTCCAGACCTGCTGATCGACCGCTCCCCGGAAGGCCGACGATGCCGGAGACCCACCAACCCACGCGTACCACACGGAAAGATGAGGGCCCGGGGAAGGGCCGCGCGATCGACCCGCGTGCCGCGGATGTCGGACTCGATGCACTCGACACCGAAGAGCACGGCGAAGGCGTCGGCTTCGCGGACGAGCGACGCTCCCCCGCCACCGAGCACAAGACCGGCCGCACCGACAACGGATCGGCGACCTGACGGCCCGCTCCGCCGCCGGCAACCGACCCGGCCCGCCGCGCGCGACACTTCCGACCAGGCGCACCGGGAGCACGACGGCTCGAGCTGAACCGGACGAAACCGCAGACGAAACAGGAGGAAAGATGGCTCGCTACGACACCGGTTACGACAGGAGCTTCGGCCTCGGTTACCGCAGGACCGGCCGCCGCGCGTACGGCACCTCCCCGCGATACGCGACCTACGGCCCGGAGCCCCGCGAACGGGTGCGCCGCGGCGCGTACTACGAGAGCGAGTACCCGCGCCGGGGCCGCGAGCGCGAACGCTACGCCCCACGCGACATCGAATACGGTCGCGAGTACATGGGATACGGTCCGGATTACGGCTACGGCATCGAGTACGGCGGCCGCGGCTACGGTGCCGAGTTCCGGAAGAGCCGGTGGGAAACCGATTACGGCGATCCCTTCCGCGACCGCGGACGCGGCACGCCGATCCGCGTGCTGCGCGGCGCATACGGCGAGTACGGCGAGGAATATGCCCGCCGGCGGCAGCCACGGCGCGGATACGAGTTCGAATTCCGCCCCCGGCGACGTCGCTAGAGCCGTTCGCCCGCCGGTTCGGAACCGCGCGGCCGCTCGCTGCACTCGTACCGCAGGCGCGCGCGACTCCGGATTGATGACGCGACGACCGCGCTAGCGAATTTCCTCCGCCGGTTCGGAGCTTCGTGTCCGCCCGCGATGCACTTGCGGCCGCCGTGCCCGACTCCGAACTGACGCGATGACCGCGCTAGAGCCCTTCCCGGGCCGGTTCCGGGCCTCCTCCCGCGATATCCCGGCGCCGGCCCACGCCTCCCGGCAGACGCAGCAGACTGAGTGGGTAGAGCAGGACGAGGAGGAGCGTGGCCCCGGCACAGCGCCACACGAGCGGCTCGAGCGTCGCGTAGGCGAAGCGCTCGACATCCAGTCCCAGGGCGCTCACCCAGACCAGCACATCGGAGAACGCCTCGCCGATGGCCAGTGCAATCACGAAACCGACGACCACGGCAGCGACAGGGTACCGCGTCCGGACCACCAGCTCGGCGAGGAGGACACCCGGCAGAAACAGCCACGCGACCAGCGTGAACAGCAGCACATACCAGGTCGCGTACTCCCACTCGCCGGCGGAGAGCGCCAGCGCGGCGACGAACGCGAGGACTCCGAACCCCACGAGCTGGACGGCCACGGCCAGGACCTTGCCGGCCAGGTATTCGACGGGCGCGACGAAGTTCCTCACGAGGAACGCGTCCAGCCCGAGATCCCGATCCGCAGCCAACCCCAGCCGCAGCGAGAGGATCATCGCTCCGATGTACGCGTAGCCGAACAGACGGTCATCGGCGGCGCGCGGCGGCATGGATGCCCAGTACGACCAGTGGCCCGCCGCCAGGACCATCAGGAAACACGCGATCGCGATCAACGTGGACCGGCTGCGCAGCAGGCGGCGGAGCTCGAAGCGCGCCACGGCCACGGTCCGCTCGATTCCCCGCATCATGACACCACCTCCCCGACGTCTACCGGTTCGACATGATCCCGGTCCAGCCGGATCCGTGGGCCGCCCGCCCCGGCCGGGACCCCCTGGTGCGTCGCGACCACGACCACCGCGCGCCGCGCACGCTCGGCCAGCACCGCCGTCAACGCCTCCCTCGCCCCCTCCGACAGGTGCGCGTACGGCTCATCCAGGATCAGGAACTCGGCCGGCTGGCTCAACAGCGATGCCAGGAGCACCCGTTTCGACTCGCCGGTCGAGAGCACGCCGAGCCGCCGACGGCGCGCCACCCCCGCCGGCGCGATCGCCGACGCCGCCGACTGGAGCGCCTCGCGACCGATCAACACCGACATCGCTTCCTGCCAATCCTCCAGGCGCGCCTCGGGCGGCAGCCGCATCGCCGGATGATAGTAGAGCACCCGCGGACTGCGACCGGCCGGCCCACACCACCGGATCCTCCCGGCCGACGGCCGCGCACGTCCTGCGAGAACCCGCAACAACGACGTCTTCCCCGCACCGTTCTCCCCCACCACCCACGCGACCTCTCCCGAATGGTGCGTCCAGGTGAAGTCGCGGATCAGCACGTTCCAGCCGCGCCGGATCCGCACCGCCTCGGCCTCGAGGCGCAACTCCGCTACCGGCCCTACGGTGTCGGGCATTGGTACCATTGGTCCACCTCGTCCACGACGATGGAAAGGTCACGGGATCCCAGATACGCGAATCGGATCGCGTTCACATCCAGCAGGTACGATCGCACATACCGGAACTCTGCATCCGCCCGAACGATCGCCTTCTCCATGTGGTCCTCGAGCCGGCGACCGCTCCGCGTCAGATAAACCAGATCACCGGTCTCCGCATCCGCGGCAAGCGACAGCGCCACGACCGGCAACTCCCGAATCCGTTCGTCCGTCAACGGCGGCGGCGGCAGGTGCTCGAGCGACTCTCGGATCCCGTCCGGCAACGGCAGCGCGACCCGCTCGACTCCCCCGCTCCCCAGGCGCAGCCGGTAGGCATACGGCACGACCATCTCGTGCGCGACCACGATCCGGCCGTCGGGGTAGACCGCGATCCCCGCGGCGTTCGCCAGAACCCCGATCACCGGATCGCCAATGTCCGCGATCGGCACGTCCAACGGCGTCGCCGCAGTCCCCTCCATTCGATACACCAGATGGCGCGGCTGCCGGGCCACCACCATCGGCATCACCAGCACCGCCCCCGCCACCGCCCGCACCCGCTGCGGAGAGAAACGCAGGTCGATCGTCCCGCGGTCCTCTCCCGCCACACTCAACAGCCGCAACGCCTGCCGCCCGCGATCCGCAATGTAGACCAGCGTATCGCCAACGAGCGCCGCACTCGCCGGGTCGCGCACCCCGACCGGACCCGCCGCCGCGAAACGCACCACGCGCCGCGGCATCAGATCCGCGCCGTAGACCACGACCTCCCGCTCCGTCGGATACAACACCAGAAACGACGTGTCACTCAACGTGACCACGTCGCCCACCGTCACGCCGCGCGCCGTGAGCCCGGCCGCCGGCACGCACCGCACCGGCTCCGACCGGGCCACGAAGTCCGCCACCAGACGCGCACGCGGCGCGTCCGAGGCGGCACACGCCGCGAACACCAGGACAAGGGGTAGGGTTCGGTTACGCATCGGACGCATTCTTCGAGTTCGAGGAAACAGAAGGCCGCCGCACCATCCATCCCCCGGATGCCGCACGCGACCGGAACTCCGCTTCGCCTACACCTTCCGACGCACGCAGCCGACGTACTCCGCCAGGCACTCCACATCCGCCAGCACCCGCGTGAAGCCCGACGTGTCGTACGAGTCGTTCAGGCACTTCTGGTAGCCGTCGGTGCAACTCGCGGCCTCCGCCCTGGCCGGCACACCACCCGCCGCCAGCGTCAGCAGCACCATCGGAATCATCCAGTGACGTCGCGTCATCTCTCCCTCCCTTGGTGAAAGTGGTCCGCGCCCTCCACACCGCCCCACCCCCTTGTCCCGCCCGCCGGCTCCGACGACCGCCGGGCGGCCGGAAGGGAAAGCAGGGCCCGGACCAGAACGCACGAAATCGCCAACACGTTGTCTTGATTCGTCTTATGAACATGTCGCACGCCATCGAAACCGCCATCTTCGCCCACTTCTGCGCGACTCGGACCGCTCATTGCGCGCTCCATGGATGCAACACACGGCGAGGCAATGCCATAGCGAAATCGGCCACGACCTCCCGCCACCCAGCCCCGGTCCCGCGCGACCGCGGGCGCGGCCGCAGCCGCGATCGCAGCCCCGATTCCGATGCTCCCGCCGCTCGATGCCGTCGCCGTTCCCGCGCCCGCTCCCGTCTTCCTCAGCTTCGGCCTCGACCGTCGATACCGAAAGCACGGATCTTGGCGCGGAGCGTGTTGCGAGCCATGCCGAGGGCGGCGGCGGCGCGGGTCTTGTTGCCGTGGTGGCGCTGGAGGGCCTCTTCGATGCGGCGCCGTTCGTCGGTCTCGGATCCGTAGAAGGCGTAGCGGGTGCCGGCCGGCCGGAGCGGTTCGGGCGCGACCGGTGCCGGCTGGAAGAGGGTGACCGGGAGGTGGTGTGCGGCGATTCGCGTCTCGTCGCACGCGAGGACGGCGGCCTCGATGGCGTGGGCGAGTTCGCGGACGTTGCCCGGCCAGGAGTGGCGGTGGAGACGCGTGGTCGCGGCGCTGTCGAAGCCGCGGATCGGGCGCCCGTAACGGCGCGCGTAGAGGTCGAGGAAGTGGCGTGCGAGGAGGTCGATGTCGCCCTCGCGATTCCGGAGCGGCGGGAGCCGGTAGGAGAGCACGAGGAGCCGGTGGTAGAGGTCGCGGCGGAAGCGGCCCTCGTGCACGGCTCGGTCGACGTCGATGCCGGTCGCGGCGATCAGACGGACGTCGACGCGCGTGATGCGTTCGCCGCCGAGGCGCCGCACCTCGCCGTCTTCCAGCACGGTCAGGAGCTTGGCCTGGAGCGGGAGCGAGAGCTCGCCCAGTTCGTCGAGAAAGAGCGTGCCCCGGTGCGCCTGCTCGAAGAGGCCGCGCCGCGCGGCGTGCGCACCGGTGAACGCGCCGCGCGTGTGGCCGAAGAACTCGCTCTCGAAGAGCGAGTCGGGCACGCCGGCACAGTTGATGCCCACGAACGGGCCGCGCGCCCGGGCGGAGGCCGCGTGGATCGCCCGCGCCAGCACTCCCTTCCCCGTCCCGCTCTCACCCGTCAACAGGACCGGGGCGGAGACCCGCGCAGCGCGCCTCCCGAAGTCGCGCATCGCCTCGGCGGCCTCGCTCCGTCCGAGAATCTGGTCGAAAGTGATCACGGTCCCGAATTCCGCTCGCTGCACGCCGCGCAGCGTACGCCGCCCGCATGGGCAAGGCGATAGGACAATGGGCGGGCCGGGCGCGATGTCCGCGGGAAAAGGGTGGTATTTCGGCCAGGCACGGTTTAGATTGCATGTTATTCTGGTGTCTACGCTTCGGTTCCGACAGGCAGGACCGTTCGGTCGTGGTGGTCCACGAACCGCACGACGGCCCATCGCGCCGGAGCACCACAGGGACTCACCTCTCGCAACGGCAGGCACGTATGCCCAACGATCCCACATCGGAGCGCGGCGACATCTGGGGCGGAGCGACCGGGGTCGCGACCGCGCCCGCAGCGGCCGGGCGCGCCGCCACCTTCTTCGGTCACCCCAGGGGATTGGCCACGCTCTTCTTCACCGAGATGTGGGAGCGCTTCAGCTACTACGGCATGCGGGCGCTCCTGATCCTCTTCATGACGGCCTCGGTCGCCGATGGCGGACTCGGGTTCGACGTCGCGAAGGCGGGCGCGATCTACGGCCTCTACACCTCGTTCGCGTACATGGCGACGCTGCCGGGCGGCTGGATCGCGGACCACATCTTCGGGCAGCGGCGGGCCGTGTTGTATGGCGGGATCATCATCGCACTCGGCCACTTCAGCATGGCGATCGAGTCGATCCCGACGTTCTATCTGGGGCTCGTGCTGATCGTGCTGGGCACCGGGTTGCTGAAGCCCAATGTCAGCACGATGGTCGGCGAGTTGTACCCGAACGACAGTGCGCGGCGGGATGCGGGTTTCTCGATCTTCTACATGGGGATCAACATCGGCGCGTTCGCGGCGCCGTTGGTGTGTGGCTTCCTGGGTCAGCGGATCGACTGGCACCTCGGTTTCGCGACGGCCGGGGTCGGAATGGCGTTGGGGCTGGTGCAGTATGTGCTGGGCGGCCGGTACCTCGGCGAGGCGGGGCTCTACCCGGACACGCGGGATCCGGCAGTGGTGAAGCGTCACAAGAGGCAGCTCCTGGGTGGGATCGCGGTGCTCGCGGTGGCGGGCTACGTGATCTTCTTCGCGCTGGACGCCTCGCTCCAGGACATCGCGAAGGCGGGGACGGGGGTGATCGTCGGCCTGATCGTCCTCTACTTCCTCTACGTCCTGACGTTCGGCGGGCTGAACGGAGATGAGAAGAAGCGGGTCCTCGTGATCGGGGTGCTCTTCCTGGCGGCGGCGGTCTTCTGGTCGGGGTTCGAGCAAGCGGGCTCCTCGCTCAACCTGGTGGCGGAGCAACTGACGCGGACCTCGATCCTGGGCTGGAGCTTCCCGGCGAGCTGGTTCCAATCGGTGAACGCGCTGTTCATCATCGCGCTGGCGCCGGTGTTCGCCTGGCTCTGGGTCGCGCTGAGCCAGCGTCACCTCGAGCCGTCGAGTCCGCTCAAGTTCGCGTTCGGACTGGTGCTGCTCGGCGCCGGCTTCCTGGTGATCACCGGCGGGACCGCTCTGGCCGTGCGGGGCGCGGCGATCAGCCCGATGTGGCTGGTCGTGATGTATCTGCTCCACACGTTGGGCGAGCTCTCGCTCAGCCCGGTCGGACTGAGCACCGTGACGAAGCTCGCGCCGCACCGGATCGTGGGCCAGATGATGGGGGTCTGGTTCATGGCGACATCGCTCGGCACCCTGATCGCCGGGCTGGTCGCCAGCGGGCTCGGCGGCGGAGAGGCCGCGGCGGGCGCGATCAGCCCGGAACAGGCGGTGCACGCCTTCACCGTGGTCGCGGCCGTCAGCATCGGCGCGGGCGTGCTGCTCGGCATCGCCGCGAAGCCGCTCCGCAGGCTCATGGGCGGGGTGAAGTAGGGGCGGCGCCGGAGGCGCCGCCGGGCTGGGGCTGGGGAGTGCCCGGGAGGAGGTCCGGTGGAGGGGAGGACGGCCCGGGTATGGCCGGGAACTGCCGGGAGCGGGAGCGGGAGTGGGAACGTTTACGTTTACGGGATGGGGGCGCCCGAAGGAAGCGTCCGTTTCCACGTTTGCGGGAACGGGATGGGGTCGGTCGGGAACGGGATCGGACCGCGCACCCTTTCGCGCACGCGCCCGCCCCGCAGGCCGGGAGCGCAGGCGGCGGGTGCTGCCGGAGGGAGCGGAGCCGGGGGTGCGGCGGGGTGAGCGGGGCGGCGGACGGGGGACGGGCTGCGGGGCGGGCGGGGAGGCGGCGGATGGAAGGGCGGCAGGGCGGCGGCGTGGGGGAGGCACAAGGCGGAAGAGGGGGTGGGCTGCATCGGCGCAGCGACCGGAGCGCAGCACCCGCCGCCGGAGCGATGCGCCCCGAACCATACACCCCGGCGGCCACCGCGAAGGCCGTCACCGCGAAGGCCGCCGCCGCGAACGCCATGCCAGCATGCACATCCGCCGTAGCGCGCGAAGGCCGAGCCGATCGCCGCAAATGCCATGACCGTGGCGTTCGCCGGAGGGAGCATGGCAAAAGAACGCCGGATCCGAATCCATCCCGCAGCGGCGCTGGCGTGGGCGCTCTTCCTGGCGGCACTGGTCCTCGGGCCGCGGCTGGTGCCGGATGAGGCGACGCTGCGTGCGGCACTCGCGGAGCTCGGGCCGCTGGCGCCGCTCGCATTCGTCGTCGCCGAGGTCGTGCAGGTCGTGGTGATCCCGATCCCCGGGCAGCCGATCGAGATCCCGGGCGGTTACCTGTTCGGGTTGGTCCCCGGGATCGCGCTGGCGTCCGCGGGTGCGGTGGCGGGCTCCTGGGCCGCGTTCATGATCGGCCGGCGCTATGGCCGCCCGTGGGTCGAGACTCGCGTCGATGCGCGCACCCTCGCTCGTTTCGAGGACTGGCTCGGCCGCGGGCACCGGGTCGACTGGATCGTGTTCTGGCTCATGATGATCCCGTCCTTCCCCCGCGATCCGCTCTGCTACCTGGCCGGTCTGACGCCGCTGCGCCCGAGCCGCTTCGCGCTGATCGCCGCGATCGGGCGCCCGGTCGGGCTGGCGCCGTGGGTCGCGCTCGGCGCGGGTGGTGTGGCGCTCGGCATCGAGTTCCAGCTCTGGCTCGCGGCCGCGGCGGGCGTGGCCTGGCTCCTGCACGAGGCCGTGAGCCGGCTGCGGCGGTCGCGCCGCCATCGTCCATCCCGGATCCTGTCCCACCCTTCCGACGGAGACGCAGATGCGTAAGCTCGCCACTTTGCGGCGCCTGTTCGATGATCGCGCGCTCTATTGCCAGTTGATCGTGACCCGGCGCTGCAACCTGGCGTGCGGCTACTGCAACGAGTTCGATCAGGTGTCGAAGCCCGTGCCGTACGACGAGCTCGTCCGCCGGATGGACCACCTGACGGATGTGCTCGGCGTGACGATCATGGACTTCCTCGGCGGTGAGCCGCTGCTGCATCCGCGGATCGCCGACCTCGTGGCGCACGCCCGGCGGAAGGGTTGCTGGACGAACATCATCACGAACGGGTTGCTGCTCAGCGAACGAATGGTCCGTTCACTGAACGAGGCGGGGCTCGATTCGATGTGCGTCTCGATCGACCGGATCAACCCCACGGACTTCACGCACAAGGGGCTGCGCCCGTTGCGCAGGAAGTTGCGGGCCTTGCGCGAGCACGCCACGTTCCAGGTCGAGACCAACACGGTCCTCTGCGAGGAGACGCTGGACGAGTTCGAGACGCTCGTCCTCGAGCTGAAGCGCCTCGGCTTCCCGGTCCGTTGCGGCGTTCGGCATTACGAGGGGCGCATGACGCTGAACGGGCGGCTGCGCGAGAAGCTCGAATGGTTCCACGCGCATTTCCGACACTGGCGGATCGCGCCGATGATGGAGCTCCACCGCGCGCGGATGGACGGCGAGTCGCCCGAGTGGAAGTGCACGGGCGGCTACAAGTTCCTCTACGTCGACGAGTTCGGCACGGTGAAGGCCTGTTCCCAGGTCTCGCTCCGCGCACCGCGCAACGTGCTCGAAATGACCCCGGCCGACCTGAAAGCGAACGACTATCACAAGCCGTGCGAAAAGGATTGTGGCGTGAGTTGCGTCATCCAGACGTCACTCATCACGGCGAATCCGGTCGGCTACGCGCGCCGCTGCGCCCGGCATCTCATGGCCACGCGCGGCCAGGGCGCGGCGTACGGCGGGATGCGCCGGGCATCGTCCACGCGAGCGGAGGTCGGAAAATGAGTACCCGCGAGCGAAAATGCGCGGCCGGCTGGCGGCCGCTCCTCGCAGCGGTCGTCATGGCGTGCGCTTTGGCGCCCGGACCCGCGTTTTCGCAGGTGGCCGCCGCCGATACCGCCGCGATCATCTACGACGTCGCCCGTCGTCTCGAAGCCGAGGGTCGCGCCGAACTCGCGGCCGCGTTGTACGAGCGGATCCTCGCGCGTTATGCCGGTACGGCGGCCGCCCAGGCGGCGGACGCGCGTCTGGGCGCGCTGCGCGATCGGCGCCTCGAGCGAGGCGGGCAGGTCGAGCTGATGGTCTGGGGAACGGCCTACGGCCTCTGGCTGGGCGCCGCGGTACCGGCGATGCTCGGCGAGGACCGACCCGAGCCGTACGGGCTGGGGCTGCTGACCGGCGGACCGATCGGGTTCCTCGCGGCGCGGAGCTACGCGCGCAGCCACTCGCTCTCGGTCGGGCAGGCGCGCGCCATCACTTTCGGCGGCACCTGGGGGACGTGGCAGGGCTACGGCTGGCGCGAGGTGCTGGACATCGGCCGACGCGTCGACAGGAACTGCACGGACAGCGTGCCGCAGGAGTGCTTCGAGATCATCGAGGAGTCGACGTCGGCGCCCTTCACGGCCGCCGTCCTCGGCGGTCTGGCCGGAATGGGCATCGGCACGATCATCGCGCGCTCGCACGAGATCTCGCCCGGCGTCGCCACGGCCGTCAACTCCGGCGCGGTGTGGGGCGTCTGGTTCGGCTTCACGCTCGGGGAGCTTGCCGATGCCGAAGGCGATGCTCTGCTCGGCACCACGCTCGCCGCCGGCGATGCGGCGCTCGTCGCCATGGCCCTCCTCGCGCCCCGCTGGAATCCGAGCCGCGCGCGGGTGCGTCTGGTGAGCATCGCGGGCGTCGCCGGCGCGCTCGGCGGTCTCGGGCTGGACCTGCTGGGCGAGGTGGACGATGAGGACATCGCCATCCTCCTCCCCATGCTCGGCAGCGTGGCCGGACTCTGGCTGGGCAGCTACTGGACCCGCGACCGCGAGGATGCCCACCCCGGCGCGGAACCGGGCGAATCCGGCGGACCGGCCGGCGCACTCCTCGAAGTCCGCGGCGGAAGAGCCGTCTGGGGCCTACCGCTGCCGATGCCCGCACGTCTGCGCGGACCGCGCCCCACGGAATGGGAGCCGGGCGTGCGGCTCATGCTCATCGCCGCGCGGTTCTAGTTTCACTGCATCCGGCGCTTCAACTCCTCGAGCCGTTCCGCCGCGGCGCGCTCGCGGGCGTCCTGGTCGAGGCGCTGGAATTCGCGTTCCGCAGGATCCTCCAGGGGATCATCGGCGGTGTGGGAGCCCGCGGCGGGATCGAGCGCTTCGAGCTGGGCCGCCATCTCGCGCAGGTCGCTCTCCCGAAGCGCCTGTTCCGCTTCGAGTGCCTGCACTTTCTGTTCTGCGACCGCGGCGCGTTCCGCGTGCCGGGCCGCGAAGTCGGCCGCGATGCGCGCCGTTTCGATGTCGTCGATGTCGCGGGCGAGCGCCTCGCGGCGGCGGCAGATCCGTTCGGCTTCGCGTTCCTCGGCGAGCTGGTGCCGAGCGCGCGCGAGTTCGGCCTCCGCGCGTCGGGCCTCGGCGCGCGCCCGTCGCAGCTCGCGCAGCATCGCGGCCGCGCGTTCTTCTCCCTCCGCGCCGGCGCGCAGTTCGCGCCAGAAGTTCTCCACTGCATCTCTCCACGCCTGCTTCCACGTCTCGATCATGATGGCAAGCTAACGCGAAGCGCGTCAGGGCGGTAGCACGGCCCGATCTTTGCGCCCTTCCGCGCCCGGCGGCCGGATGGATCCGTGTTACGCACCGCTCCGCCGGACGCCCGGCGGCCGGCCGACAAGAGACGACGCGCGGGTTCCGAGATAGATGACATGAGCAGACCCCCCTCCGGCACGCTCTCACCCGAGATGGCGCATCTCACGCGGGAGGAGTTGAAGTCGCTGACCCACGGCGAGTTCTGGATCCCGGAAGCCGAGCGCGCGGTCTACCAGCTCGCGCTGCGTACACTGAACCGGGTCGGGATCCCGTACGTGGTGAGCGGCCTGTACGCCATCTACGAGTACACCGGCATCTACCGTCAGACCAAGGACCTGGACCTGCTGCTCGAGCCGGTCCACGTGGTCGCGGCGGCGCAGGCGCTCCGCGAGATGGGCTTCCACACACGCCTCGAGCAGGCCCACTGGATCGCCAAGGCCATCAAGGATGAAGCCGTCATCGACGTGATCTTCGGGATGGGTAACGGCCTCCACCTCATCGACGACGGCTGGTTCCAACATTCGCGCGCCGGCATCCTGGCCGCCACACCCGTGCGCGTCGCGGCGCCGGAAGAGTTGATCTGGCACCGGCTCTTCGTCTCCGAACGGCACCGCTCCGACATGGCCGACATCGTGCACCTCTTCCTCAGCCGCGGCGACGAGATCGACTGGGAGCGCCTGCTCCGCCGCGTCGGCGAGCACTGGCGCCTGTTGCTCGCGCAGCTCCACCTCTTCGACTACGTCTATCCGGGGCATCGGCGGCGCGTCCCCACGTGGGTGCGCGAGGACCTCTACGAACGCGCCTACGAGGAGATCGAGTCCGAGGGCGACCCCGGCGTCTGCCGCGGCACCCTCATCTCGCGCTTCTCGTTCGCGATCGACGTCAACGAGTGGGGGTTCCGCGACCTCCGCACCCAGGCGGTCAGCGCGATCCGGGCACTCCCCATCATCCGCGAGATCCGCGACAGCGACGTCTGGGATGGCGAGCGCCACGTGGGAAGGAGCTGATGGCCGCGGACCGAGTCATCCGTATCGCGGCCGTCGGCGATCTGCACTTCGACCATGATGCCCGGGGCTCGCTCGTCAAGCTCTTCGCGAAGATCAACCAGAATGCCGATATCCTGGCCCTCTGCGGCGATCTCACCACGCACGGCCGCGTCGACCAGATGCGCGCCTGCGTCGAGGAGATGAGCCCCGTCGAGATCCCGATCGTCGCCGTGCTCGGCAACCACGACCACGAAGCCGAGGCCGTCGCCGAGATCTCCGATGTGCTGCGGCAACGAGGCATCCACGTCCTCGACGGCGAACAGGTCGTCATCCAGGGGATCGGCTTCGTCGGCATCAAAGGCTTCATCGGCGGATTCGGCCGCGGCACGCTGGCTCCGTTCGGCGAGCCGCTCATCAAGGCCGTCGTTCAGCACGCCCTCGATGAGGCGCTCAAGCTCGAGAACGCACTCCGCACGCTGACTACGGACACCCGCGTCGTCCTCATGCACTACGCGCCCATCATGGAGACCCTGACCGGCGAGCCCGAGATGCTCTACCCGTTCCTGGGCTCCTCGCGACTCCTCACGCCCATCGACACGCACGGCGCGACCGTCGTCTTCCACGGCCACGCCCACGCCGGCACGCTCGAAGCACTGACCCCCGGCGGCGTCCCCGTCTACAACGTCGCCATGCCGCTCCTCCAGAGCCACGGCCGGAGCTTCCACCTGTGGGAGACGCGCGCGCCCGAACGCAGGAAGGAGGGCTAGGCTCCGGACCCGACCCCCGACCTGGTCCCGGGGCTAGAGCTGGGGCGGCGCGCGCGGCGACAGACGGGTGGCCCGTTTCCATCGCCATCCCGGGGGCTCCCGCCAAGCGCCCCATGAAACCACACCACCACGGCGCCCGTACGTTCGCCCATCCAGCGCGCCTCGCGCGTATCGACTTCCCGGCCGCGCCCACCCGGGCGGCCACACGCAGAGCGGAGTCCGAGCATGAAGGCACGTACGAAGCTGATCATCGCCGTGGTCGTGGCCGTTCCGGCCATCGGCTTCGGCGTCTCCATGGCATCGAACGGCGATACCGGCGAAAACGCCCGACCCACCGTCGAGGTCGGCCGCGCCGACCTGGTCGACAAGGCCCTCGCCGTGGGCACCATCGAGCCCGAAGTCCAGATCAGCGTGAAATCCCAGGTCTCCGGCGTGATCCAGCGGCGCTTCGCCGAGCCCGGCGACTTCGTCCGCGCCGGCGACCCACTCCTCGAGATCAAGCCGGACCCGACACCGCTCGAACTGGTCGAGGCCCGCCGTCAGATCGAACTCCGCCAGCTCGAACTCGATAACGCGCGCCGCGACCTCGAGCGCAAACGCGCGCTCCTCGACCGCGAACTCCTCTCGCAGCAGGCATTCGACGACGCACAGCGGGCATTCGCCGAGGCGGAACTCCAGCTCCGGATCGCGCGCGAACGACTCGCACTCCTCGAGCGCGGCCGCGTCACCATCGCCGACCACGCGATCGAGAGCGTCGTCAAGTCGCCGATCGATGGCTTCATCCTCGAACAGATGGTCGACATCGGCGATCCCGTCGTCCCACTCAGCACGTACCAGGAGGGGACCGTCCTCATGACCATGGCGGACATGAAGGACCTGATCTTTCGTGGAACCGTCGACGAGATCGATGTCGGCCGGCTGCGCGAGGGGATGGCGGCCGAGATCAAGATCGGCGCGCTCCCGGATGCGAAGATCAGCGGCGTCGTGGACAAGATCTCGCTCAAGGCGCGGAAGGACGAGAATGCGACGACGTTTCCGGTCGAGATCCGGCTGACGGAGACCGGCGGGGTGACGCTGCGCGCCGGGTATTCGGCGAACGCGGAGATCATCATCGAGCAGCGCGACAGTGTGCTGGTCGTCCCGGAGCGGGTCGTGACGTTCGAGGGTGACAGCGCGTGGGTGGATGTCCTGCTCCCGGACGGCACGACGGAGCGGCGCACGATCGAGACGGGTCTCAGCGATGCGATTCGCGTCGAAGTGCTCTCCGGCCTGCGCGAAGGCGAGCGGGTCCTCGAGAAGCCGGTGAAGGACATCGGTTAGCGCGGCCATGCGAATGCTCGCCACGCTCCAACAGTTCGCCGACGACCTGCGCAACCAGCGGCTGCGGACCACACTGACCATCCTGGGCATTGCCTGGGGCACGGTCGCCGTCGTCGTGCTCCTGGCGTTCGGCGTGGGACTCGCGCGGCAGATGAAGAAGAACGCGCGCGGCATCGGCGATGGCATCGTCATCGTCTTCCCCGGTCGGACGACCAAGCCGTGGGCCGGTTTCGGCGACGGTCGCGCGATCCGCTTCATCGAATCCGACATCGCGCTGCTCGAGCGGGAGATCCCCGAGATCGCGCAGATCAGCCCCGAGTACGGACGGCGTGCGCCGGCGCGGCGCGGCACGGCGGCGACCAGCCCCTACGTCACGGGGATCTACCCGGTGTACGGCGAGATGCGGAACATCATCCCGGAGCCGGGCGGCCGGTTCATCGACGCATTGGACCTGGCGCACCGGCGCCGTGTCGCGGTGCTCGGCGACGAGGTCAAGCGGCTGCTCTTCGGCGATGAAGACGCCGTCGGCAAGGAATTCATGCTCGGCGGCTCGCCGTTCCTCGTGATCGGCGTGATGCGCGAGAAGACGCAGAACTCGTCGTACAACACGCGCGACGAGAACCGGGTCTTCATCCCTTCGAGCACGTACGCCTCGCTCTTCGGCGAGCGGTACCTCTCGAACATCATCTACCGGCCGACCGACCCGCGACAAGCGACCGCGGCGCGCCGCCGGCTCTACGAGGTGCTCGGCCGCCGCTACACCTTCGACCCGACCGACAAGGACGCGCTCGGCGTCTGGGACACGGCCGAAGGGATGAAGCTGTTCACCTACCTGTTCCTGGGTTTCAACATCTTTCTCGGCGTGGTCGGCAGCTTCACGCTCATCGTCGGCGGGATCGGCGTGGCGAACATCATGTACGTCGTCGTGCGCGAGCGCACGCGCGAGATCGGCATCAAGCGCTCGATCGGCGCGCGCAAACGGGACATCCTGTTCCAGTTCTTCCTGGAAACGGCCGTCATCGTCGCGGCCGGCGCGGTGCTCGGCTTCCTGATCTCCATCGGGATCGTCGAGCTGACCGCGCTGCTGCCGATCCAGGAGTACGTCGGGACGGCCACGATCTCGCCCGCCGTGCTCACCGCCACCCTCGCGCTCCTCGCCGCCATCGCCTTCTTCGCCGGCCTGTTCCCGGCGAAGCGGGCCGCGAACCTGGATCCGGT
This sequence comes from Longimicrobiales bacterium, assembly GCA_036381495.1. Lineage (GTDB taxonomy): Bacteria > Gemmatimonadota > Gemmatimonadetes > Longimicrobiales > RSA9 > DASVCS01. The sequence continues at coordinate 52,897 of DASVCS010000054.1, forward strand.
GGAATGCCTGAGGTACTGATGGGAACTGACGGGAACGGGAGCGGGAGCGGGAACGTTTACGTTTACGGAATGAGAACGGCCGGGAGCGGGAGCGGCGGCTGCGCCGCCTGGAGCGGGAACGTTTACGTTTACGGGGAGCGGGCGGCCGGGAGCGGGATGGGGGACCGGCGGGAACGGGGAGCGGGCACGTTCGCGGGATCGGGATCGGGGTCGGGATCGGGATCGCGGGAGAACGAGGCCGCGCCCGCGCACGCGCACGCGCACGAAGGGCCTGGGGACCGCCCAGCCCCAGCCCTAGCCCTAGCCCTAGCCCAATAGCGACATGCTAAGGATCCTGCTCGAAGAGTTCTACGGCGATTTGAAGGCGCAGCGGACGCGGGCGTTCCTTACGATCTTCGCGATCACCTGGGGCACGATCGCGGTCGTGCTGCTGCTCGCGTTCGGCGAGGGGCTGAAGCGGATGGTGGTCGAGGGGATGATCGGCGCCGGCCAGCGTATGTTCATGGTCTATGGCGGAGAGACCAGCATCGAGTTCGAGGGGCTGGCGAAGGGGCGTCGCATCCGGCTGACGGAGGCCGACCTGGAACTGATCCGGCGGTCGATCCCGGAGGTCGATCTGGTGAGTCCGTCGTACGGCCGTACCGCGACGCTCGAAGTCGGCGAGGTCCGTACGACCACGTTCATGGAAGGCGCCTACCCGGCGTTCGGCGCGATGCGGACCATGGCGCCGGCGAGCGGCGGCCGTTTCCTGAACGCGCGCGATGTCGAGGAGCGGCGGCGCGTGGTGTTCCTCGGCGATTCGATCGCCTACCGGCTCTTCGGCGGTGCGCCGGCCGTCGGCCGGACGGTGATGATCGATGACCTGCCGTTCACGGTGGTCGGCACCATGCAGACCAAGTTCCAGACGAGCATGAATAACGGCCCGGACGCCGAGCGCGCGATCATCCCGGCATCGACGTTCCGCACGATCTACGGCAACCGCTACGTCAGCCACCTCCTGATCCGCCCGCGCAGCATCAACGAGGCCGCGCGCGTGAAACGCCGGCTGTACGAAGTGCTCGGTCGCCGCTACCGCTTCGACCCGGATGACGAGCGCGCACTCAGCATGTGGGACCTGATCGAGGCCGAGCGGATCAACCGCAACATCGGCCTGGGCATCCAGATCTTCCTGGGCGTGGTCGGCGGGCTGACGCTCCTCGTGGCCGGCGTGGGGGTCGCCAACATCATGTACGTCGTCGTGCGCGAGCGGACGCGCGAGATCGGCACGAAGCTCGCCGTCGGCGCCCGCAAGCGCCACATCATGGCGCAATTCATCTTCGAGGCCCTCACCATCGCCCTGACCGGCGGCGCCATCGGCCTCGCCGTCGCTACGGCCGCCGTCCTCGGCGTCGACAGCATGACGCCAGGCAACATGGCCATGGAGTTCCTCATGAATCCCAAGCTGTCGTGGCCGATCGGGCTCGGCACGGTCGCGATCCTGACCGCGATCGGCCTGGTCGCCGGTGTCTTCCCGGCTCGCAAGGCCGCGAGCGTGGATCCCGTCGAGTCGCTGCGGTACGAGTAGAGGCGCACCGTAGCTGCGGTCGGCCGCCTCGACCGCGGCACCCGTGGCGCGCGCCGCGCCATCCTGCCAGATTGGACGCGTATCACTGGACCATCCATCCCCGAGGTGCCGCGATGCCGCTCGTCCGCCGGTTGATCCCCGTCCTCCTCATCGGTGTGCTGTCGGCGCCGCTGGCCGCGCAGGATGCGCCTTCGCGCGCGGCGCGGCAGCGGCTGCTCGAAGTCGATGATCTCTTTCGGTTCCGCCGCGTCGGCTCGCCCGTGATCAGTCCCGATGGCGAGTGGGTCGCCTATACGGTGACGACGGTGCTCGAGAAGGAGGATGCGACGCGGACGCGCATCTGGATGGCGCCCGCGGCCGGCGGCGAGGCGCTGCCGCTCACGGCCGCCGGCGTCTCCTCTTCGAGCCCGAAGTGGAGCCCGGATGGCCGGTTCCTCGGCTTCCTCTCCGCGCGTGACGACGGCGAGACGCAGGTCTGGGTGCTGGATCGCCGCGGCGGCGAGGCGCAGAAGCTGACGGCTGTGAAGCAGGGCGTGAGCGGCTTCGAGTGGTCGCCGGACGGTAAGCGGCTGGTCCTGACGATCCGCGATCCGGAGGACGAGAAAGCGGGCGCCGACTCGACGGCCGCCGCAAAGGACCGGCCCGAGCCGTGGGTCATCGACCGCATCCAGTTCAAGCGGGACGGCCGCGGCTACCTGGACCGGCGGCGCACGCACCTGTACGTCTTCGACGTAGCGACGAAGGCGCTCCGCCAGGTCACGTTCGGCGATTACGACGACGGCGCGCCCGCGTGGAGCCCGGACGGCCGCATGCTCGCGTTCGTCAGCAATCGCGACCCGGATCCGGACACGACCGTGAACTCGGATGTGTGGGTCGTGCCGGTGCCGGAGGATCTCGGGCCGCCGCCATCGGCGAGAGGAACCGCCGGGGATGGCGACGAGGCGGCGGCCGCGCGCGCCGTCGTCGACACCGTCGCGCCGCGCCGGCTGACCGGGCCGCCCGGCGGGGACCGCTCCCCCGCGTGGAGTCCGGACGGCCGCTGGATCGCGTACGTCACGGACGCGTCCACCACGCCCGCCGGGCTGGCCTACGGCACCTCGGCGCTGGCCGTGGTCTCCGTGGATGGCGACGCCGCGCCGCGCCGGCTCGCGCGCGCGCTCGACCGCAGCATCTCCTCGCCGCGCTTCACACCGGATGGCAGCGGCGTGCTGTTCCTGCTCACATCCGAGGGCGAGCGTTCGCTCGCGCGCGTGGACCTCGCGACGGACGAGGTCACGCGCGTGATCGGCGGGGAGCGCAGCGTCGCCTCGTACGACATGAACGCGAGCGGCGCCATCGCCGCGCTGGTCAGCGCACCACACCTGCCCGGCGAGGTGTTCGTCGGCGGCGCGGACGCCCCGTTCCAGCGCATCACGACGGTGAACGACTCGCTGATCGGCGCGCTACGCCTCGGCGCCGTCGAGAAGACGCGCTTCCGCAGTCGCGACGGCACCCCGGTCGACGCGTTCATCGTGAAGCCGCCGGACTTCCGGCCCGGCGTGCGCTACCCGACGCTCCTCTGGATCCATGGCGGCCCGACGTCGCAGGACGACTGGAGCTTCGACTTCACCGCGCAGCTCTACGCGGCCAACGGCTACGTGGTGGTGATGCCGAACTACCGCGGCTCCGACGGCTACGGTGAGGCGTTCGCCGAGGCCGTGTTCCGCCGCTGGGACGACGAGCCGCTCGAAGACGTGCTCGCCGCCGTGGACCACGTGATCGAGATGGGGATCGCGGACCCCGAACGCCTGGGCGTGGGCGGCTGGTCCTTCGGCGGCATCATGACCGACATCGTCATCACGAACACCACGCGATTCAAGGCCGCAATGACCGGCGCCAGCGAAGTGCTCTACGCATCCAACTACGGCCACGACCAGTACCAGTGGCTCTGGGAGACCGAGTACGGCTTCCCCTGGCGCGACCCCGACCTCTGGAAGGAGATCTCGCCGTTCTACAAGCTCGAGCGCATCACCACGCCCACGCTCATCATGGGCGGCGAGCGCGACTGGAACGTCCCGATCATCAACTCGGAGCAGCTCTACCAGGGCTTGCGCCGGCTCGGCAGGACGACGCGGCTCGTCGTCTACCCCGGCGAGCCCCACGGCATCCGGCGCCCGTCGTTCCAGAAGGACCGCTACGAGCGCTGGCTCGCGTGGTTCGGCAGGTACGTGAAGGGGGCGGCGGCGACGACGACCAGCGAGTGAGGAGGACCTCGCGTCAATGCAGGCTGGTGAGCCGCCGTAGCAGCGCCCGCAGTGAATCCCGCGGCACCGGCGCGCGGGCGGTGATCGTGTAGCCGACGACGCCGGCGACGGCCGTATCGGTCGCGGCGGCCGCGGCCGGGGGCGTCGCCGAGTCGACCTGGATTCCCGAAGGCGCCAGCGGCTTCGCCAGGCTGTCGATCGCCGTGCGCGACAACCGGCGTCGCGCCTGCCCTTCCAGCACCCTTTGCGCCTGCCGTCGGGTCTCCTGCTCCGTCGGCCGTCGCGACGGATCGAGGGCGGCCCGCACCGCATCCCGCGGTGCTACCGCGCGCTCGGGCTGCGCCGGGGGAGCGAATCCCGTGGCCACGAGCTCGTCCAGCGCCAGCGCAGACGGCCGCTGGACGAGCTCGATGACCGTGCCATCGGCGAGTCGCTGCCTGGTCCGGAGCCGGCGCTCGCCCTCCGTCTCGGCGATCGCGTAATCGACGACCGGCAGCCCTTCGATCGCGTAGATCCCGTCGACCCACTGCTCGGCCTCGGCGCGGTCGACGACCCGCCACGCATCGGCGGGAACCGACGGACCCGTCGCGACGGCCGCCATCGGCCGCGGCGGAAGCGCTTCGATGGCGCCGGCGTCCGCGGCCGGCGCCCGGGCGGCCGGCGCGTCGGCCGCGCGCTCCGCGGCACCGGTACGCGCCCCGGAGCCGGTCGGCGCGATCGCGACATCTCCGGTCGGCGCTTCCAGTTCGGGCTTCGGCGCCGCCGGGGCGACCTCGGGTTGCGGCGGTTCGACGTCGCGGCGTTCCAGCCGGTCGTGCGCCCGCTCCGCGCTGGCGCGCCGGCGCGCGGCCTCCTCCTCGGCGCGGCGGGACTGCTCCTCGACGCGGCGGGACTCCGCCTCGCGCTCCGGCCCGGACGCGGCCGACGGGCCCGTGGCGGTGGTCCGCGTCGCACTCCGCTCCTCGACCGCGAGCGGCGCTGGTGGCCGCAGGACCTCTCGCGCCAGCCAGCCGGCGCCGACCGCGAGGATCAGGCTCGCCGCCCACGCCAGCGTCGCGATGCGGAACGGCGGACGCTGAGGTCGCGCCGCCGCGCCGGGCGTCGTCGCAGCGGAGCCGTCGGCGGCGGCGCGTTCGGTGCCGCGCGCGAGCAGCGCCTCGAACGGCGGGATGGGGCCGAGTTCGGCCGGCTCGGCCGCGGCGAGGATCGCCGCGGCATCCTCGCGGAGTCGCCTCGCCTCTTCGAGGCGCGCCCGGCAGTCCGGGCACTCTTCGAGATGCCGCGCGACGTCGGCGGCTTCCGGACCGTCGTCCGGGTGCAGGCCGCCATCCAGCCAGGCGTGGAGCAGCCCCTCGTCAACGTGCGACATGCTTCGCCTCCAACGCGTGGTACGCCTCTGCCAGCCGGCGGCGCGCCCGCGCGAGCGTGGTCCCGATCGCGCCGACGGCCAGTCCGGTCTCGGCGGCGATGTCGCGATAGCTCAACCCGGCGTGCCAGAGCAGCAGGATTTCTCGGTCCCGCTGGGCGAGCGATTCGAGCGCGCGGCGCGCCGCCGCTTCCCGTTCGAGCCGCTCGACCCGCCGCAACGGGTCGGGCGGGGGAGATGCGGTCTCGGCCTCCGCCTTCAACAACGCCAGGTGGCGCTTCCGCCGCACGGCGCCGCGCGCCTCGTCCCGCGCCAGATTCGTGGCGACCGTGAAGAGCCACCGCCGCGGACTCTCGGGCTCGTGATCGAGCGCGCGCAGGAACGTCTCCTGCGCGAGATCACGCGCACGGTCCACGTCCCACACCTTGCGGTAGAGGAAGCGGACCAGCTCCGCGTACGTCGAGCGGTACACCGCTGCCCAATCCACACTCATCCCGGGAGTCTAGCGTTCCCGATGGGTCGGGGCCAGCATCCCGGCGGCGTGCACGATCGCGAGACTCACGAGCAACACTCCACGACACCTTCTCCGGAAGGGTTCCATGGGAGAGGACGAACGGGGAGGCGACCGTTGCACACGACGGCGGACCTGGCCGGGATGGGGGGATGCGCAAGAGTGTCGAAACTGCGCATTCTTTGCGTACCCCGCACGGCCGCCCGGCCGCCAAGCGGTTGTGCGGCAACGTCGTGGCATCGTGGCGCGAATCTGGCCGTGGGAGGACGGCTCACGACATCAGCGCACGGCGCCGCGAGTCGCTCCGGCCGCGTGCACCTGTCTGGATCCCCGAGATGCGCATGAGCATGACGCACGACGCGACGGGGGCGCTCCGCGCCATCCTCATCGCCCTTGTCGCCCTCGCCGCTGCCATCGCCGGCGCCGTCGTGGCGCCCGATGTCGCGGCGGACCTCGAGATCTACCTCTGGCTCCTTGCCACCATCCCGGCGTTCCTGTTGGCGTACCACCGCGGCTGGGCCGGCGTGGCGACGGCGCTCGCCGGCGCGATGGTCGCGCTGGTCGCCATCCAGGCGTCGGTCCCCTTGCTCGGCCGTGGCATCCAGAACTGGCCGCTGTTGAGCCGTGTCCTGCTGGTGTTCCTCGGGACATCGGTCGGGATCGGCACACTCTCCGAGATGCTGCATCGTGCGCGCTCTCGGCTGGACCAGGTCGAGCTCGTCGATCCGTCGACCGGCCTGCCGAACCGCCGGTACGCGGACCTGATCCTGGCGCGCGAGTTCGCGGCCGCCGAGCGAGGGCGCCCGCTCACGATCGTATTGTTCGAGCCCGGCCGGATCGCGGAACGCAAGACGGTTCGGGAGATGGAGAAGATCCGCGCCGACGCGGTGCGGGACATCGGCCGGGCGCTCGGCCGCCACACCCGGCGGATGGACCTCTCCGCATGGTCCGGCGGCCAGAGGTTCCTGTGCATCCTCTCGTCGGGCGATCCGGAAGGCGCCCGCGTGTTCGCGGACCGGATCCGCGCGGAGGTCCGCGCGACGACCACCGGCGCGCGGGGGCTTGTCCCCAGCGCGGGCATTGCCGGGTTCGCAGCGGGGATGACCTCGCCCGGCGACCTGATCCGCGCGGCCGACTATGCACTCTATCAGGCGCAACGCGCGGCGCCGGGCGGCGGCATCCGCGTCTACGAGCCGCCCGCCGACACGGCCCAGAGCCAGGAATACCTGGACCGCGTCCGCGCACTGCTGCGTACGCCCGGGCGGCCGGGCCCCGAGCCGGCGTAGGCCGCCGGTCCGGTCGATCGGCGCGGAGGGCGCGGCGGACGGCCGGTTCAGTGGCCGCGACACGGTTGCCCGCCGCGGATGATGCACGGGACGCCGCTCGACCTCGGCTTCGGCTGCGCTCGCATCGACCGCCGGCCGCGCCCACGCGGGCGGCATCCCGACCCGGCGTGAACCGCCTCACCGCCGGCGGTACGAGAGCAGCCACGGGACCAGCATCGGCTCCGCGTAGGCGGCGTCCCACGCACCGTGGCCCACGTCCGGGTACTCGGTGTAGCGAACGTTGCCGCCGGCCCGGAGCAGTGCCGCGACCATGCGCCGGGTGGTGCCCACCGAGATGACGTCGTCGCGCGCGCCGTGGAAGATCCAGGTCGGCGTGGCGCCGATCGCACGCGCGGTCGCGAGGAACGGGTCGCCGGCTCCCGATGGATTCGCCGCGGATGCCGGAGGATCGAACCCTGGACAGACCGGGACGAGTGCCGCGAAGCGGTGGGGGTGCTCCGCCGCCATCCGGAGCGTGCCGCTCCCCCCCATCGAGAGCCCCGTCAGGTAGATGCGCGCGGGATCGCCGCGGAACTCGGCGATCGCCGCATCCACGGCGCGCAGCGCGGCTTCGGCGATCCGTCCGCGCCACGCGGCACCGGACGGCGCCTGCGGGAAGACCGCGAGGACCGGGAACCGACCCGCATGCCGCCGGATTGCGCTGCCCAACCCCACCTCAGTCTGGAGCAGGCCGTCCGCGCCGCCCTCGCCCGCGCCGTGCAGGAACAGGATCACCGGCCAGCGCCGGCCGGCGTGCCAGCCCGCCGGCACGAACACCTGGTAGCGCCGCGTTGCGCCGGCAACGTCGAGCATCCGATCCAGGAACCCCGTCTCAGGCATTCGTGTTTACACTCCGGTGGCAGGGTCCACGCCCCGCCGGTCGCACGCGCCATGCCGTGCCGCCCCGGGCATGCCCGCACCCCGCGCGGCGTCCGACGGCCGTGCGGCAGCCGCCCGCGGCGCACGGGCCCGACCAAGCCCGGCCGGCGGCTTTGTCGCGGCGCGCCGGGGGTCGTATCATACGAGGGTAGGGCGCCGGGGCTGGGCCGGGCACCGACGCCCGGACGCGCCGCGTACACCATCTCGACCGGTCCACCGGGCACCGCCGGCAGAGCCGACGCCCGGCCCGATCGCGCAACGGATGTCATGTCGATACTCACTGTTCTCGCAGCCGGACCGGGGCTCGGCGATGCACTCGCGGATCGCCCGTTCCTCGCCGTGGCCACGCTGTTCGGCGCGGGCGTGCTCACCAGCCTGACGCCGTGCATCTACCCGATGATCCCGATCACGGCCGGCGTGATCGCGGGGAACGCGGCGCACGACGAGCGCTCCGCTCCACGTGCGCGGACGGTGATGCTGACGTTGACGTACGTCGCCGGGCTCGCGCTCCTCTACGCAGCGCTTGGCCTGCTGGCCGGCCTGACCGGCTCACTCTTCGGGACCGTGGCCTCGAACCCCTGGGCGCGGCTCGTGACCGCGAACCTCCTGCTCATCTTCGGGCTGGCCATGCTGGACGTCATCCCGGTTGCGGCGCCGCGCCGCCTCGTGGCGTGGGCCGGCGGGCTGGGGGGCGGGTCCTACCCGGCCGTCTTCCTCCTCGGCGCGACTTCCGGGCTGGTCGCCGCGCCCTGCGGCGCACCGGCATTCGCCGCCGTCCTCACATGGGTCGCGACGACGGGGAGCGCGACGCTCGGGTTCATCTACCTGTTCGTCTTTTCACTCGGGATGACCGCACTGCTCGTGGTCGTCGGGGTGTTCTCCGGCACGCTGGCGTCGCTCCCGCACTCCGGACGGTGGATGGTGTGGGTCAAACGCGCCGCGGGTCTCATCATGTTGGCCATGGCGGAGTACTACCTCGTACAGGCGGGGATGGTGTGGTGAAGCGTGTGACACACGCGAGCCGATCCGGCGCGCGTGCAGTGAACATGAACGGGAAGGAAGCGAGATGCGTATGAAGACCGCCACGAGCCGCGGGCCGGCGGGGAGCGCCGGCTGGGCGGCGATCGTTCTGGCGGCAGCCGTGGCCGTGGTCCCGGCGCCGCTCGATGCACAGGAGATCGGGCTGCCGATCGGCCGGACTCCGGATGCCGTGGTCATCGAAGACCTCGATGGCAAGCCGGTCGACCTCGATCGGCTGATCGGCGACAAGCCGGCGCTCATCGAGTTCTGGGCGACGTGGTGCCCGCTCTGCGCCGCGCTCGCGCCGCGCATCGCGGCGGCGCACGAGCGCTACGGCGACCGCGTCGAATTCGTCACGATCGCGGTCGCGGTGAACGAGAGCAAGCGCTCGATCCGCCGGCACCTCGAGGACCACCCGGTCCCGGGGCACGTTCTCTGGGACACGGATGGGCGCGCGACGCGGGCGTTCATGGCGCCGTCGACGTCGTACGTGGTGGTCCTCGATGCCGATGGCCGGGTGGCGTACACGGGTGCGGGCGCGGAGCAGGACATCGCGGGCGCATTGGCCCGCGCGCTCGGCGACGCCGCACCCTGAACCAGCGCGCCGCGGCCTACGGGAACACCGGGAAGGGTCTCGGCCTGGGCCGGGGCTGCGGCCGGGGTTGCGGTCCACCGCCATGGCCGCCGAGTGCGCGAGTGGCCATGAGCCGAACCTGGGGATCGGTGCTTTCCAGCGCGCGGATCAGCGCCGGCCGCGCCGCGTCATCGTCCAGCTCCGCGAGTGCCCAGAGGGCGGAGCGCCGCACGGAACGGTCCTCATCGCCCAATGCGGTCGTGAGTCCGGCCGCGGCCGCGGGATCTTCGATCCGTCCGAGCGCCCACGCCGCGGCCTCGCGCACCTCTGCGTCGGCGTCGCCGAGCGCGCCGATGAGCGCGGCCGGGGCGGCATCCGGCTCGACCTGGCCGAGCGCCCACGCCGCCTGGCGGCGGACGGTCGCGTCCGGATCGGCGAGAGCGCGGGCGAGCGCGTCGGTCGCCGACGCGTGTTCCGTCTGTCCCAGTGCCCACGCCGCGGTGGCGCGCACGTCGGCATCGGCATCGCCGGCCAGCGCGGCACCCAGCGGCTCGATGCCGCGGCGGTCCTCGATCTGACCCAGCGCCCAGGCCGCGGTCTCGCGGACGTCGGCGTCCTCGTCCTCGCGCAGCACGCGACCCAGCGGCTCGACGGCGGCGCGGCTCTCGACTTCGCCCAGCGCCCAGGCGGCGGCTTCCCGGACGCGCGACTCGGCATCCGAGAGTGCGGCGGCCAGTGCATCGACCGCCTCGCGCTCCTCGATCCGGCCCAGCGCCCACGCCGCCGCGACGCGGACGTCCGCGTCGACATCCTGGCGCAGCGCCGCGGCCAGCGGCGCGACGGCCGCGCGATCCTCGATCCGACCGAGCGCGACGGCAGCGGCGGCGCGGACCTCGGCGGATTCGTCCTCACGGAGTACGCGCGCCAGCACTTCCACGGCGTCGGAACTCTCGATCCGACCCAGCGCCCGTGCCGCCGCGAGGCGGACCGTGGCATCCCCGTCCTCGAGGGCGCGGCCGAGCGGCTCGATGGCGCGCCGGTCCTCGATCCGGCCCAGCGCCCACGCGGCCATCGCCCGGACCTCCGGCGCGGCATCGCCGAGCGCACCGGCGAGCGGGTCGAGCGCATCCGCCGGCTCGGCAAGGCCCAGCGCGAGCGCGGCGGCCGCACGCGTCGGCGCCGCGTCCGACCGGAGCGCCGCCAACATCCCGTCGGCGGCCGCCTCACTGCGTGAGCGGCCCAGCAGCGCGGCCGCGATGCGCCGGGCACACGGATCGCCGCCCCGCAGCGCCTCGAACAACAGCGGGAGCGTCGCATCGCTCGGGATCGACCCCGTCGCCCAGCGCATCGTCTCTCGCGCGCCCGTCGTGGCTTCCGTCTCCGGTGCGGCCCACGGACCGGACCAGCCCGATCGGCCGGTCACGGCCTGGACCGCGAGCCCGCACAACAGCGGCGACGCGCCGGCCGAGGCCTCGAGGATCGCACGCGCATGGGCCGTGTCGTCCTGGGCGGTCCGATCCACGGCGGACCGGGCACCGCCACCCGGAACACCGCTCCGCGATCCGCCGTTCGGCCACGCCGCCGCGACCGCCGCCACGAGTGCGGCGCAGACCCCCACGGCCAACACCGGCGCACGACCGTGCGCGCGGCTCTCCTTCCCGTCATCGCTAGGGCGTCGCATGATGGCTCCTGTCGATCCGTACCTCAATACGTGTGCGCCAGTGCACGCACCGCGATCTCGCGGACCTCGGGGTCCCCGGACTGCATCGCCTGGATCAGTGCATCGCGTGCGGCCTCTCCACCGATCTCGCCGAGCGCGTGGATGGCGGACCGGCGAACCTCACGACTCGCATCCTCGAGCGCCGCCACCAGCGCCGACGCGGTGGCCGGGTCCGCGATCTCGCCCAACGCCCACGCCGCCGTGCGCCGCACGTCCTCATCCGAGTCCTGCAACGCCGCGGTGAGCGATTCCGGCGCCCGCGTGACCTCGATCTCGCCCAGCGCCCACGCCGCCTTCTGACGGACCTCCGCGCTGGCATCCGCCAGTGCCGCCGCCAGCGCGGCCGCGGCACGCGCGCTTCCGATTTCACCCAGCGCCCAGGCAGAGGCCTCACGGACCCCGGGCGATTCATCCGCGAGCGCGGCGGCAAGCGGATCGATGGCGGCCTCGCTCTCGAGATCGCCCAACGCCACCGCCGCGTGTCGCCGGACCTCCGCATTGGGGTTCGACAGCGCCGTCACGAGGTGGGGTGCGGCTTCCGGCGCCTCGATCTCGCCCAGTGCCCACACGGCCATGCGCGCAACCTCCGGATCGGCATCACCAACGCCGATGCCGAGTGCCGCGACGGCGCGTGCATCCTCGATCTCGCCCAGCGCCCACGCCGCCATGCGCCGCACCTCGGCATCGGCGTCATCGCGCAGGGCATCGCCCAGGGCGGGGATCGCCGCGGGATCGCCGATCTCGCCGAGTGCCCAGGCGGCCATCTTCCGGACGCCTGCATCCTCGTCCTCGCGCAGGACCTTCGAGAGCGCTTCGACCGCCATGGGGTCTTCGATGTCGCCGAGCGCCCGGACTGCGCTGGCGCGGACGCCGACGACGGGATCATCGAGGACGCCGATGAGCGCCGCGACCGTCGCGGAGTCCGGGGAGCGGCGTTCGCGGCGCCAACCGCGCGAACTCGATGCCTTGACGCTCAGCGCGCCGCGGAGGTCGCGGAATCCATCGATGAACGGCATCGGCTGCGGCGCCGGCATCGGGGCGGGTTGCGGCCCGTTCCACTGCCAGTCGGACTGCCATTGGAACTCCTTCAACGCCGCATCGACGGCGTGCTCGATCGAAGGTCCGATGTCGAGTCGGGCCGCGTCGATCGCTTCCTCGACGGTGCGCTTGATCCCGTTCGCGCGGGCGGCATGATGGCGATGGCGCACCTCATCGGTATCCGCGACGACCGGGAGCGGCGCGTCCGCGGGCAGAGCCGCCGGCTCGTCCGGGACACCGACGGGCGCGGGCGGCGCGGGCGGCTCGGGCGCCGGTCGGGGATCCGGCGGCTCCGCCGACTCCGACAGCGGCGCCGCCGCGGCCAGCTCCTGTCCACCCCCCGCGGCCTGCCCACCCTGCGCCGGCACGACGACGGCGACCGTCAGTACCAGCGCCAGCGCCGCGGCGCCGACCGCCGCGAACTGCACACGTCCCGGCGCGCCGCGCCGGACGCCCGGCTCGAGGATCGCCAGCATCCGCCCCTCGAACTCCCGGCGCTGCGCCAACGGGATCGCGGCCGCCGGCGCACGAGACCGTACCGCGCCGGACACGATCTGGAGGAGGTGGTCCGCGTAGACCGATGCGCGCGTGCCGACGCCGAGCACCAGGTCATCGCACGCCCGCTCGCTCTCCGCCCGCGCACGGCGCGCGGCCACCCAGACCAGCGGGTGCACCCAGTACAGCGCGCATGCGAGGCGGCCCACCATGTGCGTCAGGAGGTCGCGCCGCCGGATGTGCGCGAGTTCGTGGAACAGCACCGTCCGACGCCGTTCCTCGCTCCAATCATCCGCGCCGGCCGGCAAGATGATCGACGGGCGCAGGAATCCGCACGCGAACGGGAGCATGGTCTCCTCGCTCCGCAGCAGCCGGGGAACGCGAGGCAGATCGAGGCGGTCGGCCGCCTCCCAGAGCGGCGTCGTCCAGTCGGGCGACTCGAGCGGCCGGCTCCGGCGCGTGATCCGTCGGAGGAGCGCTACGCCCACGGCCATGCGCGCCAGGAGCGCCACGGCTCCCACGATCCACACGGCGAGCAACACGGCCACGGCCGTCGCCCACGGCGCCGCGCCCGGCAGGCGCACCCCCTCCGCCGCGAGATTCGTCGGCGCGGCACCGGCCGCCGCCTCCGGCTCCCCGGCATCCGCGGCAGCCAGGCGCTCCGCCGGCGCACCCACGTCTTCCGCGCGCACCGGCGATCCCGCCGGCCCCAGCCCGTCGATGGCATCCTCCGATCCCTCCAGCATCGAGACCGTCGAACGCCCGTCGATCTCAGCCGCAGCCGCATCGAGGGCCGGGTCGGGGCGACGGGCCACGTCGACGGCCACGCCGCCGTCGTCCAACCCCGCACCCGCCGCCCGCGGCCCGGCCATCGGCGGAAGGAGCTCCCATCGCCAGGGCAACGCCACCATCGCGACCGGGAGCAGCAGCACGCTCAGCAGACCGGCGCTCCACACCAGGTGCCGCACGGCCGCCGAGGAACGCCGCACGACCACCGCCGCCACGAACGCCAGCAGCAGCAGAGCGGTCCCCTTCCCCGCCCCCGCCGCCAGATGTGGCAGCCACGCCGCGCCGAATTCAGAAAACACCGATGAGGACAGGCTCGTCACCACGGGTCACCTCCCTTCCCGCGCGGCCTCCCGGATCTTCCGGGCCAACCGCTCGATTCCGGCTTCGTCGAGATCCACGTCCGACATCCGCAACAACGCCACCGCCGCCTGCTCCGCGGAGCCGCCGAAGAACGTGCTGACCACGTGCGTCAGCGCCGCCGTCCGCGCCTCCCCACGATCCACCGTCGGCAGGTACACGTACCGCGGCCCATCCTGCTCGTGCTCCACGTGCCCCTTCTCCTCCAGGATCCGCAGCGTCGCCCGCACCGCGGAGTAGCTCGGCGGATCCGGCAGATCCGCCATCACCTCCGCGACCGTCGCCCGCTCCCGGCGATAGAGCACGTCCATGATCTGCCGCTCTCGCCGGCTGAGCCCTGTCATTTCTCCCATGGTGACACCCCGAAACGGAAGAATGCTGAAAAAATAGCAACGTGCGGATATTTTAGCATCTGGCGGCGACGGCGTCAAGAGGCGTGCGCTGCGGAGCGTGCGCGGGCGGTTCCGAGTGGTCACACGCCCGCGGAGGCCGGGGCGTTCCGGTGGTCGCCCCGGCGGCGCGAGCGTCGCCGCGGGCGGTGCGCCACCGCGCGAATCGCGGCACATCGCCCGGCGGGCGGAGTGCCCGCCCGCCGGGTGCGATGGCCGTTAGGGTTGTTGGCCGGCCGCCTTGGCGGGTGGCGCGAGCCGGTCGATGGCCTGGCCGAGTTCGGTGTACGAGGTCGGGTCGATTTCGCGGAACGGCGTAGCGCGATAGGCGATCCGGCCGTCGGGTCCGATCACGAAGAGGTTGCGGTTGGTCATTCCCGGCCGGGGCGCGAGTGCGCCGTAGAGCGCGCCGACGTGGGTGTCGGAGTCGCTGGCCATGAGGAACGGGAACTGGTCATCGCGCGCCCAGGAGGCGAGTTCCTCGATGGGATCCGCACTGATGGCGATGAGGATGACGTCCTGGCCGCCGTTGAAGAGCTGTGCGTACTGATCACGGTACGCATGCATCTGGATCGTTCAGCCGGGGGTCCGCGCCTTGAAGAAGAAGGCGAGGACGACGGTCTTGCCCTTGAAGTCGCTGAGGCGGACCGGTCCCTTGAGGATGCCGTAGCGGGTCGCGGCCGGCAGCTCGAAGTCGGGAGCGACGGCGCCGACTTCGAGGGGCGGCGGTGTGTCCTCCTGTGCGCGAGCCGCCACGGGTACGGCGAGGCCGAGCGTGGCGGCGAGGCCGAGGAGGGTGAGAGTTCGTCGATTCATGGGCGACTCCGTTGGAAGTCCGTGGTTGTCGCTGGTCCCGAGCGACAAGGTGTGGCGGCGGCGCGTGGACGGCAACCCCTCCGTGGAACGGACGGGCGTCGGACGCGGGTCGGCGCCATCGGGCCGGCGGCGGCCGGCGTGTGCTACGGCAATGCGGGCATGCCCTGGGCGACCCACTCCTCGCGGGAGGGTCCGTAGACTCCGGGCACCACGAGTCCGGCCTGGCGCATCAGGACCGTCATCTGTCCGCGGTGATGTGCCTGGTGACGGATGATGGTGGAGAGGACCGCGCCGCGCTTCCAGGGGCGGCCGAACATCTCGACGGTCTCGTCGAGCATGGCGTCGGTCCAGCGGCTCTCGATCTGCTCGGCGGCGACGCGTGCGGCGCGCTCGTACGCCGCCGCGATCACGGCGGCGGCCGGCGGCTGCGGGTCATGGTCGGTCGGGCCGCCCACGGTGAGCCCGGCCTGCCCGAGCATCCCCGTGATACTCCCGGTGACGTGCCATGCCAGGCGTCCCAACGAGCGACTCTCGGGCGCGATCCGCTGGTCCAGCGATGCATCCGTCAGATTGTTCAGCACCTTCAGGGTCGCTGCGGATTCGATGCTCCAGTCCTCGACGAAATCGGCGATCGTGCGGTACATGACGGTCCGTCCGCTGAGGGGAAACTGTGCGGCGTGTCGGAACGGTTTCCCGGGAAAGATGATGGGGCGAGCGTCCGGCCGCAAGGTGGGTGGGGCGCGGCACGCGCCGGGAGCGGCGCCGCCTCGCGCGGACGCTGCCCGAGCACGGCGCCTCCTCTCCGACCGGTGATGTCGGCCGGGGAGGAGGCGCCGTGCTTCGGGCTCAGTGCCGGCCTGCCGCCCGGCCGGCGGCGATGCCGCTGCGGGCGAGGTCGGCGTCGCGCTCGACGCGGAGCGGCTGAGTCAGTGTCTTCCCGTCGATGGTCACGGCGACGGTGTAGACGCCCGGCTCCGCGGTGGGTGTGTCGTTTCCGCCGCGGAAGCGGAAGCGGCGACCGATGCCGGCATCACGGAACGCGGAGAAGATGTCGCGCATCTGATCCATGCCGCCACCGGCGCGGCCGCGCTCCCCGCGCCCCTCGCGCTCGCCGCCCCGTGCGCGTGGGGGCGGAGACTCGCCGGGTCGTGCGACGAAGCCTTCGCGTCCTCCGCCTCGCCCGCCGCGTCCGCGGCGGAAGAGCGCGCCGAGTCCGGAGCCCCCGCCGCTCAGGGCCGCGGCGACGCGCTGGACCTGCTCGCGGTCCATCCCTTCTTCGATGAGCGAATCGGCGACGACCTGGATCCGCCGGGCGGTCCGGACGCTGTCGCGGCGTTCCGAGGGGGACAGCGGCTCGGGCGGCGCCGGCTTGCCGGCGAAGTCCCAGGTGACGGCGTGCAGCCCGGCGGTGCCGGGGCCGCTCATGGTGTGGATCGTGTCCCCGTCCGCGTCGATGATGGCGATGCGCACCGTGTCACCGCGCTCGCCGGTGGGCTTGTAGTAGGTGATGCGCGCGCCATAGGGCGGTGAGTCGACGGTGAAGAACTGGTGGCCCATGTCGCCGCCGCCGACCGGGGGCTCACCGTACTGGAACGCGGTCGCAGGCTCGAAGAGAACGGGACCGCCCGCGAGGATTTCGGGGCTGAGCTGCTCGAGCGGCGCGATGTCGATGATCCAGATCGAGCGGCCGTGCGTGCCGGCGATCAGCTCGTGGGCGCGCGGGTGGATCCTCAGGTCCTTGACCGGCACCGTGGGCAGTCCGTTCATGAACCGGCTCCAGCTCCCGCCGCGGTCGGTCGAGACGTAGACGCCGACGTCGGTGCCGACGAAGAGGAGGTTCGGGTTGACCGGATCCTCGCGGATGACGTGGACGAAGTCGGGGCCGCCGGTCGGCAGGTTGCTCGTGATCGAGCGGAACGTCTCGCCGCCATCCGTCGTGATGAAGACGTAGGGCGTGAAGTTGCCGTCGCGGTGGCCATCGAAGGTGACGTAGAACGTCCGCACGTCGTGGTGCGAGGGCTCGATGCGGCTGACCCACGTCTTCGGCGGTACGCCCGGGAACCGGCCGGTCAGCTCGGTCCACGTGTCGCCATCATCGGGCGAGATCCAGACGTTGCCGTCATCCGTACCGGCGAAGAGCATTCCCTGGACCAGCGGCGACTCGGCGAGCGCGACGATGGTGCCGTGCGTCTCGGCGCCCGTCACGTCGGGCGTGATCCCGCCGGTCTCCCGGGTGCTGATGCGGATGCGCATGCTGTCGCGCGTGCTCAGGTCGGGCGAGATCGGATGCAGGTCCTCCCCGCGGTTCGTCGACTTCATCACGCGGTTCGCGCCGGCGTAGAAGACGTTCGGGTCGTGCGGCGAGAGGAAGAACGGCGTGTTCCAGTTCCAGCGCAGGCTCATCGCGGCGGAGTCGGCCGCCTGGCGCCGCCGCAGGTCGGCGATGCGCCGGGCCACCTCGGGCGTGGGCTCGACCGTCGTGTCCGGATGCAGCAGCACGATCGAGTCCTCGTACATCATGTAGCGTTCGCGCCAGTCCGGCTCGTCGATCCGCGTCCGCTCGCCGGTCCTGAGGTCCAAGCGGAACATGTTGCCGCCCTGCGACTCGGCGTAGACGATGGCCGGGTCCGTCGGATCCTGCGCCGTGTGGAAGCCGTCGCCGCCGCCCACCTTGAACCACATGTAGTTGTTGATGTCGCCGTCCGCGCGCCGGCTCGGGCCGCACCAGCTCCCGTTGTCCTGGAGCCCGCCGCAGACATTGTACGGCACCGCCATATCGTAGCTGACGATGTAGAACTGGCCGATCGGGATCGTGTTGATGAACTGGTAGTTGCCGCCGCGGTCGTAGGTGATGGCAATGCCGCCGTCGTTTCCGACGACGAAGCGCTGCGGATCGTTCGGGTCGATCCACATGGCGTGGTGGTCGACGTGGATCCCGAGCGTGGTCTGGCGCACGGTCTTGCCGCCGTCATCCGAGAAGCGGACCGGCGTGGACGACCAGTAGACGCGGTTCGGGTCCTCCGGATCCACGCGGACCTGCGAGTAATAGAA
Source organism: Longimicrobiales bacterium (assembly GCA_036381495.1). GTDB lineage: Bacteria > Gemmatimonadota > Gemmatimonadetes > Longimicrobiales > RSA9 > DASVCS01. The sequence goes on from DASVCS010000054.1 coordinate 71,034, forward strand.
CGGGCGGGTGTTCTCGCCGTTCATCCAGGTCCACGTCCGGCCGCCGTCCTCGGAGCGGTAGAGGCCGCAGCCGCCCGGCTTCGCGGCGCGGCAGCCGCCCTCCTCGCCATCGGGCGCTTCCGCCTCGACGAGTGCGTAGATGATGTCCGGGTTGCTGGGCGCGATCGCGATGCCGATACGCCCCTTCTCGGTCTCGGGGAAGCCGCCGCCCTTGACCTCGGTCCACGTGTCGCCGCCGTCGGTGCTCTTCCAGAGCGCGCTGCCGGGGCCGCCGCTCTTCAGGAAGTACGGCCCGCGCACCCGCTCCCAGCTCGAAGCGAAGAGGACGTTCGGATCGCGCGGGTCCATGGCGATGTCGACGAAACCCGCCTTGTCGCTGATGAACTTGATGAGCTCCCAGGTCTTGCCGCCGTCCTTCGTCCGGTAGAGTCCGCGCTCGGGGTTTGAATTCCAGATCGCGCCGAGCGCGGCGACGTAGACGATGTCCGGGTTCGTGGGGTGGACCACGATCCGACCGATGGCCTGCGTCTCCTTCAGCCCCATGAACTGCCAGGTCTCGCCGCCGTCCACGGACTTGTAGATGCCGCCGCCGGGCGAGATCGAGTTGCGCGAGTCCTCCTCGCCCGTGCCGGCCCAGATCTGGAGCGTGTCGCTCGGCGCGATCGCGAGGTCGCCCATCGCGACGACGCGCCCGACGTCGAAGATCGGTCGGAACGACGTCCCGTTGTTCGTGGTCTTCCAAATCCCGCCGCCCGCGGCCGCGACGTAGAACGTCTTCGACGGGCTGGGGATCCCCTCGATGTCCGTGATTCGGCCGCCCATGTTCGCGGGTCCGATCGAGCGCCATTCGAGCGATTCGATCAGCGTGGCCTCGAGCGGTCGGGCGGACTTCTGCCGCTGGGCGTGCGCGGGGGCAGCCGCAACGGCGCAAAGCAGCGCCAGGACGAGCGCGGAGCGTGGATCTTTCATTTCCCCTCGTCGGGTTGAGGAGGCGGTGCGCGCGCCGGAGGGGCCGCGCTCCGAGGAGCGGCCGGCACCACCACACGCGCGGAACGGGCGGACGCACCGGGGACCGACGGACCGAGGCGGCCGCGTGATTCTACGACGCGCGACCGACCGAAAACGTTGGAGCGCCGCGCCGGCGCCCGCCGGCGCGGGACGCACTCAGTTGCCCAGCCGCGCCATCCGCGGATTGACCACGTTGTTGAAGATGGAGCCGAACTCGTAGCTCAGGCCGACGCGAAACTCGTAGCGATAGTTCGTCGCCAGCTCGCGGCGCTGGAGCAGCACGTCCTCGAGCGACGCATCCTCCTTCGCGACGTCGAGCTGGTCGCGGACCCACTCCGCCTCACCGTCCAGGTCGAGAGACAGGCCCCGCGTGATGCGCAGCTCGAGATCGGCGCCCACGCCGACGTTGTACTTGCTCAGGTCGTGCAGGTAGTGCGAGCCGCGCAGCGACGCCCTCGCCTCGCCCCACGGCTGCGTCGCGCCGTAGGCGAGCGTGAGCGACTGGCGGAACAACGTCTCCTTCGCCTTGTCGAAGATCGTGACCTCCGCATAATCGACGTAGGCACTGCTGATGACGTACGTCAGCAGCAACTGCCGGCGCGTGAATTCCGGGTACGGGAAGAAGCTGTACTCGAGCGCCGGTCCGATCGAGACCTCGAAGTCCCGGTTCTGCCGCGTCGATGAGGTGACCCCGGATTCGAACCCCACCGCCCAGTGCGCCGCCACGCTGCGCACCGTCAGCGAATTGACGAAGAGGGAACGGCGCACGTCCTCGACCGTCTCGACGACCCCGTCGTCGTCGAACGTGAACGTATCCCGGCTGTAACCGCCTTCCAGGTAGAAGCTGTACTTCCACGCCGGCGTCGTCCGATCCGCGGAGAACGAGGCGCCCAGGTCCAGCGACTCTTCACTCGATTCGCCGTCGAACGAGGCGTCGGCACCGACCTCGAAGACCCACAAGTTCCACGGATCCTCCTCCGGTACGACCGGCGCCGCCGCCTTGCCACCGACATCCTCGTACACCACGTTCAGACCGCCCGCCAAGGGCATCTCCGCCGCGTACGGCGCGAGCCCCAGCCGCAACATGCGCGCGATCCCGCGCCGCACGTCGTCATCCGTGTCCGTGCTCGCCGAGGTGTACTGGAGTTCGAGGTCCTCGCCCTCGAAGTCCTCACGGCCGAGGAACGCGAGCGTGAAACGCTCCCCGCCCCCTCCCGTCTCCTGCGACGTGATCAGCACGTGGACCTCCGCGTCCGCCGGATCCCGAACCCAGTTCACGAATCCGATCTCCTGGCGGAAGAAGTCCCGATCGCACCCCCACGTGTTGCAATCGAGGTACAGCTCAAGCAGCTCCGGCGGGTCCACGGCCGGCGCCTCCTGTGCCGCCGCGCGGCCGGCCGCGGCGAACACCACAACGAACGCGGCCGCGCCGACCGACCCGCACATCCCCTTCCAAGCCATTCGAACCTACCCTCCCGGCGCAGCGTCTTCGGATTCCGTCGTGTGGACGACCCCGCGGGGTCGAGTGCTGACAATTTAGCAGTGCGAGAGAGGGTATTAGGTAGGGTGCGGGGGGTGGTGTGTCAAGGGCGCGAATGGTCGCGCGGGCGCGGCGCCTTGCGCGAACGGGTGGCGTGCCGCAGAATTCGGGAATTCCTCGTCAGCTACGCGTGTGGGCCGGTTTTTCGGTCCACGAACTCTTGAATAGAGGAGCGAGATATGATGCAACGTCTCGGTGCCAGAGCGGCGTTGCCGCCGCTCGTGGCTGCGCTCGCGCTGTGCCTGGCGGCGGCGGTTCCGGCGGCGGCGCAGGACGAAGCCCTGCTGGAGCAGGGCTATCTCACGCCGCCGGATGAGATCCGGGATGCGTTGCTCGCGCCGTGGCAGCGCAACGTGGCGCTGGACGAGGTGGGTCCCGGCGGCCGCTACTTCGTGATCGAGGAGGAGGCGCAGCGGATGCCGCCGATCGCGGGCTTCGCGAAGAGGCACTACAACCTGGGCGGCCTCCAGGTGGATCCGCAGGCGAATCGGAATCGGCGGTTCACGACGGATGGCGCATCGGGGTTGCGTCTCCTGTCGTGGGAGGACGGGCGCGAGGTCGAGATCGAGGTGCCGGACGGCGCGAAGGTGTCGAGCGCCCGGTGGTCGCCGGACGGGAGTCGGCTGGCCTTCTTCGCGCACTTCGACGATGCGACGCACATCTACGTGGCGGATCCGCGGAGCGGCGAGAGCGAGCGGATCACGCGCACACCGGTGCTGGCCACGCTGGTGACGGATTTCGCGTGGTCGGGCGATGGCCGCTCGATCTTCACGGTGCTGATCCCGGAGGGCCGTGGCGCGGAGCCGGTGGAGCCGGCGGTGGCACAGACGCCGCGCATGTGGATGACGACCCCGGAGAAGAACGTGTTGCGCACGTTCCCGAGTCTGCTCGAGACGCCGCACGAGTTCGCGCTGCTCGAGTACTACACGACGGGTCAGCTCGCGCGGATCGACGTGGAGAGCGGCGATGTCGAGCGGATCGGCGAGCCGGCGATGATCGACTTCATCGATCCCTCGCCCGATGGCCGGTACGTGCGGGTGCGCACGATTCGCAAGCCGTTCTCGGACATCGTGCCGGTGAACAACTACGCCACGGTCGAGGAGATCTGGGATCTGGATGGCCAGGTGCTCGCCGAGCTGACGAGCGAGCCGGTCGACGATGGCGGTGATGACGATGACGACAACGCCAGCCGCCGACTCATCGCGTGGCGGCCGGACGGGCAGGGGCTGAGCTTCGTCGAGCGGGAGCCGGCGCCCGAGGGCGAGGACGATGCGGCGGCGCAGCCGGACGAGGAGCGGAGGCGCGGGCGCCGGTCGCGCAACGACCGGGTGATGCAGTGGCTCCCCCCGTTCGCGGAGGGCGCCGCGCGGGTGGTGCACGAGGCGGAGGACGGGATCCGCGACATCGCCTACTCGGCGGATGGCAGGTTGCTCTTCGTCACGACGCGGGCCGGCGACGAGGAGCACCTCTACGCCGCGGCGCTGGACGGCTCCGGCGCGGCGGACACGATCTACAGCTACGACACCGAGGACTTCTACGCGAATCCGGGCGAGCTGATGATGCGGCCCGGGCCGCGGGGCGGACGCGTGGTGCGGCTCTCGCCGGATGGCGGTTCCGTCTACCTCGAGGGCACGCTCTACCATGAGAACCCGCTCGAGCAGGCGCCGCAGCCGTTCGTCGACCGCGTCACGATCGCGACGGGCGAGAAGACGCGTCTCTTCCAGAGCGCGGCAGACCGCTTCGAGCGGGTCACGGCCGTGCTCGACGACGGCTTCCGCCGCGTCGTCCTCTCGCGCGAGTCGCCGACCGAGGTGCCGAACTACTTCGTGCGCGACCTCACGTCCGGCGACGAGCGGCAGCTCACGGAGAACCGCGACTACACGCCCGACCTCACGTCCCGCGCGCAGCACCACGTGATCGAGGCGAAACGCGCGGATGGCGTCACCTTCTGGGTCCGCATCACGCTCCCGGAGAACTACCGGCCCGGGACGCGGCTGCCGGCCATCTTCTGGCACTATCCGCGCGAGTACGACAGCGAGGAGGCGTACCACGAGTCCAACCGGGAATACAACAAGAACCGGTTCCCGCGGATCAGCCCGCGCTCGATGCAGAACCTGCTGCGCCGCGGCTGGGCGGTGGTCGAGCCGGACGTGCCGATCATCGGGCCCTCCCGCGAGCGCTGGAACGACTACTACGTCACCCACCTGCGCAGCTCGCTCGCCGCGGCCATCGACGCCCTGGACGAGCGCGGCTGGATCGACCGCAGCCGCCTCGCCATCGGCGGCCACAGCTACGGCGGGTTCGGCACGATCAACGCGCTGATCCACACGCCGTTCTTCAAGGCGGGGATCGCCGGCGCATCGAACACGAACCGGTCGCTCACGCCGGGCGGTTTCCAGCGCGAGTCGCGCACGCTCTGGGAAGGCCGCGAGACCTACATCCGCATGTCGCCGATCTTCTGGCTCAACGAGCTGACCGGCGCACTGCTGATGTACCACGACATGGAGGACCAGAACGTCGGCACCTTCCCGGTCAACTCGTGGCGCGCGTTCCACGGATTGGAGGCGCTCGGCAAGACCGCCGCGCTCTACATGTACCCCTACGAGGCGCACGGCCCGCGCGCGCAGGAGACGATCCTCGACCTCTGGACCCGCTGGATCAACTGGCTGGACAAGTACGTGCTCGAGGCGGGTACGGCGACGGCGGCCGCATCGGCGGGGGACCGGGTGGGGAGCGGGAGTTGAGGTGACATGGGGGCGGGTGGACCGTGCCCGCCCCGCAAGAACCCGGTCGACAGGATCAGTCGGCGCACACAGCCTTCCGGTAACCGTCAGGACGAAGGTTCCACCCCGGTGACAAGGGCTCACGCAGCTCTCCCTGCAAAGGGTAGCCGGGGTGGTCGACATCTGCCCCCTGCCGGCATCCCGGCGGAGGCGTCGTGCCCGCGGCGAACGCCGCGTTCTTGACATGCAAGCCCGGACTTGCATATACTGGGATCAGGCGAACCTGGCATGTGGCCGATAGGGAGCGACGCGATGGAGGTCGTGGTGACGAGCATCCATGCGGATGGTGGTGCGAAGGCGTTCGCGTTCTCCACGGAAGTCCTCGGCTTCGTCGAGGAGGGGAGATCGTGAGCGAGCGTGCCCGAGCCCTCTTTGCCGACCGTGAGTCTCCGGACCGGGAAGTCGCGTATCAGGCGCTGGTGGGCCTGTTCGAGATGACCGAGAAGCCGGTCGACTGGGCGTACGAGTTCTGGGACCGGTTGTTGAGCGATCTGACGCACCGCGCCGGTGACAAGCGGGCGTTCGCGGCGCAGATGCTCGCCCGTCTGGCGATCAGCGATCCGGACGGCCGACTGTTGAAGGACTTCCCGAAGGTGGCCGCCGTCATGAAGGACGAGAAGACGGTGACGGCGCGGCACACGCTCCAATCGATCTGGCGCGTGGGTCTGGCCGGTCCGAAACAGAAGGCGATGGTGCTGGAGGCGCTCGAGGCGCGGTTCCGGGAGTGCGCGCGGGAGAAGAACGGAACGCTGGTCCGGACGGATGTGGTCACTGCGCTCGCGCGGCTCTCGAAGGCGACCGGGGATGAGATGATCGAAGCGCGGGTGAACGCGCTGATCGACGCCGAGCCGGACGAGAAGCAACGCAAGAAGCAGCGTGCCGCCTGGCGGAAGGCGATCCGGTAACCCGGCGCTCCCTCGTGGACGGGGATGAGGGTGCGTTCCGGCGGGTGTGGGCGCCTCGGGTCCGGCTGACCGTGGCGCGCTACGAAATGGACGGCACGAGGTGAAGGTTCTGATCTGCGGCGGTGGGATCGCCGGGCTCACGACGGCGTGGTGGCTTTCCCGCGCGGGTCACGAGGTCGTGGTGGTGGAGCGTGCGGCGGGGCTGAGGGGCGAGGGCTACATGATCGACTTTTTCGGCTCCGGCTGGGACGTGGCCGAGCGGATGGGTCTGCTGGATGCGCTCGCGGGGATCCACTACCCGATCGATGCGATCGTCTTCGTCCATGCCGACGGCACGCCGGCGGTGTCGGTCTCGTACCCACGGTTCCGGAAGCTCTTCAACGATCGTCACTTCAACTTCATGAGAGGCGACCTCGAGCGGGTGTTGTTCGAGGCGCTAGGGGATGCGGTCGAGGTGCGCTTCGGCACGAGCGTGGCGGCGCTCGAGCAGGGCGGCGGTGGTATCGACGTCGCCCTGACGGATGGAACGGCCGCGCGCTGGGACCTGCTCATCGGCGCGGACGGGATCCACTCGCACGTGCGCGCGCTCGCGTTCGGGATCGGCGAGGAGGCGTTGCGCTTCCTGGGGTTTTACACGGCGGCCTACGTTCTCGATGACGCCTCACTGCACGCGCGCTACAGCGGCACGTTCCGGACGCTCACCGTTCCTGGCCGGCAGGTCGCGTTCTATCCGATCCGGGGCGGCAGGCTGGCGACGTTCTTCGTGCACGACGCGGCGCTCCACCCGGGCGCGCGGCTCGGCGCCGGCGTGACGCTGCGCGCGGTGTACGGTGATCTCGACTGGGTCGTGCCAGAGATCCTCGAGCGGATGCCGGCTGATGACGAGATCTACTTCGACACCATCTCGCAGGTCGCGCTCGATCGCTGGAGCCGCGGCCGGGTGACGCTCGTGGGCGATGCGTGCCAGGCGGTCTCACTGCTCGCCGGGCAGGGCGCGTCGATGGCGATGGGCGGCGCGTGGGCGCTGGCGCTCGAACTCGGCCGCGGCGGCTCGGTCGACGACGCCCTCGCCCGCTACGAGGCGCGGGTCAAGCCCGCGATCGAGCGCAAGCAGGAGGCCGGCAGGAAGATGGCCCGCTGGTTCGCGCCGCGCTCGCGCTTTCTGATCGCCGTGCGCGACCTCGCGATCGCCGCGTCGGCCCTGCCGGGGATGTCGTGGATCCTGCGCCGCACGATCGCGGGCGAGAGCATCGTCCGGAGCTGACGCGGTTCCGTCCGACAATGCCGAGCCGGCCGCCGCGTACCGCGCTCGGACCGCCCTCGAATCGCGCTAATACGCGACCACGCGATCCGCCGCCGCGATCCGCTGCGCGTACTCCTTCGGCGTCGTGAACCTCGCGTTCTTCCCCTCGAGGTCCGCCTCCGTCACCGCACGGGCGACGCTGCACCCCCCTCAGATGTAGAAGGTGACGCCTTCGGCGACGAGGTCGCGGACGTAGCCGCCGACGTTGCCGAACGCGACCGCCTCGAGCGCGTCCGCGATCTCGCTTTTCATGAGATAGACGGCCTCGCCGAGGAGGATGACCTCGGTCTCGTGGCCGGCTTCGAGTGCGCCCTTCGCGCTCATGAGCGGCATGGCGGCCCGGGTCGGGTCGTCCGAGCCGCAGGTGCCGATGAACAGGAGCTTCGCCATCGTGGTCCTCGTTCGCCCGGGGTAGTGGCGGCCGGATGTGGGTCGCCGCCGTTTCTCATGTGCCGGTCCCGAGCTCGCGGGCGGCGGTCGCGTAGCCCGAGGCGACTGCCGGCGGGCGCGGAGCGGCCCGGACGCGCGTGGGCCCGGGCCAAGATCCCGCCGAAGAAGGGTAATGTACCTGGAGCGGCCCCACCGCGTGGGCCCGGGTGCGCTCACGGTACGAGCGCACCCGGGCCGCCGACCGGCGGTCGTCCGGCCGACAGACGCCGGCCTACGCGCCGACGGCCGCCGGGCGCGGCTCGGCCGTCGTCGGATCGATGATCGTCCCGATCTCGCGGATGTGGTCCGCGGGGAACCCGCTCAGGCGCGCGTGCTCGCGGATGGTCTCCTCGTCCTTGGCGATGTAGATGCAGGTGATCTTGTCCTCCGTGACGAAGCTCTCCAGCCACTGGATCGACGGGCCGATGCGATCCAGCGCGCCGCACGAGGTCCGTGAGGCCTCACGGAGCTGTTCGGGCGTCATGTTGTGCGCTCCCGGCACGTTGCGCTCGATCAGGTACTTGGGCATGGCTTCCTCCTCTCGGTGTGGTTTGAACGCCCGCACGACCTCCATTGCGCATCGCACGGGCTCAGCCGTGATGCCGCCGGCGTGGGGCTGCGGCGGACCGCGCCGCCGTCGATGGCTGCTCGAATCTCGAGGCCATGGGGCCCCGACCGCTTCCGGCATCTCGTGGACGGAACCACGGCGGAGGCGCGGACCGCCCCGGTGTCGTCGAGCCGACGGTCGTATCGGCCGTGCGAAGTCGTGCGCCGGGCTCAAGATCCGACTGCGTCCTCGTGCTCGCAGGAGACGTCGGGGTTCCAGTCGGAGAACACGCCGCTGGGGTTGTCCCGCCAGACCCAGGCGTGCAGCGCCCAGAGGTTGAAGGTGTAGTTGCGCCGGAACTCGCGGCCGAAGAGGACGGGCGGCGTCTGGTCATCGCCGCGGATGGCGAAGGGGATGATGTACTCGACGCCGACCAGCTCGAGCGAGCCATCGGCCTGGGGCTCGTAGATCACGACCTCGGGCGTGGCGACGGCGACCGTGCCGTCGACGAGGCCGGCGTTCAGGTAGTGCACGCCCATGGCGCCGAGCTCCGGGTGCCGCAGGCACGTGTTCCCGTTCGTGGGATGGGCGACGAGAACGTCGTAACCGGCGTCATTGGCGTTTTGGATCTGCTGGAACGGCTCGGTCGCGCTGCGCGCGTCCGTGAGTTGGGCGTTCAGCGCCTCGGAGAGTCCGGGGAAGAGGGGCGACTCGTCGTCGTGGCAGGCGGTGATGAGCGCGGTCGCCACGAGACCGAGCACAGCCGCGCGGATGGCGGCGGAACGCCTCGAGATCTGCTTCCTGAACATGGTTCCCTCCTGGAGTGTGGTGTGGACGCTCGCGCGACACCGGCCGCGCGGCTTCGGCCTCGCAGCCGTTCGCGGCGATACGGGCCGGCGGCCGGATGCGCTTCCCACGGCCACGGGATCGATGGAGGGAGACGGCGCGCCCCTGTGCGTGCCGGAGCACGCGGGTCCACACGCGCCGGCGGCTCAGTCGCCGGCCGGCTCCTCCTGCGGCGGCGCCAGGATGGCCGCCGTCCAGACGCGTTCGAAGACCACGCCCGCCGTCCGGTGCGCCATGCGCACGGCCTCGGCATCGGCCGCCTGGAAGTGGCAGATCATGCGGCGCCGGTCGTTCGACAGGTAGCTCTGCACCCACCGGACATCGTTGCGCATGACGCATGGACCCAGCAATCGCTGCCGCTTTCCGTGTGCCGCTGCCGTCAGCGGTTCCTCGAACCTCGTCTCCACGATCACGTCTACCATGGTCAGCCTCCTCTGGCCTTCGGGGGACAACGATACGCGAATGGTGTGGGTGCCGGCGTGGGAGGTTACGTGGGAGTTTTCGCCAGTCTTGCGGCGACCGCTTCCACGGCTCCCCGGGCGCGCGCGGAGAGCGCGTCCAGGCCGCCCGGCGACTCTCGGGCGGCCTCGAGGTGCCGGCGGGCCGCGGCGGGGTCGCCGGCTTCGAGTGAGCACCGCGCGAGCAGCGCGCGGGCGAGTGCGGCCGTGCTCGCCCGGCCGGCGGCGTCGGCCGCTCCGAGCGCCTCCGTGCCGCGCGCTCGCGCGGACTCGATGGCGCCGGCATCCAGCTCGAGATCGCCGGCCGCCACCTGCACGTAGGCGAGCATCGCCTTGCTGTCGACCTCACGGAGGCGCGTGAGCGCGGCATCGAGCGCCGTTCGCGCGGCCGTCTCACCGAGTGCGAGGCGCGCGAGTGCGTCGAGCGCCTCGACGAACGGCGCTTCACTGCCCTCGCCCATCCGTGCCGCGACCGGCCTCAACTCGCGGCAGCGCTCTCGTGCCTCCGCCGGCCGGCCTCGCTCGAGCTCGATCATCGGCAGTCGCGACAGGCAGTACCACTCGTACCAGTGGTCCCGCTCCTGCCGCGCCGCCGCGACCGCGCGCCGGAACGATCGGGCCGCCTCATCCAGTCGACCGGCATGGTAGTGCACGTGACCGAGCGCGTGCGGGACCTCCTGCATCTCCTCTTCGATGCCGGCGGCCAGCACCTCGGCCTCTCGGGCGAGCTTCTCCGCCTGCGCCATGTTGCTCTCGATCATGCCGAGGCAGCGGGCGTTGTGTGCAATGGCGCGGACGACCGTGGCGGGATCCGCGGCGCGACCCGCCTGCTCGGCCCGTCGCGAGCGGTCCAGCGCGCCCGTGAAGTCGCCGCTGTGGAAGAAGAGATGGCAGACGTGGAGCAGGCCGCGGTGGACCTCGGCCGGCAGACCGGCCGCCTGCGCCTCGGCCGTGAGCCGGGTGAGCTCATCTTCGAGGTCGGCCGGGCGGTGCTCTCTCATGGCCGGCTCGACGTACAGCCCGAACAGCTCGAGCTGGAGCTCGATCCGAACGGCCGGCGGAAGGTCTTCCGCGTGGCGGATGCCGCGGGCGATCAACTCGGCGGCGTCATCGTAGGCGAAGAGCCAGAGCGCGCGCCGCGTCGCGCCGAGGCACGCGCGTGCCGCGAGTTCGTCGTCCCCACCCAGCGCGGCGTGGTGCGCGACGTCGCCTGCCAGCGCCGGGTCGAACTCGACCGTGGCACCGCGCTCGAGCCGGTCGACGCCGGCCAGCGCGCGGGCGATCCGGTCGTGCACCATCCGTCGGCGCGGCTCCGAGATGCGCCGGTACGCCGTGCGGCGCACGAGGTCGTGCGCGAAGTCCAGCCTGTCCGCTTCGGCGCGAAGGATCCCCCGGCGCTCGAGCTCCTCGACCGCGCGCAGCAGCTCCGACGGCGGCAGGTCGACGACGCGCGAGAGCACATCCAGCGTGAAGTCGTGGCCGAGCGCGGCCGCCCACGGCACCACGTCCCGCGCTCGCTCGCTCAGTCGCGCCAGCCGGCCGTCGATCAACCCTTCCAGCGTCGCGGAGACGGCGCCCTCCCCCGCACTGAGCGCGCGGGCGATCTCGAGCGAGAAGAGCGGGTTGCCCGCGCTCTCGCGGAAGATCCGCTCCGGATCGAGTTCCGCGCCGAGCGGCCGCACCAGCTCCGCGGTGTGCCTCGCGTCCAGCGGCGCCAGCTCGATGCGTCGTAGCCGGCTCTCGCGGTCGAGCGCACGCACGAACCGCAGCGCGGCGGCGTTGTCCTCGAGTTCGGCCGGCCGCGCCGCGCACGCGAACAACACGTGCGTGCCATCCAGCCGCCGTGCCGCGAAGTGCAGCAGCGCGATCGACGCTTCGTCCAGCCACTGGAGGTCATCGAGTGCGACGGCAAGGGGACGATCCTCGGCGTGATGGGCGAGGAGCATGACGACCGCCTCGAAGAGACGGTTGCGATCGGCCTGCTCGGCCGGCGGCGCGCCCAGTTCCGGGAGCAGCGGCGCGATCTCGGCGCGCAGCTCGGGCGGGATCCGCTCGTGTGCGACGCCCCGCAGCGCGTCCACCCAGGCACCGTACGGCCGGATCAGCTCCGCCTCGAAGCCGCGACCGGCGAGGACCGTGCCGCCGGCATCGCGCACGCGTGTCCCCAGCTCCTCGAGCAGCCGCGTCTTGCCGATCCCCGGCGCACCGGCGAAGAGCAGGACGGGGCTCGACGACGACGACGCGACCGCATCGATCGTCGCCTGGATCGCGTCCCGCTCGGCGCGCCGACCCACGAGTGGCGGGACGCGGCGAGCGGGCGGCGCGGGCGGCTTCGGCACGCGGGGCGATGCGGCTTCGACCGACCGCGGCGGAGCGGTCGCAACGCCCGAAACCGGCGATTGGAGCGCGCGCCGCGCGGCCTCGAGTTCGCGCGAGGGCTGGATCCCTAGTTCGCGCCGGAGCGCTTCACGGCACGACTGGTGCTGCTCCAGCGCCTCCCGCACCCTCCCGAGCCGGCCGAGCAGCCGGATCACCGCGATGTGCGCCGCCTCCGCGAACGGCTCGTGGACCAGACGCTCGCGCGCGTAGCCCAGCGCCCGCTCCGGCTCCGCGTCCAGCCGCTCGACCAGCGCAGTCAGCGCACCGATCCGCAACACGCGCACCGCTTCGCGCTCCGCCGCACACCAGGCGTCGAAGCGCCGGCAGCGCGGCAGCTCGAGGCCCTCGATGAAATCGCCGCGAAGACGCTCGACCGCGGCTTCGAGGACGTCCACCGGGACCGCGCCCGCCGCCGGCAAGAGCGACTCGCGCACCCACGCCAGATCGACCATCGCGCCACGCGGCTCGAACGCGATGCGGCCCCGCTCGCTCGCGATGCGCGTCGCGCCATCCGCCTCGAGCAGCGGCCGCAGCTTGCTGAGACTCCAACGCAGCTCCGCGCGCGGGTCGTTCGCATTCTCCCACAGCAGGTCGCAGAGCCGCTCGCGCGAGTGCGGCCGCCCCGTCGCCACGAGGTACGCCAGCAACGCCCGCGTCTTCTTCGACGGCGGAAACACCACGGGCGCGCCACGGCGGCGCACTTCGAGCGCGCCGAGCAACCGGACTTCGAGGGCCGGGGGCTGCGGTGCTCGCATGCGGCGAAACTCTCGGCAGGAGGATCGGGGGGTCGAGTCGTTTTCCTATCTAGCGCATCGGCGCGCGTCGGACAATACGCGGACCAGGTTTCACTTTTTCGATTCGTCCGATGATGGTATCCCGATGACCCGTTCGGGATTGGGTTTCGGGGGACGCGCGTGCGCTCGCGCACGCGGAGGATCGGGGCCAGGGGCGGCGAGGGCATGACCGTTGAACCGTGGGATGTGGCCCGCCTGCACGAATAGGGGTCAGGGCCGCGAGGGCATGACGGCACGCGCGTGGCGGCCGCCGGCCGCTCAGCGTTCGATGGCCAGCGTCACCAGGCGGATGGCCTCGCCGAGCTCGTCGACGCACGAGACGATGCGCCCCTCGACGGGGAGGCACAGGTCGTCGAGCCGGACCTTGCCGATGACGGCGCGCTCCGCCGGGTCGACCGCCAGGATGCGCGTGTCGTAGACCTTCGCGGCGCCGTCATCGGGGTCCAAGCCCGGCGCCCATTCGCGGTCGGCGACGGCGATCGCGATCCAGAGCAGTCCGGTCGAGTCCGCCGTGATCCCGGCCAGTTGCGGGGCCGGGCGGTCCTCGCTGAGGTTGCCGCGCGTGGGAGCTACCTGCGCCAGCTCCTCGCCCGGAAGCCGGAGCCGCTCGAGGAGGGAGAGGTCGTCGCTCTTCAGGATGTCGACCGCGCCGCCGGAGACGGCGACGGTCCAGACCTCGCCGGCGGGGGTTTCGGCGGCCATGTGGATCTGGACCCGCGGGTTCGGATCGTCCTCGATCGGTCCGCCGAACGCATCCGCGCCCTCATCCAGCGAGATGCGGGCGACGCCACGCGTCTCACCGCTGCCGCCGCCGTACATGAACCCGGAGATGAGCAGGCCGCGGCCGCCCGCCGCCGGTGCGACGGAGAAGACGCGCCCCGGCAGCGGCCGGTCGCCCACGTGGGAGAGGTCCTCCGCGAACACGCTCAGACGCCCGTTCCTCGGATCCACGATCCAGAGTTCGTCGTCCATGGGGACGCCGAACACCTGCCCGCCCAGCTCGCCCGGTCCCTCACCGGACCGGCCGAAGGTGCCCGCCGGCGCCCCGTCCCGGTCGAACCGCTGGATCACGCCACGGAAGACGCCGGCGCTCACGCCCCAGCCGCCGCCGGGGAGACGGAACACACGGGCGAGTGCGTCGGGTGCGAGATCGAGGCCCGCGAAGGAGAGGCGGACGACGTCGTGTGCCGTAACGCGCGAGCCCTCGCTCAGATCGGCCAGCGCGCGGCGGTCCTGGGCGGCCGCCGCGGTCGTACCCGCCATGGCCAGTAGGCACGTCAAGGAGATGACGCGGAACCGCCGGTCGCGGAAGATCATGGGGATCGTACCTTGCCCGGATGGTGGATCGGAAGGCCGTTCCGTGGCGGCAGACGCAACTTCTCTTTGACCCCTTGCCCCGGCTCCGATTGAAATCAAAGGCGCGCTGACATGCGCAGGGGTTAAGATTCAGCCTCCGACCAATCGCATTCGCTCGCGTCCAGCGTGAATGAGCGTATGGACGATGTCGCTCGTTCGCCCGTTACGCGCTGTTCCAGCATGAACAGCGTATCTCCATGAAATGCGATGACAGGCCGGCCGTCCCGGGACGTAGGAATGGGAGCGTCGACGCACGCCTTGCTCAAGTCTGATGACAAAAGCGACACGTAGACGGATGCCGTTACCAGGTTCCCGGCGACGTCCACGTCGAGGTGGACGACACCGATATCTCCGGATGAGAGCTGGCGCATTGACGCGAGGGCTGACACCATGGACGCGATCTCTTCATCCGGTATCGGTTTCGCGAAACGCTGAACGATATCGTCGGGCACTCCGCGACGCCGCAGTTTGGGAAGTCGGAGCGTATCCAATACCCGGCCGCCGGCATCGACCAGGAACAGAGAGGGATGGCCAGTGAATCCGACCAGCATTCGATTGGCCAGCTTTACGCCGCTGACATACGGGTGCGCATCCATCAGGAGCGCCGATTGCGTATATTCCGCGGGGATCGGGCCCCGATAAGACACGCTGTCATCCATCAAAGGCCAGACGCCGAAGCTCGTCCCGGCAGCTCGATTGAGGCCGGCGATCCATACGGTGTCGCGGACGACCTGCATGGCGAATGGAAGTCCTGTGAAGCCCACTGCTTTCCGGAAGATGCCTGTTGCCAGCTCGTACTGCGAGATCTTCTGATGTTGCCAATCGGCGACCAGCAACAGGCTGTCTCCCGCGACCGCCACGGTCACCGGGCTTCGCAGTTCTCCCGGGCCATCACCGGGCCTGCCAAATGCGCGCAAAGGCTCTCCACTCCGAGCGAACTGAAGTACGCGTCCGCTCATCGCATCACTGATCAGAATGCTTCCGTCCCCGGCCAGCGCCATGTGCGCGGGTGCGGCTAGATAGAACGTGTCATTCTCCGCCAGCGTGAGGCTGTCGATCGGCGTCACGACCAGGCCGTCCCCTGTGCCCGCACCAGTGGCATCAGAGTCCATGCCGCCGCATGCCGCGGCAGCGCCAAGGAGCACAGCAGCGATCAACGACCTCATTTCATCACCTCTCGGATTGCGGGGGAGAGTAACTGAATGGTTCAGCGCGCCGGCCCATACCGGCTTTCCTTCCCGGAACAACATCGCACGGGATGGCGCGGGTAGATCTACGCTAAATTTGTTCGGTTTGATCACGGCATCAACAGGTATGCGCGCCGTGATGAAACATTCGCGCTCTCCCTTTCGAGCGGTTGGCCCGCGGGTTCGGAGCCGCGTGGGCGCTCGCTGCGCCCGTACCACGCGCGCGTTCGACTCCGAAATGATGCGACAACCGCGCTAGCGGTTCGCGCTTCTCTGCCGGGTGTCAGATTTTCGATCGCCAGAATCGTCAGATTTTCGCCCGCCCTTGGCGGCCGGATGATTCGCGATCGGCGGCACCCCTGAAAGAACCCCACGAGGATGCCACCGGGGAAGGATCTTGGCAGCCTGCTGCGCATTCTAAGCTCCCACCGCCCAACCTGGCAACATTGTCCCCCGCTGCTATTCCACTGTCCCGGTCTCGCTGCGACCGTCTCCGGCATGGTCCGTGTCGCGTTCCTTCTCGGGGAGACGTGCCTAGCACTACCCTGCCAGGCCCGTGTGCAGCCTGCGATCCCGTCACTTCTCGGCGCCGATCCCGGGGAGTCGCGCAAGTACGAATGGCGCGGCGAAGCCGAACACATCCGCCGCACCCCTGAGAACGTGGCAGGGTCGTGCTAATGCGGGCGGCTCACAGCGCGGGTGCGAGGGGCGAATACACGAAGCGAATGCGTGGAGCGGGTGCGGCGGTCGCGCGAAGCGGCTCACGAAGCGGGTGCGCGAGACGAATGCGCGAAGCGCGTGCGCGAGACGAATGCGCGAAGCGGGTGCGAGGGGCGAATGCGCACGACGGGTGCGGGAAGCGGGTGCGCCAAGCGGATCCGAGGGGCGATGGCCCGAAGCGGGTGCGAGGAGCGGGCGAGAGGGGCGATGGCCCGAAGCGGGCGCGAGGGGCGGGCTCCGGCGGCGCCCGTCAAATCCCCACCAGCGGCCAGGCACGGGTCCATTCGGGGAATCGGGCGTGACATGAGCGGCCGATCCCCCAAGCAACCGGCTCGGGGGCCGAATCGGGGTGCTTGACCGCGCTGCGGCCGGTGAATCCGGAATTCCTCCCGCCGGCTCACGTTCACTGGGGAGTTGCCGGTCATGAGCGGGTGCGCATGACACCTTCCTGCGCAACACCCTCCATCGACGAGCGGGTCGCCGGGATCGCAGCGAGCCAGCGTAGCATCGTCACACGCGCACAGCTCCTCGGAGCCGATCTCAGCCCGGAAATGGTGGATGGACGGGTGAGATCGCGGTGGAGATTCGAGAGCGACCGGCGCCGCGAGCCCGGTTGGCGGCGCAAGGGATCCTCGTGGTGGCCGCCCGCGACCCTCGGTCCGCGAACGCAGACGACCCCGAAGTGACGCGACGACCGCTCCAGCACTACGCTGCCAGGTCCGTATACCGCCTGCGACCACGCCATTTCTCGCCGCCGATCCCGGAGACTCGCGTCAGTGCAAATGGCGCGGCGAAGCCGAACACGTGCGTCGCCCCCCCGAGAACGCGGCAGGGTAGTGCCTAGCCTCCCCCCTCTGGTCCGGCTACGAGTGCCGCGCCTCGGCGGAAGCTCATGCGTTCGTCCTATGGCTGTGCTCGAGGGCCCCGAGCCTGTCGAAGTCCTAGACTCGGCCGGGGAAGTCCGGCGCTTTCCCAAGAAGAGAGTGCGCGCCTTGCTCGTCCGGTCGGCGGGGGAGCGTCTGCAGCGCGCACGACCGCGGACTGCGGACCGCCATCGGAGGACGACACGACCGCATACGGGGCGCAGCCCGACCCGAGGCTGCCCTCGCTCGAGGCGTACGAGCGGCTCCCCGAGGAGGAAGGAACCCGCATCGAGTTGGTGCGCGGGCGGCTCGTGCGTGAGCCGGCGCCGGGGATGCGGCATGCCTGGCAGTGCGGACGGATCGTGGGGCGTATCAGCCGCTACCTGGACGAAGAGGCGCTCGGGTTGGTGCTGACCGAGATGGGCTTCATCCTGGCGAGGAATCCGCCCACCGTGCGCATTCCCGACATCGCGTTCATTGCGGAGGCGAACTTGCCGCCGGAGGGGATTTCCGCTGGTTTCGGGCGGCGCGCGCCGGACCTGGCCGTCGAGATCGTCTCGCCGGCGAATGCCACCACGGAGATGAGGGAAAAGGCGATCGAGTACCTGGCCGCCGGTGCGCGGGCGGTCCGGGTGATCCACCCGCGCCGCCGCGAGGTGGCGGCGTGCCGGCCGGGCGCGGCCGTCCGGATCCTGACGGACGCGGACGTCCTCGACGGCGGCGATGTATTGCCCGGCCTGCGTACCCCGCTCGAAGAGCTGTTCTGGCGGTAGCGGTACGCGGCGGCTCGATCGTCGGCCGCGCCGAGGCCGCAGCGCCGGCCGGAACGCCGCGGAGCATGGCGCCGCAGAGTCCCGCGCCATGGTCGCACCGGGCCGACGCGCGTACATTCCTCGGGGCGTCGTGCCGGGCCGGCGCGGCCCGCGAAGCGCACCTGTCGTCGAGCCCGACCGGCGGAGAAGCACACGCCCACGCGTCCATGACCCCGACCCGACGGAGAACGGAGTTCCGCATGCGAATCGCCCTCGTCCAGCAGCACGCCGGCCCGGACCGTGACGAGAACTTCGAGCGCGCGCTCGGCGCGATGGAACGTGCCCGCGACGCCGGCGCCGAGCTCGTCGCGTTCGCGGAACTGGCGCGCGAACGCTTCTTCCCGCAGCGCAAGGGCGCGGCGGCCATGGAAGTGGCCGAGCCGATCCCGGGTCCGACGACGGAGCGGCTGGCGGAGCGGGCACGCGCGCTCTCGTTGGTGACGGTCTTCAACATGTACGAGGTCGACAGCCGCGGGCGGCGCTTCGACAGCTCGCCCGTGATCGATGCGGACGGCTCGCTGCTCGGTGTGACGCGCATGGTCCACATCACGGACTACGACGGTTTCCACGAGCAGGACTACTACGACGAGGGCGACCGCGGCGCGCCCGTCTACGACACGAGGGTGGGGCGGATCGGCGTCGCCATCTGCTATGACCGCCACTACCCGGAGTACATGCGTGCGCTGGGCGTGGCGGGCGCGGATCTGGTGGTGATCCCGCAGGCGGGCACGATCGGCGAGTGGCCGGAGGGGCTGTACGAGGCCGAGGTCCGGACCGCGGCGTTCCAGAACGGCTACTACGCGGCGCTGTGCTACCGTGTCGGCCGGGAGGAGCGGCTGACGTTCGCGGGCGAGTCGTTCGTCGTGGACCCCGAGGGGCAGGTCATTGCCCGGGCGCCCTCAATGGAGGACCACCTCCTCGTGGCCGACGTCGACCTCGAAGCGTGCGCGCGCTCGACGGCGCGACGGCTGTTCTGGCGGGACCGCCGCCCGGATCTGTACGCGCGCTGGCTGGGGTAGAGCGTTTCGGCCGCGGGAGTGGAGCCGCGGAGATGCGGGAACGGCCCGTCGTGCGGTCGGCACACGATGCGCCGGGCCGATGCGCCGGCCGTTCCCGCGTGGCTCGACGGCGGATGCCGAGCCGAGGGTCGCCGGGACCGCCGTGATGTCGTACCGCGGCGGTCCCACGCGGACGGACCCGCCCCGTCAGTTCGCCGGCGGGGTCGGCACGTCGATCGGCCCGATCGGCTCCGGGCGCGCCGCGGGCTGATAGACCTTGGCCTCGAACGCGGCGAAGTCGCCGGTGAGGAGGTCGTTCAGTGCGCGGATCGCGTCCGGCGCCTTCTCCCACGCCTGGTCGATCTGCCAGAGCTGGTCGGCGGTGGGACGGGCGCTGATCCCTTCGATCGCGAACTGGACCCTGCCGGCGCCGGCTTCACCCAGCGCGTCGGTCGCGGCCTCGAGGCGCGCGGCCAGGGAGTCGGCCTCGGCGAGGAGCGCCTTCGCGTCGGCGCCGGACTGCTTCAGCAACTCCCGCGCTGCGTCGAGGCGGCGGGCGGCCTCGCGGGCGGCCTGCTGGGCCTCGTAGAGTGGCTTCGCGAGTGCGTTGACGCGCATCATCGCGTCCTGACGGGCCACCAGCTCGGCGCGCGGGACGTGGATGCGCGGGTCCTGCTCGACCACGACGTCCGTGGTCATGCTGTCGCCGGCCGCGATGAGCCGCACGGTGTACGTCCCCGGCAGCACGAGCGGGCCGCGCGGCGCACGGCGGAAGCGACCCCGGCCGCCGTCCTCGCGCCGTTCGGGCTGGTAGGGCGGGTCCATGCGGAAGTCCCAGATGACCTGCTGGATGCCGGCAGTGCCGGGACCGTCGAGCTTGCGGATCACGCGGCCGTCCGCGTCCAGGATCTCGAGCCGTACCGTGGCATCGGCGGCAGCAGCCGGAGCGGCCGCGTCCGCGCTGCGGTCGGCATCGGCCGGCGTCGACGCATAGGCGGAGCGCTCCGCCTCATCCAGTCCATCGAGGCCCCCGAACTCGCGCTCGGCCCGGGAGCGAGAATCGATATCCGCCGCCGTCACGACCGGCTCGGCCGCTGCCGGAGCCACGCCTTCCCGGAGCCAGTAGCGGATGCGCGCGCCGACCGGCGGGTTCTCGACGGCATAGGCGTCGGCGGGGAACCAGCCGCCCGGCGCGATCGACCACATGATGGCCGGCCGCACCGGGAAGAGGTGCGCGGCCGAGGCGAGGACGGGCCCGCGCGCGATCGCTTCGAGCGGCGAGACGTCGTCCAGGATCCAGATGCTGCGCCCGTGCGTCGCGACGATCAGGTCGTTGTCGCGCGGGTGGAGCTGGATGTCGTCGACCGGAACGGTCGGGAAATTCGCATCGAACCGCCGCCAGTGCTCGCCGGCGTCGACGGAGACGTAGAGCCCGATCTCGTTGCCCAGAAACAGCAGCTCCGGCGTGCGCGGATGCTCCCGCACCACGTTCACCGACCACACGGGCAGCCCCTCCGTGATCTCCCGCCACTCCTCGCCGTAGTCCTCGCTCACGTAGACGTGCGGCCCGTAGTCGTCGCTCCAGTGTCCGTCATACGCCACATAGACCCGCCCCGCCACCGCATGCGAGGGCTCGATCGCACTCACCACCATCCCG
>DASVCS010000055.1:0-13259 GCA_036381495.1 Longimicrobiales bacterium
CTCGGGATGGCTCCACGCCTTGAGCTGGCAGTCCGAGAACCCGGCGTTCACGTTCGACTACAGCCAGTTCGACCGGATCACCACGAGTGGCGGTTCCGACTGGATCGTGACCGCCGTCTCGGGCGGCGGGCTCACATTGGCGTCGGGTGGGGATTTCCTCCAGGCGCCAGTCTCCTTCGACCTGAAGATGACGGGCGTCACCGACGCCAAGCAGCTCATCAACACGGTCTCGTACTGGGGTACGGCGAGGGAGGATCTGGATCAGAGTGGCAACCCCTACGGCGCGACGTACAGCGTCGGTGGGTACGTCACCCCTGAGCCCGTCACCATGCTTCTGCTCGGCACCGGCCTGATCGGTGTCGCGGGAGCCGCGCGCCGGAAGCGGCGCGGGGCCGAGCTGGAAGCGTAGGCGAGTCACGCCCGCCGTCGCGCCGCTCCGCGGGGTGGCGCGGCGGCGGACCGTGGCCGCGGACCCGGATCGGTGTGCCGGCAGCCGAGGGACCCGTGCCGCCGGCGCGCCGAACCGCGGGCGCGCGGCACCGCTCGCTGGTCCACGCTTCAGGCCGCCCGCGCGTGATCGCGCGTCTGACCTTTACTCGATACCAATGTCGCTGACGAGTCTGGCTTTGAATCGGACGTCCACCGTCGTTCCGGATCGTGAAGTGGTTCCTCCTCGGCACCATCTCCTGACGGTGTCGGTGGAAGACTACTACCATGTGGGCGCGTTCAACCGGCTGATCCAGAACCGGCAGTGGTACCGGTTCGAGCGGCGGGTCGAGATCGGCACGCACCGCACGCTCGCCCTGTTGGATGCGTTCGGATTGAAGGCGACGTTCTTCGTGCTCGGCTGGGTGGCGGAGCAGCTTCCCGAGCTGGTGCGCGAGATCGCGGCGCACGGGCACGAGATCGCGAGCAAGGGCTTCTATCATCGGAACATCCGGCAGATGACGCCGGCGGAGTTCCGGGAGGACCTGGCGCGTGCGCGGGAGGCGCTCGAGCGGGCGAGCGGCCGCCGGGTGCTCGGCTACCGGGTCGCCGACCTGTGGTTCACGCCGCCCGACCTCTGGGCGCTTGATCTGCTGGCCGAAGAGGGATACGCCTACGATTCCAGTGTCGGTCCGCTGCTCCGCGCGTACGCGGCGGAGCCGTGGCGGCGGTTCGCGCACCGGCATCGCTCGGGGGACCGCGATCTATGGGAGTTCCCGATCTCGGCGGTGTCGCTGTTCGGCCTGCACCTGCCGATTGCGGGAGGCAACTACTTCCGTCAGATCCCGCAGGGGATCATGCGACGCGCCGTCGCGCGCTGGGACCGCACCTGCGACGCGCCCTACGTGATGTATTTCCACACCTGGGAACTCGATCCGGACCAGCCGAAGATCAACGCCGCGCCGCTCCACGCACGGATCCGCCATTACCGCAATCTCCGCGACATGCCGCGGATCCTCGAATACTACTTCGAGCGCTACCCGTTCGCATCGATCGCCGAGTACCTGCAACTGGACACGACGGGTACGGGCATTGCCGCGAGCGCACCGACGCCGCGCCCCGCGCCGGCCATCGCGGTCACGGATCCGCCCGTCCCGGATGTGCGCCGGGCCGATCGGATCCCGATCAGCATCGCGGTCCCGTGCTACAACGAGGAACTGATTCTGCCGTACCTCTCGAACACGTTGCGGAGCGTCGAGGCGGCGCTCTCCCGGGAGTACGACGTCCATTTCATCTTCGTGGACGACAGCAGCACGGACGGGACGTGGGACGCGCTGAACGAACTCTTCGGCTCACGGCCGAATTGCACGCTGGTCCGGCACCCGCAGAACATGGGCGTCGCCGCGGGGATCCTGACGGCGATCCGGAGCGCGAGAACGGAGATCGTCTGTTCGATCGACTGTGACTGCACGTACGACCCGCACGAGCTGGCGCGGATGATCCCGCTACTCGACGACGGCGTGGATCTGGTGACCGCCTCGCCGTACCACCCGAAGGGTGCCGTGCGGAACGTGCCGCGTTGGCGGCTGGCCATGTCGCGTTCGCTCTCGCGGCTCTACCGGCGCGTGCTGCATCAGAAGCTCTGGACGTACACGAGTTGTTTCCGTGTGTACCGCCGCGCCGCGTTCCTGGGCCTCGAGCTCGAACGGAGGGGATTCCTCGGCGTCGCCGAGATGCTCGGCCGGCTCGACCTCGCGGGTGCGGGGATCGTCGAGTACCCGACCACCCTGGACGTCCGGATGCTCGGGCGCTCGAAGATGAAGGTGCTGCGCACGATCGTGGGCCACCTCACGCTTCTCGCTACGCTGTTGCGGGTGCGGCTGAGCGCCCGCGCACGCGGGGAGCGCGCGGCGGTGCCACGGGAGTCCTCGGAGGTGGCCTCGTGAGCGGCCCGGCGGCGCATGTCGGCATTGTCGGCGGTGGGATGCTGGGGATGGGGCTGGCGCTCCACCTCCGGCGGCAGGGGTGCCGGGTCACGGTCCTCGAAGGCGCACCGGGTGTCGGCGGCCTGGCGGCGGCCCAGCAGATCGGCGGGTACACCTGGGACCGGTTCTATCACGTGATTCTGCTCTCCGATCGGCACCTCCGCGAGTTGCTCGACGAGATCGGGCTGGCGGACCAGGTGCGCTGGGGGCAGACGCGGACCGGGTTCTACGTGGACGGGCGGCTCCATTCGCTTTCGGACAGCATCGAGTTCCTCCGGTTCCCGCCGCTCTCGCTCGTGGACAAGGCGCGGCTGGCCGCCACGATCCTCTACGCCTCGCGGATCCGGGACGGCCGGCGACTCGAGGCGATCCCCGTCACGACCTGGCTCCGCCGCTGGTCGGGACGGCGGACCTTCGAGCGGATCTGGCTCCCACTGCTGCGCAGCAAGCTGGGCGAGAACTACCGCCTGGCGAGCGCATCGTTCATCTGGGCGATCATCGCGCGGATGTACGCGGCGCGGCGGTCGGGGCTGAAGCGCGAAATGTTCGGTTACGTGGATGGCGGCTACGCGCGCATCCTCGACCGTTTGGCCGAGCACGTCCAGGCCGCGGGGATCGAGATCGAGTGTGGCTGCCGTGTCGCGGAGGTGCGGAACCTGCCCGGCGCCGCGGAGGTGCGCATGGGGACGGGCGAACACCGGATGTTCGACCGCGTCGTCCTGACACTGCCGAGCACGCGCATCCCGCAGCTCTGTCCGCAGTTGACCGATGCGGAGCGGGCGCGCTTCCGCGGCGTCATCTACCAGGGCGTGATCTGCGCCTCCGTGCTGCTCCGCAAACCGCTGGCGGACTTCTACGTGACGAACATCACCGATTCGTGGGTGCCGTTCACGGCGGTCATCGAGATGACCGCACTCGTGGACCGGGAACGGTTCGGCGGGCACTCGCTCGTCTACCTCCCGCGATACGTCACGCGGGACGACCCCTTCTGGACCCGGTCCGACGACGAGATCCGCGAAGACTTCCTCGCCGCGCTCGAGCGGATGTATCCGCATTTTCGCCGCGACGACGTCATCGACTGGAAGCTCGGCCGCGTCCGCGAGGTACTCGCGGTGCCAACGCTCGACTACTCGCGCGACGCGCTGGTGCCGACGCGCACATCGCTCGAGAACGTGTTCGTCGTGAACTCGTCGCAGATCGTCAACGGCACGCTGAACGTCAACGAGACCCTCGGTCTCGCGCGGGCGAAGGCGGCGGAACTCGCCCCCTTCATCCGCGCGCCCGCCGGGGTCGCCGCCTGAACCGCCATGGCCAACGCGAAACCGCTGGCGAGCATCTCGCTGGACACGGACAACCTCTGGTCGTACATGAAGACGCACGGCGAGCCGGGATGGGAGAGCCGTCCGTCGTATCTGGACACGCTGATCCCGCTGGCGCTGGACGTGCTCGATGAGCTGGAGCTCAAGATCACGTTCTTCCTCGTGGGCGTGGATGCCGAGCGGGCGGAGAACGGGCCGGCGTTGCGCGCACTGGTCGAGCGCGGCCACGAGGTCGGCAACCACTCGTTCGAGCACGAGCCGTGGCTGCACCTGTACACGAGGGAGCAGCTCGAAGCGGAGATCGGCCGGGCCGAGCAGGCGATCCACGCCGCGACCGGGCAACGGCCGCGCGGGTTCAGAGGACCGGGGTTCAGTTGGAGTCCGGTCCTGTTCGAGGTCCTGCGCGACCACGGGTATCTCTACGATGCCTCGACACTGCCGACGTTCCTCGGCCCGCTCGCTCGCCTGTACTACTTCAGGACGGCGCGGCTGAGCCCGGAGGAGCGCGCCGAGCGCAAGGCGCTGTTCGGCACGTTCCGGGACGGGCTGCGGCCGATCCGGCCCTACCGCTGGCGGCTCGACTCCGGACGCGCGCTGCTCGAGATCCCGGTCACGACGTTCCCGATCCTCCGGGTCCCGATCCATCTGAGCTATCTCCTCTATCTCAGCCGTTTTTCCGAGCGGCTGATGTTCGCCTATCTCGGCGCGGCGCTCGCCGCCTGCCGGCTGACGCGGACCGAGCCCAGCTTCCTGCTGCACCCGCTGGACCTGCTGAGCGGCGAGCGGGTGCCGCAGCTCCGTTTCTTCCCCGGGATGGATGTGCCGGAATCGCGCAAGCTCGACCTCTTCCGCCGGGTCCTGCGCAAGCTGGGCGCGCGTTTCGAGCTGGTCCCGATGAGCGTGCATGCGCGGGCGTTGCTCGGCGAGAACGGGGTCGAGGCCCGGCGGTCCGTTGTCCCCGCCGTCCCGGCGGGCACGCGCGCGGGGAGGTAGGCGCGGATGTGCGGAATCGTCGGGATCATCGATCAGGACCGCCAGCCCGTGGACCTGCTGGTCCTGGCGCACATGGCGGCGGCGCTCGACCATCGCGGCCCGGATGACGAGGGCCATCTGATCGATGGCCCGGTCGGGCTCTACCACAAGCGGCTGTCGATCATCGATCCGGCGGCCGGCCATCAGCCCATGACGTTCGGCGCGACGACGGTCGTCTTCAACGGCGAGATCTACAACTACGTCGAGCTGCGCGACGAGCTGAAGCGTCGCGGCCACGCGTTCCGCACGAACTCGGACACCGAGGTCCTGCTCCACGCCTACGTCGAGTACGGCCTCGAATTCGTGAAGCACCTCAACGGGATGTTCGCGTTCCTGATCTACGACCGCGACCGCGGTCGCGTGATCGCGGCACGAGACCATCTCGGCATCAAGCCGTTGTACTATCGGGTCGACGGCGGGCGGACCCTCTTCGCCTCCGAGATCAAGGCGTTGTTGCGCCACCCCGAGGTGCGGGCGGCGCCGGATCACGCCGCGCTGAAGGACTACATCACGTTCCAGTTCGTCCTCGGCGACCGGACGCTCTTCGACGGGATCCGCAAGGTGATGCCGGGCCATTACATGGTTGTGGACATCGCGTCCGGCGCCATGCAGTCGGTCCAGTTCTGGGAGCCGCGCTTCGTCGTCGATCCGTACCACACGGAGGAGTACTTCATCGTCGAGCTGCGGCGGCTGCTCGAAGATGCCGTGCGGATCCAGATGCGCAGCGACGTCCCGGTCGGCACCTACCTGAGCGGCGGCCTCGACTCGAGCCTCATCACGACGCTCGCGGCGCAGCACGCGAGCGGCCTCAAGAGCTTCACGGGCGCGTTCCGCGAGGGGCCCGAGTTCGATGAGACGCCCTACGCCCGTGAAGTCGCGGCGGCGTGCGGCAGCGACATGCTGGAGATCGTGCCGACCGAACACGACTTCACGGACGTCCTGCCCGACCTGGTCTACCACATGGACGAGCCCGTCGCGGGGCCCGGGCTCTTCCCACAGTTCATGGTCGCGCGGGAGGCGGCCGGCCACGTCAAGGTCGTGCTCGGCGGCCAGGGCGGCGATGAGATCTTCGGCGGCTACGCCCGCTACCTCGTCGCCTACCTCGAGCAGGCGCTCAAGGGCGCGATCCTCGAAACCAACGAAGAGGCCGAGCACATCGTCTCGCTCCAGTCGATCATCCCGCACCTGCCCAGCCTGCGCGCCTACACGCCGATGCTGCGGCACTTCTGGAGCCGCGACGTCTTCGAGCCGATGGACCGCCGCTACTTCCGGCTCATCGACAGGAGCGGCGGCGCGCTCGAGCTGCTCAGCCCCGACTTCCGCGCGACGTACGACACGGAAGAGGTCTTCGCCCGCTTCCAGTCGATCTTCAACCACCCACACACGCTGTCGTACTACAACAAGATGACGCACTTCGACCTGGTCACGAATCTGCCGGCGCTGCTGCACGTCGAAGACCGGGTCAGCATGGCGGCCTCCCTCGAGTCCAGGGTCCCGCTGCTGGACCACCGGATCATCGACCTCGTGACCGCCATGCCGCCACGCATGAAATTCAAGGGCGGCGAGCTGAAGTCCATCCTGAAGCGGGCGATCCAGGATGTGCTGCCGGCCAGCATCATGCAGCGCAAGGACAAGATGGGGTTCCCGGTTCCGCTGCACCTGTGGCTGCGCGGGGACTCGCGATCGTTCTTCCGGGATGCACTGCTCTCGTCGCCGGCGACGCAGCGCGGTCTGTTCGCGGCGCGCGAGATCGAGCGCCTGCTCGACAGTGAGGCGCCGTTCGGGCGCCGGCTCTGGGGCGTGTTGAACCTGGAGCTGTGGCATCGCCGGTTCATTGATTCGGCATCTGTTCCCCTATCAACCGAGAGTCTGCCATGCCGCTTCGGCTCAGAGGCGAGGACGTAGAACATTTCGAGGTACGGAAGATCGCGGTGGTCGGCCCCGGCATCGTGGGGATGCCGATGGCCGCGATGCTGGCGCACGCCGGGATCCGGGAAGGGACCGACGCGCCGGCGCCCGTCGTCGTCGTCCAGCGGGATTCGACGACGTCCGGCTGGAAGGTCGGCGCGATCAACGCCGGACGCTCGCCGATCGGCGGGATCGAGCCGGAACTGGATCGGATCGTCGCGGATGCCGTCGCCCGCGGCGCATTGTGGGCGACGCACGACTACGCCGCGCTCCGGGACGCCGATGTGATCCTGGTCTGCGTGCAGACGGACAAGGACGGCTTCGCCCCCGATTACGGCCCACTCTTCTCGGCGCTCACCGAGATCGCCGGGCAGTTGCGGGAGAAGCCGTCGGAGAACGTCCCGCTGATCATCTTCGAGTCGACGCTCGCGCCATCGTCCATGGCGACGGTCATCCGCGAGCACTTCGCGGCGTACGGCCTGATCGAGGGCCGGGACATCCTGCTCGGCAACAGCCCGAACCGGGTCATGCCCGGGCGCCTGGTCGAGCGGGTCACGGAGTCCGACAAGATCGTCGCGGGGCTGCATCCGGCCACGCCGAAGCTGATCGAACGGCTCTACCGCCGGATCGTGACGAAGGGCACGCTGCACCCGACGAACAGTCTCACGGCGGAAGTGGTCAAGACGCTCGAGAACGCGTACCGCGACGTCCGCATCGCCTACACCGCGGAGGTCGTGCGGTACTGTGACGCGCACGACATCGACTTCTACCGGGTCCGGGATGCGGTGAACGCGCGTCTGGCGCAGGTGGACGGCGCGTCGTCGGATCCGAACGCGGTGCCGAGCGGCGGGCTGCTGATCCCGACGGTCGGCGTCGGCGGCCACTGTCTGCCGAAGGACGGGATCCTGCTGTGGTGGCGCGCGATCGAGAGCGGCGAGGACACGAGCCGCAGCCTGATCCTCGAAGCGCGGCGGATCAACGACGAGTCGCCCGCCGAGACGGTCCGCCTCGCCGAGCGCCACTTCGGCCCGCTGGATGGGCGGCCCATCGCGCTGCTCGGCGCCGCGTACCGGTTCAACTCGGAGGACACGCGCAACGCGCCGACCCTCGTCCTCGCGCGCCAACTGCTCGAGAAGGGGTGTGCCGTCCGGATCCACGATCCCTTCGTGAAGCCGGATGATCAGAACCTGCTGCGCTTCGGGCTGGAAGCACACTTCACCAACGACCTCGAGCACGCGCTGGACGGCGCGGCGCTGGCGATCGTGTGCACGGGGCACCGCCTGTACGCGGACGAGCGCGACCGGATCCTGGCCGCGCCGTCGCTCGAGGGCGTGGTCGACGGTGCCAACCTCTACCGGCGCGAGGACTTTGCCGACCGCGGGATCGGCTACGCCGGGATCGGCCGCGGGCGCGGCGTGCCTTCGCCCGATTTCATCGACTTCGTCCACGACGGATTCCGCTGCGTGGAGCGCGGCGTCGCCAACGAGGTTCGGGCGCTCGGCGAATTCCTCAACGAGCGGTATGCCGCGGATGGGTTCAACCGCGTCGACTTCGAAGACGTCCGGCGGATCGCGGGCACGTGCGTGACCGGTTGCGCGATCGCGGAGGCCGGGCCGGTGGAAGACGTGCCGGCGTACGACGGCTTTTCGTCGCGGCTCGTGGCGGCGGCGGCCGGGCGCGCGGTGCAGCGGGAAGGAATCGCGGCCGCGATGGCGCCGCGCTAGCGCGGCCGGCCGCGCCCGGCGCGCGGCCCCGAAGGCGACATCGAGGCGAGAGATCGGCCGGATCGGACCGTCCGGCGGCGGAGCATTGGACCGCCACGGCGATCCGGCGTTGACAATGAATCGGGTGATGCTGCCTGCTCGAACAGGGCAAGGCGGCGATGGCACGGGAGGCATGCCCCGCGTGCGGCGGGGCTGCACTCGGACTTCTGTTCGCCAAAGATGGCTACCCGATCCTGGAGTGTGGTGCGTGCGGCCTGGTGTTCCACCCGGCCGAACCCGCAGCGGAGTCGATCGCCGAGATGTACTCGGCGGCGTACTTCACGGAGGGGGCGTACAATGGATATCCGGACTACGTCGGGGACGGCGCGGTGCATCGACGCCAGGCGCGCTACTACCTGCGGCAGCTCGCGAAGTGCGGCGCGACGGGCGGCTCGCTCCTGGACGTCGGCTGCGCCGCCGGCTTCTTCCTGGATGAGGCGGCGCGCGCCGGCTGGCGGGTCGCGGGGTGCGACGTCAGTGACTACGCCACGCGCCACGCGAGGGAGGTCCTCGGACTGGATGTGGTCTGTGCCGACTTCCTCGATGCGGATCTCGGCGATCGGACCTTCGACGTCGTCACGATGCTGAACGTATTCGAGCACCTGCCGGAACCGGCAGCGGTGATGGCGCGGCTGACCGCGCTGGTGAAGCCGGGCGGGCTGCTGCTGATCGAGACATGGGACCGGTCCTCGATGGTCGCGCGGCTGCTGGGCCGACGCTGGCACCAGTACGCGCCGCCGTCGGTGCTCTTCTTCTACGACCGCGCATCGCTGTGCCGGCTCTTCGATGCGCGGCAGTGGCGGCTGGTGCGCTACCGGCCGTCGCTGAAGTGGATCTCGCTGACGCACGGTCTGGCCGTGCTCGCGGACGGTGCGCGGCCGACCTGGAAGAGGCGATTCGCACGGATGTTCATGGCGTCTCCACTCGGAGACATACAGGTACCCTACATGTTCGGAGACCTGGTTCTTGCGACATTCCAACGTTCATGAGCCCGGAGCGGCGGCTGACGGCGGCCCCCGGGCGCCGGCGACGCGATCGGCCGGCGCGGCGCGACGCGGCCGAGCGCGGGGGACGGGTCGACACGGGACCCTGGATGCGGGCCGGCGCCAGCGTGCACCCAGCCCGGCTCGCCCGCCCCGATCTCCGGCCGGCAGGACGCGACACCTCCCGGGCGACCACGCGCGGGTCCGGACCCCTCCGGGTTCGAGGGCTCACGCCGACACGGGTGCCTCAGGCACCAGGTCGACGGCGGGAGGTCTGCTCCATGGCCAGCAGCAAGCAGCTCCGCCTCCCGGAGCCGGGACATCTGCCGCGCACCGGCCCCGTGGATGCCATCGACGGCTACTTCAAACCCGGTCTCGGCGGCGTCTTCCGTCGGCGCCTCGGCTGGACGGTGGATGCACTGCCGGCCGAGCCGGTGGAGAACATGCTCGAGATCGGCTACGGCAGCGGCGTGTTCCAGTACGAGCTGAGCCGGCACGCGCACCTCTCGGTCGGCGTGGATATCCACGCCTACGGCGGCGCCGTGGCGCGCCAGCTCGCAGTGGATGGCGTTCGTGCGTTGCTCGTGCGCGCCGATGGCTCGGCACTGCCGTTTCGGTCGGACGCCTTCGATGTCGTGGTCATCGCGAGCACACTGGAATTCATTCCCGACCCGCGACTCTGTCTGCGTGAGTCGCGGCGGGTGCTGCGGCCGGCGGGGCGGCTGATCCTGGTGCGGCCCCGCCGCAACCGGTGGGCGGATGCGGTCTACCGGCAGCTCGCGGGGTTCGACCCCGAGGCCGAGTTCCGGGGCGGTCGGGAGCGGGTGGAGGCGGCGCTGCGGGATCTGCCGGAAGCGCGGCGCGCCACGCGGCCGCGGTGGCTGCCGCGGCGGCTGGCTCCGTACGAAGTCGTCACGTATCGGCGGCGCGGGTGAGGCCGCGCCGTAGCGTGCAACCCCAGCGAAGGGGAAGGTCCATTTGGATGCAGTGAGCGTTTCCGGAGCCCCGGGGTCGCCCGCGGTGGCCGGTGCGCGTCGGTTTTCGAGCCGGAGCCCCGGGCGGCGCCGTGTGGCCGTGTGGGCTTTCGTCGCCATCTTCCTGCTCGGGGCCGGCGCGCGCGCGGTGGACGTGTGGCGGGGCGCGGATGGCGCGGTGCGCGACTCGTGGCGCGAGTGTGACATTGCGGCGGTGGCGCGGAACTTCTACCGCGAGGGGATGAACATCCTCTATCCGAGGATCGATTGGCGCGGTGAGGGCCCCGGCTACGCCGAGATGGAGTTCCCGCTCCTGCCGTGGATGATGGCGGCGTCCTACGAGGTGGGCGGGGGTGTGCACGAGGTGAATGGCCGCGTGATGAGCTATCTCTTCTCGCTCGCCACGCTGCTGGTGTTCTTCTCGCTCGCGCGGCGGCTGCTGCCGTGGGAAGGCGCGCTCGCGGCATCGCTCTTCTTCGCGCTGAGTCCACTGTCGATCCGGATCTCGAACGCGCTCCAGTCGGAGGGACTGATGTTCCTCGGCTACGTGCTGGCGGCGTACGCCTTCCTCCGCTGGCTGGATGAGGATTCCGGGGCGTGGTTCGGCGTAGCCGCGGCCGCGACGGCGCTCGCGATCCTGGCCAAGGCGACGGCGGCGCACATCGGCCTGCTCTTTCTGCTCCTGTTGCTCGAGAGGCGAGGGCGTTCGGCGCTGCGGGCGCCGCGCGTGTGGGCGTTCGCGGCCATCGCGCTCCTCCCGGGGATCCTGTGGTATCTGCACGCGCGTGGACTGTGGCTGCGCTACGGCAATTCGCTCGGCGTGTCGAACGAGAGCCACTGGGTCGGGCGGGACTTCTTCACCGATCCGACGTTCATCCTGGGGATCACGCGTCTCGAGCTGTTGCGCGTCTGGATGCCGGCGGGTGCGCTCGTGGCGGCGGCGGGCGTGCTCGCGCGCCCCGCGCCGCGCGCCGTTCGGACCGCGCTCTACTGGCTGGCTGGGATCGGCATCTACTATCTGGCCGCGGCGCGGACCACGGGGGATTCGTGGGCCGTCTACTATCACGTGGTCGCGGTTCCGCCTGCGGCGCTGCTGTTCGGGGCGGGCGCGGCCTGGGTGATGCGCCGGATCCGCGTGCTCCCCGCTTCGCTCGAACGGGGTTGGGCCGGCATCGGCGGTGCCGCGCTCACGGTCGGACTCGCCGCCGCCATGGCGCTCGCATTCGCCGACATGCTGCGCGCGGACGTCCGGCTGGCGCGCCCGCACGGAATGCGCGGGCAGTACGCCTGTGCGCAGTCGTTCGCGCGCCATGTGCCGGAGGACGCGTTGATCCTCGCGACCGGCGGGACCTGCGTCGACGCGAGCGGGCGACCCGTCGCCTACAACGCGTCCTACATGTTCTACTGGATGGACCGGAAGGGGTTCAACATCTGCCGCCAGGAGCGGTCGCTCGAGAAGGTGCGCTCGTTCGTCGCGAGGGGCGCGAAGTTCTTCGTCGCGGAGAAGCGGGCGCTGGATGGCGATCCGGCGTTCCGCGACGCGATGCTCCGGACGTACCCGATCGTGGCCGAGTGCCCGGTCGCCTATCTGTTCCGGTTGGAACCCGCGCCGGGAGCGGCGCCGTGAGGAGCCCGGTGCCGTGGTGACGACCCCGGATCCGATGGACGTCGCGCCGGCTGTCGCGCCGGCCGTGCCCGCCCCGCCGGACCGGCCGCGCTGGCCGCGGCTCCGACTGCTGCGGCCCGGGCAGTGGGTCAAGAACGCGTTCGTCCTGGCGCCGCTGATCTTCTCCGGCTCGTTCCTGAGCCCGACGGCCGTGCTGCGAGCGCTGGGCGCCGTGGCACTCTTCTGCACGGCCTCGGCGGCGACTTACGTGCTGAACGACCTGCGCGACCGCGAGGCGGACCGGCGGCACCCGGTCAAGCGGTTCACGCGGCCGCTCGCCTCGGGCGATGTCTCCGTCGGTGAGGCGATGTCGATGCTGGGGCTGCTCTGTGCGCTGCTGCTCGCCGGGAGCGCGTTCAGTCCGAAGGCGGGCGCCGTGACGATCCTCTATCTCGGCATCAACGTGGCGTACAGCCTGCGGCTGAAGCACGTCCCGGTGCTGGATCTGTTCCTCATCGGCGCCGGCTTCGTGCTTCGCGTGCTCGCGGGGGCCGTCGCGATCTCCGTCGTGCTCTCGCCCTGGATGCTGATCACGACGTTGTGCCTGGCGCTGTACCTGGCCGTGATCAAGCGGCGCGCGGAGCTGACGGCGACGCCGGAGACCACGGCGCGCGCCGTCCTCCGGCTCTACACTCGGCCGCTCCTCGACCGCTACGCCGAGCTCGCGGCCGTCAGCGCGATCGTCTTCTACGGCATGTTCGTGACGACCGTGCGGCCGGAACTGGTCTTCACGGTGCCGCTCGTGCTCTTCGGCCTCTTCCGCTACTGGTACATCGTCGAACGGGGCGGTGGGGAATCGCCCGCCGATGCGCTCTGGGGCGATGTCCCCCTCGCCGTGACCGTACTGGCGTGGGGCGCACTCTGTACCTATGCACTCTGGCCGTCGTGACGGGAACCGCTCCATCAGGCTTCGACGGCGCCTACATCATCGCGCCGTTCTTCGGATGGCTGGTCGCCGGCGGACTCAAGTTCGTGATCAATTCGCTACGTAAGCGCGCGCCGGCCTGGGACCAGATCGGCTACGGCGGCATGCCGAGCACGCACTCGGCGATCGTCGGGACGACGGCGGCGCTCATCGGCCTGCGCGAGGGATGGAGCACGCCGGTGTTCTCGATCGCCGCGACGGTGGCGTTCATCGTCGTGCTGGATGCCGCCACGCTGCGCCGTCAGGTCGGTGCGCACGCGCGGGCGATCAACTCGCTG
>DASVCS010000056.1:0-18562 GCA_036381495.1 Longimicrobiales bacterium
CGGGCGCTACGAGGGGCCGGTCGGCGCGAAGAACTCGGATCTCGACTACCTCGACAGCGGCTACCTGCTGGGGTGGGCGAACAGCGGCTACAGCGAGGACACCTACATCTTCATCGACGACGTGAGCTTCTACACCTCGGACCCCGGCTGGTGAGGCCGGACGCGGGCGCGGATCGGACGGCCGGGTGACGCCAGTCGGCGACCGTCGTCCCCGGTCCCGGACGGCCGCGTTCGCAACGTTGACGGTCGCGTCCAGCACGTCCATATTGCTCGGCCGGTCCTCGCGCGAGGGCCGGCCGACGGCATCCTACCACACCCGTGCGGTGAACCAGGGCAGGACCACTCTGTGATCGAACCCCGCAAGCCGCAGGTCGAAGGACGGACGTCCACGCGACCGGCCGACGGTGACCCCGTCCGCACTTCCCCTGAGGGTCCGCGCGTGGCGTTCGTCATCCCGGCCTACAATGAGGCGCGGTTCGTTTCGGAAACGCTGGACCGGATTCACGCTGCGATGGACGGCGGCCACGCGTACGAGATCGTGGTCGTCGATCACGGCTCGAGCGATGGGACCGCCCGCCTGGCGCGACGACACGGCGCCACCGTCGTGGTCCACGAGTCGGGCACCGTGGCCGCTCTACGCAACGTCGGCGTCCGTCACACCTCGGGCGAGATCATCGTGTTCCTCGATGCGGACGTCTTCGTGACCCCCGCGTGGGCGCAGCGCTTCACCGCGACGCTTGCCGCGCTCGAGGACCGGCCGCGGATGCTGACCGGCTCATGGTGCGGCATCCCGGCGCGCCCCGGCTGGATCGAGCGCTTCTGGTTCGCCCCGCTCCTGCACGGTCACAACACCCACATCAACAGCGGTCATCTCATCACGACGCGCGCGTTCTTCGAGGAACTGGGCGGCTTCGCCGAGTCGCTCGAGACCGGCGAGGACTACGACCTCTCGATGCGCGCGATCGAGCGCGGCGGCGAGGTCGTCGAAGATCCACGCCTCGCCGTCGAACACATGGGATATCCACGCACCGTGCCCGAGTTCGTGCGGCGCGAGGCGTGGCACGGCCGCGGCGACTTCGTCTCCATTACCATGGCGCTGCGCTCGAAGATCGCCGTCGCCACGATCGCGTTCGTCACCCTGCACATCGTGCTCGCGGGCGCCCTCGCCGCAGGCAGCGCCGCCGCCGCGGCCGCCGCGGCCACCGCCATCCTCGCGCTTTGCCTCTGCGCCTCGTGGCTCAAGTACCGGGGGCACGGCGTGCGCAACATCCCGATCAACACGGTCCTGTACTACCTGTACTTCGTCGGCCGGAGCGCGGCGCTCTTCGGCGCCCTGCTCCCGGGGCGCGGCCGCAAGCGCCAGCGTTCTCCGTTGCCGCAGCCAGCCGGCGCCGAAGCCGCACCGCCGGACGGCCACGCGCCCTGACGGCAACCCCCGCCTGCGCCCGGTTCAGCGTGGGCCGCGCCCCGCGGGCGCCCGCGCATCCGGCGCATTCGCGGTCCGATGCAGGTCGCGGTACGCTTCCAGCAGCACACGGCCGACGACGCGCCAGTCGTAGTACATCTCCGCGGTCCGACGGCCCTGCTCGCCGAGGCGACGCCGGAGCGCATCATCGCGCAGTACGCGGTCCACCGCCCGCGCGAAATCGGCCGGCGTGTCCGCGATCAGGATGTTCTCGCCCGGGCGCGCGACCAGCCCCGCGCAACCGACCGTCGTGCTCACGACGGCCTTCCCCAGCGCCCAGGCGTCCAGGACCTTCAGCCGCGTGCCACCGCCCACGCGTAGCGGCACAATGTAACAGGCGGCATCCTGGACCAGCGGCCGCACGTCGTCGACATACCCCGTGAACCGGATCCCATGCCGGCGTTCGCAATCCTGCCGGACCGCCTCGGGAATCCGACCGACCCACCGGACCGACACCTCCGGACGCATGCCCCGGATCCCGGGCAGGATCTCCTCGCAGAAATACGAGAGCGCATCCCGGTTCGGGAACCAACTGTAGCCGCCGGCGAAGACGAGGTCGGTGCCGGGCTCGTGGTCCGACGGCCGGAACGCATCCGTGTCGACACCGTTCGTTACGACGACGGTGCGGGCATCGGGCACCAGTCGTTGGAACAGTGCGCGGTCATCCTCCGAGACCATCACGTTGAGGCCGACGCGCGGCCCCCACGCCGCTTCCTCCTTCGCGATCAGGTCGGCCTGGTGCGCCATGTAGCGGCGGCGCAGGAACGAGCGTTCCGCCTGCGCACGCTGGCGCAACAGACTCGATTCGACGTTGTGATGGCCGCACGCGACCGGGACCCCGCGCAGCTCCGGCAGATAGCCGGAGAGGTCCAGACTGTCCACGTGGACGACGTCGAACGCGCGGGTGGCGAGGAGTTCCCGCAATCGGCGCCGGAACGGCGTCGAATCGTACGAGAAGACCGTGTACGCACGCCGCAGCGCGATGCTGCGCAGATGATCCCGGAGCAGGCGCAGGCGGGACCGATCCTGAGGAATCGCGAACGACTCGACCTCGCCGAATTCGCGCAAGCCGTCCAGCCCGCGCCGGACGTGTTCCGACGTCGGGCGCGTCGCCGCGCGGTGGAAGAAGAGCCCCGTGACCTCGAACTCCCGGGCCAGGATCCGAAGAAGGTT
Source organism: Longimicrobiales bacterium (assembly GCA_036381495.1). Classification (GTDB taxonomy): domain Bacteria; phylum Gemmatimonadota; class Gemmatimonadetes; order Longimicrobiales; family RSA9; genus DASVCS01. The sequence goes on from DASVCS010000056.1 coordinate 2,639, forward strand.
GAACGTGCGGATGTAGGCCCCCTCGTCCGGAGGAAAGGGAAGCGTGTGGGACAGGAAGAGCAGCCGGGGTCGGTTCGTGCGTTCCATGGGGTCCTCGAGAGATCCTCCGCCGATTGCCGCGTCGTCGCGTGGCGTGCCGTCGCTCGACCGACCGGGTGCACATCCCCGGCCGGAAAACGCCCGTGGCCCAACCCGGCTGTCGCACGCTGTTCGGGGGCAGGACGCCATGCGCCGTCGGCGGCGATGATCGCCGATATCGACGCGAGAATCAAGGAGAGCCGGAACACGCGGGCGCGCGCCCGGCCCCTTGCTCGCCCCGCGTCGGGCGCATAGCTTACCGAAGACATACCGAATCCGGACGGGGGCGTCCCGCGCGCAGCGGCCGTGGGCCGATCCCCGGCCGCGAGCCACGGGAGACGCCATGCCGTGCCAGCCACGCAGTCCGTTCGCCCCCGCGCCGATCACCGTGACGGCGTGACGGGCCTATGATCTACGCTACGCGCATTCCGACACCGATCGGCGAGGTGGCCGCGCTCGTGGAGGACGACGGCGCGCTCGTCGCGTTGCCGTACGTGGACGGCGGCTCGGCGGCGCAGATCGCCCGGCGGGCGGGGTTGCCGGACGTATCCCTGGTCTGGGACTCGGAGCGGGGCGCGCCGGTCGCGGCACAACTCGACGAGTATTTCCGCGGGGAGCGCCGTGCGTTCGATCTGCCGCTGAGGCCGCGCGGCACGCCGTTCCAGCAGCGGGTCTGGCGGGCGCTGCTCGACATCCCCTACGGCGCGACGATCAGTTACGGCGCGCTGGCCGCGCGGGTCGGCCGGCCCGGGTCCGCGCGGGCGGTCGGTCGCGCGAACGGGACGAACCCGATACCGATCATCATCCCGTGTCACCGGGTCGTCGGCGCGGATGGCGCGCTGACGGGGTACGGCGGCGGGATCGAACGGAAGCAGCGGCTCCTCGCGCTCGAGGGCGCACTGCTGGCATGACGGGATCGGCGCCGCTGCACCTCTCCGCTCGCGCCGCGCGCCTGCTGCTGCTGGCCGCGCAGGGGCTGGACCGGCGGCCGCGCCGGCGGGCCCGCAAGCCGGACGTCCTTGCGGCGATCCGGCGCATGGGTGCGCTCCAGATCGATACCATCCACGTCGTCGCCCGCAGCCCGTACCTGGTGCTGTGGAGCCGTCTCGGGCCGTACGAACCCGGCTGGTTGGATGCGCTGCTCGCCGAGGGCGCGCTCTTCGAGTACTGGGCGCACGAGGCGTGTTTCCTCCCGATCGAGGACTATCCGCTCTACCGCCACCGCATGCTCGACCCGTCCGGGATGGGCTGGAAATACTCGCACGAATGGGTCGAGGAGCACCGCGAAGCGGTGGACCGGCTGCTGGCGCACGTGCGCGCGCACGGGCCGGTCCGCTCCGCCGACTTCGAGCGCACGGACGGGCAGGGCGGTGGGTGGTGGGGGTGGAAGACCGAGAAGCGGGCGCTCGAGATGCTCTTCACATCGGGCGAGCTGATGGTCGCGCGCCGGCACAACTTCCAACGGGTCTACGACCTGCGCGAGCGCGTACTCCCGAGCTGGGATGACGCACAGCTCCCCTCCCGCGACGCCGTGGCACGGACGCTCGCGCTCCGGGCGGTCCACGCGCTGGGGGTCACGACCGCCCGCTGGGCGGCGGACTATTTCCGCACGCCTCGGCGCGAAACGGCGGCGCTCGTTGCACGACTGGGCGCGGAGGGCGCGCTGGTGCGCGCCGAAGTCGAAGGGTGGCAGGAACCGGCGTACGTGCACCCGGAACGCGTCGAACTCGCGCGCCGCGCCGCGGACGGCGGGATCCGCGCGACGCACACCACGTTGCTCTCGCCCTTCGACCCCGTGGTCTGGGACCGCGACCGCGCCAAGGCGATCTTCGACTTCGACTACCGGCTCGAGTGCTACACGCCCGCGCCGAAACGACGCTACGGCTACTTCGTGCTCCCGATCCTGCGCCGCGGCGCGCTCGTCGGCCGGCTGGATGCCAAGGCACACCGGCGGGAGGGCATCTTCGAGGTACGCGCGCTCTTCCTCGAGCCCCACACCCGCGTGACCGACCGGTTGCTCGCCGACCTCGCCGGGGCGTTGCTCGGTTGCGCCGCGTGGCACGGAACGCCGGACGTGGTCATCCGACGAACGGAGCCCGGGGCGCTGGCGGACGCGTTGCGGCGTGCGCTACGCGGAGGCGGGGCCGCCTGCCGGATGACGTGAGCCTGGCGCGGACACGGCGCACGTCGTCAAGCCGTGGTGGGCAGGCGGCCCCCGCTGAACGTTGCGACAGCCGCTCTATTGCCGCTCCGCCTCGAGCCCGGCTTCGAGCGCCTTCGCGATGCGCGCGCGGCACTCGATGAGGTGCGCTCGGGTGTAGGCGTCGAGGCCGCGGGCGTCTATGCGGGCTGCGATGCGGCGTTCGAGGTCCTGGAGACGCATGCGCGCGACGGCGCGTGCATCGGCCGGCATCCGTTCGGACGGCGTGACCAGGATCTCGGTCATCCGGTCGAGGTAGGCGCGCTGGAGGTCGCGGCGCAGCGTCGGGATCGGGCGCGCGGCGCCGGACCAGACCTCGCTCCAGATCGAGCGGGTGAGGCCGAGCATCAGTTCGGGCACCGTGAGCACCTCGGAGGCGCCGTACTTCAGCTCGGCATCGCGGATGCGCGCGAAGACGAACGGGTTCGTGAGCTGCTCGAGCAGCGCGGTCTGGAGCCCCAGCACCTGTTCGGTCAGCGGAAAGTCGATCCGTCCGTTCCAGGTGTTCTCCTCCCCCCAGTGGTTCCAGCGGTTCGCGCCGAAGCGGGCGAGCACCTCCTGGGGCAGTGCGAACGCCTCTTCATCGAATGCGTGCGTGCGCAGGAATTCGAGCGCCTCCTGCTGCCGGGCCTTGGGTACGTTGACGAACGGCGGTCGCGCGTCCGGGTCGCCGACGTGGTCGCGGTACTGGTACTGGCCACCGATGTACTTCACCGCCGTGGCGAGCGCGCGGGCGTACTCGGTGAGGAGCGTGCGGTAGGCGTCGGTCAGGTCGGCGTAGCGCGCGTTGTCTTCGAGGACGTGCTCGGCGAGCGACGGCCAGAGGTCGGCGATGCGCTCGGCGCGGCGCTTGCCCCACGCGAGCGGATCGGCGCCCAGGTCGTAGACGTTGACGGTGGGGTCGAGTGCGCCGGGTCCGCGCGCGTCCTCGTCGGTGCCGAAGGCGTGGCCGGGCTGTGCAGCCTGGCGCGCCAGCTCCGCGGCGTGGGCTGCATCCCGCGTGTAGCCGTACGAGATGGCCCACAGGTCGGAGGAGCCGACGCCGGGGTTGTAGAAGTAGCCGTCGGTCCCGGCCGCGGCCAGGTTCACGCTCGGGTACTCCATGACCGAGCTGAAGATGCCGCGCTCCTTGGCCCAGTCGGGGTCGGTCAGCTTTTCGAGGGGCGTGTCGCTGGACGAGCGGAAGTTGTGGCGCAGGCCGAGTGTGTGTCCGACCTCGTGCATGGTGACCCACTTGAGCGCCTGGCCGACGTATTCGAGGGGCACCGGGTCGCCCGCGCCGATCTCGCCCTCGGCGGCGAGGAGCGCGCGGAGGACGGCGCCCTGCGCGGCTATCGCGGCCCCGAGGGAGGCGACTTCGGCGCCTGCCGCCGCACGTGTCAGCTCGTGGGCGGGCGCCGAGAGCATCTCGGTGATCGCGACGCCGGGGCTGACCTTGGTCCGCCAATCCGACTTGAAGCCGAGCACCATGTTGGCCTCGATCAGCACGTCCGCGTCGAGGATCTCGCCGGTGCGCGGGTCGACGATCGAGGGCCCGATCGCGCCGTAGCCGGGACGGTCCGAGGTGTTCCAGCGGACCGTCGCGTAGCGGATGTCCTCCGCGTGCGCGCCGGGCGGCAGCATCTCGGCGTGGATCGCGTTCTTCCACCCGGCGGCCTCGAAGGCGCGGTTCCACGCCTCGATCCCTTCCATGATGAACGGCCGGTAGACCTCGGGGATGTTCGGGTCCAGATAGTAGACGATCGGCTCGACAGGCTCGACCGGCTCCCCGCGCGCCGCCGCCGCGGGGTCCTTCGGCTCGAGACGCCAGCGGTTGATGTAGCGGACGAAGAAGGAATCCCCGTCGTCGTTCGAGAAGTCCTTGTGCACGGTCATGAAGTAGCCGACGCGGTCATCGCCGAGTCGCGGTTCCATGGGGCGTTCCGGGAGCTTCGCGAACGTGTAGTGGATTTCCAGGGGAATGTAGCGGCCGTCCGGGACCGAATTCAGCGGCGCGGGCTGCTGCGAACGGAAGGTCAGCTTCGCGCGGAGGTTCAGGTTCTCCGGGAACGCTTCGACCGACTCGAGCCAGCTCCGCTGGCGGTCGAAGCTCGCGCTGCCTCGCTGTCCCGGCCGTGAAACGGCGCCCTCGACCCGCTGGCCCACTCCGGAGAGGTCGGAGACGATCCAGTCGTGGATGTCGATGACCAGCGCCGAGTCCTCACGCATCGATTCGATCGCCGCCGAGGCCAGCACCGATGCGCCGAACGAGAGATCCACCGCGCGCGCGGCCGCCGAGCCGTCCGGCGCGACGAACCGGTGCGGCTGCTCGACCAGGAAGACGCGATCGCCGTGACGCTCGAGCGTCACGATGCTCCCCTCGAAGATGCCCAGCATGGTCCCGCCGAAGAGGCCGCCGGCGCCGATCCCCTCCGAGATCTCGTACGTGATCAGGAACGGCGCGCCAAGGCGGCCCTTCGGCACCGCGAGCCAGAGATTGTCGCCCTTCTGGTACGTGTCGAAGAATCCGGTGCGGACGGTCGCCCCCTTGGTCAGCTCATCGAACGGCTTGAGGCCGTCGTCCGGGCGTGACGGGCGCGCGGCCTGCGCCCGCGGCTGTGGCTCGGACGCCCCGCCGGAGAGGATGCCGCAACCGGAAACGGCCACGGCGACGAGCGCGGCGAGCACGAGGGTCGGACGATTCGTGCGGCTCATGGGCATGCTCCTCCGAATGACACGATGAAAACACCACGCCCCATGAGCGGAGCGCGGCCAGGCAGATGATGGAATGCGCGGCCCCGGGGCGATCGTGTGCGGCCGAATCGTCTACGTGTCTTCCGCATGGCGCGGCCGGCTCCACGGCCGGCGTCGACCGGGGAACCCCACCCGGAGGCGGATGGAGCGCGAAGGGCCACCACCCGATGCATCTCGTATTATCGGATGCGCAGGACGCGCGCAAGGTTGCCATGGACCACGCCCCGCAGGGCCAGGCGCCGGCGGCTGGCGCGGCGCCGTCGGACGCGCGCCCGCGGGCGGCTGCGCACCATGGGACCCCGGGAGGGAAGGGCGGACGCGGCGAACGAGGCGTTCCGACGGCGCCCGTAGGCGGAGGTGGACGGCGATCACGTCCGGCGGACAATGATCGCGCGGGCGGTCGAGGACGGCGATGTGGGAGGCGGATCGGGCTCTGCCAGGGGGGTGGCCCCCCCTGGCAGGCCACACCCGCTACGGGTTTTGGCCGAGGGAATGGACGTAGGCGGCCAGAGCCAGGACCTCCTCCGCCGAGAGCCGCTCACCGCCCTTCCTCGCCGCGGGCGCCGCGTGCGTCTTCAGGCCGGCAACTCCCTCGGCGAGCAGACGCGAGATCTGGTCGATGCTGCCGTCGATGTGGAGCCACTCGCCATCGCCGAGATCCGGCGCCTTGCTCCGGCCGCGCCCCTTCGCCTCGTGGCACGACGCGCACCCGCCCGCGCCATTGAACAGCTCCCGGCCGGCCGCGATCCGCGCCGCCTCCGTCTCGGGCGCGGCAGCACCGCTCTGCGTGGCGGGCTTCGCCTCCACGGCCGGAGCGTTCTTCTCCGGCGTGGGCTTCTCCGGAGCCGCCTTCTTCGTCGGAGCGGATTTCTGTTCCGGACCGGGCTTCGGCTCCGGCGTCGCCTGCGTGGGAGTCGACGGCTTCGCGGGAGTCGACTTCTTCTCCGGGGCGGGTTTCTCCACGGCGGGCTTCGCCGTCGGGGGCTTCTCCCCCGGGTTTGCGCTTTTCGGCGCGGATTTCACCGGAACGGGCTTTTCCGGAGCCGATTTCGCCGACGCGGGCTCCTTCGATCCGGATTTCTCGGCCGCGGACTTCGCGGACGCGGGTTTCTTCTCCGCCGCGCCCTTGTTCGCCGCAGGTTGCTGCTTCGACGCGGCGTTCTTGCCCGAGCCCGCATCCTTGGCCGCCGGGGGATTCTCCTTGCCGGGCGAAGCGGCCGCCTTCCCGTCCGAGCCCGCCGACTTGCCCGGAGCGTTCGGCTTGCCGGCCTTGCCCGGCTCCGCCCCATTGCCGGCCTTGTTGCCGGCCTTGTTGCCGGCCTTGTTGTCGGCCTTGTTGTCGGCCTTGCCGGCGCCGGCGGGTTTCCCTGCGTGATCGGCCTTGGCCGTATCACCGGGCTTCGCCCCGTGGTCCGGCTTGTCCGGCTTCGCCGCGTGATCGGGCTTGCCAGTCTGACCCGGCTTGCTCGCCTGGTCGGGTTTGCTCGCTTGACCCGGCTTGCCCGTGCCATCCGGCTTGCCCGTGCCATCCGGCTTACCCGCGCCAGCCGGCTTACCCGCGCCAGCCGGCTTACCCGCGTGGTCCGGCTTACCTGCGTGGTCCGGCTTACCTGCGTGGTCCGCCTTACCCGCGTGGTCCGGTTTACCCGCCTGATCGGGCTTACCTGCGTGATCGGGCTTCGCCCCGCTGGCCGGCTTTCCGGCATCGGCGGGCTTGCCGGTGTGATCCGGTTTACCCGCGTGATCCGGCTTGCCCGCCTGATCGGGCTTACCCGCGTGATCCGGTTTGCCACTGTGGTCCGGCTTGGCCGGATGGTCGGGTTTGGCCGCGTGGTCCGGCTTGGCCGCGTGGTCCGGTTTGCCCGCGCCATCCGGCTTGCCTGCGTGGTCCGGCTTACCTGCGTGATCCGGTTTGCCTGCCTGATCGGGCTTACCCGCATGATCCGGCTTGCCCGCCTGATCGGGCTTACCTGCGTGATCCGGCTTACCCGCGTGATCCGGTTTACCCGCGTGATCCGGTTTACCCGCGTGATCCGGCTTGCCCGCCTGATCGGGCTTACCTGCGTGATCGGGCTTGCCCGCGTGATCCGGCTTACCCGCATGGTCCGGCCTACGCGCGTGGTCCGCGCCGTTCGCGTTCGCGGGCTTCTCCGGTTTGGCCGGTTTCTCGGGCCGGGCCGGCTTGCCCGGCTTCGCCGAGTTCTCGGGCTTGGCCGGCTTGCCCGGCTTCGCCGCCGTGCTGGACTTCTCCGGCTTGTTCGGTTTCTCCGGCTTGTTCGGCTTTCCCGGCTCTTCCGGCTTGCTCGGCTTGGCCGGCTTCCCGGTCTTCTCGGGCGTGGCCGGTTCCTCGGACTTCGCGGGCTTCTTCGCGTCGTCGGCATCGGCCGGGCCATTCGGTGCGGCACTGGCCGTCGGGCCGGCCTCCTGGGCGGGCGTCACGGCCCCGGGCACCACCTGGATCGTGCAGGCGCAGGCCAGCACGGACAGGGTGAGCACCGCGGACTTCATCATCCGTTGCATGCTCCCTCCTCCGAGAGGGGTCCAGTACGGGGAGAAGGGGCGACGGGGAGAGAGGGGTCGACCCTGGGCGTCCAGCCGGCCGGAGAGCCGGTCACGGTGGCGCCTTCGATTCGCTGTACTTCCCGAGCGCCCGGGTTGTTCCCGTGCGGCCGTACCATTCCGGTCGGTGACTTGCCGCGCACGCATGTTCGAGCCAGCCTCCATCTGCCCTGTTCCGGTGAAGCGCCACGCCGAACTCACGGGGCGCAGGGCCCGTGGCCGGGGCGCTTGTCGCGGGGGATTCCACCAGTTTCGTCCGCTCCGGCGGCGGAGTTTAGCGGGGCCGTCGCAGCGTTGTGGCGTCGTGGGTGGCCCGTGTCGCGAACGTCGCGACCGACCGGTTCCGGAGGCAGCGGGGTGCGCGGCCGGCGGTGGCGTCGACGAAGACCGAGCCCAGGAGCTGCAAGGTGTTGAGGTCGTACGCGCTCACCGTTCCGCTGTCGAGGAAGCAGGCGCGGCCGAGCTCGACGTCGGGGAGGACCGTCGCGCCGACGGCGGCGAACTCGCCTACGCGCACCCGCCGCGCCGGATCGATGACAACGCCGTTCGTCGAGTAGATGCGGCCGCCGGCGTACTCGATCCGCGCGTAGAAGACGCCGATCAGGCCTTCCTTCACATTCGTGACCTCGACGCCTCCCGGGCCCACCGCCATCGTGCGGAAGCCGAACTCGGTGCTTTCGTTGTTGTAGCCGGACAGGATGGAGCCATCCTCGCCGAACAGGATCGAGTTGCTCGCCGTGTGACCCGGCGTCATCTGCGCCCGCGCGACACCGTCATCGTGGATCGCCACGCCTTCGTGGCGTGGTCGGCCCGGGAGTGAATCGGGGAGAGGGGCCACCCATTTACCTGGAACGCGGCCTGGTCTCAAGGCCTTCGGGATCCGTTGCGCGGCTGCGAGGCGATCCTCGCGAACCTCGCCACGCCCGGTTCGCAGGCCGGGCGTTGCATTGCAGCGTGTGCGCCGGGCGGTCCGTGCATTGCAATGTCGTGAGGTCGGCGCTCCACCGAGCGCAGTGCCGTCCGCGCACGGAGAGATCGAGGACAGCGTCCGGGAGCCACTCCAAATGTCGCGCACGAGCCAGGTCCAGATCGACGGCATCGACGTCGCGGCATACCGGATCCCGACGGACGCGCCGGAAGCCGACGGCACGCTGGCGTGGAACGCGACGACGCTCGTGGTCGCGGAGGCGTCAGCGGGCGGACACCGGGGCATCGGCTACACCTACGCGGATGCCGCCACGGCCCGCGTGATCCGCGACCACCTGAGCGATGCGGTCGTGGGCCGGGATGCCATGGCGGTCCCCGCGGCCTGGGAGGCGATGGTGCACGCGATCCGCAACCTCGGCCGTCCGGGCATCGCGTCCATGGCGATCGCGGCCGTGGACGCCGCGCTCTGGGACCTGAAGGCCAGGCTCCTCGATCTGCCGCTCGTCACGCTGCTCGGCGCCGTCCGGGATGCGGTGCCCGTCTACGGCAGCGGCGGGTTCACCTCGTATCCGCTCGACCGACTCCGTGAACAGCTCGCCGGGTGGGTCGCGGAGGGGATCCTGCGCGTCAAGATGAAGATCGGCACGCACCCGGAAGATGACCTGGCGCGCGTGCGCGCGGCCCGCGAGGCGATCGGTCCGGACGCCGAGCTGTTCGTCGATGCCAACGGCGCGTACGGCCGCAAGCAGGCGCTCGCCTTTGCCGCCGCGTTCGCCGAGTACGGCGTGACCTGGTTCGAGGAGCCGGTCCCCTCCGATGACCTCGATGGCCTGCGCCTGATCCGCGACCACGCGCCGGCCGGGATGGAAATCGCCGCCGGCGAGTACGGCTACGACATCGGCTACTTCCGGCGCATGCTCGATGCCGGCGCCGTCGACGTGCTCCAGGCCGATGCCTCCCGCTGTGCCGGGATCACCGAGTTCCTGCGCGTCGGCGCGCTGGGCCGCGCCCATTCGGTCCCGCTCTCGGCGCACACCGCGCCTTCGCTGCACGCGCACCCGTGCTGTGCCATCGGACCGATGCGCCACCTCGAATACTTCCACGACCATGTGCGCATCGAGCGGATGCTCTTCGATGGCGCGCACCGGCCGGTCGGCGGCGCGCTCCGCCCGGACCTCTCCCGCTCCGGACTCGGCCTCGAGTTCAAGCGGCAGGACGCGGAACGCTGGCGGGTAGCGATATGAGCGCGAACGGCGGGCGTGAGGTCGTCGTCATCACCGGCGCGTCGGCGGGGATCGGGCGCGCCGCGGTCCGGGAGTTCGCCCGGCACGGCGCGGACATCGGGCTGCTCGCGCGCGGCCGCGCCGGGCTCGAAGCCGCGCGCCGCGAGGTCGAGGCCGCCGGCGGCAGGGCACTGGCCATCCCCACGGACGTCGCCGAGAGCGATCAGGTCGAGGCCGCTGCCGAAGCGGTCGAGCGTGAGCTGGGTCCGATCGATGTCTGGGTCAACAACGCCATGGCCTCGGTCTTCTCCCCTTTCAAGGAGATGACCATGGAGGAGTTCCGCCGCGTCACCGAGGTCACGTACCTGGGCTACGTGCAGGGCACGATGTCCGCGCTGCGGCGGATGCTCCCGCGCGACCGCGGTACCATCGTGCAGGTCGGCTCGGCGCTCGCCTACCGTGGGATCCCGCTGCAAAGCGCTTATTGCGGGGCGAAGCACGCGATCCAGGGGTTCACCGAGTCCGTGCGCAGCGAACTGATGCACGACGGCAGTCGCGTCTGGATCACGATGGTGCAGATGCCGGCGGTCAACACGCCGCAGTTCTCATGGGTCAAGAGCCGGCTGCCGCGCAAGGCGCAACCGGTGCCGCCCATCTACGAGCCGGAGGTCGCGGCCCGGGCGATCCTGTGGGCGGCGCACCACCGGCGCCGCGAGGTCGAGGTCGGCATGTCCACGGTGATCGCGATCTGGGGCGACAAGCTCGCCGCGGGGATCGGCGACCGCTACCTCGCCCACACCGGCTACCGGAGCCAGCAGCACGACGGCCCCGAGGATCCGAACCGGCCGCACAACCTCTGGGAGCCGGTCGACGACACGCGCGACTTCGGTGCGCACGGCAAGTTCGACGCCCGCGCGCGCGCCAGCAGCCCGCAACTCTGGATCAACACCCACCTCGGCCTGTTCCTCGCGGGTGCGGTGGGGGCGCTGGGCGCGGGCCTGGTCGCGTGGACCCGGCGCGACGCCGCCGGCGCGCCGACCGCCGGCGCGGGCCGCCGGCGCGGACGCCGGAAGCGGGAACGCACGTGACCGCGCGGGAGTGCGGCGCGAGACCGGTCCCACGCTCGTCGTGATCGTGTCCGCGACGGCGCCCTCGGCGTGGACCGAGCCGCGAACGCGCAGATAGCGCTCGGTGGACACGTCGTCACCGAGCCTGATGCGGATCTCGTAGCTCCCGGGCGCGATCCAGCGGGCGCTGTTGTAGTCGACGTCGGACGGGTAGCCGGCCACCCAACCGCTGCGGTACACGGTCCTCCCGGTCGGCCACGCGCGGATGACCGCGCTGAGCAGCCCCGCCGAGTCCCGCGCGATGTAGGCGAGGTGCCGCGCATCGGGCGAGAGCGCGTGCGCGGTCCACCCGGCCATGTCGTCCGGGAGCGGATAGAACTGGACGGCGCGGCTGGCGGCGTCGTAGCGGAAGCCGCGCACTGCGACGCCGTCGCGGTAGTCCAGGCCGTAGATCACGGACGCGCCCAGGACGACGGGTCGGTGGGGCGTCAGGATCCCGGGGAGCGTGTCGGTTTCCGCCGCATAATGCACCGCGATGCGGTAAAGCAGCCCTTCTTCCAGCCCGGTCTCCCAGTGCACGGAATCGACGAGCGTCACCTCGCGGATCGCGCGGTTCGGCCGCTCGGCCGCGCCGGCGCCGAACGCGGCGCACCCGCCGGACAGGGCGAGCAGGACGGGGCAGAGGAGGGCGTGGCCCGAGCGTGGCCGGCGGATGGATGCGTGCATCCCGGTGTGCCGCGCGCGACGGAAGCGCTCCGAGGGGACGCCGGCGGGCGGCGTCACCGCGCTCCTGCCGCCGCGACCTCGTCGCGACCGACCCGGTGCGACGGGATCACGACGCCCGGCAGCGCCCCCGTCAGCCGGCCACCATCCACGACGAACCGGCCGTTGACCAGCACGGCCTCGATCCCCTCCGGATACTGGTGCGGCTCGAAGAACGTCGCGGTGTCACGGATCCGCTCGAGATCGAAGACGACGATGTCCGCGGCATAGCCCTCGCGGATCATCCCCCGGTCGCGTAGGCCCAGGATCTGCGCGGGAAGCGACGTCATCGACCGGATCGCGTCCTCCACCGAGAGCACGCCCCGCTCGATGGCGTACCGCCGGATCTTGCGCGGGAACGTGCCGTAAAAGCGCGCGTGCGTGCGCGGCCCATCCTCCGGGAGCGCGATCCCGCCGTCCGTCGACGTCGCGACCCACGGCTGTGCGGCGTACGCCTCGATGTCGGTCTCGGACATCGAGAATCCGCGCATCCGCCCGCCGCCGCGGCGATGGGGATCGCCTTCGAGCTGGAGCCGGATCGCCGCCTCGACCGCCGGGATCCCGCGCGCCGCCGCGACCTCCGCGAGGCTCCGCCCGATCAGCGCCGAATCCGGATACTCGAAGATCACGACGCTCGATGCACCGCCGCGACGCGCGATCTCGTGCGCAATATCGCGGCGGAGCGCGGCGGCGGCCGTCTCATCGGTCAGCACCGCGCGCAATGCCGCCGCATAGTCGGGACGGCCCCCGTCCGCGCCGCGCCGCAGCCCATCGAAGACCCAGCCCGGGATCAATACCGTGTTGCCGTCCGTCCCGCTGCTGTTGTACGGGTACTGGTCGGCCCAGACTTCCACGCCACGCGCGCGCGCCCGCTCGATGAGCTGGATCGCCGCGTGGCTGCTCCCCCAGTAGTTCGCGCCCTTCGCCTTGATGTGCGATGCCACGACCACGGCGCCCGTCCGCTCGCCGATCTCGATGGTCTCGCGCACCGCATCCAGCAATGTCGGCGGTCCGGCCTCGTCCCGGCTCGGCCAGTACCACATCGGGTCCTGGCCCTCACTGCGCTCGTGCGAGATGTAGACGCCGCGGTACGGAACGATCTCCTCCGTGAGCGCGACCAGCTCGTCGGTCGTGCTCCACCGGCCCGGCACGTACTCGAGACCCGCCGACAGCCCCCTCGCACCCTCCTCCATCGCCTGCCGCACCAACGCGCGCATCTCGCGGATCTCGTCGGGCGTGGCCGGGCGGCGGAAGTCATCGCCCATCACCCGCCGGCGCACCGTGCCGTGCCCCACGAGCAGCAGCGCGTTCGGGCCGATGCCGTTCTCCTCGATGAACTCCCGCTGCTCCCGGATCGGCCACGGCGAGCGGCCATCCTGGTTCACGACCACCGTCGTGATGCCCTGCGCAACCAGGTTCGGCGCCGCGCGACGCCGGGGCTCCGCATCGCGGAACCCGCCCTCGCGCCGAGCACCATCATCGGCGTGCGAATGAATGTCGATGAAGCCGGGCGCGACCACCTTGCCGCTCGCGTCGATGACGCGCTCCGCCTCCGCACCCTCCAGCCGCCCGACCGCGACGATCCGCCCGTCCCGGATCCCCACGTCCGCTCGGAACCACGGGTTGCCCGTCCCGTCCAGGACGTGGCCGCCGCGGATCAGGATGTCGAACGGACCCGCCGCACCGGTGCGCTGCGCGGCCGCCGGGGCTGCGGCCAGAACGACGGCGAGCGCCAGCAGCGGCGCAATGACACGGATCATGGTCGGGGAGCGTCGCATGCCGCCTCCACGAGTCAGAATCGAGGACACGCCGGGGAAAGATCGGGGTAGAATAGGGCGCGACCGCGGCATCGAGCAATGGGGCGGCGCGTGTCGCGCGCCTCGACTCTGGAGGATCCATGCATGACGAAACCGAGTGGCGCCGGCGGCTGACGCCGGAGCAGTACCACGTCTGCCGCGAGGGCGGCACCGAGCGGCCGTTCAGCGGGAAGTACCTGCACCTGAAGGAGCCCGGCGTGTTCCGTTGCGTCTGCTGCGGCGCCGAGCTGTTCTCGTCCGACACGAAGTTCGATTCGGGGACCGGGTGGCCGAGCTTCTGGGCGCCGGTCCGCGAGGGCGCGATCCGCACGCGCGTGGACCGGAGCTGGTCGATGGTCCGCACGGAGATCCGCTGCGCGGCGTGCGATGCGCACCTCGGCCACGTCTTCGAAGACGGGCCGGAGCCGACCGGACTGCGCTACTGCACCAACTCCGTCGCGCTCGACTTCGCGCCGGCGGGGAGCGCGGTGGAGGAGGGGGGCGCGACCTCCGGGGATGGCGCTACGGTCGACTCGCCTTGACGTCCTGAATGAACCCGGCGGCCAGCCGCTGGCCCAGCTCGATGCTCATGGGAGCGGAGCCCAGATTGGCGAGTGCCGCGACCACGACGCCCTCTTCGGGATAGAGCACCAGGACCGCCCGTCCACCGACCGAGCCGCCGGTGTGCCCCACCCAGCGGCGTCCGGCGTCATCCGTGCCCGAGAACCACCCGATGCCGTAGCCGGTCTCCTCACCCGACGTCGTCTTCTGCGATGTGAAGAGCAGCTCGACGGTCTCGGCGCGAAGGAACGTGCCGTCGAGGAGCGCCGAGCCGAAGCGGACCAGGTCCTCCGTGTTCGAGAGAAAGCCGCCACCCGCCCATTTGTTGCTGTTGTCGACGTACGGCGCGTTCAGGACGCGGCCGGTCTCGCGGTCACGCTCGTAGAACGAGGCGCGGTAGCGGATGATGCTGTCCGTGTGGCCGGCGACGATCGAGCGCAGTTGGAGCGGCGCGAAGATCTCGCGGCGCATGTACGTCAGGAAGTCCATGCCCGATGCGCCCTCGATCACGGCACTGATCAGGTTCCAGCCGTAGCTCGAATAGGAATAGTCGGTGCCCGGTTGGAAGAGCAGCGAGTCATCCTCGAAGATCTCGAGGCCGGCGGTTACGGTCGGGTACCGCGTTGCGTTCAGGAACTCGTCGCCGCGGTAGTGGCGGATCCCCGCCAGGTGGCCGCCGAGCTGGCGCGTCGTGATCGGCCACCGCTTCTCGGGGAACGATGGGACGTAGCGCTGGACGGGCGCGTCCAGGTCGAGGCGACCCTGCTCGTAGAGCTTGCCGATGGCCGCCGAGGTCACCGACTTCGATACGCTGCCGATGCGGAAGCGCGTCAACGGGGTCACCGGGACGCGGTTCTCGAGGTCGGCGTAGCCGAAGCCCTCCGACCAGACGACGCGGCCGTCGACCGCCACCGCAGCGGAGACGCCGGGGATGGCGTGCTCCGCAATGAGCGCCCGGATGATGTCGCGCGCCTGATCGATCGCCGCGACGTACCGCGCGGGCGCGGGCGCGAGCGCGGGCACCTGTGCGAGGGCGGCGCGGGGCGCGAGCGGCGCGAGGGTGGTGCCGGCCAGCAGGAGTACGGCGAGCCGTGCGCGGCGCGGCGCGGACCGGCCACGTCGCAATGGGCCGCCCGCGCGTCCCCGGAACCGCGGGCGCGGGCGCGTCGCGTCCGGTACGGCGGTGGGGGGCACCGTTGTGCGTGGCAACGCCTCGCGCCCGGTGTCGGCACGCAGATCACGGGGGGCGGATCGCTTCATGGTCGGCTCCTCCTCGGCCCACGCCGCGGTCGGGGCCGCCGGTGGGCGCGCCGGGCTCCTCGCCCGGGGTCGAAAGACTGATTGAGGCGGATGCGGCAAGAATAGGAGGGCGCCCGGCAGCGGGCAAGCAGGCCGCGCACCGAGAGCGGCCCGCCTGCCCCCGGGCTCAGCGCCGGCCGCGGCGTCCGGGAGGAGCGCCGCGTCGGTACGCCCGGCGCGGTACCGAACGCCACGGACGGCGCGACTGCACCTGGTATTCCGTGGCGTAGCTGCCACGGCGGCCGGCGCCGCGGAAGCCGTAGTAATCGGACTCGTAGCGCAGACGCTCACGCGCCTCCGCGGGCAGCGAACGCCGTTCCCGCTCGATCCGCTCGTGCATTCTGCGCTGCCCGCGCATGCGTCGCCGGTAGATCTCGCCGTAGCCGTAGCCGAACTCGTATCGCGTCGTCATCGGTGGCTCCTCGGTTTATGCGACTGCATCTTCCGTCCGAACGGGATGCAACCGCGGGGCCAGCCGGGGGCGCCGAACGCGAAGGGTTCGGCCGAGCCCGGGATTACGCCATCAGGCGCGCACCGCTTTGAGGACCCGGTCGACGTACCGGTCGACGCCGCCGATCACATCGACGAAATCCGCCTTTCCCTCCGCTTTCGCGACCTCCTTGGCGAACTGAAGGAGGACGTCGCGCACCGCGCGATCCGCCGATGCCGGCACGGCGGCCGGACGCCCCCGTCGCGCCCGCGGCTCCGGCTGCTCGCGT
>DASVCS010000057.1:0-127795 GCA_036381495.1 Longimicrobiales bacterium
TACCTTCCGCGAACGCATGCAGGTCAACGGGCGGCCACTCGCCGAAGAGGCGATCACGGCCGCCGCGCACCGGCTCTGGCCCGCGATCCGGCGCGAAGAGCCGTCCTTCTTCGAGGCGACGACGGCGATCGCGTTCCTGGCATTCGCCGAGGCCGGCGTCGATGCGGCCGTGATCGAAGTCGGGTTGGGCGGCCGGCTGGATGCCACGAACGTCATCGAGCCCGAGGTCGTGAGTCTCACCAACGTGGCGCTCGACCACGTGGAATACCTGGGAAACACTCTCGTGTCGGTGGCGCGTGAGAAGGCCGGCATCATCAAGGCCGGCACGCCGACCGTGACGGCCGAGACGGATCCGGCGGTGCTCGAAGTCTTCCGCGAGCGAGCCGCCGAGGTGAGTGCGCCGCTGATCGTGATCGGCGCCGCGACTCCCGCCGCCGTTCGCACGACGCGGACCGGGACCTGCTTCCGGCTCTCCACGGAGCGGTGGGGTGAGCTGCACGGGGCGATCCCCCTGCTCGGGCCGCACCAAGCGCGCAACGCTGCGCTTGCAGTTCGGACTCTCGAGGCGCTCGGGGCCCCGCTGCGGCCGGACCGGGAGGCCGTCGTGCAGGGGCTCGCGCGCGTCCGCTGGCCGGGCCGACTCCAATGGGAGCGCCTCGGCGGGCGGGACTGGATCTTCGATGTGGCACACAATCCGGCGGCCATCCGGACGATGGTCGCGGCGCTGCGCGGGCTGCCGGTGCCGCGTCCTCTGGTCGCGGTCGTCGGGATCCTCGCCGACAAGGACTCACGCGGGATGCTCGATGCGCTCGCCGGAATCGCCGACGAACTGGTCCTGACCCTGCCGCCGACCGCGCCCGAGCACCGACGCTGGGATCCGGAGGCCGTCGCACGAGAACGTGCCGACCCCCACGTACGCGCCGTGCCGGACTTCGAGGAGGCGCTCGACGCTGCCGCCGCCGCCGCGGGCGACGGCACCGTGCTCGTCACGGGGTCGTTCCACACGGTCGGTGATGCGCTGTGCGCCCTCGGTCGGGCGCCGTGGTGAGCCTGCTCGCCCGGAGCCGGACGGGGCGCGATTCGCCCTTGCCGCCGCGCGCGTGGCCGGCCTAGATTCGCGGCCATGACTTCCTTTCGCGGCTTGCCGGGGTTCCGGGACTTCTACCCCGATGCGTTTGCGATCCGCGCCCACATCATGGCGGCGTGGCGGGAGACGGCGCGGCGGTACGGGTTCGTCGAATACGATGGCCCACCGCTCGAGCCGCTCGAGCTCTACGTCGAGAAGAGCGGCGAGGAGATCGTCCGGCAGCTCTACAACTTCGAGGACAAGGGCGGCCGCGCGGTCTCGCTCCGGCCCGAGATGACGCCCACACTGGCGCGGATGGTCGGCGCGCGGGCGGGCGGGCTCCGCAAACCGATCCGCTGGTTCTCGATTCCACAGCTCTTCCGATACGAGCGGACGCAGCGCGGCCGGCTGCGCGAGCACTTTCAGTGGAACGTCGACATCGTCGGGGAGACGGACGTCGCCGCGGACGCGGAGGTGCTCGCGGTCGCGCTGGATTCGCTACGGATGCTGGGGCTCACGGCGGAGGACGTCGCGGCGCGCGTCAACGACCGGCGGCTCCTCGAGCGGCTCCTGCTGCACGCGGGCGTCCCGCAGGATCAGTTGCCGGCGACCTACGCGGTGATCGACAAGCTGGGCCGGGAGTCGGAGACGCGGACGGGCGAACGTCTGGGTGAGCAGGCCGGGCTCTCGGCGGAAACGATCCGCGAGGTGTTCCGCATCTTCGAGCACCGCGGGTTCGACGACCTGGCGCGGGCGTACGCGGGTGTCGATGGACTCGAAGACGAGCTCGATCGCCTGGCCCGGTACTTCTCGCGACTCAACGACATGGGGCTGGGCGACTTCGTCGTCTTCGATCCCGCCATCGTGCGCGGCCTCGCCTACTACACGGGGATCGTCTTCGAGGTCTTCGACCGGCGCGGCGAGTTCCGCGCCATCTGCGGCGGCGGCCGCTACGACAACCTCCTGAGCGCACTCAGCGATGTCGACTTGCCGGCGCTCGGCTTCGGGATGGGCGACGTCGTCCTCGCCGAGATCCTGGCCGAGCGCGGGCTGCTCCCGTCTTACGAGCCGCATCTCGACTTCTACCTGGTCGCGATCAGCGAGGCGGAACGCCCCCCGCTCCTCCGGTTGGCGCACCGCCTGCGGAACGCCGGCGCCTCGGTGGCGTACACCCTGCATCCGGCAGGTGTCGGACGGCAGTTCAAAGATGCGGATGCCGCGGGCGCGCAACGTGTGGTCGTGCTCGGGCCCAGCGAGGTCGCCGAAGGGGTGGCCGTCGTCCGCGAGATGGCGACCGGGACCGAGCGGCGGGTACCCCTGGAAGAGATCGCGCCGTGAGGTACGGGTCGTGGATCGGGAGCCGGTGGCCCCGGATCCCGAGCACCAGGCGCGCCATCGGCTCATCCGGCGCGCAACATGGTACACCATTGGCCTCTTCGCCGCGGCCGCACGGGGGGCCGTGGGCGGGGCGGCACTCATCGCGTGGATACTGTCGTCGGCCCGGCTCCGGTTCCTCGAGACGTGGATCGCCCTCTCGATCCTCATCCCGGGCATCCCGCGGATCGGCCGGGCCGTGGAGGCGCTGAGGGACGGCCGTGGGATCGGAGCCGGTGACCGCGACGACGGAGGGGGAGGCACGGAGGTCTGATGGCGGAAGACAGGGCGCTGACGCCCCGCGCAGAGGATTTCAGCGCGTGGTACAACGAGGTGGTGCAGCGGGCGGAACTCGCGGACTACTCGCCGGTCCGCGGGAGTATGGTCATCCGCCCCTACGGCTACGCTCTCTGGGAGAACATGCAGCGGGCGCTGGACGGGATGTTCAAGGCGACGGGACATCAGAACGCGTACTTCCCGTTGCTGATCCCGCTCAGCTTTCTGGCGCGCGAGGCGGAGCACGTCGAGGGCTTCGCGAAGGAGATGGCGATCGTCACGCACACGCGCCTGGTCGCCGCGCCGGGCGGCGGACTCATGCCGGATCCGGACTCGAAGCTCGAGGAGCCGCTCATCATCCGGCCGACGTCGGAGACGATCATCTACGCGATGTTCGCGAAGTGGGTGCAGAGCTACCGGGACCTGCCGCTGCTGGTGAACCAGTGGGCGAACGTGGTGCGCTGGGAGATGCGCACGCGGCTCTTCCTGCGGACGGCGGAATTCCTGTGGCAGGAGGGGCACACGGCGCACGCGTCCGAGACGGAGGCCGAGGAAGAGGCGCTCCGCATGGTCGGCGTGTACCGCGAGTTCATGGACGACTGGATGGCGATGCCCCCCGTGGTGGGGCGTAAGACGGAGGCGGAGAAGTTCCCGGGCGCGGTGCGCACGTACGCGTGCGAGGCGATGATGCAGGACAATCGTGCGCTCCAGGCGGGCACCTCGCACATGCTCGGGCAGAACTTCGCACGGCAGTTCGACCTCAAGTTCCAGGCGGAGTCGGGCGACTGGGAATTCGCCTGGAACACGTCCTGGGGCGTCTCGACGCGCCTGGTGGGCGGACTGGTCATGACGCACGGCGATGATGTCGGGATCGTGGTGCCACCGCGACTCGCACCGCATCAGGTGGTCATCGTACCCATCTCGCGGCGGGATGAAGAGCGGGCGCTCGTCATGGAGAAGGCGGCGGCGTACGCGCAGGCGCTGGAAGGCCAGGCGCTGAGGGTGCATGTGGACGGGCGGGAGAACATGACGCCGGGCGCGAAGTTCTACGAGTGGGAGCGCAAGGGCGTGCCACTGCGCATCGAGGTCGGGCCGCGGGATGTGGCCAACGAGCAGTTCGTGTTGGTCCGCCGGATCGAGGCGGGGGAAGGGCCGCGCAAGGAGGTGGTGGGAGAGGCGGCGCTCGGGACGATCGCCGAGCGGCTGGACGGCATCCAGCGGGCGATGCTCGATGCGGCGGTCCGGCGCCGCGAGGCGAATTCGCATCGTGACGTCGGGGACTACGCACGTTTCCGTGAGATCATCGAAGGGAGCGGCGGATTCGTGTACACGGGCTGGTGCGGCGCGCCGGCGTGCGAGGAGAAGGTCAAGGAAGAGACGAAGGCGACGATCCGGGTGCTGCCGTTCGCGGAGTTCCGCACGCCGGACGGGCCGAAGCGGTGCGTCGTCTGCGGGGGCGCGGCGGAGGAGGAGGCGCTCTGGGCGCGGGCGTACTGAGTCGGCAGGACGCGTTCACCTTCCGGGGCGGGCGCCTCCACTGCGAGGACGTGCCGTTGGACGACGTGGTGGCCGCGCACGGCACGCCGCTGTACGTCTACAGCCGCCGGGCGATCGTGGACCGGTTCCGCGAAGTGGACGCCGCGTTCGGTGCGGTGGACCGGCTCATCGCGTACTCGGTCAAGGCGAACGGCAACCTGTCGATCCTGCGGCTGCTTGCCGCGGAGGGGGCGGGCGCGGACATCGTGAGCGGCGGTGAGCTGTTCCGCGCGCTCCGCGCGGGGATCGCGCCGGAACGCATCGTCTTCAGCGGCGTCGGGAAGACGGTCCCCGAGATGGCCGCGGCGCTGCAAGCGGGGATCCGCGGCTTCAACGTCGAGAGCGAGGGGGAATTGCGAGCGCTCTCGCACCTCGCATCGGTCCTCGGCCTGGAGGCGCCGGTGGGGTTCCGGATCAATCCGGACATCGAGAGTCCCACGCCGCACGCGTACACCCGGACGGGACACCGCGCGACGAAGTTCGGGATTTCCAGCGAGGATGTGGCGCGGCTCTACCGACTGGCGGTCGAGCTGCCGGGGGTGCGCGTGTGCGGCATCGACGTACACATCGGCAGCCAGATCCTCGACCCCGAGCCCTACCGCAGGGCGCTTGACCACGTGCTGGGGCACGTCGACGCGTTGCACGGCGATGGCATCGACATCGAGTACGTCGATCTGGGCGGCGGGTTCGGCATCGGGTACGACGAGGCTGCCGGCCCGGAGATGCGCGATTTTGCGGAGGTGATCACGCCGCCGTTGCACGAGCGAGGGCTCGAGCTGGTCATCGAACCAGGCCGTTACATTGTCGGCCCGGCGGGCGTACTCCTCGCGCGCGTCCTGTACATCAAGGAGATGGGCGGCAAGATCTTCATCGTGACGGATGCCGGGATGAACGATCTGTTGCGACCGAGCCATTACGCGGGATATCACGCCGTCGAGCCGGCGCGGCGGATGCCGGGACGAGAGGTCGTCCGAGCCGATGTGGTCGGGCCGATCTGCGAGACGGGCGATTTCCTGGCGTTGAACCGCGAAATCGGACGTCCGCGAGAAGGAGAGTTGCTCGCCATCCGGACCGCCGGCGCCTACGGCTTCTCGATGGCATCGCAGTACAACGCGCGTCCGCGTCCGGCCGAGGTGCTCGTGGAGGGCTCGGCATTCCGACTGATCCGCCGGCGCGAGTCGTACGAGGACCTGGTGCGGGGGGAGGAGGAGCTTTGACCTGGAACGCTTGTTCCGTCCCGGTGGCCGCGCCGTGGACGAACCCGAGAATGACCCTGGAATGCAAGACCGGATCCTGATCCTCGATTTCGGTTCCCAGTTCACGCAACTCATCGCGCGGCGTATCCGCGAGGAACGCGTCTATTGCGAGATCCACCCGCCCACGCTTTCGGTCGACCAAATCCGCGAGTGGGCGCCTCGAGGGATCGTGTTGTCCGGCGGCCCCGCTTCCGTGTACGATCGCGACGTGCCGACGGCCGATCCCGCGCTGCTCACGCTCGGGATCCCGATCCTCGGAATCTGTTACGGGATGCAGCTCATTGCGCACCTGGAGGGTGGCCGGGTCATCAGTGGTCGCCGCGAGTACGGTCGGGCGGAGCTGATCGTGGATGAGCCGGACGAGTTGTTCGAGGGTTTCGCGCCCGCGGCGGCGGTAGCGGTGTGGGCGAGCCACGGGGACCATGTGGACGAGCCGCCGGTCGGCTACCGCGGGCTGGCATCGAGCCCGGCGCTGCCTGTCGCGGCGTTTCGCGCCGTGGACCGGCCGATCTACGGCGTGCAGTTCCACCCCGAGGTGGCGCACACGCCGCGGGGTGACGAAATCCTCTCGAACTTTCTGTTCCGGATCTGTGGATGCGAGCCGACGTGGACGGCCGGATCGTTCATCGACGATGCGGTCTCGCGGGTGCGCGCGCAGGTCGGTGATGCCCGGGTGATCTGCGGCCTCTCGGGGGGCGTGGATTCGTCGGTCGCGGCGGCGTTGGTGCACCGCGCGGTCGGTGAGCGGTTGACCTGCATCTTCGTCGATACCGGGCTCCTGCGGAGCGGCGAGGCGGAGAGCGTCGAGCGGACGTTCCGGCGCCACCTGGGCATCGACCTGGTGGTCGTGGACGCGTCGCGCGAGTTCCTGGATGGCTTGCGCGGAGTCGAAGACCCGGAGCAGAAGCGGAAGCGGATCGGCGAGACGTTCATCCGCGTCTTCGAGCGGGCGGCGCGGGAGGCGGGGCGCACATCGCGGTTCCTGGTCCAGGGTACGCTCTATCCGGACGTGATCGAGTCGCTCTCGGTCCACGGTCCGTCGGCGACCATCAAGACGCACCACAACGTGGGCGGGCTGCCGGCGGAGATGCCGTTCGAGCTGGTCGAGCCGCTGCGCGAGTTGTTCAAGGACGAGGTGCGGCAGGTCGGGCGGGAGCTGGGGCTGCCGGAGGAGCTGGTCGGGCGCCACCCGTTCCCCGGTCCCGGCCTGGCGATCCGCGTGCTGGGCGAGGTCACCGAGCCGCGGCTGGCCACGCTCCGCGCCGTGGATGCGATCTATCTCGAGGAGATCCGCGCCGCGGGCCTCTACGACGACATCTGGCAGGCGTTCGCGGTGCTCCTCCCGGTCCGCAGCGTGGGCGTCATGGGCGATCACCGGACCTACGAGCACGTGGCGGCACTCCGCGCCGTGACCAGCCGCGACGGGATGACCGCGGACTGGTTCCCGTTCCCGCCCGAGGTGCTCAGCCGTATGGCATCGCGCATCATCAACGAGGTCCCGGGGGTCAACCGCGTGTGCTACGACATCAGCTCGAAGCCGCCGGCGACGATCGAGTGGGAGTGACGCCGCGCGAGCACGGTCGCGCCGCAATGCCGCGGATCGGTGCACGTCCGGCAGGGAGCGGCCCCGGTTCGGGGCGGTGCGGGACGGAAGTGGGGAGTCGGGGCGCCCGGGCCGCACCCGGGGCACGGGGGTCCGGTGTGGAGGATCAGGCGCCGTCGCGGTCCGAGTCGATCTGCGATGCGCCTTCGGCCGTCAGGCGACGCAGGTAGATGCCGGCGTAATTCTCGTCGATCGCGGCCAGGCGGTTCTCCGGCGTCGCGGGGTACTGGGCGTCGCAACGGTCGCAACGGATCGAGCGTGTTTCACCGGTTCCGACCAGCCGCCAGTTGCCCGTGCATTCACCGTATGCGTGGTCCAACACCGTGACTACACTCCTCCGGCGTCCTACGCGGGCGACGCAGCAGCGCCGCCCACTGGTTCGGGAGTGCAATCTCTACGCCACGCATGGAGGCTCGCGCCGGTGACCGGATGGGTCGCCGGAGCGGGCACGAGGCGAGGAGCGTCGTGGACGCGCCGGCGCGCTCGCTCGCCGAGCTGACGCGCCGCCTGAGCGGCGCAGAGGTCCCGCCGGACGCCGCGGATACGCGCGTTCGCGGGATCGCCGCGGACACGCGGCGGCTGCGGCCGGGAGAACTCTTCGTGGCTCTCCCCGGCCGGCGGTCGGATGGAGCGGCCTTCATCGAAGACGCCGTCGCGCGGGGCGCGGCGGCCATTGTGGCGCGGCGGGACGTCGGTCCGCTCCGCGTGCCGGTCGTGCGGGTCGACGACCCCCGCGGAGCGCTCGCCGAGCTCTCCGCGGCGTGGTACGGCCACCCGGCGGATCGACTGTGCCTCGTCGGGATCACGGGGTCGCTCGGTAAGACCTCGGTGCTCTCGATGCTCGAGGCCGTGGCAAGCGCGGCCGACATCCCACTGGGCACGATCGGCTCACTCGGCGTCCGCGCGGGTGGCGACCTCATCGAGCCGACGCGCCTGACCACGCCGGAACCGCCGGGACTGCACCGGGCGCTCGCGCGCATCGAGGCGGCGGGCGCGCGGACGGCCGCGATGGAGGTGACGAGCCATGCCCTGGATCAGGAGCGGGTCCGGGGCCTCACCTTCGATATCGGCATCTTCACGAACCTCCGGCTCCTCGAACATATCGAGTACCACGGCAGCTTCCGCCGATACGCGGAGGCCAAGCGGCGGTTCTTCGATCACATGCGAGCAGGGGCACCGGTGATCTACGCCGCCGAGGATCGGGCGGTACGGACGCTGGTACGCGAGTATCGATTGCTGCCGATCGGCTGCGGTGCCGGCGGGGTCGTTTCGGTGCGGGTCGACCGGCTCCTCCTCGACCGGGGCGGCACGCGCGTGACATTGCGGGTCCGCCGTCCGCTTCCGCGGCTCGATGGCGCGAGCGTCGCGCCCGTCTCGGTCCCCGTCGAGCTGCGCGTACTCGGCCGGCCGAACATCTGCAACGCGGCACTCGCCGCCGCGGCCGCGCTATGTCTCGGCGCGTCGCCCGATGCCGTGCGGGACGCGCTCGCCGCGTTCCCTCCGCCGTGGCGCCGCATGCAGATCGTGCACCGCGACCGCTTCACCGCACTGGATGACACGGTCGGCCACCCGGACAGCATCAGCGCCGTCTTCGAGGTGGCCGCGCGGATCCGCCACCGCAGGCTGCACGTGGTCTATGCGATCCGAGGCAGTCGCGGCGAGGAAATCAACCGGCGGGATGCCGAAACCGTCGCCATCTGGAGCCGATGCGTGCCGCTGGCCACCCTCGTCGTGACCAGCAGCGACGACGAGACCGATGAGGCGAACCGCGTCACGGCCGGCGAACAAGATGCGTTCCTGGCCGAGCTGCGCCGCGGCCGGGTCCGGTTCGAGGCGCGCGACCGCCTCCGCGACGCGATCGCCCTGGCACTCGACCGCATCACGCGGGGCGACCTGCTGCTCCTGCTCGGCGCACAGGGGATGAATGCCGGCGGCGACTGGCTACGACGACTGCTGGGCGGGGCGGACGCCGCGGGGCACCGCGGCGCCGCGCCGCCTCACGGGTGAGATCGGATCCGCGTTCGGCCTTGCACGTCCCTGAGATCGCCATCGGCTGTGGAGGCCGAATCGTGCGGAGCGGGCGCCGAATCGTGCGGAGCGGGCGCCGAATCGTGCAGAGCGGGCGCGGGGGGTGCCGGGGGTGCCGCAGGCGCGGAGGAAGCCGCCGTGTCCGCGGCCAATGCCTTTTCGATCGAATCCCAGACCGCCGCCATCGCCTCGGCATCCGCGCCGTAGCGCTCCGCGAATCCGATCAGCGCGTCCTCCGTGGTCCCGTGCCGTTCGAGGATCGCCCGCTTCTCGGTCGCGTATGCCTCCGGCGTCGCGGCCGTCTCGGCGGCCCGGCTCAGGTCGACCATCACCTGGATGAACGCTTCGGGCGTCAGGCCGACCTCACCATCGGATTCCGCGACGGGATCGGTCGTTCCGCACCCCGCCAGGAGAAGGGCCAGGAGGGCGGCGCCAGCGCAGCGGATCATGACTGCGCCGGTACATCTCCACCTGCGTCCGCCCCCCTCCGGGCGACGCGGTAGAGGATGAAGGCGAGGCCGGCGAACGCGAGGGTGCCGAAGAGCGTCCCCAGACCGCCCATCCAGTCGTGGCCGATGACCCACGCCGCCGGCACGGACGGATCCGTGGGGCCGAAGAAGTAGATCGCGATGCCGATGATCACGCCCAGCAGCGCGGCCCCGCCGACCAGGCCGCTGGAGAAGAGGATGCCCGCCTCGCGTTGCGTGTCGGCCTCGTCGGCCCCGGCCTTCCGTTCGACGACCGCGCGCAGCGCACCGCCGACCATGATCGGCGTGGTCAGCGAGATCGGCAGGTAGAGCCCCACGGCGAAAGCGAGGGAAGGGAGCCGGAACACGAACTCGACGACGGCGGCGAGGCCCATCCCGATGAAGACGAAGGACCAGGGGAGGTTGTGTGCGAGGACGCCGTCGATGACGAGACTCATGAGGGTGGCCTGCGGCGCGGGGAGGCCGCCCTCGGTGCCGATGCCGTAGGACCGATCGAGCAGCAGCAGCGTGGCGCCCATGACCGCCGCGCTGGTGACCACGCCGACGATCTCGGCGACCTGTTGTTTCCACGGCGTCGCGCCCAGAAGGAAGCCCGCCTTCAGGTCCTGCGAGGTGTCGCCCGCAATGGCCGCGGCAATGCAGACCACGGCGCCGACGGCGAGGACGGCGACCCGCGCGCCCGGCTCGTCGCCCTGTCCGAGGACGACGAAGAGGAGCGCGGTGAGCAGGAGCGTCGCGATGGTCATCCCGGAGACCGGATTCGAAGTCGAGCCGACCAGTCCGACGATGCGCGAGGAGACGGTGACGAAGAAGAAGGCAAAGATGACCAGGAGCAGCGCGCCCAGCAGGTTCACCGGTACGCCGGGCCAGAGCCAGAGCGCGAGAGCGGAGATGACGGCGCCGCCGAACACCCACCCGTAGCCGATATCGCGGTCCGTGCGGATGGCCAGGACTTCGTTCGCTCCCGCCGTGATCTCCGCGATGCCCAGGCGGAACGATTGCCACACCGTGGGCAGGCTCTTGAGCAGCGTGATCAGCCCCCCGAAGGCGACGGCTCCGGCACCGATGTAGCGGATGTAGCTGTTCCAGATCTCGGCGGACGACATCTCCGCCACGGGGATGGTCCCCGGATAGATCACGCGGTCCCCCGCCCAGAGGTTGATGATGGGGATCAGCAACAGCCACGCGAGTGCGCCGCCGCCGAACATGATGGCCGCGATCCTGGGCCCGATGATGAAACCCACGCCGAGGAGTTCCGGGGTGAAGGAGCCGCTGATCTCCGCCTTCGCCGGGAGCGGTTGAGTCGGCTCGTCCGGCCACAGGCTCAGCCCGCGTCCATTGGCGAGCGCCTGGTACGCGGCGCCGATGCCGAGGCCGCCCAGGACCAGGCGACCCTTGCGTCCCCCCGATTCGCCGGCGACCTGCACCTCCGCGGTCGCCAGCCCCTCGGGATACGGCAGCGTTCCATGTTCCCGCACGATCAGGAATCGCCGCAGCGGGATCATGAACAACACGCCGAGGATGCCGCCGAAGAGTGCGAGCACCGTGATCTCCGTGAGATCCACGCGGACGGCCGGGTCGGTCCGCGCCCAGATGAAGAGAGCGGGGATCGTGAAGATCACGCCCGCCGCCAGCGATTCTCCCGCGGAACCGGCGGTCTGGACGATGTTGGTCTCGAGCACCGTGCCACCGCGGAACGCGCGGAAGAGCACGATCGCCATCACGGCGGCAGGGATCGAGGCGCTGACGGTGATCCCCACGCGCAGGCCGAGGTACGCATTCGCGGCGCCGAACACGATCCCGATGATCACGCCCAAGAGGATCGCCTTGGGCGTGAACTCCGGGACCGCTGCCTCCGCGGGGACATAGGGCGGATAGGAGTCGCCGGGGACCGTCTCGTACGCCTCGTGCGGGAGGCCGAGACGGCGCGCGGGTTCGGACGACGCGGTCCTCGATGACATCGCTCTCTCCGGGTTCGGAACCGGCGCACCAGGCGGGCGCGACAGCGTACGCGCCAGCCGCGCGGGTGTCAAGCGGCGGTTGCGACGTCTGCGCCGCCACACTGAGGAATTGCGGTACCGTCGCCCTGCACACTATGTTCCGGTTTCGTACATATTCCCGAACCTTCGACAAACAGATCGCCATGGTGCCGCAATCGATCCGCGCATTGTCCCTCGTGCCGGCGTGCGCCCTCACGCTCTCGATGCCGCTCGCCGCGCAGCAGACCGCCATACCCTCGCCGGCCGACGTCCTTGGCCACGATCTGGGCGAGCGGTTCACCGATCACGCGGGTGTGGTTCGCTACATGGAAGCGCTCGATGCGGCCTCTCCTCGCGTCGAAGTGCGGCACTACGGCGAGACCGTGGAAGGGCGGCCGCTCCTCCAGGTCGTGATCGCGCGAGAGGACAACCTGGCGCGCCTCGACGAGATCCTGGCGCGCAACCGCGAACTGGCCGATCCATCGACCTCCCAGGCGCGGGCGGAGGCGATTGCCGCACAAAACCCGGCCATCGCCTACTTCAGCTACGGCGTTCACGGAAACGAGAGTTCGTCGAGCGAGGCGGCGCTCTGGACGGCGTGGGACCTCGCCCGCGGCGCCGAGACCACGCAAGGGGTGCTGGACTCGCTCATCGTCGTCATCGATCCCGCCGTCAATCCCGATGGTCGCGACCGCTACGTCTACTGGTACCGACAGGCGCGCGGGCGCGAACCGAATCCGCACCCGGAATCCCGTGAGCACTGGGAGCCGTGGCCCGGTGGTCGAACCAACCACTACCTGTTCGACCTCAACCGGGACTGGGCGTGGGCCACACAGCCCGAGACCCGGGCGCGGCTCGCCACCTGGAGCACCTGGACACCCCAGGTTCACGTCGACTTCCACGAGATGGACTGGACCTCGAGCTACTTCTTCTTCCCGGCCACGCCGCCGATCAATCCGCTCTATCCCGAGCAGACCCTGGAATGGGCTCGCTACTTCGGGCAGGCGAACGCCGCGGCGTTCGATGCCGAGGGCTGGGCATACTACTCGGCCGAGGCGTTCGACCTCTTCTACCCCGGCTACGGCGACAGTTGGCCGAGTCTCACGGGTGCGATCGGGATGACGTACGAACAGGCCGGCCACTCGCGCGCGGGCCTCGCGGTCGAGCGTCCGGACGGCTCGGTGCTCACGCTGCGAGATCGCGCGGAGCACCACCGGACGGCGGGTGAGGCCACGCTCCGCGCCGCGGCGCGCCGGAAGAGCGAACTCCTCCGGGACTTCGCGAGCTTCCACCGTACGATCGGGCAGGGACAGCCGGACATCCTGCTGGTGCCCGGAGAGCAGCCGGGGCGTGCCGAGGCGCTCGTCGCGCTCCTTCGCACCGAGGGGATCCGCGTTGAGCGAGCCACCGAGCCCTTCCGCACCGAGGCGCGACCGCACAAGGGCTACGACCAGCGAGAGTCGTTCCCTGCCGGGACATATCGCGTGGCCGCGCGGCAGCCGCGCGGCCGTCTGGCCACGACGCTCCTCCAGTCGGAGACCGTCCTGAAGGGGACCTTCTCCTATGACATCAGCGCATGGTCGCTCCCCTATGCGTACGGCGTCGCGGCGTACAGTGCGGACGCCGTCCCGGACGCCGGCTGGCAACCGGTCGGCGAGCTCCGGACCGTCGCCTCGGCCGGTGGCAGCCTCTTCGACAAGGCCCGCGAGCCCTACGGCTACCTGATCGCGCCGAGCTTCGCCGCCTGGCCTGGCGTCGTTCGCTTCCTCGACGCCGGCGGACGCGCCGTGGTCCTCGATGAGGCCTTTGTGCTGGAAGGCCGCCGGTGGCCCGCAGGCACCATCTTCCTTCCGCGCCTCCGCAACGATGGACTCGGCGAGCGCGTGGCCGCCAGCGGACTCGCCGGCCTCGTCACCCCCGTTTCCACCGGCTTCACCCCTGAAGGCAACGACCTCGGCACCGAGGACGCCTACGCCCTCCAACTGCCCCGCGTCGCCGTCCTCACCGGTGACGGCGTCTCGAGCGCTTCCTTCGGTGCGCACTGGTTCTTCCTCGAGCGCACCCTCGGACTCCCCTTCGACGCCGTCCCCGCCGACCGCCTGCGTACGGTCCGCCTCAGCGACTACGACGTCCTCGTGTTCCCCGACATGCGCGGCGGCGCTCTCGATGACGACGCGATCGCCGCGATCGAAGAATGGGTGCGACGCGGCGGCACCGTCGTCGCTGTCGACGGCGCCGCCCGCCTGCTCGCCGACGAGCTGGCCGACATCGCCGTGCGCGACGACGCCGCGCATCAGGAGGGCGACACCGGTGCAGATGACACCGAGCGGGCCCTCCGCGGCCGCGAGGCGCGCGAACTCGAACGCTGGGAGGAACAGGTGCCCGGCACCATCCTCCGCGTTCACCTCGACCCCGCCCACCCCCTCGCCTTCGGCGCCGGCACCGACGGCGATTCGACTCGGCTCTTCGTCCTCCATACCGGCAACCTCGTCTTCGAGCCCGATCCCGCCTTCGAGACCGTCGCCTACTTCGGCGCCGACCTCGAGAAGGTGAGCGGCGTCATCAGCCAGCACAACCTCGAACACCTCTCGCGCGGCGCGTGGCTCGTCACCCGCCGCATCGGCGACGGAAACGTCATCCTCTTCGCCGACGACCCTCTCTTCCGCCACTTCTGGTACGCCACGTTCCAACCCTACGCCAATGCACTCCTCATCGGGCCGGCGATGTAGGCGGCGCGGCGCAGGCGCCGGCTCGCGTGAAGGCGGGACCGAGGACCCGCTCGGGTCCGCACCCGCGCACCGCGCGTGGTCCGCACCCGTAACTGCCAGAATGACATAGGCCAGGGGCACGCGCCTTGCCCCGCGCGCCGGCGATTCGACATTTGAACGCGCGGCCGCGGACGGGCCCCATGCGGGTTCCCGAGCGGCGAGGATTCCGAAGACGGCAGGCGATCGTGTTGAACGGAGATCGATTGACGATCAAGGCGGGGGAGGCGCTGAACGCGGCGGTGGGTGAGGCGCGGCGGCGCGGGAACCCGGTGCTCGAGGATGTGCACCTGCTGGATGCGTTGCTGCGGCAGGAAGGGACCGTGGTGATTCCTGTCCTGCGGAAGGTGGGCGCGAGCGAGGCGGCAGTGGCGGCGGCGGTGGTGGAGGCGCTGGAGCGGTTGCCGAAGCAGAGTGGGGGTGTGGCGCCGTCGGCGAGTCGGGAGCTGAACCAGATTCTGGATGCGGCGGAAGGCGAGGCGCGCTCGCTGGGGGATGCGTACGTGTCGACGGAGCATCTGCTGCTGGCGCTGGCGGCGCAGAAGGGCTCGACGACGCGGGAAGTGCTGAGTGCGCAGGGTGCGACGCGAGAGGCGCTGGCGGAGGCGCTGCGTGCGGTGCGGGGGCCGCATCGTGTGGAGGATCAGGCGCCGGAAGAGAAGTACCGGGCGCTGGAGCGCTTCAGCCGGGACCTGACGGAGCTGGCGCGGCAGGGGAAGCTCGACCCGGTGATCGGCCGGGACGAGGAGATCCGGCGGGTGGTGCAGGTGCTCAGTCGTCGGACGAAGAACAACCCGGTGCTGATCGGGGAGCCGGGGGTGGGGAAGACGGCGATCGTCGAGGGGTTGGCGCAGCGGATCGTGAGCGGCGACATTCCGGAATCGCTGAGGGAGAAGCGGCTGGTGTCGCTGGACATCGGCGCGATGGTGGCGGGCTCGAAGTACCGGGGCGAGTTCGAGGACCGCTTCAAGGCGGTGTTGAAGGAGATCACGGAGTCCGCGGGGCGCTACATCGTGTTCATCGATGAGTTGCACACGATCGTGGGCGCCGGGGCGGCCGAGGGAGCGGTGGACGCCGGGAACATGCTGAAGCCGATGCTGGCCCGCGGTGAGTTGCGGGTGGTGGGCGCGACGACTCTGGATGAATATCGTCAGCACATCGAGCGGGATGCGGCGCTCGAGCGGCGGTTCCAGCCGGTGTACGTGGACGAGCCGGACGCGGAGAGCGCCGTGGCGATTCTGCGGGGTCTGAAGGAGCGCTACGAGGTGCACCACGGCGTGCGCATCACGGACGGTGCGATCGTGGCGGCGGTCAAGCTCTCGGACCGATACATCGGCGGGCGATTCCTGCCGGACAAGGCGATCGACCTGATCGACGAGGCGGCATCGCGGCTGCGGATCGAGATCGACTCGATGCCACAGGAGCTGGATGAGGTCGAGCGCCGGATCACGCAGCTGGAGATCGAGCGGACGGCGCTCGCGGGGGAGGAGGACCAGCAGGCGATCGAGCGGCGCACGCGGATCGAGGCCGAGCTGGCCGACCTGCGGGAGCGTTCCAGCGGGATGAAGGCGCGGTGGCAGGCGGAGAAGGTGCAGATCGGCCGGATCCGCGAGATCAAGGAGCGGATCGACGCGCTGAGGGTCGAGGCCGAGCGGGCGACGCGCAGGGGCGACCTGAGTCGTGCCGCTGAGATCCAGTACGGCGAGGTCCCCGGGCTGGAACGGGAGTTGGCGGCGGCGGAGGAGCGTCTGGCCCGGCTCCAGGCGGAGCACCAGTTCCTGAAGGAAGAGGTGGACGCCGAGGACGTGGCCGAGGTCGTCTCGAAGTGGACCGGGATCCCGGTCGCGCGGATGCTCGAGTCGGAGCGGGAGCGGCTGAAGAACCTGGAGGCCGAGCTGGGCAGCCGGGTCATCGGTCAGGAGGAGGCGGTGGCCGCAGTGGCCCATGCGGTGCGCCGGAGCCGCGCGGGGCTTCAGGATCCGAACCGGCCGATCGGCAGCTTCATCTTCCTCGGCCCGACGGGCGTGGGGAAGACGGAGACCGCGCGGGCGCTGGCGGCGTTCCTCTTCGACGACGAGGAGGCGCTGGTGCGGATCGACATGTCCGAGTACATGGAGAAGCACGCGGTCGCGCGGCTGATCGGCGCGCCTCCGGGCTACGTCGGCTACGAGGAGGGCGGACAGCTCACGGAGCGGGTGCGGCGCCGTCCGTACGCGGTCATCCTCTTCGATGAGATCGAGAAGGCGCATCCCGAGGTGTTCAACCTCCTGTTGCAGATCCTGGATGACGGGCGTCTGACGGATTCGCAGGGCCGGACCGTCGACTTCCGCAATACGGTCGTGATCATGACGTCGAACCTCGGTGGGTCGCTGATCCTCGAGCACGCCCGGGAGTCCGCGTGGGAGGAGGTCGAGATCCTCGTCCGTGACGAGCTGCGCCGCCACTTCCGGCCCGAGTTCCTGAATCGGATCGACGACATCGTCGTCTTCCGCCCGCTGGGCGATGCGGCGCTCGGCCGCATTGTGGATCTCCAGCTCGGACGTATCGAGGCGTTGCTCGCTGAGCGCAAGCTCCGGCTCCGTCTGACCCCGGCGGCGCGAGAGCTGGTCACGGATGAGGGGTTCGACCCGGCGTTCGGCGCGCGTCCGTTGAAGCGGGCGCTCCAGCGGCTGGTGCAGAATCCGCTCGCTCTGCTCCTGCTCGAAGGGGAGTTCGACGCCGGCGACACGATCGTGGCGGACCGGGAGGAGGGAGCCCTACGCCTGACGTTTCGGCGCGCCGCGGAACGGGCCGTCGCTTGACAGCGGCCTTTCCCAGGGGCTAACCTAGGCGCTCGCCCCGACCGGGGCGGTTTTCACCGGAGTCGCAGCATGAGTGTGCCGATGCACAAGCGATGGGCCGGTTTCCTGCTGATCGGCCTGGCCATTCTCACGGGCGCCTGCGCTCAACGCCGGACGGCGATGAGCGGCTCGGGCGATCCTCCCGAACTGGCCCCGGCACTGGTGGTCGAGCGGTTCCTGCGCGCCGCCAACGCGAACGACCTCGAAACGATGGCGCGGCTGTTCGGCACCACGGAGGGGTCCGTCCTCGAGCGGGATCCGCGGGCCGACGTCGAACGGCGGATGTTCGCGCTCGCGTCGATCCTTCGACACGACGACTATGCGCTCCGCGGCACCGGCATCGTGCCGGGGCGACTCGATCAGGCGGTGCAGGTCGTGGTCGAACTCAAGATCGACCAGCGCGAAATCCCGGTCCCCTTCACCGTGGTGCGGACCGAGGACGAGGGCTGGCTCGTCGAGAAGATCGAGATCGAGCGGATCACGTCGGGCGGGTGAGTCCGGGGGAGCTACCCGACGCGCCGCCGTGCCCGGCCGCTATCCCTCGACCAGTTCGATGAGGACGCCGCCGGCGCCGCTCGGATGCACGAACGCGACGCGCCGGCCGTGTGCGCCGGGCCGGGGGTGCGCATCGATCAACGGCACGCCGGCGGCGGAAAGTCGCGCGAGCGCCGACTCGAGGTCCGGCACCCGGTATGCCAGATGGTGGAGGCCGGGACCGCGTCGCTCGATGAAGCGAGCGACGGGCGACTGCGGCCCCAGCGGTTCGATCAGCTCGAGCCGTCCATCGCCTTCGCCGACGAACGCCACCGCGACGCCCTGCGCGTCCACGCGCTCCGGCGGGGAACCTCGAGCGCCGGTCAGTGATTCAAACAGGGGCAGGGCCCTGGCGATCGATTGCGTGGCGATCGCGACATGATCGAGGGTAAGGGGTACTGAATTCATGAGGCGGCCGGTTCTCAGACACGCGCTGTCTCCCTCAAGGTAACACGCCGGTCGTGGCGGGGCCACGGCCGCTGGGCACAACGGAGGGTTCGGATGACCGAGAACGGGACGGTGCTGACGGCGACGGACAGCAACTTCGAGGAATCCATCGAGCGGGCGGAAGGCCTCGCGCTCGTGGACTTCTGGGCGGCATGGTGTGGACCGTGTCGCATGGTCGCACCGATCATTGAACAATTGGCCGACGAGTACGAGGGTCGGGTGAGAGTCGCGAAGCTCGACGTCGATGCGAACCAGCAGACGGCGATGCGCTTCGGGGTCCGCTCGATCCCCAGCATCCTGTTCTTCAAGGACGGCAAGCATGTGGACACGGTGGTCGGCGCCGTGCCGAAGCCGCACCTCGAGCGGAAGATCCAGGAACACCTCGGCTGAGGGCCGGAGGGGCGGGCCGCCGTAGCCGCCCCGCCGCGCTCGAACTCCGGACCGGACGGCCCGTCGTGGCCGCCGGTCCGGTCGTGTATCAGGCCGCCGGCACCACCGTCGCGCCGCCGTCCCATCCGTGGCGGTCCGGCATCCGCGCGAAGCCGTGGCGGGCACCGGCACTTCCGCTCCGCACTGGCGTAAGCTATGGCGAACCTTTACGTTGTCAGCACACCCATCGGTAATCTGGGCGACATTACGTACCGTGCGGTCGATGTGCTCGGCCGGGTCGGGCGCATCCTGGCGGAGGATACGCGGAGGACTTCGATCCTTTTGCGCCATTACGGCATCACGACACGGCTGGTCTCGGCACACGCCCACAACGAGGCCGCGCGCGCCGCGCAACTCGTCACCTGGCTGGATGCCGGCGAAGACGTCGCCATCGTCTCGGATGCAGGGACACCGCTGATCTCCGATCCCGGCGCACGGATCGTGCAGAGGGTGGTCGAGGCGGGTCACAGGGTGATTCCCGTGCCCGGTCCCTCGGCGCTGCTGGCGGCGCTCGTCGCATCGGGGCTCGAGCCGGAGCCGTTCACCTTCTTCGGCTTCACGCCCCGCAGCGGGCAAGCCCGCGCGGCGCGCCTGGCCGCCATCGAGGCACTGCCGCACACCGCGGTGCTCTACGAGGCGCCCGGACGGCTCGCCGCGCTCCTCCGGGAGCTCAAGGCACGGTGCGGCGATGATCGCCGCGTCGTCGTCGCGCGGGAACTGACCAAGGTCCACGAAACGTTCTTTCGCGGAACTTTGGCGGAAGCGGCTGCCTATTACGCGCAGGAGGCCGCGCGGGGGGAGGTCGTCGTGCTGCTCGCGGGAAGCACGGAGACCGCTCCCGCAGAGACAGCGCTCGATGAAGCGCGCGCACTCGCCCGCGAACTGCTCGCCGAGGGACGGCGGCCGAGCACCGTCGCCCGCGAACTCGCGCGACGCCTCGGGCTGTCGCGCAACCAGGCGTACGACATCGTCGTCTCCATACATTCGGAGGACGAAGAAGGGGGTCGAGAAGGTTGATGTCGCTGCTCTTCACCGCACTGCTCCACATCCTGGCGCCTCCGCCGCAGGCGCCCGTCGCGGCGGCACCGCTCACCATCGCGCAACTCCAGTACGACGGCGGCGGTGACTGGTACGCGAACCCCTCCTCGCTGCCGAACCTGTTGCGCACGATCCGCGAGCAGACGGGCCTGCCGGTGGCTGACCGTCCCGTGCACGTGCGTCTGACGGATCCGTCGTTGTGGGACTATCCGTACCTGTATCTGACGGGCCACGGGAACATCCGTTTCTCGGAGGAGGAGGTGCGGATCCTCCGGCGATACCTCAGGTCCGGAGGGTTCCTGCACGCGGACGACAACTACGGGTTGGACGCGAGTTTCCGGCGGGAGATCGAACGGGTTTTCCCGGACGCGGAGCTGGTGGAGTTGCCGGCGGACCATCCGGTCTACCACGTGTTCTACGATTTTCCGAAGGGCCTGCCGAAGATCCACGAGCACGACGGCAAGCCGGCGCAGGGGTTCGGGATTTTTCAGGATGGCCGGCTGGTGGTGTTCTACAGCTACCAGTCGGATCTGGGTGATGGTTGGGAGGATCCGGAAGTGCACGGGGATCCGCCGGAGATCCGGCGGGCGGCGCTCCGGATGGGGGTGAACCTGTTCGTTTACGCGCTTTCACAGGTGGTCGGATGAGTCCGGCGGGACAGCGGCTCTGGCAGATGATTGCCGCGGCGAAGCGGCAGGTGCGACGGGATGGGATGCTGGCGGTCGCGTGCGCGGCGCTGGCGGTCGTGCCCGTGGTCTTGACCTTGGCGTGGTTGGCGGGGGGGCTGTCGGTGTGGTGGGCACCGAGTCCGGTGCCGCTGGCGATCGTGATCGGGGCGGCGGTGGCGGTGGTGACGGTGGTGGCGTGGATGGGTCGCCGGTGGGTGGGTGTGGTGGACGAGCGGGGCGTCGCAGCGGCGGCGGAAGCGGCGCGCGGGTTGGCGGCGGGGCGTATGCGGGGGATCCTCGAGTTGCGCGGTGGAGTTCCGGCGGGGACGTCGTCGGCGTTGTACGAGCGGGCGGAGCGGGAGCTGGCGCGGGAGCTGGCGGGCGTGGCGCCGCGTCAGCTCACGGGATCCCTGGGCGAGCGGGCGCGGCGGCGGCGGCAGCGGACGTTGTTGGCGGTGGGCGGTCTATCGGCACTCACGATCACGCTCGGTGTGTTTTCGCCGGAGCGGTCGCGCTCCGGGTGGGGGCCGCTGTTGCACCCGATCGCGCACCTTTCGCCGCCTCCGCTGCCGCCGTTGGTGGTGGAGCCGGGAGACGCGCAGGTGCCGCGGGGCGATCCGTTCGAGGTACGCATCGAGGCGCCGGGGCGCCGCGAGGTGATGGTGCGGTGGCGCTCGGAGGGGGATGTACCGCGCGAGCGCAGGCTGGGCGTGGCCGGTGCCCGGGCGTCGATGCGGTTCGCGCGCATCGACGTGCCGATGCAGTACTGGGTGGTCGGTGGGGATGGCGTGTCGAGCGACACGTTCCGCGTGGTTCCGCTGGATCCGTTGTTGGTCTCCGACCTGGTGGTCGACGTGGTGTACCCGTCGTATCTGGATCGGGAGGCGGAGCGGTTCGAGGGGGATGTCCCTCCGCTCGAAGTGCCGGCGGGGACGGAGTTACGGATCCGTGGTCGGGCGACGCGGTCGCTGCGAGAAGTCGAGCTGCACCGCGTGGACGGCGATTCCCGGGTCCCGCTGGCGGTGACGGCGGACCGGTTCGCCGGGCGCTGGACGCCGCGCGCGAGCGGCGTCTACGCGTGGCATCTGATCGATGAGAGCGGTGGGTCGCCGGCGACGGTGCCGCCGCCGTTCGAGCTGACCGTGGTGGAGGATGCGGCGCCACGCGTCGACATCACCTTCCCTGGCGTGGACACGCTCCTCGGACCGGACATGCGGCAGGAGGTGGTCGCGGATGCGCGCGATGATCACGGGCTCCGTTCCGCGGAGCTGGTGAGCTGGAGAGAGAGCGCGCTCGGCGGCGAGGAGGAACCGGTGGAGCAGGCGTTGCCGCTGAACGGCGTCACGGATCGTGCGATCCTGCGGACGCTGCTGGATGCGAGCGAGCGGCGGCTGCTGCCCGGCGACCTCTTGCACTACTTCATCCGAGTCGTCGACAACTCGCCGGACGGTCAGGTGGGCGTTTCCTCGACCTACACGCTGCGCTTCCCGAGCATGGACGACCTGCGGGAGCGGGCGGACGAGCGGGCCGAGGCGATGGTCGAGGAGGCCTCTTCGCTGGCGCGGTCGATGGAGGAGCTGGCTGACGCGACGCAGGACCTGGCGCGTCAATCGGCGCGGGCGGCGCAGGCGGCGGGCAACGCGTCGGGGCGCGCCGGCGGTGCCGGTGGACGGCAGGGCTCGGCGGGCGCTCAGGGCGGTGCCGCCGGAGGCCAGCAGCTCCGGTACGAACAGCGTGAAGAGGCACGGCAGATCCTGGAGCGCCAGGAAGAGATGGTCCAGCGCATCGACGAGATGCGCCGGCGCATCGAGGCGATGGAACGCGCGATCGAGGCGGCGGGCCTCCAGGATCCGGCCTTGCAGGCGCGGTTGCAGGAGTTGCGGCAGCTCTACGACCAGATTCTCACCCCCGAGCTGAAGGAGCAGCTCGAAGAGCTGCGGCGCTCGCTCGAGCAGATGGATCCGGCCGAGGTGCAGCGCGCGCTGGAGCAACTCGCGCAGCAACAGGAGCAGTTCCGCGAGAAGCTCGAGCAGAGTCTCGAACTCCTGCGTCGGGCTGCGGCGGAGCAACGCATGAACGCGCTCGCCCGCCAGGCCGAGGAGTTCGCGACGGAGCAGGAGGCACTCGCGGAGGCCATGGAACGGGAGGCGAAACCGACGCCCGAGCGGGTGGCCCAGCAGGAGGACCTCGCGCGCCGGACGGAAGAGCTGCGCCAGCAGATGCTGGGGCTCCAGCAGCAACTGGGCGAGATGGGCGAGAGTGGCGCGGCGCAGCGGACCAGCGACGCGGGCGAGCGCACGGAGCAGGCGCTCGGCGCGATGCAGGATGCCGCAGAGCGGGCGCAGCAGCAGTCGGGCGCGGAGGCGGGGAAACGCGGCGAGGCGGCGGCGCGCGACATGGCGCAGGCCGCGGAGACACTCGAAGCCGCTCGTCGGACGATGGCGGAGGGCTGGCGCCAGGAGGTGCAGGAGGCCGTCCAGCAGGCCGCCAATGAGGCGCTCGCGCTTGCCCAACGGCAGAGCGAGCTACTCCGGCAGGCGGAGCAACAATCCCGGGCCGGCGGATCCGAGTCCGGCCAGCGCCCGCAGATGCAGCAGGGCCAGCCGCGCGGCGCCCAGGGCCAGCAAGGGCAGCAAGAGCAGCAGGGGCAACAAGGCCAGCAGAACCAGCAGGGCCAGCAAGGCCAACAGGGCCAACAAGGGCAACAGGGCCAGCAAGGGCAACAGGGGCAACAGGGGCAGCAAGGGCAACAGGGGCAACAAGGCCAACAAGGCCAGCAGGGACAACAAGGCCAACAAGGCCAGCAGGGACAACAGGGCCAACAGGGTCAACAGGGTCAGCAGGGCCAGCAGGGCCAGCAGGGCCAGCAGGGCCAGCAGTCTGGCCAGGGGCAGCAAGGCGGGCAGGGCCAGCAGCAGGGTGGCCCGCCTGGTACCGGCCAGCCTGGGGCGAGCCAACCGAATCGGCCCGGCGGTAGCGGTCGGCAGCGGGACGCGGCGACGGGGCTCGGCGGCGGCAGCGACGCGGAGTCGATGCGCGCGGAGCAGCGGGCTCTCCAGCAGGGCTTGCAGGCGCTGGGTCGGAACCTGGCCGAGGCGGGGCGGCGGTCCGCGATGGTGAACCGCGATGTCGGCGCGGCGCTGGGGCGTGCGATGCTCAGCATGGAGCAGACGCTGAACGCGATGGCGGAGCAGAGGGGTGGCGGCCGTGCGCCGGCCGATGAGATGAGGCAAACGGTCGACGCGTTGAACCGGCTGGCGCTCGAGCTGCTCAAGAACGGCGAGCAGATCCAGCAGTCGGAGTCGGGGACGGGTTTGCAGCAGGCGTTGCAACGACTGGCGGAACTCGCGCGGCAGCAGGGTGCGTTGAACGGGCAGTCGAACTCGCTGCTGCCACTGGATCTAGGGCCGCAGGTCATGGGGCAGCGGTTGCAGCAGATGGCGAGCCGGCAGCGCGAGATCGCACAAAGGCTCGGCGGGTTGAACCAGGAGCTCGGTGGCCGGGAGGACGTGCTCGGCCGACTCGACGAGCTGGCGCGGGAGGCGGAGCAGATCGCCGAGGAGCTGGGCTCGGGGAAGTTGAGTCCTGAACTGCTGTCACGGCAGGAGCGGCTGTTCCACCGGTTGTTGGATGCGGGTCGTACACTCGAGGGTGAGGAGACGAGTGAGCAGCGGGTGGCGGAACGGCCGAGCGAGGGGATCGCGCCCTCGTTCGGAGCTGCGCTGGATCCAGCGTTGTTGAACTCCGATGTTCGCTATCCAGTGCCCGATCCGGAGGTGATGCGGTCGCTGCCGCCGGCGTACCGGCACCTGATCCTGGAGTACTTCGATCTGTTGAACCGCACGGCGGAGCGTGCGAAGCAGGGCGCCGCGGGGGGATCGCGCGATCGGCCGCCGCAGCCGGAGCGGGAGCGCCGGTGATCCCGGTTCGGCGGTGGTGCACGCGGGCCGTGGTCGCCCTCGCCACGCTGGCGGTGGCGCCGGGCGGCGGGTCGTTGTATGCGCAGGCGGTCGCGAGTGGGGAGATCGACGAGGTCGCGATGCTGCGCGCGGCGGCGGACCGCGAGGTGGCGGGCGACCTTGCCGGCGCCGAGCA
Source organism: Longimicrobiales bacterium (assembly GCA_036381495.1). GTDB lineage: Bacteria > Gemmatimonadota > Gemmatimonadetes > Longimicrobiales > RSA9 > DASVCS01. The sequence continues at coordinate 24,423 of DASVCS010000057.1, forward strand.
GATCCTGCTTACCGTCCTGGATGAGCATCCGGGTTCGCTCAGCGCGCTCCTCTCGCTGGAGCGGGTGCTGCGCATGAGCGGTCGCCTCGAGGCGTTGCTGCCGCCTCTCGATGCGCTACTCGCGGTAGACCCGAGTTCCCCGATCGGCAACCAGATGCGGATCCGGACGCTCTTGCGGCTCAATCGGCCGGAGGCCATGGCACGCGCCGCGGAGGCGTGGATGGACGCGGAGCCGGAGCTCGAGACGCCGTATCGCGAGATCGCGTCGATCCTGCTCGAGCGCGGTGATCCCCAGAGTGCGCTGAAGGTCCTCACGCGTGGCCGATCGGCGGTCAAGCGGGACGATGCGCTGGCCCTCGAGCTGGGGGAGGCCTACGCGGCGCTGGGGGACTATGCGCACACAGTCGAAGAGTGGAGCCGCGCGGTGGGCGAGGAGGGCGAGGGGTTCTCGCTGGTGCGGCGGCGCCTGAGCGCGCTGCCGGATGGCGGCGCGCGGATCGTGCCTCGGCTCATCGAGGCTTTGACGACGGCGCCGACGACGCCGGGCCGACAGCGGGCGGCAGCGGAACTGGCGATCGATGCGGGCCTGGACGCGCGCGCCGAAGCCGTCGCGCGCGCGGCCGCGGCCGCCATGGTACCGGCGGAGCGGTCGGGCTTCCTGATCGAGATGGCGCGGCGGGCAGACGGCGCTCACCTGCCGCGACTGGCCTACTGGGCGTACACCGAGATCGTGGCGTCGGGCGGCCCGGCACCGCGGCTGGTCGCGCTCCAGAACCGGCTGGGCGAACTGGCGTTGATGCTGGGCGACACGGTAACCGCCCGCGAGCACTTCGCCGTCGTCGAGGGGGCGTACGCGCCGGGCACGCCGGAACGCCGGCAGGCCACGGCGGTGCGCATCCGGCTCACGGCACGGGAGGAGGATGTGGAGGATGCCGTGGCGGGCCTGGCCACGTTCCGTGAGATGTACCCGGAGGCGCCCGAGCTGGATGAACTCAGCGCGGCCATCGGCGATGTGCTCCTGAGCCGGGGAGACGCGACGGGCGCGGAGCGCGTGATCGCCGGCATCCGCGGACCGCGGACATCTCTGCTGCGCAGCCGTATCGCGCTGCAATCGGGCAAGCTGGCGCAGGCGCGTGCCGCGCTCCTCGCCGCGGCGCCGCTGCTCCACGGCGAGCAGGCCACGCGCACCATCCTGCTCGCGACGCTCCTGGGGCGTCTCTCGCCCGAGGGCGGCGCTCTGTTGGAACGGGCCCTGGCCGAGGTGGAGCGCGGCCACGTCGAAAAGGCGATCGAGATCCTTGCCGACGAGTCCGACGGGCTCGCGCGGCCGGAGCGCTCCGCCATCCTCGACTTCGCCGCGGACCTCGCGGATCGGGAGGAGCTTCCGCTCGAAGCCGAGCGGATCCGGCGGACGCTCGTCATGGACTTCGCGGACATGCAGGAGGCGCCCGCGGCGCTGCTTGCCCTGGGCCGCGCACTCGCGGCGCGCCCCGACCAACTCGAAGAGGCACGCCACTATCTCGAGCGGCTCGTCCTGGACTACCCCCAGAGCGCTCTGGTCCCGCAGGCGCGGCGCGAGTTGGATCGCCTCCGCGCGAGGATCCCTCGCTCATGAAGCAGTGAATGCAGTAAGGAAATCATGATGCGTCGAATCATCCCCTGTCTGACAACCGCCCTCGTCCTCATCACGGTGGCCGCGATCCCGGCGCGCGCGCAGTCGCTGCTCGTGCCGATGGACGCCGAACAGACCGACCACCTGAAGGCGTACGGGTTGACATACTGGGTGCTCCAGCAAGGGCTCACCGCCGAGTGGCTCCTCAACTATCGTGCGGGTTCGTTCCTGTTGCCGGATCGTCCGTCCGTGCGGCGAGAGGCGGCGTTGCGCGGTGTTGCGTACGAGCCGGTGGATGCGGCCGCCGTGGCGCAGATCCGCGCCGTGATCGAGCAGGAGAACATGGAGAGCATCATCCTCGAGAAGGCGCCGGAGATCGCGGTCTACACACCGCCGGATACGCCGCCCTGGGATGACGCGGTCACCTTGGCGCTGACCTACGCCGACATCCCCTACACGGAGGTGTGGGATGCCGACGTGCTCCAGGGCCGTCTCAAGGACTACGACTGGCTGCATCTGCACCATGAGGACTTCACGGGCCAGTACTCGAAGTTCTACATCAACTACGGCGGCGCGCCGTGGCTCCAGACCGAGGTGCGGCGCAACGAGGAGATGGCCGCGCGGTTCGGGAAGCCGAACGTGCCCGCGCTGAAGAAGGCGGTGGCGGAGGAGATCCGCCGTTATGTTGCGGAGGGCGGCTTCCTTTTCGCGATGTGTACGGCGACGGAGACGATCGAGCTGGCCCTGGCGGCGATGGGGGTGGACATTGCCGCGCCGTTCAGCGACGGCACACCGATCGACCCGGCCGCGACGCAGAAGATGAACTGGGGTGAGACCTTCGCGTTTCAGGATGCCGAGATCCAGACGAACCCTGGCGTGAACGCGTTCAGCGACATCGATGGCCACCAGGTGAACACGCCCTGGCGACAGCCACTCGGCGCCTTCACGCTCTTCGACTTCAGTGCGAAGTTCGATCCGGTGCCGTCGATGCTCGTGCAGGACCACGAGGACGTGATCCCCGATTTTTACGGTCTGACGACGTCGTTCCGGCGGGACCGGCTGAAGCCCGGCACGATCGTGCTGGCGGAGGAGGAGGGTGCGCCGTGGGTCAAGTACATCCACGGCAACTACGGCAAGGGGACGTGGACGTTCCTGGGCGGGCACGATCCGGAAGATCCCCAGCACCAGATCGGAGATGCGCCGACCGATCTGGCCCTGCACCCGCATTCGGCGGGGTACCGGCTCATTCTGAACAACGTGCTGTTCCCGGCGGCGAAGAAGAAGACGCTGAAGACGTGAGCGAGTAGGGAGCGGATCGCGGCCACTGCCGCGATTCAGGCGCCGCGGAGCAGGATGAGATCGTTCGGGGCGAGGGGCGCGGCGGGGAGCTCGCCCATGCGGCAGGTGCCCTCGAAGCGGGCGCCGCTGTCGACGACGACTTCCGGCGCGATGAGGTCGCCGACCACGCGGGCGTTCGACTTGACCTCGATGCGCTCGAGTGTCGTGATGTCGCCGATCACATCGCCGCGGCCGACGACGCTGTCGGCACGGACGTTGGCACGGACCACGGCGCGCTCGCCCACGATGAGGGCGCCGGTGGATGCGATGTCGCCGGAGGGCGTTCCGTTGAGAATGGTCGGGCGCGGTCGCATCCGCTGATCCACGGTGCGTACGGGTGAGCCCGGGCCCGCTGGACCGGCCAGCCACTCGGGGTGACCCATATCACCCAAACGCGGACCCCACCGCCGCTCCATCCGGGCGCTCCGGAGCCTACGACTGGTGTTGCAGCACGCGGGCGCCGACCTCGGCGTCCTCGTCGGCGTCGGTGTTCCGGCGCTCCTCGACCTCGTCCGGATCCTCGACCAGGACGGGCCGCCGCGGCTCCGAAGTGTTGTTCTTCGTGACGTTGCCGTTGAAGAAGCCGCCCTTCGAGATGATGAGCGAGTCGGTCTGGATGTTCCCCGTGACGCGACCGGTCGCGGTGATCTCCACGTTGCCGGTCGCGATCATGTTGCCGTGGTAACTGCCCATCACGATCGCGTCGACGGTGCGGACGTCCGCGATGACGATGCCCCGCTCACCAATGACGAGCTTGCCACCGACATCCAGTTCGCCGCCGATCTCGCACTGGATCTCGATCGAGTCCGCGATCTGGAACTTGCCTTCGATCTTGGCGTGGTCGCCGCCGATCGAAAGTAGCGTGCGTGTGCCGCCGCCGGGCAGCGGGCCGCCTCCGTTCTCGAATATTCCGTCCACCTTGATCTGTTGGTTGCGCGCGAGCATCGGGCCCCTCTCTCGGTGGGAACAGGTACTGAATTCCAACCGAGAGTCTCGGACGGGGGTGGAAAAACTTGAGGGGCGGAGGTTGCGCGAGTGTTCCATTTCGTGCCGAACGGTGGGGGCGGCCGGATCCGTGTGGCGGCGCCGGGCACCCGTGGGGGCGGGCCGGGGTAGGAAAGCGCGCAATTCCGCGCCGTGCACAGCTCCAACAGGCAGGCGATCCCGCAAGTGTCCCGAGTTCTTCATCTGAGTGGCGCGGCCGCGCGGCACATGCGCGCGGAGATCGCGGAGGCGCGCGGCAACGAGGTCTGCTTCGTGGCGCGGGTGGGCGAGGCGGGGGAGGTGTACGGCGCGGAGGTCGTCGCGCGGGGGAACCGGAACGCGGTGGTGGCCGCGGTACGGGACGTCGAGGCCGGGATGCTGGTGATCCACAACCACCCGACGGGCGTCCTGGAGCCGTCGGACCCGGACCTCACGGTCGCCGCGGAACTCCATGCGCGCGGGGTGGGGCTCGCGATCACGGACAACGACGTGAGCGAGCTGTACGTCGTGGTCGAACCGGCGCCGCGTAGTGAACGGGAGCTGCTGGACCCCGGAGAAATCGAGGCGGCGCTCGCGCCCGGGGGGGCGCTGGGACGCGCGCACCCGTCGTACGAGGACCGGCCGATGCAGCGCGAATTTGCGCTCGCGGTGGCGGCGGCGTACAACGAAGGCGGCGTGACGCTCGCGGAGGCGGGGACGGGGACGGGGAAGTCGGTCGCGTACCTGCTTCCGGCGATTCGCTGGGCGATGGCGAACCGGGAGCGCACGGTGGTCTCGACGAACACGATCAACCTCCAGGAGCAGCTCGTCGAGAAGGACCTGCCGTTCCTGCGGCGGGCGCTGGCCGAGCCGTTCCGCTTCGCGCTGGTGAAGGGGCGGCGCAACTACATCTCGATCCGGCGTGCGCGGCTGGCCGCGCAGAGCGCGGCCGTGCTCTTCGACGATGCGCAGCGCGCGGAGCTGGAGGCGATCCTGAGCTGGATCGATCACACGCGGGACGGCTCGCTCCAGGACCTGTCGTTCCAGCCCACGTCCGAGGTGTGGGACGAAGTGGCGAGCGAGTCCGATGTCTGTCTGCGGGCGCGCTGCCCGCACTTCGATGCCTGCTTCTATCAGCGGGCGCGGCGGGATGCGGCGCACGCGGACGTACTCGTGGTCAATCACCACCTGTTGTTCAGTGATCTTGCCGTGCGCCGTGCGCAGGGGAACTACACGGCGCAGGCGGTCCTTCCGCCGTACGGCCGCGTCGTTCTGGATGAGGCGCACAATCTCGAAGATGCGGCGACGCGTCACCTCGGCGCATCGTTCTCGCGGCGGACGCTGCTGCGTCTCCTCGGTCGGCTGGATCGGCGGGGGCGGGGGGTGCTCCCGGCCGTCGAGGAGCGTCTGAAGGCGGGACCGGACGACCTGCTCCAGCAGGACGCTCTGCGCCAGGTCTCGATGAGGGTGCGTCCCGCGGTCGAGCGCGCGCGGGAGCGGACGGCCGCGCTCTTCGATGGACTCGAAGCGTTGGTGGCCGAGGCGGAGGACGGCGTGGTGCGGATCGACGCGGAGGCGATGGCGCGGCCCGACTGGAGCGGGCGGCTCGTCCCGGATGCCGAAGATCTGGCGATCGTGCTCGACGAGCTCGCGCGCGAGCTGGATCGGCTGCGTGAACGCATCCTCCTCGACACCCGTTGGAGCGATGCGCTCGAAGAGCAGCTCCTCGAGCTGCAAGCCACCGCCGGCCGTACGCGGACGGCGCTGGACGCGCTCCGACTGCTGTTCCGCTCCGCGGCCGATGAACCGGTTGCGATGGTCCGGTGGATCGAGCGACGAGGGCGGGGCGGCGACGGGGCGGACGCCGGCGCCCGCGCCGGCCGGAGCACCGTGGTCGCGAACGTCGCGCCGGTGGACATCTCGGAACTGCTCCGGGAGGGGCTCTTCGAGCGGGTGGACACGGCGGTGCTGACGTCGGCGACGCTGACGACGCGCGACGGCTTCGACTTCGTCAGGCGCCGCATCGGGCTGGCGGCCGGCGGACTGAAGGTCCGCACATCGGTCTACCCATCCCCGTTCGACTACGAGGAACAGGCACTGGTGGCGATCCCGACGGACCTGCCGGTACCGGGCGGTGGCCAGAGCGCGGCGTTCGATGCGGCGACGGCGCGCGTGGTCGAGGCACTCGCCGAGGTGTGCGACGGGGGGCTCTTCGTCCTCTTCACCGCGCATCGCTCGCTACGCCGCGTCGCCACGGACCTGCGGCGTCGGGAGGTGGACCGAAACTGGCCGCTGTTCGTGCAGGGAGAGGGCCCACGCGCACGCCTCGTCGAGCACTTCGCGGCATCGGGGCACGGCATCCTGCTCGGCGTGGCGTCGTTCTGGGAGGGTGTCGACGTGCCGGGCCGCCCGCTCCGTGGGCTCGTGATCCCCAAGCTGCCGTTCAAGGTTCCGAGCGAGCCGCTGACCGCCGCGCGGACGGAGGCGATCCGGCGCGAGGGCGGTGACGGGTTCTACGACTACGCGCTCCCCCACGCCGCGCTCCGACTCAAGCAGGGATTCGGCCGCCTGATCCGCTCCCGGACGGATCACGGCGTGATCGTCCTGCTCGACCGCCGCATCATCGAGAAGGGCTACGGCCGCTACTTCCTCGAGTCGCTTCCCCCCGCGCCGGTCCGGGCGGCACCCTGGCACGAGCTGCTCCCGGCGCTCCGCGGGTTCTACGGCGCGCACGCCTAGCGCGGTCGTCTCGTCACTGCGGCGGTCCGGCGCGGTCTGGCGTCATGGCGGCGCGACGCATAGACTGAGGAGATCGGTGAAATGCCGGGATTCCAGCGCAGGGCCATGAACGCGAAACCGACGAAGATCATCTGCGTGGGGCGCAACTATGCCGCACACGCGCGGGAACTCGGCAACGCCGTCCCCGACCGGCCGCTCCTCTTTCTGAAGCCGCCATCGGCGCGGATCGGGGATGGCGAGGCGATCGTACTCCCCGCCGATTCTCGCCGGGTGGAGCACGAGGGCGAGATCGCGGTGATCATCGGCCGGCGTGCACGCGATGTTTCCGAGGCCGAGGCGCTGGCCGCCGTGGCCGCGTACGCCCCGCTGAACGATGTGACGGCGCGTGATCTCCAGCGCCTCGATGACCAGTGGACGCGCGCGAAGGGGTTCGATACCTTCTGCCCGGTCGGGCCCTACGTCGCGGCGGAGCGGGACTGGCGGTCGCTGGAGGTGATCTGCCGTGTCAACGGAGAGCTGCGGCAGCACGGCCGGGCATCGGAGATGACGTTCGGCATCCCGATGCTGGTCTCCTACATCAGCCGGATCATGACGCTCGAGCCGGGCGACATCATCGCCACCGGGACGCCGGAGGGCGTCGGCCCGCTCAAGCCGGGCGACACCGTCGAGGTCGAGCTGTTGGGGTTGGCGAACGTGCGTTCTCCGGTGATCGCGCGGCCGGAGGAGCGGTCGTAGTGAACCCGGCTCCGCGCGGGCACGTCATCGGCCCGGCCATCCGGCTCTCGCTCCGGTCGATTCGAATGGGTTCTCGACCCGCCTGCGGCGGACCCTGGAGCATGAAACGGCCGTTCGCGCACGAGCACGCGCACGCGCTCGCGGACGAGTTTCTTTATCAGGCAGGAGTGCCGCGGATTCCGTAGGCGCACGGTCGAGGCGCGCAACTTGCGCCCCTCGCGGAGATGGAAACGATGATCACGACAACGATGCCCGCCCTGGCGAGCCGGTTCGAGACGTTCCCGGCCTACCCCCTGGCCGACGTGCCGCAGATCAAGCGGGATCTGCGGACACGCGGCGTGGACGTGATCGACCTCGGCGCGGGCGATGCCGACCTCGCGCCGCCGCCCGCCGCAGTCGAGGCGCTGGTCGCGGCCGCCCGCGAGCCGAGCATGAGCCGGTATGCGTTCCAACTCGGTCTGCCGGCGTACCGCGAGGCGATCGCGACGTGGATGGAGCGTCGCTTCGGCGTGCGGCTCGATCCGTTCACCGAGGTACTCCCGGTCATCGGCTCGAAGGAGGCGATCGCGCACCTGGCCTTCTGCTACGTCGGTCCGGGCGATGCGACGATCGTTCCGGATCCGGGCTACCAGCCGTACGTGGGCGGCACACTGCTGGCCGGCGGCACGCCGCACGCCGTACCGTTGCGGCCCGAGAACGATTTCCTGATCCCGTTGGACGAGCTGCCCGGCGAAGTGGTCCGGCGCGCCCGAGTGCTCTACCTCAACTACCCGAACAACCCGACGGCGGCGATCGCGCCGCGGTCGTACCTCGAGCAGGCGGTCGCGTTCTGCCGCGAGCACGGGATCCTGCTGGCGTACGACAACGCGTACAGCGAGATCGCGTTCGACGACTACCGCCCGCCGAGCATCTTCGAGATCGAGGGGGCGAAGGAGGTCGCGGTCGAGTTCCATTCGTTCTCTAAGACGTACAACATGACGGGCTGGCGGATCGGCTGGGCGGCGGGAGGCGCGGCCGCGATCTCGGCGTTGTCGCGGGTGAAGTCGTTCATCGACACCGGCGTGTTCCTGGGGATTCAGGCGGCGGCACGGGCAGCGCTCGAGTCGTATGCGGCGTGGGTCCCCGGCAACGTGGCGGTCTTCCGGGAACGGCGGGATGCGGCGGTCGCGGCGCTGCGGGCGCAGGGGTTCGAGGTCACGCCGCCGAACGCGACGCTGTACCTGTGGGTGCCGACACCCGAGGGGACCGGCTCCGAGGCGTTCGCGCGCCGGGCGTTGCTCGAGCAGGGCGTGGTCGTGATGCCGGGCGCCGCGCTGGGGCGCGGCGGCGAGGGATTCTTCCGACTGGCCCTCACGCAGCCGCCGGATCGGCTGCGTGAGGCGGCGCAGCGGCTCGGCCGACTCGGTTGAGCGACCGGAACCGGCGACGACGGGCGGGTTAGAAGGGGTATCATGCAAGCGACCGTCCGGAAACCTCTCTCAGTGCCGCCGACGCGGCGCCCGCCGGCCACGCCGCCGCCGAAGCTGACGCCGACGCGTCCGGACCCGCGCTCGGGGCGGGGCGCCTGGGCGCTCGCGCTGCTCACATCGATCGTTCTCCACCTCCTCTTGCTGCTGTTCCTCTCCCGGCTGTATCGGATCCCCGGCGGCAGCGCCGGCCTCACAGCGTTGTCGGACATGGAAGCGCCGGACATCGAGATCATTCGGCTCATCCCGGTCGGCGCGCCCGCCACGCCGTCGGCCCGGGTGCCTCCGCCGGAGCCCGAGCGTGAGCGTGAGCGCGAGCACCCGGCAGCGCAGGACGCGATCGGCGGAGTCGCGCAGGCGCCGTCGTCGGCGGCGGACGAAGCCGCAGGAGTGGGTGAGGTCGGGGAGGAGCGTGAAACCGTGACCGGAGCCGCGACCGGGGAAGCAAATGCATCAGCGACGGCTGCCGGGCGACTCCGTCCGCGCCTGGGCGACGGCCGGTTCTGGGTGCGGCCCGACGCGCCACCACCGCCTGCGCCGAAGACGGAGATCGAGGTGGCGCGCGCGCGGATCTACAGCCGGCTTGCCGAGCTCAACGACTCGCTGGCCGCCGAGGCAGGCGCCGCGGCGAGCGCCACCGACTGGACGGTCGAGGACGAGGATGGCGGGCGGTGGGGCATCTCGCCGGGCAAGCTACACCTGGGCAACATCACGATCCCACTGCCGTTCGGCTTCTCGCCCCCTCCGGGGCGGCGCGATGAGGTCCGCGAGCGCACGCGGCAGGATGCCGAGATTCGCAACCAGGCCGCGCGCCAGGACGCGAGAGAGGTCCGGGACGAGCGGATGAAGGCGATCCGCGAGCGCAAGGAGAACGAGCGCGCGACGGGCAGCGCCGGCAGCAGTAAGACGGCGGGCTCGACCGGCAGCGATTCGAAGACGGGTTCAGGTTCCAAGACGGGTTCGGATTCGAAGACGGGTTCGGGCTCGAAGACGGGTTCGGGCTCGAAGACGGGTTCGGGCTCGAAGACGGGTTCGGGCTCCGGCTCGGCCGGCAAGGCGGGGCCGCCGCCGCCGAAGACGGGCTCGGGGTCGGGGAGCCGGGGCGGCTAGGGGGCCGCGCCGGACCGCCACAGCACCAGATCGAGTTCCGGGAAGATCATCCCGTCCCGGGCCTCCGCATCTCCCACGAACTTCCAATCTCCCGGCGTGAGATCTTCCTGCCGCTCCTGCTTCCGGATCAGCTCGAGGGCGTGATCGAAGACGCGCAGATGCTGTGAGAAACGGAGCTGTGCGTAATCCTTCGCCGCCTGGGTGGAGATCAGGAACTGCCAGTCCGAGGACTGGAGGAGGAGCAGTTCGCGGGCCGCGATTTCGAGCAGTCGGTGGATGATCCGATGGTCGCGATCGAGCCACCGATCGACCGTTTCGGTCAGTGTGAGTTCGGCGCGGTAGAGCTCGGGCCAGGTCCATTCGGTCTCGTGGTTCAGCCAGATGTAGTGGGAGCCGCCTTCACCCCAGGAGCCCTCCGGTAGGGCGACCTCGTCCTGGATATGGTGGTGGTCGAGGTATCCGCCGCCGGTCGTCAGTTCGAGTTCGGGGTCGCCGGCCATCTTTTCGAGGACGCGCACGATCCAATCGATGCCCTCGTGCCACCAGTGGCCGAAGAGCTCGGTGTCGAACGGCGCGACGACGATCCCCGGTTCATCGAAGAGTTCGCGGTGCTCGGCGAGGCGGTCGCGGACGAGGGTGTGGAAATGGGCGGCGTTCTCCTCGAGGCGTTCGGCGGCCATCTCGGGGACGTAATCGGCCTTCTCGCCGAGGCCGATACCGCGGCCGGTCACGCGCCAGTACCGGTGTCCGCCGGGATGATGGCGCTTGTGGAACTCGAGGTACCAGCCGTCGCCGGGGTAGCCCCACTCGCCGCTCCAGACCTGGAGCGAGGCGGACGGCTCACGGGTGTACACGTGAACGGGGCGCTCGAGCGCGACGGCGGAATCGACCCGGTAGGCCGCGTTCGGCGTTCGGCTGATCTCCTCCGGCAGGATGCGTTCGCCGTACTTGCGGGCGTAGCGCTCGGCGAGGCGCCGCAGCGCGGGATGCCGCTGGGCGTAGGTGCCGAGTGCGTGCCCGCCCCGGAGGAGGTGCGTGTCGATGACGAAGTACTCGAGGCCTTCCTCGGCGAGGAACTCCTCGATACCGCGGCGGAGTCCGGGGCGGGGAAGATGCGGCCCGCCGACGGGCGGCGCCCAGTCATAGCGCGGCCGGTATGCGCATTCGGGGAGCCAGATTCCCCGCGGCGCCCGGCCGAAGTGGCGGCGATAGGCATCGACGCCGAGGCGGATCTGCGCGCGCACCGACTCGTCGGTACCGAGGAGCGGGAGGTATCCGTGCGTCGCGGCGCTGGTGATGATCTCGATGGCGCCGACGTCCTGGAGACGCCGGAGCGCGCCGATGATGTCGCGGTCGTACCGCTCACGGAAGTCGCTGAGGCGTTCGGTGAAGATCCGCTCCCAACGGTGGGCGAGGGCGGCGCGGTGCTCCTGTCCCTCCCAGGAGAAGACCTCCGCGTCGTGCGCGGCGGCCTCGGCGCGGGCTTCGAGCCAGGCGTCGAGTTCGTCCTGGAAGGCTTCGCTCGCGAGCTGCTCGGCGAGGATGGGTGTCATGCCGAGGGTGAGGCCGAAGCGGAGCCCGCGGTCGAGGAGCGTCTCGATGCCGCGGATCAGCGGAAGATAGCTCTCCGCCGCGGCCTCGCTCAGCCACTCGGTCCCGTGGGGCCAGCGGCCGTGCGCGAGGACGTAGGGGAGGTGGGAATGGAGCACGAACGTGAATGCGCCGAGCGTCATCGGGAAACCTCGGATCTCATGGACACGGGATGGTCTGCGACTTGCACCGACTGCGCCGCGTCCTTCAAGCTTCGTTCCCGCGGGAGAGGCAGGATGTTCCGGAACCGGGGGGGAGACGGCAACGGAAGCGTTCGTGCGGCGTTGGTCGGGGCGGCCACCGGGCTCGCGGCCGGGCTCGTTCTGGGATGGCGCGGCGGGGCGGCGCGGCGGCACGAGCGCGACCTGGAACGGCTCGAAGCGCGACTGCGCGATGCGCTCCGTGGCGATGAGATCCTCGGCCGGCGCGAAATCGAGCCCGGCGCGCTGACGTGGGGGATCGTCGAGCTGAGCGGCTCGGTCCGGGATGAGGAGGAGGCGGAGCGGGCCGTCCGCATCGCGGAACGGGTGCCGGGCGTGCGGACCGTCCTGAACCGGCTCGACATCCGGATCCTCGAAGAACATCTGGCCGACACGCGGCGGCGGGGGGAGGCGGGCGAGCCCGCACTGCACGAGACGCACTGGTACGGGATGGGCGTCGGCACGGGCCCGCGTCGCCAGGGCGAGCGGACGGATCCGGACCGGCCGAGCGACAAGGTCCCGATGATCTCGCGGGAACTCGGCGCCAACCGTGCCATCGAACAGACGAGCGAGATCGTCGACAAGCTGCCGCCGGGCGTGGAAGGCCATACTACCGTCCCCGCCGCGCCATCCGACCGCGGCACCGCGGCGGAGGCATCACACCGCAGGCTCGGCAACGTCGGGCCCGAGCCGCTCCAGGCGCTCAACCCGGAAGCCGGGGTCCACCGGGAGGTGAAGAAGGGCACGGAACTCACCCTCGAGGAGTCAGGGCTGGAAGAGGAACTCGAGAACCGGGGCCGCAAGGATCGCGACTAGCCCTTCCGGGGTAGTCTCCGCCGGTTGACGCGAGGGAAGCTACGCCGCTAACCTACGGAATTCAACGTCGCCGGCAGAGCACATGAGCGAACCGCTTTCTCCGCAGTACGATCCGGGAGCCATCGAGCCGGAGCTGTACCGGCGTTGGCACGAGCGCGGATACTTCCATGCGCACGCCGAGCCGGTGCTGGCGGGCGAGCGATCTCCCTACGTCATCGTCATTCCGCCGCCCAACGTCACCGCCCGCCTGCACATGGGGCACGGGCTGAACAACACCCTCCAGGACCTGCTCATCCGCTGGCGCCGGATGCAGGGCTTCGAGGCGCTGTGGGTGCCGGGTTCGGACCACGCGGGGATCGCCACGCAGAACGTGGTCGAGCGTGAGCTGGCGCGGGAAGGGAAGACCCGCTACGACCTGGGCCGCGAGGCCTTCGTCGAACGCGTCTGGGCATGGGTCCGCGAGACCGGTGCGACGATCCTCGAGCAGCTCCAGGCCATCGGCTGTTCGTTCGACCTCAGTCGCAACCGCTTCACGCTCGACCCGGGGCTCTCCCGGGCCGTCCGCGAGGTGTTCGTGAGCCTCTACGAGAAGGGGCTCATCTATCGCGGCAACTACATCATCAATTGGTGCCCGCGCTGCCTGACCGCGCTCTCGGATGAGGAGGCCGAGGCCGAGGAGACACAGGGGAAGCTGTATTATCTGCGGTATCCGGTGGTCGGCGGCCGGGAACGGCCGGGAACGGGAGCGGGAGCGGGAACGTTTACGTTTACGGGAGCGGGGGGCAGCGAGGACGCGCACGCGCACGCGGACGCGCACGGCGGGGACGGGGAGATGGGGGGCGGGTCGTACATCGTGGTGGCGACGACGCGGCCCGAGACCATGCTGGGCGATGTCGCGGTCGCGGTGCATCCCGAGGATCCGCGCTACCGGGATCTGGTCGGCGCGGAACTCGAACTGCCGCTCACCGGTCGGCGGATCCCCGTCGTGGCCGATGACATGGTCGACCCCGAGTTCGGGACCGGTGCCGTCAAGATCACGCCGGCGCACGACCCGAACGATTTCGAGCTCGGCCGGCGACACGACCTCCCGGCGCTCGACGTGATGACGCCCGAAGCGACGATGAACGAGACGGTCCCGCCGCCGTTCCGCGGCCTCGATCGCTTCGAGGCACGCCAGGCGGTCGTCGAGGCGCTCGACCGCCTCGGACTGCTCGAGAAGGTCGAGGAGCACGCACACACGGTGCCACACTGCTACCGGTGCGACACCGTGGTCGAGCCACGCCTCTCCGAGCAGTGGTTCGTCCGCATGAGGCCGCTCGCCGAGCCCGCGCTCGCCGCTTCGCGCGAGGGCCGGCTCCGCTTCACGCCCAAGAGCTGGACCGGGGTCTACGAACACTGGCTCGAGAACATCCGCGACTGGTGCATCTCGAGGCAACTCTGGTGGGGCCACCGCATCCCCGTCTGGTATTGCCGGGCCGACGGCTGCGGCGAGACCATCGCGGCCCGGGAGGATCCGACCCATTGCCCCCGGTGCGGCGGCAACGAGCTCGAGCAGGATCCGGACGTGCTGGACACCTGGTTCTCGTCGGCGCTCTGGCCGTTCTCGACGCTCGGTTGGCCGGATGAGACGCGAGACCTGGCCGCGTTCTACCCGACACAGACACTGGTCACCGGCCCGGACATCCTGTTCTTCTGGGTGGCCCGCATGGTGATGATGGGCCTCGAATTCCGGGGGGAGGTGCCGTTCAGGGATGTGCTGCTGAACGGGATGGTGCGGGACCATCTGCGGCGCAAGATGTCGAAATCGTTGGGGAACGGGATCGACCCGCTCGAGGTGGTGCAGCGGTTCGGCGCGGATGCGCTGCGTTACACCTTGATCGCGGGTGCGGCGCCGGGAACGGACCTGTACCTGAACTACGAGAACCTGGAGGAGACGTTCGCGCCGGGTCGGAACTTCGCGAACAAGGTGTGGAACATCGGCCGGTTCGCGCTGATGCGGCTGGAGGGGCGGCGGGTCCGGCGGGTCGAGGAGGTGAGGGACGGGCTGGAGCTGGCGGACCGGTGGATCCTGTCGCGGTTGTCGGCGGCGGCGGCGGATGTGACGCGGCACCTGGAGGCGTTCCGGGTGCACGAGGCGGTGGCGGCGGTCTACCGGTTTCTGTGGAGCGAGCTGGCGGACTGGTACCTCGAGTTGATCAAGCCGCGGTTCACGGCGGAAGCGGAGGAGGCGAGCCGCGAGGCGGCGACGGCGACGCTGGCGGCGGCGCTCGATGGCGGGCTGCGGCTGCTGCACCCGTTCATGCCGTTCATCAGTGAGGCGCTCTGGCTCCGGCTCCCGGTCCCGGATGGCGTGGAGCGGGAGCCGTCGCTGGTGGTGGCGCGTTGGCCGGAACCATCGGCGGAGTGGGAGGATGCGGAGGCGGAGGCGCGACTCGGGGCGCTGATGGAGCTGATCGGCACCGTGCGGACGCTGCGGTCGGAGTACGGCGTTCCGACCGGGCGGAAGGTGGAGGTGCGGTTGTCGCAGGCGCCGGAACCGCTCCGTGTCGCACTGGCCGCGGAGGGCAGGGCACTCGAGTCGCTGGCCGGCGTTGCCGAGGTGGTCTACGGCGATGCGCGGGCGAACGGGCAGGCGGGCGCGCACGCAGTGCTGCGGGGCGGCGCGGAGTTGTTCCTGCCGTTGTCGGGGATCATCGACCTGGAGCGCGAGCGGGGGCGCCTCGGCGCCGAGCTGGACCGCCTCGAGGCGCAGCTCCGGGCGACGGAGGCGCGGCTGGCGAACACGAATTTCGTCTCGAAGGCGCCCGCCGAGGTGGTGGCGCGCGAGCGGGAGAAGGCCGCGAGCTTCCGGGACCAGCGCGACAAGCTCTCCCGGAAGCTGGCCGCGCTGGCGTGATGTCCCGGTTCCGGGCACTGCCGTTCGGCATGGCCGGCGCGGTGCTGTTCGGCTGTGCGAAGCCGTATTCGCCGCCCGGCGGCGAGCCGGACACGGCGCCGCCTCGCGTCATCGCCACGACGCCGGAACGGATGGCGGTGGTGCCGGGCTTCGATGGCCCGGTCGTCTTCCGGTTCGACGAACGCATCAGTGAGCGCGGCATCGAGCAGGCGGTCCTGGTCTCTCCCGAGACCGGGGCGGTCGAGCTGGACAAGGGCCGCTCCGATCTCAGCGTCTCCATCGAGGGCGGCTGGAAGCCGGACCAGATCTACCGCATCGTGATCCGTCCGGTGATCCGGGACCTCTTCGGCAACACGATGGAGCAGCCCATCGACCTGATCTTCTCGACAGGACCGCCGATCCCGGCCACGGCGCTCGCCGGCGTCGTCACGGACCGGATCACCGGGGAGGCAGCGGCGCAGGCCCGGGTCGAGGCGGTCCGGCGCGCGGATTCGACCGTGTACGTGGCCGTCGCCGATACCGGCGGAGTCTTCGCGCTGCGACACATCCCGGCCGGCGCGTACGACCTGCGGGCATACCTGGACACCCGGCCGAACACGGAGCCGGACTTCACCGAACCGATCGACACCGGCGCCGTGGCGCTGGGCACGACGGACACGGTGGTCACCACCTTCTCCCTGCTCGCGCCCGACACCACATCCGCGCGGCTCCTGCGTGCAGAGGTGGAGGACTCGCTCGCGATCCGGCTGATGCTGGACGACTACCTCGACCCGACCGACGCGCTCGATGGCGTGCGCGTCACCCTGCGCAGCCTGCCGGACAGCGACGTGGTCGACGTCGCCGAGGTGATCCACGCCTACGTGTACGAGCGGCGCGTGGCCGCGGCACGCGCCGCGGCGGATTCCGCGCGCGCCGCGGCTGCGGATTCGCTGGCCGCGGAGGAAGCCATTGCCACAGACGCCGCGCGCGCGGTGGAATCGGTTGCGGTGGACACGCTCGCGGTGGATACGACCGCCGCCGCGGACACTGCGGGCGCCGTGGATTCCGGCGCGCGTCCGGATTCCGTGGCAGCGCTCGATTCGGTCGCAGCGCCGCGGCTTCCCGGTCCTGATTCGATCCCACGGCCCGTTGCGCCGGCGGCCGGCGATTCCGCCGCGGCACCGGACTCGGCGGCGGCGGCCGTCGCCGACACGGTCCTCGGGGCTGTCCGGGCGGACACGGCCGCGGGCGCGGCCGGAGACAGCGCCGCGGCGGACACGTCCGAGATCCCCACGCTCGCCGGCGATTCATTGCCGCCGGAACCCTCGGGCGGCGCCGGAGCGGCCGAGGACGCGGAGGCGCGCGGGGGCGTGGCGGCGGACACCCTGCCGGAACCCCTGCCGTCCCGGGAACTGATCGTCGTGCCGGTGGAGCCGCTGGAACCCGGGGTCAGCTTCATCGTCGTGCTGGAGGGCGTGCGCAACATCGCGGGGGTGGTGGGCGGTGGTGGCAGCGCGAAGTTCGCGGTTCCCGTCCGGCCGCCGACGACGGACACAACGAGCGCGGCCGCGGACACAACGAGCGCGGCGGCGGACACAACGAGCGCGGCGGCGGACACAACGGGCGCGGCGGCGGACACAACGGGCGCGGCAGCCGACACGACGGGCGCAGCGCAGAACACGACGGGCGCAGCGCAGGACGCGCCGGCCTCGGTGCGGGACGCAACGGACTCGGAAGGCGCGACGCGGCATCCGGCGGCTGCCGCGGACTGGTTCGCCGGTGACGCGGACGGCAGGGTCGCCGTGGTGGAGGCGGGGGCCGGTCCCGGTGCCGGCGGCGGAGTGGTGGGGTGCGCCGCTGGGGGAGGTTGGAGCGGTTGCCGCATCACATCGGACACCCGCACTGCGGCGGCAAGTGCATCACGGGCGGCCGCACGGTCCGAACCGGCGGAGGAAATGCTCTGGCCACCGGATCGCCGGCGGGCGGTGGGGCAGTGATGGATCCGCGGCGTGCGATTCCGTCGGTGGACCGGCTGCTGGCGAGCGAAGCGTTTGCGCCGGTGCTGGCGGGTGCGGGGCGGGGAGAGGTGCGGGAGGCGGTGCAGGCCGTGCAGGAGCGGTTGCGGGCGGCGCTCGTGGCGGGTGAGGCGCTGCCGGCGGAGGCATCGGATCCGGCGTGGTACGCGGCGCGTGTGGAGGCGCGGTTGGCGGAGCGGGCGCGGCCGTCGCTGCGGCCGGTGATCAACGCGACGGGGGTGGTGCTGCACACGAATCTCGGGCGCGCCCCGTTGCCTGCGGTGGCGCGAGCGGCGGTGGAACGGGTGGCGGCGTCGTACTCGAACCTGGAGTACGATCTCGAGGCGGGCGAGCGGGGTTCCCGCTACGATCATTGTGCCGAGCTGCTCGTCGAGTTGACGGGTGCGGAGGCGGCGCTGGTGGTGAACAACAACGCGGCGGCGCTGGTGCTGGCGCTGAACACGATGGCGGAGGGGCGGGAGGCGGTGGTCAGCCGCGGCGAGTTGGTCGAGATCGGCGGCGCGTTCCGGGTGCCGGAGATCATGGCGAAGAGCGGGGCGCGGCTGCGCGAGGTGGGTGCGACGAACCGCACGCACGTTGCGGACTACGAGGCGGCGCTCTCGGAGGCGACCGGAGCGGTGTTGAAGGTGCACCGCTCGAATTTCCGGCTGGTCGGCTTCACGGCGGAGGTCCCGCTCGACGAGTTGGCGGCGCTGGCGCATGGTCGTGGCGTGGCGCTGATCCACGACCTCGGGTCGGGCCTGTTGCTGGACCTCTCGGAGCTGGGGCTGCCGGCGGAACCGACGGCCGGTGTGGCACTGCGGGCGGGTGCGGACGTCGTGACCATGAGTGGCGACAAGCTACTGGGCGGCCCCCAGGCGGGCCTGCTCCTGGGGCGCGCCGAGTGGATCGCGCGCATGCGGCGCAACCCGTTGTGCCGCGCGTTCCGCGTGGACAAGCTGACGCTGGCCGCGCTCGAGGCGACGTTGGCGCTCTACCGCGATCCGGCGCGGGCGCGCCGGGAGGTTCCGGTGCTGCGGATGCTGTCGCTCTCGGCGGATGAGGTGGCGGCGCGGGCCCGGCCGCTGGTCGCGCGGCTGGTGGCGGCCGGGATCGCGGCCGAAGCGGTCGCGGGGACGTCCGCGGTGGGGGGCGGTGCCTACCCTGCCGTCGCGCTGCCGACCACGCTGATCGCGTTGCCGGCCGACGCGCGCTCCGCGGCGGCGACGGAGGCGGCGCTGCGTGCGGGGCAGCCCGCCGTCGTGGCGCGCATCAGCGATGGCCGGGTCGTGCTGGACCTGCGGACCGTCCTGCCGGAGGAGGAGGACGCGTTGTTCGAGGCGGTCGCACGTGTGCTCGGCGGGTGAGGCCGGCGGCTGCTCGCGGCCGGCGGCGTTCCTCGACCGCGACGGCACGATCATCTGTGAGCGCGGGTTCCTGGCGGACCCCGCCGGCGTCGAGCTGATCCCGGGCGCCGCGGCTGCGTTGCGCGCGCTACGCGATGCGGGGTATGCGCTCATCGTCGTCACGAATCAGTCGGGGATCGCGCGCGGTCGGGTCACGCTGGAGGAGTTCCGGGCGGTCCAGCGGCGGCTGGGCGCGCTGCTCGAGGCGGAGGGCGTCCGGCTCGACGGCATCTACTACTGTCCTCACCACCCGGACATCACGGGCCCGTGCGACTGCCGAAAGCCGGGGCTCGCGCTGTATCGCCGGGCGGCGGCGGAGCACGGCCTCGACCTGGCGCGCTCGATCTTCGTGGGCGACCGGCCGAGCGACGTGCTGCCCGCACGGGCACTCGGCGGCGCCGGCTACCTCGTGCGGACCGGCTACGGCGCGGAGGTGGAGCCGCCGGACGGCGTTGCGGTGTATGCGGATCTGGCCGCGGCTGCGGCCGTCGTGCTGAGCCGGTGAGGCGGGGCTAGCGGTTCACCCGCAGGTTCGGAGCCGCGTGGCCGTGCGCTGCGCTCATGCCGCCGGCACGTTCGACTCCTTAATGACGCGACGATCGCTCCAACCTGGTCCGCACCTCGATCGGCGGTCGTCGCGCACGTGCTCAGTCGATCTTCCACCCCTCCCGCAGATACAGTCCCAGGAGCACCGGGTCGAGCAGGGTGTTGACCGCGTCGGTGCCGGAATCCAGCCAGCCGCGGCCGAAGACCGTCGCGGCGCGGAAGACGTCGGGCGTGAGATAGCTCGTCGGGACGGGGAAGCGGTCGAGCATCGCGATCCGGTCCCGCAGCTCCGCCGGCGGCGCACCCCGCCGCCACGCCAGGATCCAGCCCCACTCGCCGAAGCTCGGCACGTTGTCGTGGTAGGGGAGCGTGGCCAGGCCGGCGGCCTCGAGCGTCCGGCGGATGCAGAGGAACGCCTCCTTCGAGTGGTACGGCGAGGTGGCCTGCACGACGGCGACGCCGCCGGCCGCGAGATGCTGGCGGAGCCGCGTGTAGAACTCGCGACTGTAGAGCTTGACCAGTTCGACCGCGTTGGGGTCCGGGAAGTCTGCGATGATGACGTCGTAGCGACCGGGGATGGCGTCGACGAAGCGAAACGCATCCACGTTCATGATCTGGACCGATGCGACCGACTCGGTGCGCGGCCGTCCCTGCGCATCGGTGCGTCCGGTTTCGACGAAAACGCCCCGGTACCCCCCTGGCGAGATCCCCGGGCCGTCGATGGTCACGACGCGCGCATCGCGCAGCGAGCCGTCGTTGAGCCGCACGAGCTCGGGCTCATGCGCCGCGAGGCGGGTCATCTCGGGATCGAGATCGACGAGCGTCGCCGTTCGAACGTCGGGGTACTTGAGGACCTCGCGCATGGCGAGGCCGTCGCCGCCGCCGAGGACCAGGACGCGCGCGTGTCGATCGGCCAGCACCATGGCGGGATGGACCAGATGCTCGTGGTAGATGCGCTCGTCCGCGCTGGAGAACTGGGTGTTGCCGTTGATGTAGAGCCGGAACTCGTCCGTGGCGGGGTCGTGCGTGAGCACGATATGCTGGTAGCGCGTGGTCGTCGAGAGGACGATCGGGTCCTCGTAGAGCCGTTGTTCGAGCGAAGCGGCCCATCTCCGGTTGCTGGCGTAGAGCACGCCGAGCCACGCGGCACAGGCGATGATCGCGACGGCGGGGAACCGGCGGCGCGAGGTGAGGCCGGCGCGACGGAAGTAGAGGAAGGTGGAGGCGGCGACGACGAAGTTGATGCCGGCCACGAGCACGCTGATCTCGGTCAGCGGCAGATAGCGGAGCAGGACCCACGCCCAGATGAGTGCGCCGGCGAGGCCGCCGATGTAGTCGGCGCTGAAGACGACGGCCACGTTGCGGCTGAGCCGGGGCGCGTAGCGCTCGTTGATGCGGAGGATGAGTGGGATCTCGAAGCCGATCAGGAAGCCGATCGACATGACGAACAGGTACTGGACGAGCGCGAAGTGGTCGGTGAGGACGGCGTAGGCGGCGTAGATGGCGAGGGGCGCGGCGCTGGTGAGGAGCGCGAGCGCGACTTCGACGGCGAGGAACCGCTCGATCAGGTTCCGGTCGCCCATGAACTTCTGGATCCAGGAGGCGAAGCCCATCATGGCGAGCATCAGCCCGATGATGACGCTGAACTGCTCGATCGAGTTGCCGAGGATGTAGCTCGAGACGGTGGCGAGGATGTATTCGCTGATGAGGCCGCTCGCGCCGGTCGAGAACATCGAGAACGCGAGCAGGAAGGTCGCGATTCGCGGGCTGGCGGCGGTTGCAGCCGGCACTCGGGCCGGAGCCCCGGGCGCGGCGTTGTCGGGCGCCGGGATCGCCGGCGGATCCGAGGTCGCGGCACCGTAGTGCGGTCTGGATTCCATGAGGCTTCCTACCCCTGCGCGGCGGACGGGTCCCTCGGGCGTCCCGCGCCGGTCCGGTCGGATCCGGTGCTGGTGCAGCCGGATCCGGTATCAGCGCCGTCGTCGCGGTGGCGCCGCGCTCGCCCGCTCTCCGGCGTGAGTCCTCGCCGCTCTGCGCGGAGGAGCGGCGGCCGCGGGCGGCGGCGCATCACACGATGATGGCGGTGATGACGAGTGCGACGGCGATCTGCACGGAGCTGGCGACGGCGATGGCGGCGACGTTGCGGTCGCGCTCGATCTCCGTGCGGAAGTCGGTGTTGGGGAGGAAGATCCAGTCGATGGGCTTGAGGATGGCGAGGAGGACGATGATCCCGATGGCGGCGCTGATGACGAAGCTGGTGATGTCGGTCGTCCAGCTCGTGAAGTCGCCGGCGAGGCTTGCGGCGAGGACGATGCCGAGGGCAATGAGCATCCCGCCGACCATGAGTCCTGCGGCCGCGTTTCCGCCGCCGATCTCGCCGAGTGCATTGAACGGCGTGAGCTTCTCGTAGAGGATGACGAGCACGACGAGGGCGAGCTGCCCGAGCGCGAAGAAGACGACGGCGGCAAGCACGCCGCCGCCGACGCCGCCGAAGGAGCTCATCGCGATGAACCCTGTGGCGATGAACGCGCAGAGCTCGACGAGGCCGACGGCGACATTGCCGCCGCGGACGGCGGCGCGGTTGTCGATGCCGTGGAGGAGTACGGCGTTGGCGATCCAGGCGGCCACGAGGATGAGGACGGTCAGGACGGCGCCGTCGATCATGGTGGCCGCGAGGTCGGCGCCGAAGCCGCCGACGGCGGGTGTACTCATGATCCCGTACAGCCCGAGCGTGATGCCGAGGTAGACGCCGGCGCGGCGAAGGCCGACGGCGATGTTGCTGTTCTCCTCGATTTCGTGGTCCGCGAAGCCGTTGCGGATGTCGAAGGCCTTCTTGGCGATCCACATCCACAGGAACGCGACCACGACGTAGGCGATCAGTTCAGCGATCCGCTGGATCTCCATGATCCTCTCCTGCCCCTCCGTCGGAGGTGTCGATCGGGCTACTTGCCGCCGCCAGCGGGACCGCGCCCGCGGGCGGCCGGGCCGGCGCCGCGCAGTGAAATGTCCTGCGAGCGGAATCCACCCCGCCGCGCGAAGGTCGTGCGGGCGAAGCGGCCGCCCGCGGAGGTGGTCCGAGAGCCCCAGGTGCCGTAGATCGGGCGGTCGGCGTCGGGTCCGTAGTAGGGGCGCCGGCCACGGTAGTCGCGGCTCCAGCCGACCCAGTCGTCGTAGGCGTATCGGTATCCGGCGCCGCCGAAGAGGCGCGAGAGGAAGACGTACTGGCCGTACCAGTGCCAGAAGCTCCGGCCGTCGCGCTCCTTGCGCCACTCGCCGTAACGCGGGTTGCCGACGAAGGCCATGCCCGGAGGCGCGGCCTCCTCGATCGCCTCGTCCTCGAAGTAGCCGTACGGTTTCGACACGATCGCCATGCCGAGGTCGGCCTGGTTCTCCACGAAGTCCTCGACGTCGACTTCGATCCAGTCGGTGGTGGTCGTGTCTCCGTTCTCGACCAGCAGGTAGCGGTGGTAGGTGCGCGGGTAGGCGTCCTCGATCCACAGCTCGGCCTGATCGAAGCCCCGGGGCCAGGATGCGGCGGGATCCACGCCCAGCCGTTCCCAGTGCTCGGCCGGGATGGCGAGGTCGAGGTGGGGTCCACCCCAACCCGTGCCGGCGTCGTAGCGGGCGATCACGCCATTGCGGAGCGAAGAGGCGGCCTGGACGAGGTAGTCGTACGTCTCCGGCGGGACCATCCGCACGGGGTAGGTCCCGGTCTGCTCGTACCTGCTGCCATCGCAGCAGTTGTCCCACGCGGCGCGTCCGACCTGGACCCAGTAGTCGGCGCGCATGTCGGCGAGGATCTTCGTGTAGCTGCGATCCAGTTCGCCGAGTTTGGCGATGAGTGCCGGGACGGCGCTGTCGAGGCGCTCGAGCGTCGCGGCGACCGTCACGGTGCCATCGCCGAGGACCGCGTAATCGGCCGACGCGCCGGCCTGGTGCGCCTCGAGCTGGGTGCGCGCGGCCGCGAGTGCACGGTCCGCCTCGGCGTCCGCGGCCGTCACGATGCCGACGAGGCTGTCGATGTCCGCTGCGCGGCGCGGATACCGTTCCCGCATCCGGTCGGCGACGGGGGCGAGGATGGCGACCAGCGAATCGATGCGCTCGGCCTGATCCCCGGCCGTGGCGACGAGCGCCGCGCCCTCATCGCGTGCGCGGATGAGGAACGCGCGTCGTTGCGCGGGCTCGCGGGCGGTGTTGCGCGCGTCGCGGAGCATCTCCTCGATGGCCGTGACCGCGCGGGTCACCTGGTCCGCCTGTTCGGCCCGGTTCTCTTCCAACAACGGCGCCACGCGGCTCTCGAAGGCGGCGCGCGCTTCGGCCACGAGACGATCGGCCGCATCGAAGCTCGCCGCCCACTGTTCACGCTCGGCGTACGGCGCGAAGAACGCGAATTCGTCGGACTGCGTGAGCGAGCGGTAGCGTTCCCGCATGCCGGCCACATCAGCGGCGAGCGAATCCATGCGCATGGGGAGGACATCGGCGCGCCGGCGCAACGCCTCCGGCAGACGGTTGCACGAGCCGGCGATGAGGCCGAGCGCGAGGAGGGCGAAAGCGCGGCTTCCGAGGTTCACGACGTGCTCCTCGTCCGAGGGTCCGTCCGGAAGGTGATCCGCGAGCGGGTCACGACGAGGGCATCCTCGTTCGGGTACGCGTGGACCGTGTCGACGACGAAGGCGCGGCCCGACCGGTGGAGCCGGCCGTGGATGACGGTCTTCGGCGCGTCGTACGCATCGGTGGCAGGGAACGCGTGGACCAGCCCGAATGCCGGATCACCGGACCGGACGGCGTGTACGCGTGCTTCGACGGCCGTCGCGAGCGCACCCAGCGCCGCACGGCTGCCGCGCCGGGCGGCGAAGCGGTAGCGCACGCCGGACGCCGGGGCGGCGCGCCGTCCGGACCGCGCCTCGATGCGCCGGCGCGGGAGCACGGGTGCGCCCGGGCCGGCATCGACGCACGCGAGCACTTCACTGAACGCGAAGCCGGGGCCGTCCACGGCGATGTAATGGCTGGCGCCGATGATTCCGGCGTGGATGCGGACCCTGCCGAGCGTGAGCGTCGCCGTGTCGAGCACGTGGAACCGCGCGGTGTCGACCACACCTCGCACGAGCGTGTGATGCAGCGCGGCCGCGGATTGGTCGACATACAGGAGCGCCGGCATTCAGCCCTCGGCGGGGACCAGGACCTCGATCGCGTCCGGAGCGACGCTGCGCGAGAGCCAGAGCGTGTACTCCTCGCGGCCCGGCTGCGCCGGGTCGGTCCACTCCTCGATGGTCAGCCAGTCGCCATCCGCGGAGACGAAGTCGTAGAAATAGGCGAATTCGGACTTGCCTGCGCGCTCGAAGACGGCGGCGTAGTCGTCGTCATAGACGAACTCGCGGCCATCGAGGAAGAGGCTGTCCTCCTCCTCGACGATCGTGTCGAGGTCGTCCTCGTCGACGGCGGCGCCCGCGTCATCGCGCACATCTCGGAACTCGAGGGCGCGCACGGTGATCGAGGCCTCGACCGCGTCATCCTCCTCCCACTCGAGGTAGCGGGTCTCACCGGATTCGAGGCAGAAGATTCGCAGCTCGGTCCAGGCCTCATCCTCGTAGACGCGCGTGTGGTCCTCCGAGGTCTCGCGGTACGAGTTCGACTCCTCGACGCGGTAGGTCCTGTTGTCGAGGCGGAAATAGGCGCCGGGGCCGAGGTCCTTGATGGTGTGTCGCCAGCGCTCGGCGGGCGCGATCAGCCGGCCCACGTCGAGCTGGCGGATCGCGGCGAACTGCGCGTCCAGCACGCGGCGCTCGGCCGCGCTCAGCGATCCGGCCATCTCAGGCCTCCCCCTCGATCTCGAGCTGTCCCTCGACGCCCTTGGCCGCCACGAATGCCGCCGTGCGCTCTTCGAGCTGGCGGCGCATCCCCGCGATCTCGCCCAGGTTCCGGCGCGCCTTCTCCGCGGCCATCTTGCGCGCGGCATCCGCCTCGTCCATGGCGGCGATCAGGTCCTCGTGCGCGGACCGGAGCTTGTCCATCGCCAGGACGGGGCTGTTCGCCATCTCGTTGATCTGCGCGGACTGCTCACGCAGCGCCGCCGCGTTGGCGGCGAGCAGGTCCGAGGCGGTCTCGCGCGTGGCCTGCACCGCCGTCGCCACCTGCTTCTGCCGCTGGAGCCCCGCCTGGATCGCGAGCCCGACGGTGAGCAGGTTCTTGGTCACCGTCATGGTCCGCTTGGCGGAGTCGATCAGCTCGAGGTTGTTGTCCGTGGTCAGCGTAATCGATGCATAGAACTGCTCGAAGACCTGCTCCATCATGCGCAGGTCCTGGACGCGCGTCGCGATCTTCGAGACCATCGCGTCCAGCCGCCGCTGTTCGGCCGGGTCCGTGCTCTCCGCCTTGGCGCGCTCCAGCTCGGCCCAGATGACTTCGGCCTGATAGGCGACGAGGCGCACGACCGCGTGCTGCTCGCGGACCCGGTCATAGAGCTGCTCCAACTCGATGTTGTCGTGGAGCAGCATGTCGCAGCCGCCGCGCAGTCCGTCGATGATCGCGTCGACCTGGGTCTGGAGGCTCTGCTGCTTGGCCGCGATGTCGGCCAGGATGTCGCCCACGGTGGGGACCTTGCGCAGCGTGCGCGTGACGAACCCCGCCAGTCCTTTGCGGCTCAGGATCTCCTCGCGCTCCTTGAGGCGCGGGTGCGGATTGAGCTCGTCCGTGATGCGCCGCAAGTCGAGGAGCCCCTTCCCGATCGGGTCGTTGCCCCCCTCGATCCCCTTCATCAGTGTACCGAGCTTGGTGTCGAGCAGCTCGATGGTCTGGCTGGCGCGCTCCTCGGCCTCGGCGCCGAACATCGTGACCTTGCGGCGGGTCTCGAGATCACCGGGGTCGGCGGTGATCTGCTGAACGATCGCGAGCGCCTTGCCGCGTGCCTCCTCGACCTGCGCGGCATCCGCACCCTTCGGCGGCTGCGGCTCGATCGGGGCCGGCGTCTTCGAGCTCTCGGTCTCGGGCATTCCTCTGCGCTCCTGTCGTGCTGGGGCAGTGGCCGATGGATGGTAAGCGGCGCGACTCAGCGTGAGGCGTCGCCGAAGCGTGCGCCGATGAACTTCGCCGCGACGGACATCTCGTCCGCCTTCTGCGTACGTACTGCATCCCTCGCGCGTTCCAGCGCGCCGATGAGCGCGTCCAGCGAGCTGGCGACCTCGCCTTCGCGCTCCGCGCGCTGCGCGCCGGTGAGCGCCGCGTAGCGTCCGACGACGTGGGGGAGGTAATCGGTGCACGCCCGATTGACCTCCCACGCCACGGCGCTGGAGGGATGGTTGTCGTTCACCTCGGGAACGAGCTCGCGTAGCAGGTCGATCGCCGTCTCGACCCGGCTGAGGGGCGCCTCGGGGAAGCCGAGCGTGCGCGCGCGGATGTTGATCGTCACCAGCCGAGCCATCAACTCGCGCGTGTCCGGTTCCGCTGCCGCGGCGGGCGCGGCCGGCCGCGTGGAACCGCCGCGGGACGTCAGCCGCACGGCGACGAACCCACCCAGCGCGCCGGCGCCGATCCCGACCAGGGCGGCCGTCAGGTTGGGGAGCGCGAGTCCCGTGAGGAACCCGCCGACGCCGCCGACCACGAGGGCGACTACGGCGAACACCGCGAGGTCCCTGCGTTTCATAGTCGCTCCGTTCCGGTGAGGTTTTCCGTGCCGCCCATGGCGCACGCCACGCCCCGAGCCTGCCGGTTGCGGCCGGCGCGCCGCGGCATCCCGAATGGATGCGTCGAACCCGTGCCACGGCGAACGCGGCCCACGCGACCCTGCGCCGGGCGCACCGAATTCGGTCGGGGCGACACCGGAATATACGGTGGTCGCCCGGTCGAGGGAACCGGCGTCCCCGGACGAGGCGATGCCGGCGCGCCGGGGCGCTGCCGAAAGGTGAAAGCGACCGCCGCGGCCGAGGGTTGACAGCCCTGGACGCCACGTCTATCGTTCCGGCCGGAAACCTGCGACAATGCGCCGTGTATTCTATCAAGCGCATGACTGGGAGCCGATTTCCGCAATTGGATATGAGGAGGAGTCGATGACCATCACGGTCACCCCCACCGCGGTCGCCGAGGTTCGGAAGTTCATGGAAGAGCAAGGAGCCGCCGAGGGGGCGGGACTGCGCGTGGCCGTCCTGCCGGGCGGCTGTTCGGGGTTTCAGTACGGGCTCAACATCGAGGACGAGGCACAGGAGGATGATGAGATCCTCGACTCGAACGGGCTGCGGATCTTCGTCGATCCGTTCAGTGTCCAGTACCTGGACGGCGTCGAGATCGATTACGTGACGACGATGATGGGCTCGGGTTTCGCGTTCAACAACCCGAACGCGACGGGCGGCTGCGGTTGCGGCAGCTCGTTCACGGCGTAGCACCCCGGGCGATGAGAAGCGATCCCGGGTCCGCAGGGGGCGCCCTGCGGACCCGGGCTCGTATAACGACCTCCCCAACGCAGGGACCGACCCGATGATCGCCGCGGTCGAAGCATTCTCGAATCCACTGCACTACTCGAAGCTCGGCGCGGATGAGCTGGCCGAGCGGATCCGTCGGCGGAAGGCGGAGCTGAACGCCGTGATCCTCGGCCATTACTATCAACGAGGCGAGATCCAGGACGTCAGCGACTACGTGGGCGACTCGCTGGGTCTCTCGCAGGAGGCGGCGGGCACGGACGCGGAGGTCATCGTCTTCTGCGGCGTGCACTTCATGGCGGAGACGGCCAAGATCCTCTCGCCGGAGAAGCGGGTGCTGATGCCCGACCTGCGCGCGGGCTGCCCGATGGCGGACTTCGTGACGGCGCGGGCGCTGCGGCGGCTGAAGGCGCAACACCCGGATGCGGCGGTGGTCGCGTACGTCAACTCGACGGCCGAGGTGAAGGCCGAATCGGATCTGTGCTGCACGAGTTCGAATGCCGTGCGGGTGGTCGAATCGGTTCCGCGGGAGCGACCGATCATCTTCGTACCGGATCGGAACCTGGCGGCGTACGTGGCGGAGCGTACGGGCCGGCGGTTACGGGGTGCGGGGGATGAGGAGGCGGTATCCGGAGCGGAGGGCGAGATCATCGCGTGGGATGGGTACTGCTACGTGCACGACGACCTGGTGCTCGACGAACTCGAAGAGGCGAAGCGGACGTATCCGGACGCGAAGGTCGTGATCCACCCGGAGGCGCGGCAGGACCTTCTCGCGCGCGCGGACTTCACGGCGTCGACGGCGGGGATGGCGCGGCTGGTCGAGGAATACGATACCTTGATCATCGGCACGGAGCGCGGCCTGGTGGACCGGCTCAAGGCGCGCTACCCGGAGAAGACGATCGTGCCGCTCTCTCGCGTGGCCATCTGCGGCAACATGAAGATGAACACGCTCGCAAAGCTGGCGTGGTGCCTGGACAACGGCGCATACGAGGTGACGCTGGACGAGGCCGTCCGTATGCGCGCGGAGCGCGCGTTGCGAAGGATGCTCGAGCTGTCCGGCGGCTGGCGTGCGCCGACGGATGAAGAGCGCCGGCTGGAAGAGGCGGGGCTGCGTCCGCAGGGGTGCGGCTGCGCGTGAATGGCGCGGCGGCGCCATCGCCGCGCCCGTCCGGCGACCGTGACCCGTCGGTTGACCCGAGTTCGATGTAACGAGTCGCGTGGGAGCGTCCGCGGCTCGCGCCCCGCACCACGGTTCAGGGCGCTGCGATCCCGGCACTCGTGACCTGACCGCGCGACGCGGGAGGAACTATGGAAGTTCGCGAAGTGGACCTCCCCGGCGTGGGGAAGAAATTCGCGGTTCGCACGGCCGAGGGTGATCGGCTGACCATCATCATCCACAACACGGGGCACCGGGAGATCTACTCGTTCCGGGAAGGCGAGGATTTCCCGTTCCACGCGATCCGCCTCGAGGACGAGGAAGCGCGCAAGCTTTCGGCCATCCTGGGGGGCGCGTATTTCCAGCCCGCGGTGGCGGGATCGGTCGAACTGCTGCTCGAGCAACTCTCGATCGAGTGGCTGAGGGTCGCACCGGATTCGCGTCTGGCCGGCGCGACGATCGGCGCGCTCGAGATCCGGAAGCGCACGGGCGTGAGCGTGATCGCCGTACTGCGGGAGGGTCGCATGGTGCCGAGTCCGCAGCCGGATGAGGAGATCCGTGCGGGAGACACCCTGGTGGTCGCCGGATCGCGCGAGCAGGTGGACCGCTTCCTGGCGTTCGCGAGGGGGGGGCAGCGCTGACGTGGAGGAGTGGCGGTTACTCTTCAGCAGTGGACTCCTGCTCGGCGCGATCGCCCTCGGCGTGATCATCTTCCGGGGAGTGAAAGTCTCGTCGATCCCCGCTTTCATTCTACTGGGTCTCGCGCTCCACCCCGTGGCCGGCGAGTCCGAGCTGGTGGAAGTCTTCGCGGTGTTCGGCGTGGTCCTGCTCCTCTTCGCGATGGGACTCGAGTTCTCGCCGCGTGCGCTCGTGGCCGGTCGGGCGCGGATCACGGCGAACGGACTGCGCGACCTGGTCATCTCGTTCCCTGTCGGCTTCGTTGCCGGCATGTTCCTGGGGTGGGGCGTGTTGGGCGCGCTGCTCCTGGCGGGCGCGTTCTACGTGACATCGAGCGCGATCGTCGCGAAGAGCGTGATCGAGATGCGGCGCACGGCCCACCCCGAAACGGAGGTGGCACTGGGCGTCCTCGTCTTCGAGGACCTCGCGATTGCGCTCCTGCTTGCGCTGCTCTCCGGGGTCGCGCTGGCCGGAGGCGGCGCGGTCGCGGCACTCGCCGGCGTGGGCCGCGCGCTCCTCTTCTTCGCGGTCGTTGCAGTCCTTGCGTGGGTGGTGCGGCGGCCATTGGAACGGCTGCTTTCCACGGACGACGACGACCTGTTCCTGCTGGCGGCGGGAGCGGTCGTGCTGCTGCTCTCGGGCGCCGCGGCGGCCAGCGGGTTGTCGGAGGCGATCGGAGCGTTCCTGGCCGGCACACTCCTTTCCGAAACGGGCCAGAAGGCGCGGATCGAGACGCTGTTCGCACCGTTCCAGGGGCTGTTCGCGGCGCTGTTCTTCGTATCGTTCGGCCTCTCGATCGACATCGGCGCGTTCGCGGACGTCTGGTTGCCCGCGGCCATCATCGCCGTGCTCGCCGTGGTGGCCAAGCTGGGATCCGGCTGGTGGATCGGCCGGGCCGACGGGTTGAGCCCGCGTGGCCGGCTTGCGCTCGGCATGATGCTGATCCCTCGGGGCGAGTTCAGCATCGTGTTGGCGGGGCTGGCCGCTGCCGCGGGCTTCACCGATGCGCCACCACTCATCGCGATGCTCGTCCTGGTCCTCGCCGTTGCGGGCGTGGTCGGGATGCGTTACGCGCCCGAAATCTCGGAGCGCCTGTTCCCACGCGTGGAGACGAGCCTCAGCGCTCGCGGGTTCCGGCCGGAACTGGCCGCCGACAAGGGTATTGCGCAGCCACGATAGGCGCGTTAACCATTGCGGCATCGCTCTGGGCGATGTCGAGGGTGGGCCCCGGCGATCCATCGGATTTGCCGGGGCTCTCCGCATCCGCCCGGCGCGGTCGATCACCCACCACCGGCGGGGCGGCGTACGCCCCGCACCACCAAGGAGGCGCGCATGCCTGGCCGAACGAGAATCCGAGTGCTGTCGATCGATGGTGGCGGGATTCGCGGGATCATCCCCGCGATGGTGCTGGCCGAGATCGAGCGGAGGCTCGATCGGCCGATCTCGGAGATTTTCCACCTGATCGCCGGGACATCGACGGGTGGGATCCTGGCGCTGGGGCTGACGGTGCCCGGCCCGGATGGCAAGCCGCGGTACTCCGCGCAGGACCTTGTCGAGCTCTACGAGCGCGAGGGCGGGCAGATCTTCAGTCGTTCGACCTGGCACCGGATTCGGGCGTTCGGCAACGCGGCGGATGAGAAGTACTCGGCAGACGGGATCGAGGGCGTGCTCAAGCGGAAGTTCGGGGATGCTCGGCTCAAGGACGCGCTGACGGAGGTGCTGGTGACGAGCTACGAGATCGAGCGCCGCACGCCGTTCTTCTTCCGCAGCCGGCGGGCGCGCGAACAGGCGGAGTACGATTACCTGATGCGGGATGTGGCCCGCGCGACCTCCGCCGCGCCCACGTATTTCGAGCCGCACCGGATCGTGATCAACAACGACCCGCTCGATTACTTCGCGCTCATCGATGGCGGTGTCTTCGCGAACAACCCTGCGATGTGCGCGTACGCCGAGGCGAAGGCGGACGACCCGCGCGCCGATGTGATGCTGGTCTCGCTCGGCACGGGTGAGCTGGTCCGGCCGATCGCCTACGACGACGCCAAGGGCTGGGGCCTCCTCCAGTGGGCGCAGCCGATCCTCGGCACCGTCTTCGACGGCGTGAGCGACACCGTGGACTACCAGCTCGCGCGCTTGCTGACCGACGGCGGCCGCCGCGGACAGCGGTACTTCCGCTTCCAGACGCGGCTCGATGATGGCAACGACGACATGGACGACGCGAGCCGTACCAACATCCGCGTGCTCAAGCTGGTCGCCGAGGAAATGATGCACCGGCAGCGGCAGCAGTTGAACACGCTCTGCCGGCAGTTGCGTCGCGAGCTCCAGCCGGCCGGTTGAGGGCTAGGGCTGGGGCTGGGTGCGCCGGGATCGGGCGTGCGAAGGACGCGGCGCGCGCCCACGCCCATCGCGCCCAGCTTGTCCGATCCCCAGCACCACCGCTCTCAGCCTGTCCGGTCCCCAGCCCGGGCGGTCGCGCTGCACTGGGCGCCTCCGGCGCTCGCCCAGGGTGGCCCCGGTGGCCGGGTGGTGATATCTTCGCCGCGGTGTCGGTGCGCGCGGTGCGCAGACCCTCGAACGGGAGGCACGCATGCCGGAGAACGTCGAGCCGCGGCTGCTCGGGATCGGTGCCGAGGCGCCGGACTTCACGCTGGTCGCATCGGACGGCACGCCGGTGACGTTGTCGGAGTTCCGCGGCCGCTCGAACGTGTGTCTGTTCTTCTATCCGCAAGATGAGACGGCGGGGTGCACGCGGCAGCTCGGTGCGGCGCGGGACGACCGCGAGCGGTTCATCGCGAAGGATGTCGAGCGGTTCGGCGTCAACCCGGGGTCACTCGAGAGCCATCGACGCTTCGTGGAGAAGGCCGGGTTGGACTTCCCG
Source organism: Longimicrobiales bacterium (assembly GCA_036381495.1). Taxonomy (GTDB): domain Bacteria; phylum Gemmatimonadota; class Gemmatimonadetes; order Longimicrobiales; family RSA9; genus DASVCS01. Next base: position 56,951 of record DASVCS010000057.1, read on the forward strand.
CTCCTGGTGGACGCGGATCTGGAAGTGGCGCGCAGCTATGGCGCGGCGCGCCCGGGGGACCGGCGGGTGTGGCGGACGGTGTACCTGATCGACAAGGCGGGCGAGGTCGCGTTCGCGGCGCGCGGGTGTCCGACGACGGATGAGATCCTGGGGGCGCTCGATCGATGATGTCGTTGGATGTGCGTGCGTTCACGTCGCCCGAGATGGGCGAGAACGCGTATCTGGTGCGGGCGGAGGGGAGCGAGACGGCGGTGGTGATCGACCCGGGCGTGGCGGATCCGGTGATCGCGACGTTGCGGGCCGGCGGCCTCGAGCTCGAAGCCGTGCTGCTGACGCACGCGCACGTGGACCACATCATGGGAGTGGCAGCGCTGGTGCGTGAGACCGGCGTGCCCGTATATCTGCATCCGGAGGGGCGCGCGCTGTACGACCGGGCGATCGACCAGGCGGCGATGTTCGGACTCGGCATCGAGCCGCCGCCGTCGCCGGACCGGGCGCTTGCGCACGGGGAGGCGCTCCGGCTCGCGGGGTGTGACTTCGAGGTCCGGCACGCGCCCGGACATGCGCCGGGCCACGTGGTGTTGGCCGTCCGGGGTGCGGGCGTGGCGTTCGTGGGCGATGTGATCTTCCAGGGCTCGATCGGCCGGACGGACCTGCCGGGGGGCGATTTCCGGCGTCTCATGCGCTCGATCCGCGAGCAGGTGCTGACACTTCCGGACGAGACGATCCTCTACCCGGGCCACGGCCCCTCGACGACGGTGGGGCACGAGCGGGTGTCGAATCCCTTCCTGGTCCCGGACTACCCCGGCGGCTTTGCGTGACGGCGAACATTGCAGTCTTCGCCTCGGGCGGGGGCACGAACTTCCAGGCGCTTCTCGATCACTTCAGCGGCGTCGCGGCCGGCGTCGCGCGTGTGGCACTGGTCGTGAGCGACCGTGCGGATGCGGGCGCGCTCGCGCGCGCGCGGGAGGCGGGGATCGAGACGCGGGTGGTCCCGGTGACGGCCCGTGAGGCGGGTGACGTCGCGCGGGAGATGCTGGCCGCGCTCGAGTCCGCCGCGATCGATCTCGTCGCCCTGGCGGGGTACACGCGGCTGGTGCCAGCCGCGGTCGTGCAAGCGTTCCGGGGGCGGATGGTCAACATCCATCCGTCCCTGCTGCCGGCGTTCGGCGGCCGCGGGATGTACGGCGCGCGGGTGCACCGTGCGGTGATCGAGGCGGGGTGCCGGGTGAGCGGTGCGACCGTGCACTTCGTCGATGAGCGGTACGACACGGGGCCGATCCTCTTCCAGTGGCCGGTCCCCGTGCGGCCGGAGGACACGCCCGAGGTGCTGGCGGCGCGGGTGCTGAGAGTCGAGCATCGGATCTACCCGGTCGCGGTCGAGGCGCTCGCGCGCGCGGTGATGGGGGGCACGGCGCTGCGGCCGTGGTCCGGCCTCGGCGAGGCCGCGGCCTTTTCGGTCATTGAGGCCGAGGCGCCCGCGCTCGAAGAGATCCGGCGGATCCTTGGCCTCTGATGCCGGATTCGGCTGAGTCCGTTGCGTCTCGGGCCGTGCCGGGACCCCGATGAGGATCGGTAGGGAACCGGCCGGCGTGCGGATCGCGCCGGCCGGTACGAGCGGTTGCGGTCGAGTTCATGGAGCGAGGAATGCCGAGGGCGATACTGAGTGTTTCGGACAAGCGCGGGTTGGTCGAGTTCGCGCGGGGGCTGCACGAGCTGGGCTGGGAGCTGGTCTCGACGGGCGGCACGGCGCGCGCGCTGCGCGAGGCGGGGATCCCGGTGCGGGGCGTGAGCGAGGTGACGGGGCATCCCGAGATCATGGATGGCCGGGTCAAGACGCTGCACCCGGCGATCCATGCGGGGATCCTGGCGCGCGCCGGGCACGGCGCGGATCAGGCGGCGCTCGAAGCGCAGGGTTACGAACGCGTGGATCTGGTCGCCGTCAACCTGTACCCGTTCCGCGAAGCCGTCGCGGCGGGTGCGACGGTGTCGGAGGCGATGGAGCAGGTCGACATCGGCGGACCGACGATGCTGCGGGCGGCGGCGAAGAACCACGCGGCCGTGCTGGCCGTCGTGGACCCGGAGGACTATCCGCGCGTCCTCGATGCGCTGCGCGGGGGCGCGGTGACGATGGAGCTGCGCATCGCGCTCGCGCGCAAGGTCTTCGCGCACACCGCCGCGTACGATGCCGCGATCGCCGCGTATCTGGCGGAGCGGTCCGCGGCGGAACGGGCCGGGCCGCCCCGTCCGGAGGAGGCATTGCACGACGCGGCGGCTGCGGTGTTCCCGGACACCCGCACGCTGCGCCTCATGAAGGTGCAGGATCTGCGCTACGGCGAGAACCCGGATCAGCCGGCTGCGTTCTACGCGGAAGCCGACGCACCGGCGGGCTCGCTCCCCGCCCTCGAGCAGTTGCACGGCAAGGAGCTCTCGTTCAACAACCTGCTCGACATCGACGCGGCGGTCATGGCCGTTTCGGCGTGGTCCGACGCGGAGCGCGCGGCGTGCGTCGTGATCAAGCACACCACGCCGTGCGGCGTGGCGCTGGGTGAAGACCCCGCGGATGCGTACGCCCGCGCGCTCGAGTGCGACCCCGTGTCCGCGTTCGGCGGCGTCGTCGCGTTCAACCGGCCGGTCGGCGCGGCGGCGGCGGAAGCCATGGCGAGCACCTTCCTCGAGGTGGTCATCGCGCCGGCGTTCGACCCGGAGGCGCTCGAGGTCTTGACCGCCCGGAAGAGCCTTCGGCTGATCGTGCTCCCGGTCGAACCGGCCGGGGCCGATGAGCTGGACTACAAGCGCGTGCGCGGCGGACTGCTCGTGCAGCGGCGCATGACGATGTCGTTCCCGGAGGCGGACTGGCGCGTCGTCACCCGCCGCGAGCCGACCGCCGAGGAGTGGAACGACCTGCGCTTCGCCTGGCGGGTCGTGGCCGCCGTGAAATCCAACGCCATCGTGCTGGCGCGCGGCGAGCAGACGCTCGGGATCGGGGCGGGACAGATGAGCCGCGTCGATTCGTCACGGATCGCGGTGATGAAGGCGAACGACCAGGGCCTCGACCTGGCCGGCGCCGTCGTCGCCTCCGACGCGTTCTTCCCCTTCCGTGACGGCGTGGATGCCGCGGCCGAGGCCGGCGCCCGCGCCGTGATTCAGCCCGGCGGCTCGATCCGCGATGCGGAGGTCATCGCCGCAGCCGATGAACACGGGATGGCGATGGTATTCACCGGGCGGCGGGTGTTCCGGCATTAGGGCGGACAGTGTCGGATATCGAGTTGAGTACCTCGACCGGTTCAGACGCGCGCCGTACTGTGTGTAGCCGCCGTGCCGAGCCCGCCCGCGTACATCTGCGGCGGGCGGTGCTCCTGGCTGCGACCGCAATCGCGACGGGCACGGCGGCAAGAGGCCAGGAGCCACACCGCATCCGCCTGCGCCCACCCGACTGGGTCGCGGGCGTCGAATTCACGAAGATCACATCTGTTCGCGAGTTGAGCGATGGGATCCTGGTCGGCGATGCGCTCGAAGACCGGCTCGTATTTCTCGACTGGCACTCCGGCGCCGCGACGGAGATCGGCCGCGTCGGGCCCGGGCCGGGCGAATACCGCGGCGTCGGCCGCCTGTATCCGTTGCCCGCCGATTCGACGCTGTTCGTCGATTCGTATTCCTGGCGTTGGAATCTGCTGGCCGGGCCACTGATCGTGAGTACGATCGGCGAGAATCGCGTTCTGAACAGACTGCTCGGCAGGCACCTCTCGGGGCTCGACGCCCGAGGAAGGGTGGTTGGGAGGGGGAGGCTTCGACGCTCCGATGTTCGCGCTCGCCGGGGCGCACCGGATTCCGTGCCGTTGCTCATGGGACAGCGTGCCTCGGAGCATCTCGATACGATCGCCCAACTCGATGCGCTCGACAGGAGCGGAGCCACAAGACTTCCGGCTCGTGACGGGCTGTTGCCGGCGCTCATAGGGAACAACCCCCTGGCTTCGCAGGACGAGGCGTTGCTCTTCCTCGACGGCTGGGTCGCGATCGCCCGGACCGAGCCCTATCGGGTGGATTGGCGCAGTCCGGACGGGCGGCGGATGCAGGGGCCGGCGCTGCCGTTTGATCGCATCGAGGTCGACCGCCGCGAGAAGTGCGCGGCGATCGAGCGGTTGTTTCGGGGCCGGCGTCGCTGTGAACCCTCCATCCTGCCGGGATGGCCGGAGACGGTTCCTCCGTTCCTGCCCGACCCGCGTGTCCCGGTCCTGTTCGCGGCGCCGGATGGGGCGGTCGTGATCACACGCGCGCCTACCGCGGATTCACGCGGTCATCGGTACGATGTGGTGGATCGAAAGGGTCGGCTCGTCGGAGTGATCCAACTCCCGGCGGAGGTGCGGCTGATCGGGTTCGGCCCGCACTCCGTGTACACCGTGCTGACGGACTCGCTGGACCTTCAGACGCTACGCCGTCATCCGTGGCCGTAGCCGGGGGCGGGAGCGGCAGCGCAGCCGCCGCTCCCGTGGAAACAGAAGGCTTCCTTCGGGCGCCCCGGTTGTCGCCCCGATTCACGCAGGGTCCATCCGAACCTGATACTACAGCACCAGCCCCACCCTCAGCGCGACCTGCAACGGCGGAAACGCGGTCGGCCCGAGGGACTCATCGAGGTTGTTCCACCATACCGTGGCGGCGCCGATGAAGCGGCTGAAGAGCGCCTGCACGCCTGCCTCGGCGCCGATGCCCGTATCGGACGCGGAGAGATCGAAGCCGAAGAGCCGGGAATCCGACGTCGCGAAGATGACGTGGGGCGAGACGTAGGGCGTCAGGGTCGCGGTGGCGCCGACGGCGAAGGAGCGGCCGAAGACCAGGCCGACGGGCGCGGCGAACGTGGTGACATCGGTCTGGTCGACATCGTCGGCGAAGCGCGTCGCGCCGGCGGCGGCCTTGATGCATAGCCGGCCGATGAACGGGAGGGCCGGCAGCCGGTAGGCCGCGGCGGCGCGCACGACGGACGGGTCGGCGCCGGTGCCTTCGAGGTCGCGGAAGGTGTAGCCCGCGGAGAAGGCGAGCGGCCCGGCGGGGTTCCATGCGCCCGCGCCGCCGAAGTCGCGGCCGGTGGCATCGTCGCCGAAGTCGTGGCGGACGAGGCCGGCGCCGCCGAGGACGGCGAATCGGCCTTCCGGCGCGGGGATGCCGCAGTCCTGCGCCCGGGCGGCGGCCGGAACGACGAGCAGGGCGAGGAGCGCGGCGAGCGCGGAGCGGCCGCGCGCGGATCGAGACTCGGGCATGAGGCCTCCTGACCTCCGGTTGGGAGCCGTGCGCATCAGTGGACCCGCAGGATCGAGCCGCGCAGGTTGTCGGGCGGCGGTCCATCATCGACATCGATCACGAGTGCCGCGCGCTGGCCGGCACGGACGCCGAACGTCCGGAACGCGGCGCTGCCGCCCCGGAGCGTGACCACCGTCGTCTCTCCCGGCGTGAGCGGCTCGGCCGCAAGAGGGAAATCCTGCCGCTGCAGCAGCGCGGGGAGGATCGACCGGAAATTCCAGCTCGGCTGCGTGAACTGCGGCAACGCATCCGCCACCGCATCATCGGCGTACACCGAGACGGCCCAGTCACTCATCCATTCGAGCGCGTTGGCACCGATCACGTCGCCGAGGTTGGCCACGCCGCTCGCGCCGGTGTTCACGAGGGCCGAGAAGAATTCTGCATCATCGCGGCCGGCGCGATCCGCCGCGTACCGCAGGAACGCCCACGCCGCGCCGCGGGTCTCGAGCGTCGCGTCCTCCCCCACGACCGATGCCGTGTCGGGCGATTCGAGGTAGAGGCTGTAGCGGCTGAAGTTCTGCGCGACGTAGCGATTGAACGCGTCGACGTAACGCTCCTGTTCGAACAGCTTGTCGAGATCCACATTCATGCCGGGCGTGAGCCCCGACGCGGCGTAGAAGACCAGCTCCTCGGAAATGTGGCTGAGGGCCTCATTGAGCCAGACGTCCTCGAACTGCACCGCGTTGTTGACGTACATCCGGCGGCCCGCGTTGATGAGGTGCTGGTATTCGTGCGCGATGGTGCCGACCGCGATCCGGCGCAGGGCATCGAGCGGCACCACGTTCCCGTTGACCTCGCCCTGCGGATCCGGCGCCAGCAGGTAGAACATCTCGGCCAGGTTGCTCGTCGGGCACGCCTGGAAGCGCGGCTCCTCGGTGCGTGGGAAGAGGTCGCCGTTCCAGAAGAAGCCGAGCACGATCGACTCCGCGTCAGGCGGGTTCAGCTCGTTGATCGCGCGCGTGAAGAACATGATCGCGCGGCCGTTCCCGTCAATGTCGGTGGGCGTGCCGAAGTGCCGCGCGGCCACGGGGTCGACGAGAGTGTCGAACGTCTCGCCGAAGAAGCTCAAGTCATCCGCATTGAAGCCGCCATCGGGGTTCGCGGTGTCCGTGACGATGATCGCACGGTCCGTCACCGCGCGAACCCGGCCGGTGCGCAGGTCCGGCAGATCGCAGGAGGTCGAGACGTTGAACGTGATCAACTCACCGACCGTGGGCACCGCCGCCGGTGCGACGTCGCGGTAGAGTCCGGTGGCGCCGCCCGGCGGCGGGCCCGCCGCCGGGCGCAGGCGCGTGTTGAACTCGCGGCGCTCCCGGCGCAGGAACTCGTGATGGAAGCGGTCGTTCGGCGGCGCGATGCGTGCGTCGGGCCCGAGCGCGCCCCGCGCCGCGCCGGCCGGGACCACGGCGGCATTGGGCGCCCCCGTGACCGGCGCGAAGCCGCCGCCCGTGATCTCGACCGAGAGCTTGGCGCCCTCGCTGCCGCGGGCGAGGAACGGGATGTAGACGAACTGGGCGTCCTGCTCGCCCGCCGCCACGCAGATGCCCTCCCCGGCAGCGCCCTCGGCGGTGGCGACCTGACCGACATCGAGTCCGTGCGCATTGCCGAAGAGGCAGTCGTAGAGTTGCTCGGCCGGCGCGCTCGGCTCCTCCGAGCAAGCGGCGAGCGCAGAGGCGGCGAGGAGCCACGCAATCGATCTCTTCACGGTCTCTCCTCTCACGAGTGCCGGATTGGAAGGCCGACCCGCACCGCAACTTGAGGGCCACGGCGCGCGAGTTCCCCGATGGCGGGGCGCCGGTCGTCCGCGCCTGCGGCGCCTGCGCCCATCGGGTACCGCCGGGCCGTCACGGCTGTTCCGCCGCGACCGTCGCCTCGGGCGCGTCCGCGCCGAGCCCGACGTCGAGATCGTCCCAGTTCAGGATTGCGTTCCAGACGAGGGCGAAGTCGCCGTGTGTCTGGAAGCGGTGCAGTGGGTCGAAGCCGAAGAGGACGACGTTTCCGCTGCCGACCGGGACGGAGACGACGGCCGGGCCACTCGCCATCCCGCGCGCGTTCCTGGCCATCCCGCTCATGAGGACGTCCGATGCACGCTCGGCGTAACGGACGATCACGCTCCCCTCGATCTCGTCATCCACCGCGAGGTAGGGGCCGAAGCGGTGGTAGAGCGGGATGGCGTCCGCGTAGCCGTAGACGAGCGGGTGTTTCCGCTGCGCGACGACGCCGCGGACGATCGAGCCGGGGACGAACAGCCCGTTGGGGTCGCGAGTCGAGACGTGACGGACGAGTCCGAACTCGGCGGCGAAGGCGCTCGCCGAGCCGAGCGCGATGAAAGTGCCCCCCGCGTGGATGAAGTCGCGCAACGCGGCGAGGCCTTCGTACCCCATCCCGCCGGTCATGTCGTCCGTCGAGTCGGGAAACCCGAGCGACGGGTACTCCGGCGTGCGGGTGTACGGGAGCGGGCTGTACTTCGGGTCGACGCCCTCGAAGATGGACTTCGCGCTGCCGCCCTGGTTCGGGAAGAGGATCACATCGAAGCGGTCGCGCAGCGTGGCGCCCGCCAGGCGGTCCTCGGCGATGTAGGTGTAGGGGATGCCGAGCCGGTCGAAGGCGTAGCGGACCCACCCCTCGTCCTGCGTCGAGCGCCAGGTGTGGAGGATCGCGATGCGGGGCAGGTCGAGTGCGTGGCGCGGGACGTCGGCGATGGCATCCTCCTCGAGGCCGACGAGCTCGAGGCCGTACCGCTCGGCCCACGCACGCGCACGCTCGGCCGGGAGCACGTCCGGATCGATGAGCCACGCGCCCGGCGGGATCGTGTCCTCGTCGACGACGATCTGCGTCTCGGCCGCATCCATGGGGACGTCCCGGAGGGCGTAACGCGCGACGATCGCGTGCGCGGACGCCTGCGGCACGACGGCCCACGCCGCGGGGTCATCCTCGCCACGCACCTCGCCCGCAATGCGGATCGGATCGGTGACGGGCGCCATGTCGAGCGACTGCACGGCCGCCGTGTCCACGGCCTCGACCGTCACGTTGAAGAAGAGCGGGAACGTCCACGCCACGTCATCGTACGGCGTGGGCGCGTCCTCCGGGAAATCCTGAACGCTCATGAGCGTCAGGATGAAGTTGCGCGAGGGCTGGTCCATGCGGATCACGTAGTCGCCCTCGTGGACCTCGACATCGCCGTACGCGGCGTCCTCTTCCGCGCGGTTCAGCTCGATGCCGTGGCGGCGGAGCAGGTCGAGCATGTACGCCACATCCGCCTTCCGCGGCTGGTCGGCCGGAACCACATAGGCGAAGGGCTTCCGGGTGCGCCCCTTCTCGAGCGCGTTCCGCGCCTTGGTCCAGTACTGTTCGAGGATCCGTTCCTTGTTCGTGGCCGTCAGGTGCAGCGCCTCGAGGACGCCGGTCTCCATGTAGTTCGTGTTGTTGCGCAGCGACCAGAGCGTGGTGTCGCGCGGCGGGTTCGGCCGGTACCACTCGACGGACGTCTGCCGGCCCACGGTGCGCTCCATGGTGTTCGGGATGCTGTTGCCGAACGTCTCGTAGAAGCGGCCCATCGCGTTGTGGTCGTTGCCGGCGACCCAGATGAGGTAGCCCGGGTACCAGCCGTCGTAGAACCCGTGCGTCCAGACGCCGGGCATTCCCTCCGCCGTCAGTGCCGTCACTTCGTAATTCGCGTACCACTGCCACTCGCTCACCGTGATCGGATCGATGGCCGGGTTGTACGGTCCGGTCCCGGTCGAGATGTACATGTACGGCACGGACTCGTGGAGGTCGTGGATGATGGGGAACCGCCAGTCGAGGAAGAGCGAGACGATCTCCTGCGTCAGCCGCGACGCCATCTGGAGCCCGTCGCGGTTGTTGTCGTGGAAGATGTACTTGCCCCAGTAGGGCGGCCCGGGAACGCGGTCGTCGGCGTCGTAGACATCGCGGTTGTAGCGCCGGTGCCAGTCGACGACGCGGTTGCGGCCGTCGACCTCGGCGACCGGGACGATGAAGACGACGACGTTATCGCGGATCGCGCGGATCATGGGCGCGTCCGAGACCGCCAGCCGGTAGGCCAGCTCCATGACCATCTCGGAGGGGCCCGTCTCGGTCGAGTGGAGGCCGGCGATGATGGTGTAGACGGCGGGCAGCTCGTCGATCAGCCGGCGCGCATCGCCCTCCGAGACGCCGCGGGGATCGGCGAGCGTGTTGAGCCCCGCCTTGATCGCCTCGAGCCGCGCGAGGTTCTCCTCGCTGCCGACCTGCACCAGCGCGAAGTGGTTCCCCTCCTCCGTCTCGCCCAGCCGCTGGAAGTTCACGCGTGGCGAGCTGGCGGCGAGCGCCTCGAAGTAGCCGTAGATCTCATCGACCTTGTGGAGCACGCCCGGCGCGCCGATCGGTTCGCCGAAATGGTCGGTGGGCGAGACGACCACGGGGTCCTCGATCAGATGATCGACGAGCGGGTTCGTGTACTCGGGCATCGTGGTCCACGAGCGGATCCGCTCCGTGCTCGCGACGTCGATCGGTTGACCCCACGGAGTCGTGGACGGCACGCCGGCGGCTTCCCACCAGTCGAAGGTCTGCGGGACGGCGGGTGCGGCCTTCTCGGCGATCTGGGCGGCGGCCGGGGTGGCGTACAGCAGGCAGGCGCCGAGCGCGGCCGCGAGGCGTGGACGCATCGGAGTCTCCTCCTACAGAAGTGACGTGACGACGAGCGCCGACGTGGCATCCCGCCGCACGGGCGCGGCCGGGCCGGTGATGCTCGTTGCGGTTGGCGCTCCGGACGATACGGCGTAGCCGATGCGACCGCAAGGCTTTGGTCGGTGCGCGTTGGGCGGGATGGGGATGGGGAGTGCCGGGAACGGGAGCGGGAGCGGGAACGTTTACGTTTACGTTTACGGGATGGGGGCGGCCGGGAACGGGAGTGGGCGGCGCGCCCGCACCCGCTCGCGCTCGCGCTCGCGCACGGGAGGGCGAGCGGGCGCGGCGGCATCGTGGCCGACCCTCTTTCCGGATGGCCCGTGGCGTCCCAGGTTGTCGCGGGTTCGTTATTCACGCGCCTTGCTCGGCGGAGGCCGGGGGCGCGAAACGGAGCGGGAGCATTGATGTCGACGGGATCGGCGGCTGTGGCGGCGGGAGCAAGGACGGATGGTGGCGCGCGGCTCGCCCTCTCGGGCATCCGCATCTATCCGGTGAAGTCGGCGGCCGGGATCGAGGTGAGCCGCTGGGAGGTGGATCGGTTCGGGCTGCGCTACGACCGCCGCTGGATGGTCGTGGATCGCGCGGGCGATTGCATGACGCAGCGCGAGCATCCGCGGATGGCGCTCATCGGGGTCGCGCTGGCCGACGGCGTCCTCGAGCTGCGTGCGCCGGGAGCGGCGCCGCTGCGTCTACCGACCGCGCCGCCGCGCGCGGCGGGGTCACTGGACGTCCGGATCTGGCACGACCGGGTCCGGGCCACGCCGGTGAGCGATGAGGCGGACCGGTGGCTCAGCGAAGTGCTCGGCACGCCGTGTCGCCTGGTCTTTCGGCCGGACGGGGCGGAACGATGCACGCGGCCGCCACCGGCGGGCGCGGGCGTTCCGATCGCGTTCCCGGACGCCTACCCGTTCCTGCTGCTCTCCGAGGAGTCGCTCGACGGTCTCAACGCGCGACTCGCCGAGCCGCTCCCCATGAACCGGTTCCGGCCGAACCTCATCGTCCGGGGCGCCGCCGCGGCCCACGCCGAGGACACGTGGAAGCGCGTCAGGGTCGGCTCGATCCCGATGGACGTGGTCAAGCCGTGCGCCCGCTGCGTGATCACGACCACGGACCAGGCGACGGGCGAGCGCGGCGTCGAGCCGTTGCGGACGCTCGCGACCTATCGCCGCAAGGGGAGCGGCGTCCTGTTCGGTCAGAACCTGATCCATCGCGACACGGGCACGCTGCGGGTGGGTGATCCCATCGAGGTACTGGCGGCGGGCTGAGTGCCCGCTACTCGCAGACGGGTTGGCCTGCCGGCCAGCCGACCGGCACGCGCGCGCCCGACGCGCGTCGAACCAGCTCCAGCCCGACCGACTCCAACGCGACCGCTCCCAACGGACCAGCCGGACGCGTGTGCAAGCCCGGGGATCTGGTTCGTCACCAGGGTAGGGCCGCCGGTGGCGGCGGACCATCCTCGTGCAAGGAGTTCGTTATGCGCAAGATCCTCGTGGGCAGTGTCGTCGTCCTGCTCTCGGCGTTCTCGGCGACGCCGGCGCGGGGTCCCTCCGCGTTCGACATCGTGTTCACGGGCCGGGTCGTGGACGCCGGGAGCGGCGAGTCGCTGCGCGGCGCGCAGGTCACGATCGAGGCTACGCGGTACGGCGCGCTGACCGATGCGGATGGCCGCTATCGGTTCGCGGTCCCGGCGGCGGAGTTCCGCAACCGGGAGGTGGTCCTGGTGGCCACGCTCCTCGGCTACGGGCGCGCCGAGGCGACCGTGCGGGTCACCGCGGACACCATCCGCACGGAGCTGCGGCTGCGCGCGACGGCGATCGCATTCGATGCCGTGACCGTGACGGATGCGGCGCAGCCGAAGGCGGAGGACGCGTCGATGCAGTCGGCCCGGCGGCAGGTGGAGTACCAGCGGCGGCGGGTGGAGGCGGAAGCTGCCCGGCGCCGGCTCACGGCGAGCATCGGATCGGTGCCGGTGTCACCGATGGGCTTCCGCTCGGCCGCGCTGCGGGCGGGCGCCGCGCCGCACGCCGCGCCGAACCCGAACCTGCCGCCCGGCTGGAACACGGAGTCGTACGACCTGATCGAGGAGAACCCGTTCCTCGCGGCCGCGCGCAACCCGCTCTCGACCTTCTCGATCGACGTCGACCGCGCGTCGTACGGCAACATCCGGCGCTTCCTCCTCGACGGCCGGCGGCCGCCCAAGGATGCGGTGCGCATCGAGGAGATGATCAACTACTTCCCGTACGCCTACCCGGAGCCGAAGGGTGACGCGCCGTTCTCGATCACGACCGAGGTCGCGAGCGCGCCGTGGCGGCCGGCGCACCGCCTGGTGCGCATCGGGCTGCACACCGAGGACGTGGCGCTCGAGGAGCTGCCGCCCAGCAACCTCGTCTTCCTGCTCGACGTCTCCGGCTCGATGCGGCCGGCGAACAAGCTGCCGCTCGTCAAGCAGTCCATGCGGCTGCTGGTGAACGAGTTGCGCCCGCAGGACCGCGTGGCGATCGTCGTCTACGCCGGTGCGGCCGGACTCGTGCTCCCCTCGACGCCGGGCGACGAGAAGATGAAGATCATGGATGCGATCGATCGCCTCGAGGCGGGCGGCTCGACCGCTGGCGGCGCCGGGATCCGCCTCGCCTACGACGTGGCGCGCCGCAACCACATCGAGGGCGGCAACAACCGCGTCATCCTCGCCACCGACGGCGACTTCAACATCGGCGTGTCGAGCGATGCCGAGATGGTGCGCCTGATCGAGGAAAAGCGCCGGCAGGGCACGTTCCTGACCGTGCTCGGCTTCGGGACCGGCAACCTGAAGGACTCGAAGATGGAGAAGCTCGCCGACCACGGGAACGGCAACTACGCGTACATCGACAACGAGCTCGAGGCGCGCAAGGTGCTGGTGAGCGAGATGGGCGGGACGCTGCTCACCGTGGCGAAGGACGTGAAGCTCCAGGTCGAGTTCAACCCGGCGCGCGTCCTGGCCTACCGCCTGATCGGCTACGAGAACCGGCTCCTGGCGGCCGAGGACTTCAACGATGACACGAAGGATGCCGGGGAGCTGGGCGCGGGCCACTCCGTGACGGCGCTCTACGAGGTGATCCCGGTCGGCATCGAGACCGATGTCGAGATCCGCGGCGTCGACTCGCTCCGCTACCAGACCCCGACGCGTCCGGCGCCGGCGGCCGGCGGCGAGGAGCTGGCGTACGTGAAGATCCGCTACAAGACGCCGACGGGAACGAAGAGCCGCCTCCTCGAGCGGCCGATCCTGGACGGCGACGACGAGCCGTCGGCCGACTTCACCTTCGCCGCGGCGGTCGCCGGATTCGGCATGCTGCTGCGCGATTCGGAATACAGCGGCGCGCTGACGACCGACGACGTGATCGCGATGGCGCGCGGCGCGCTGGGACCGGACGTCGAGGGGTACCGCGCGGAGTTCGTCCGGCTCGCGGAACTCTTCCGCGACATCGAGCGCGGGGAGGCGGAGATCGCGGCGCGACAGTAGCCGGCGAGGGGGCGCGGCGATCGGGCGGTGGCGTCGCGAGCCGGCTCCGCCGGCCGCGCCCCTCGCACGTGGCGCGCCTGATGCGCTAGATTAGGCATCGACGGTGCGCCACGTTTCCTCCGGTGCTGCGTTGCACCCCTCGGTTTGCCGATGCTCCACTCGTTCGTCTCCCCGGTTCTCGTCGGCCGTGCGGCGCACCTGGCCGCGTTCGCGGGGGTGCTCGAACGCGCGGCGGGGGGCGCGGGCGGAGTGGTGCTCGTCTCGGGCGAGGCGGGGATCGGCAAGTCGCGGCTGGTGTCGGCCGCGGCGGCGGAAGCGCGGGAGCGCAGGTTCCTGGTTCTCCAGGGCACGTGCTTCGAGACGGACCGGTCGCTGCCGTACGCGCCGCTCCTGGACCTGGCGCGGACGTTCGCACTGGCGCACTCGCCGGCCGTCGCGCATCACGTGCTGGAGCCCGCCGCGCCCGAGCTGCTCGCGCTGGCGCCGGACCTCGCCGCCGTATTCCCGGACGGCGTGGAGGGCGCCCGCATCGACACGGACCTGGACGAGCAGCGCGTCGCGCATGCGGCGGCCCGCATGTTCGTGCGGCTCGCCGGAACACAGCCGCTGCTCGTCGTGCTCGAGGACGTGCACTGGGCTGACGGTAGCTCGCACGATCTGATCCTGCACCTCGCCCGCCTCATTCCTGCGCACCCGATCGTGCTGGCGGTGACGTACCGGAGCGACGAGGTCGGCCCGCAGCTCGCGCGCTTCCTTGCCGGGCTCGATCGCGTCCGCACCGCGGCCGAGCTGGCGCTCGGGCGGCTCTCGCGCGACGAGGTCGCGGCCATGGTCGAGGCGATCCTCGGCGGCGGGACCGCCGCCCGCATCGGCCTGGTCGAGCGTATCCACCGCTGGACCGACGGCAACCCGTTCTTCGTCGAGGAGGTGCTGGGCTCGCTGGCGGCGGCGGGCCGGCTCGGCGACGATGAGGACGCGCCGGCGGACGTGCTCGGGCGCGTGCCGGTCCCTCGCAGCGCGACGGATGCGGTACGCCGGCGCCTCGACCGGCTGGACGAGCCGGCGCGCAGGGTCGCAGCGGTGGCGGCCGTGGCGGGGCGGCGCTTCGATTTCGCGGTCCTGAGGGAGCTGACGGGACACGATGCCGCCGGGCTGCTCCGCCACATCGAGCGGCTGATCGCCGAGCAGCTCGTTGTCGAGGAGTCGGCGGAGCTGTTCGCGTTCCGGCACGCGCTCACGCGCGAGGCGGTGTACGCGGGCCTGCTCGCGCGCGAGCGCGCGGCCCTGCACGGGCGCGTCGCGGCGGCGATCGAGGCGGTGCACGGCGCGGATGCCGGCGCGCGCGTGGAGGACCTGGCGCACCACACGTTCGAGGCGGGCGAGTGGGAGCGCGCGCTCGAGTTCGGGCGCCGGGCGGGCGAGCGCGCGTTCGCGGTGCACGCGCCGGCCGAGGCGCTCGCGCACCTCGTTCGCGCGTTCGAGGCGGCCCGCCGCGCCGGTGTCGAGCCCTCGGCGGGGCTGCACCTGGCGCGCGGCCGCGCCTGGGAGACGCTGGGCGAACTCGATCGGGCGCGCGCGGACTTCGATTCCGCGCTCGGCCGCGCGCGCGCCGCCGGCGACCGCCGCGCCGAATGGGACGCGCTGGTCGCCATCGGCCGCGTCTGGGCGTCGCGCGACTACGCGCGCACCGCGATCCTGTTCCGCGAGGCACTCGCACTCGCGCGCGGGCTGGAAGACCGGGTGCTCGTCGCACGCAGTCTGAACCGCGTGGGCAACTGGCACCTGAACGTGGACGAGCCGCACGCCGCGCTGCGCCACCATGCCGAGGCGCTGGCCATCTTCGAGGCGGCGGGGGACCGCCGCGGCATTGCCGAGACGGTGGACCTGATCGCGCTCGCCCACTACAACAGTGGCGAACTCGCCGCGGCCGCGGCGCATTACGAGCGCGCGATCGCGCTGTTCCGCGAGCTGGATGACCGGCGCCGACTGGCCAACGCGCTGGCGATGCGCGTGGCGTGCGGGCCGGCGTTCATGTCTTCCGTCGCGGCGCCGGTCGACTCCGCCGGGATCGCCGCCGCGGCGCCGGAGGCGTTGCCGGTGCAGGCCGCGCGGGAGATCGGCTGGCGCGCGGGCGAGGCGTTCGCCCTGGTGCAGGTCGCGGGTGCGCTGGCGTGGCGTGGCGAGTTCCTGCCGGCGCACGGGCTCGCGGCGGAGGCGCTCGCGATCGCGGAGGCGCTCGGGCACCTGCAATGGCAGTGCAGTGCGCGCTGCGCGCTCGGGCTGGTCCATCTCGGGCTGCTCTCCGCGGCCGGCGCGCGTGAGCACATGGAGCGGGCGTACGCGCTCGCGCACGAGGTCGGCTCCAGGATCTGGCTGCGCTTCGCGGCCGCGTGGCTCGGGCTCGCGTGCGTCCGCGTCGGCGACCTCGACCGCGCGGCCGAGGTCCTGGGCGACGATCCGGGCGGCGCCACGGCCGCCGGGTCGCCGACGCGGGCGGCGGACCCCGCCGCGCGCACGCTCGCGGGCCGGCAGCTCCTGGCCTCGCGGGCCGAACTCGCGCTCGCGCGCGGGGAGCCGGACGGTGCGCTCGAGATCCTGGACGCGCTCCTGGGCCGTGACGACGGACCGCGGCCCCTGGAGGATGCCAGGCGGGCGATGCCTCGCCTCGCGCTGCTCCGCGCGGAAGCGCTCGCCGTCCTCGGCCGGATGCGCGAGGCGGAGGCCGCGCTCGCGGCCGCGCGGGCGGGCGCCGCCGCGCAGGACGCGCTCCCGCTGCTGTGGCGCATCGACGCGCTGCACGGGCGGTGGCTGCGCCGGGCCCGCCGCCACGCGGACGCGCGCGCGGCGCTCGGGCGGGCGCGCTCCATCATCGACGGCCTGGCCGCCGCGGCGCCCGATCCCGAGGCCCGCGCCACGTTCCTGCGTAAGGCCGCGGCCCTCGTTCCGCCCGCGGTCCCGGTCTCCCCGCGCGCCGCGGCGAAGGCGGCGTTCGGCGGGCTGACGAAGCGCGAGCGCGAGGTCGCGGCGCTCGTCGCCCAGGGCAAGACGAATCGCGCCATCGCGCGCGCGCTGAGGATCGGCGAGCGCACCGTCGAGGACTACGTCGCCAACGGGCTCGGCAAGCTCGGTTTCCGCTCGCGCGCGCAGCTCGCGGCGTGGGCGGTCGAGAAGGGGCTGGCCGCCACGGAGTAGCAGACGTCCCCGCGACCGCCGGAGCAGGGCCGCGGTAAATCCCCGTACCGCCCCCGTCGTTTCCCCGTGATTTCCCCGTGCCGGGCATCCCGCCCCGGGTTGCATCGTTCGGGCGAGTTCAGGACCGCGCCGGTACGGCGCGGGCTGCGACACACCCGACACCCCGGAGGGAGAACCATGGCGACCACCACAACCCGCAACCCGGCCGTGACGATGGACCCGGAGAAGCTCCAGGCGTTCCTCGGCAAGGTCGTGGCCGACCTCGGCTCCACGTTCGGCACGGCGCTGGCCATCATCGGCGACCGGCTCGGGCTGTACCGCGCGCTCGCGGAGAGCGGGCCGCTCACGTCCGAGGAGCTGGCGAAGCGCACGGGCACGGTCGAGCGCTATGTGCGCGAGTGGCTCGTGAACCAGGCCGCGGGCGGCTACCTCGAATACGACCCGGCAACCGGCCGCTACACGCTGCCGGCCGAGCAAGCGCTCGCGCTCGCGGACGAGACCGGCCCGTTCTTCGCCGTGGGCGGGTTCCAGGTCGCGCGCGCGATGCTGGATGCGACCGAGCGCATCGTCGAGGACTTCCGGGCGGGCAAGGGGATGGGCTGGGGCGAGCACCACCACGACCTGTTCGAGGGGACGTACCGCTTCTTCCGCGCCGGCTACCTGCGCGACCTGGTGGACCACTGGATCCCGGCGCTGGACGGCGTGCGCGAGAAGCTCGAGGCGGGCGGCGTCGTGGCGGACGTGGGCTGCGGCTGGGGCGCGTCCACGCTCATCATGGCCCAGGCGTTCCCGCGCTCGCGCTTCCACGGCTACGACCTGCACGCGCCCTCGATCGAGCGCGCCCGCGGGCTGGCCCGCGGCTCGGCCGCGGGGGAGCGCGTGGCGTTCGACGTCGCGCCCGCGAACGGCTTCGCGCCCGCGCCCGCGCCGGCCGCGGGCTACGACCTCGTCGCGTTCTTCGACTGCTTCCACGACCTGCCGGACCCGTCGGCCGCGGCGCGCCGCGCGTACGAGAACCTCGCGCCGGACGGCACGGTCATGATCGTCGAGCCGATGGCGGGCGAGACGGTGGAGGAGAACCTGAACCCGGTGGGTCGCGTCTTCTCCGGCTGCTCGGTGCTGTGCTGCACGCCGAACGCGCTGGCGGGCGGCAAGACCGTGCTCGGCACGATCGCGCCGGACAGCGCGATCGCCGCGATCCTGCGCGAGGCCGGCTTCACCCGCATCCGCCGCGCGACCGAGACGCCGTTCAACCGCGTGTTCGAGGCACGGCGGTAGACGGCGGGGGCGAGCGCGGGCGCCGGCCCGGGGGCCGCGCCCGCCTCGCTCCTCAGCCCGTGGACGTCCGCCGATCGACGACGTGATCGCGATGGCGCGCGGCGCGCTGGGATCGGACGTCGAGGGCTGCCGCGCGGAGTTCGTCCGGCTCGCAGAGCTGTTCCGCGACATCGAACGCGGGAGGCGGAAATCGCGGTGCGGCAGTAGCCGGCGCGGGCCGCGGCCGCGCCCGCGCCGCTATCCGGCCGGGGCTTCGCGGAGCCGGGCGTCGGCACGCGCGTCGTGCGGCGCCCGCTCCGGTGCCTCGGTGCCGCCTCGCGCGCGCCTCGCCTCGTAGGGGAAGAAGCGCTTCAGCGCGAGGATCCGCTTCTCGAAGAGGTGCCAGCTCGCCCACGCGACGAGGAACGCGGCGGCGCCCGCGACCAGGTTGAAGACCATCTGCCCGGGCAGGTACGACCCGGCGACGGTCGGGAACGCGTCGATGGAGAGCCCGGCGCGCACCAGCAGATCCCGCGTCGACACGTGGAAGACGTACACCGCGTAGCTGTATTTCCCGACGGACCGCAGCCACCGGGCCTCGAGGAAGCGCCGCAGCGGCGATCCCGGTCGGCCGGTCACCGCGAGGTACAGCAGCGCGGCGCACCAGAGCGGGACGAGCGTGTGCTTGATGGCCACGGTCCAGAGTCCCGCCGGGTGCGCGGCCGCGAGGAGCAGGCCGAGTTCGGCCGTCGCGCCGGCGAGCAGGAGCATCGCCGCCGCGCGGCGGTAGCGCGCCGACCGCGCCGCCGTCGCGGGGATCAGCGCGAGGAGCGCGCCCAGGCCGAGGCCGTCGAATCGCAGGTGCGTGGCGACGTAGACGGCCTCGCCGCTCGTCCCCGAAAGCAGTGCGGCCATCCGGATGGCCGGCGCGGCGATGAGCAGCGCGGCGGTCGCCAGCGTGAGCCGACTCCGGCCGAGCCAGAACACCGCGAGCGGCCAGAGCAGATAGAACTGCTCCTCGACGGCGAGCGACCAGAAATGGCTCAGGTCGCCGAGCGCGCCCCAGCCGCTCCGCGCCACCAGATAGTTCGTGCCGTAGAGCCAGAACCACGGCTGGTGCTTACGCACCGCCTCGAGCCCCGGCGTCACGCCGAGGAGCGCCGGCAGCGCGACGACGGCCAGGCCGACCGCCAGGTAGTAGAGGGGGAAGATCCGCAGCGCGCGACGCGCGTAGAACGTCCGGAAATAGCCGCGCTGCTCGCGGGTCGCGAGCAGGATCCGGGTGATGAGGAAACCGGAAAGGACGAAGAACAGGTCCACGCCCATCCGGCCGGTCTGCGCGAGCCGCCAGTAGAAGGCGTCCACCGCGCCCGCCGCCGGGTCGAGGCGCAGGAAATGGAGCAGGAGCACCCACAGGATCGCGATCCCCCGCAATCCGTCCAGCGCCCGGATGTGTGATCGTCCGCTCGATTCGCTTCGCATCACTGTCGGTTCGGGGTCTCGCCAGGCGCCCGGTGAGGGCGGCGGCGCTACGTGCCCGTCCTCGGCGCGTGGAGCGGCCGGCCGAGCCGACCCTACACGAAAGGTGCGGCGTACACGGGGGGAGGGCGCGGGTTCCGGTGGGCGCCTTCGCCGCCAGGCTAGGGCTAGGGTTGGGGCTGGGGCTGGGCTGGGGCGGCTGCGGCGTCACTTCGGAGTCGTACGCGTCCGCGAACCGAGTGCAGCGAGCGGCCGCGCGGCGCCGAACCCACGGGTGAACGGCTCTCGCGCTGGGGCTGAGGGGCGACGGGGCCACGGGATGTGACGGGGCGGGCGAGGCGTTCGTGTATTGCACGATCTCCCGCCTCCCCGGTCACAACCATTCCTGAAGGAGTTGGTGCGATGAAGCACTTGCTCGCGCTTGGACTGACCGTGACCCTGGCATTCGCGGCGTGTGGCGGCGATGAGCCGTCCGGGCCCGACACGCCGCCCCCGGTGCTGACGGGCGCCAGCCCCGCGACGGGGACCATCGGGACCGAGGTCCGGATCGATGGGACCGGATTCGTCGCGGGCGCGACGGTGTCGTTCGATGATCTCGCCTCCGATTCCGTCGACCTCGAGGACGGCGCGCTGTTCGCGTTCGCGCCCGCCGGTCTCATGGCGGGATCGACCTACGATATCCGGGTGACGAACCCGGACGGGGGCGCGGATACGCTCGCGGCCGCGTTCACCGCCGTCGCGCCATCCGTGGATCGCATCAACGGCGTATCCAAGCCGACCGGGCTTCCCGGCATGACGATCATCATCGAGGGCTCGGGTTTCGGCGATGACCTCGCGGCGAGCGGGGGCGCGGTGTTCTTCCGCAACAGCGACGGCACGGTGCTGGAGGCCGCGATCGCGGAGCCGGCGACCGACTGGACCGATGGATTCATCGTCACGACCGTCCCGCAGGGGGTGAGCGACACCTCACACGTGTGGGTCGAGACCGCGCTCGGCGCGAGCGACTCGATCGCGTTCCGGCTGATCCAGACCGGCGCGTTCAGCCCCAGCACCATCGAGTGGACGGAGACCACGGCGCTGCCGCAACCGCTCCAGGGGCTGGGCGCGGTGTTCGTCCCTGTCGAGGAAGGGGCCGCACCCGCCAACTACGTCTTCGCCCTGGCCGGCGCGGACACCCTTGGCGCGGCCACGGACGTCGTCTACCGCGCGGCCGTCGAGGCGTCCGGCGCACTGGGCGCCGGCTGGAGTGCCGTCGCCTCGCTCCCGGCGCCCCGCGCCTACCACGCCGCGGCCGCCGCGACGGGCTACACCGCGGCGCTCGATACGACGACGACCGCCGCGTACCTCTACGTCCTGGGCGGAGAGGACGCCGAGGGGACCGTGGTCGCGAACGTCTTCGTCGGCCACGTGGATCTGACGGGCGAGGTGACCGGCTGGACCGAGACGCAGCCGCTGCCGCAGGCGCTCCGCTCCGCCAGTGCCGTGCTGTTCCGCGGGTTCATCTACGTCGCGGGCGGCGTCGGCGCGGACGGCGCACCCGTGGCCACCGTCTACCGCGCGGCGATCAACCCCGACGGAACGCTCGGCTCCTGGGAGGCGCTGGACGCCGCCGTGCCCGTCGCAGCCGCGTCGTCGTCACTGCTCAACTTCGGCCCGTTCCTCTACCTGGTCGGCGGCGACTCCGCGACGGCGGTGCCGCCCGAGCAGGCGACGACCAGCGGCGGCGAGCTCGCCGATGTCTACATGGCGCGCATCGACCTCCGCACCGGCGGCCTGTCCGCCGACGGCTGGACCGCCACCGCCGCGATGGGCAAGGGGCGCAGCAAGCACAGCACCGTCTTCGCCGGCGGCTCGCTGTTCGTGACCTCCGGGGTCTACGCGGGGCAGGCCGGCTCCAGCGAGAACATCTACGGAAGCCTCCAGAGCGATGGACGGGTCGAGAGCTGGAACGGCGCGACCGGCGTGAACACCATCGGCACTCTTCTGGGCTACGACCTCTACAACCAGGCCGCCATCACCTTCATCGACGGGCTCGGCAACGGCCACGTCCTGGTGCTCGGCGGCGCGAAGCGCGGCTCGGAAGGCGAGGCATCGGCCGCCGTGGTCTATTACTGATCCGACGCGAGCCCGGCGGCCAGGCGGCCCGTCGTGGCGGAAGCAGCGACGGTGAGCCCGGCGCGCTCCGGGATGCGCGACGAGGGGCGGCGGCCGCAGGGCCCCGCCCCTCCATCCCCGCCACTCCGCCGGCACGCGGGTGGCGTGCGGCGACGGATTCCGCGATCTTATCCGGCGGCCGGGGGTAAAACGGCGTGCGCACGCCGCCGGCGGGCCGCCACGCCGCACCCGATGCCGGGGCGGTCGAAACGGTCCGCGCAGGGCGCCGCGGCCGCACACGGGAGGGCTAGACCTAATTGGTAAGGCAGCGGTCTTGAAAACCGCCGCGCGCAAGCGCTTCCGGGTTCGAGTCCCGGGCCCTCCGCTTCCGCATGATGACGCGCCTTTTCGGCCGCTGGCCGGAAGGGCGCGTTCCTCTTTGAACCCGTGATGGCAACGGCCGCTGCGCACGGCCGCCCGGCCGGCCGCGCCCGCCGCTGCGGCGCGTTCGAGTCTGTGGCACCCCTGTGTTACCATGCTATCATGCACAGCGGCCCCCGAGAAGAGGAGGCGATGATGGGTATGGTCCGACGGCTCCGCGCCGCGGTCGCTACTGGCGCCACGGCGGCGCTGGCGGCGGGGTGCGCACTCTACCCGGCGCGCGTGGTGACCGATCTCGACGCCGGCCCGACGGTCCACCGGACCCGGTGGGCGCACGGATGGGCGTTCGGCTTGATCGGGCCCGAAGTGGACATGACCGGGACGTGCCGGAACGGGGTGGCGGCGGTCGAGACGCGACTCTCTTTCCTCAATCTGGCGGCCGGGGTCCTGACCGCCGGCGTCTACACGCCGATGACCGTCGAAGTCCGGTGCTCCGTCCGCCCACGCGTCGACGCGGCGGGATCCTGACACCTCCGCGGCACGTTCCTCGCGCCACCGGACCCGGTGGAGCCCGGCTCCGATCGACGCATGGACCCCCATCCGCGGAGCGCGAGATGCCCGCAGCGCGACAGAGCCCGATCCACGTCGGTGTGGCCGGCTGGGACTACCGCGACTGGAAGGGAACGGTTTATCCGGAACGGAAGCCGCGCGGGTTCGACCCCGTGCGCTACCTGGCGTGTTATCTGGATCTGATCGAGATCAACTCGACGTTCTACCGGCCGGCGCGGGCGGAGGTGGCCGAGCGCTGGGCCCAGCGCGTCGAGGGGGTGGACGACTTCCGCTACACGGCCAAGCTGTGGCGGCGCTTCACGCACGAACGGGATGAGGCGTGGACGCTGGCGGATGTGCGCAAGGTACGCGACGGCTTCGATCCGCTCCACGAGGCCGGCAAACTCGGCGCGGTGCTGATCCAGTTCCCGTGGTCGTTCAAGAACGAGGAGAGCAGCCGCGAGTGGCTCTCGGATCTCGTTCGCGCGTTCCGGAAGTACCCGCTCGTCGTCGAAGTCCGGCACGAGAGTTGGAACGAGCCCGAGTTCTACCGTTGGCTGGCCGAGCACGGCGTCGGGTTCGTCAACATCGACCAGCCGCTCTTCAGCAAGTCCATCGAGCCCTCGGCCCGGAGCACCGCGCGAACCGGCTACATCCGCGTCCACGGCCGCAACTACCGGGACTGGTGGCGCAAGGAGGCGGGCCACGCGCGCTACGACTACCTCTACGAACCCGCCGAGCTCCGCCCCTGGGCCAGCCGGGCGCGGCAGATCGCGCGCGACCGTACCACACAGGTCGTCGACGTCGTCTTCAACAATCACGCGAAGGGGAAGTCGGTGGTCAACGCGCTCGAGTTCAAGAAGATACTCGCGCGCAGGAAGGTCCCGGCGCCGCCGACGCTCTTCGAGACGTACTCGGAGGCGCTGAAGGGGTACGCGCGTCCGGTGCCGCCGGAGGAGTTGACGACGGCGGCCGAGCGACGGCGAGCGGCGTGACCGGGGCACGCGGCCGGCCGGAGTTGCGCGTCCTGCGCGTCCATCCGTTCGCGTCCGATGCGCGGCAGCCCGCGTCGGCGCCGCCCCGCCTCACCCCTCCGGCGGCGGCGCGATGGAGTCGATCTCGGCGAGCTCCGCCGGAGTGAACGCCCAGCCGGCGGCCGCGGCGTTGGCGCGGACCTGCTCTGGCGACGTCGCGCCGGCAATGACCGAGGCGACCATCGGCTGCGCGGCGAGCCACGAGATGGCCAGCTCGAGAAGCGTGTGCCCGCGCGACTCCGCGAAGGCGATGAGCGACTCGACGATGTCGAGGTTGCGATCGGTGAGGAGGCCGGCGCCCCACCCGGCCGCGATGCGCGTGCCCGCCGGAACGGGTCGGCCGCGCCGGTACTTCCCGGTGAGCAGACCGCTCGCCAGCGGGAAGTAGGGGATGAACGCGATCCCGGCGCGCTCGCACTCGGGGAGCACCTCTCGCTCCGGCTCGCGGTGCAGCAGGCTGTACTCGTTCTGGACGCTCACGAAGCGCGCGGCACCGGGAGCGGCCGCCGCCTCCGCCTCGCGGAGCTGCTCCGCCGAGAAGTTCGAACAGCCGATCTCGCGCACCTTGCCGGCCTGGACCAACTCATCGAGCGCGCCGAGCGTCTCCTCGATCGGCACGTCCGGGTCCGGTTCGTGGAGCTGGTACAGGTCGATCACATCGGTGCCGAGGCGGCGGAGGCTGTCGTCCACCGCGCGCCGCACGTACTCGGGGCGCGCGCCGCGCCGCCGCTCGTCCATCGGCATGCCGAACTTCGTGGCCACCACCACGCCCTCACGGCGCGGGCCGAGCGCGCGGCCGAGGAACTCCTCGCTCCGGCCCTGACCGTAGGTGTCGGCCGTGTCGAAGAAGTTAATGCCCGCATCGAGCGCCGCATGCACGACCGCCGCCGTCCCAGCGGCGTCCAGGCGCGTACCGAAGTTGTTGCAGCCGAGCCCCACCACCGATACCGTGAGCGATCCGATGCGTCGGGTCTCCATCAAATCCCCTCCCGTTCGTCAGTACGGGTCAGATCGAGTTCGCATGGACCGTGCGTGATTCGGGGCGACCCCTCGGAGCGGGAACGGGAGCGGGAGCGGGAACGTTTACGTTTACGGTAAACGTGGGCGCCCACCCGTCCCCGCAAACGTAAACGTTCCCGCTCCAGGCGGCGTAGCCGCCGCTCCCGTTCCCGCGCAGTAACGATGACCGGTCCATGCGAACTCAAGTCAGACTATGCGCCGCGCCGCGCGCGGTCGCCGTACGCGGGCGAGCGGCGCCGGACCCGCGGATGGATCGCTCGGTGTGTCTTGTCTCGAATGCACGTTAGGTGTATTGGGTTATCTAACGCCATAGTAATGGATTGACATGTGCGTGTTGATGCGCAGGATGTGCGCCGCCAGGCCCGCGAACGCGCCGGGTTCGGGCGGAGCCGGCATCATGCGTCGGCATCGCCGTCGGGCGCAGCCGGCTCGATGCACTCGGGCAGGTCGTTGACCGGCGCGTTGACGAGCGGCGAGACGGCGTGCGCCTCGAGCGCCGTGCCATCCGGATGGAACAACTCGGCGAGCGCTGCGGGCGTGGCGGCGGGGTCGAGCCAGCGCGTGCCCTGGTCGGGCGTGAGGACGACGGGCATGCGGTCGTAGATCGACCGGATCTCGGGCGCGGCCGGCGCCGTGAGGATGGTGCACGAGAGGAGCGGCGCGGCCGGGTCGCCGCGCCAGATCTCCCAGAGGCCCGCGAAGGCGAAAGGCCGCCGGTCGCGGCGGTGGATCCAGTACGGGACCTTGGCGCCGCGCCCGCGCTTCCACTCGTACCACCCGTCGGCAAGGATGAGGCAGCGACGGCGTTGGAAGGCATTGCGGAACGCCGGCTTGCTCGCGACGGACTCGGAACGCGCGTTGATCATGCGGTTGCCGATGCGTACGTCCTCGGCCCAGTGCGGCACGAGGCCCCATCGCAGCAGGCGGGCGCGTGGCGCGCCGTCCTCGAGCACGAGGGCGAGGACCTGCTGCGTCGGCGCGATGTTGTAGCGCGGCTGGACGGGGAACGGCACCTCGATGTCGAAAGTGCGCTCGAGCTCGTCCTGCGTGAGCGTGAAGGTGTAGCGGCCACACATGGCGTTCGGTCGCGGTGTCGGTTCGGCGTGGTCGCGGCTGCGCGCGGCGGCACCACTGGAAGTTCCACGAGCCGCGGAGTCGCGTCAAGGCGCGGCCGGACCGGGCCTGCGCCGGGATGCGACGGTGGCGCATCCTGGTGAGGCGTCGCTCAGCCTCGGGATTTCGTCGCGTCACCGAGCCACCGGGGCCGCCTCGTCGCTCAGCCGCCGGCCGTCCCGCCGAGGACCGGCAGTACCTCGCCCGTGATGTAGCTCGAGCAGACGGGCGCGGCCAGGAAGACGTACGCGGGCGAGATCTCCTCGGGCTGCGCCGGCCGCTTCATCGGCACGCCCGCGCCGAACTGCTCGACCTGCTCGGCATCGATGTCCGCCGGGTTCAGCGGCGTCCAAACCGGGCCGGGCGCCACGGCGTTCACGCGGATCCCGCGATCCGCCAGGTTCTCGGCGAGCGACTTGGTGAACGCGTGGATCGCGCCCTTGGTCGCCGAGTAGTCGAGCAGCCGCCCCTGTCCGATCAGCCCCGTGATCGAACCGGTGTTGATGATCGACGCGCCGGCGTTCATGTGCGGCACCGCCGCCTTCGCCATATGGAAATAGCCGTAGAGATTCGTCTTGATCGTGCGGTCGAACTGCTCCTCCGTCAGGTCTTCGAGCGAGAGCGCGTGCTGCTGGAACGCCGCGTTGTTGACCAGGATGTCGAGTCGGCCGAACGCGTCGATCGTCCGCTCGACGGCGTAGCGGCAGAACCCGGGGTCCGTGACGTCGCCCGGGATGAGCAGCGCGCGCCGGCCCTCGTGCTCGACGGCGGTCTTCGTCTCTTCCGCGTCCTGCTCCTCGCTGAGATAGACGACGGCGACGTCGGCGCCCTCGCGCGCGAACAGGACGGCGACCGCGCGGCCGATCCCGGAATCGCCGCCGGTGATGATGGCCGCCATGTCCTTCAGCTTCTCGGAGCCCTTGTAGCCCGGCGCCGTGTACTGCGGGCGCGGCCGGAGCTCCGCTTCGATCCCGGGCTTCTCGAGGTGTTGCGAGGGGAAGGGAGGTGCGGGATATTCGCGGGCGCCGGTTTGAACCGCGCCCTCGCGCATCTGCCGCTGGTGCTCGCGCTGGCGCCGGAGCGTCTCGGCACGGTCCTGGATCTCGCGCTGCGCTTGCGCGGTGGCGCGAGCGGCCGCCGCATAGCGCGCTGCAGCGTCCGGATCCTCCGGCCCGAGCCCGTCGCGGGGTCGGTGTCCGCCGGCGTGCGGGGGAGATATGCTCCGGTCGCCTTCGTCTTCCATGGGACCTCCTGCGAGGGGGGCGCATTCAGGTGAGCTGAGCGGCGCGCGAGCGCGAGAAGCATGCCAGGACGGCGACGGTTCCGGCCCCGGCCGGCCGCGGCCGGCACAGGCCTCGGTGCCGCCCGGTTGCCGACCTCCGGACCGCGTGGACGGCCCCGTGTGCGCATCATCCCGGCGGCCGACACCCGCACTGCGATCCCCGTGAAACAGACCCGCCGCGCTCCCCGTATGAGGCGCCGCGGTCGGTGGGCCCCGGATCGTGGCCGGGGCCATCGCCCGCCGGACTCGCATCCAACATGCCCATGTTCAAATTCAGCCCTCGCCCCGCCGCGGGGATCACCGGTATGCTCCTGCTCGGCGTGGCCGCGATGGCCATGATCGGGTGCAATCCCGGCGGCCGGGAAGCCAAGGGGTTCCTTCGAGCCTGTGAGGCCGGAGATGCGGTGGCCTGTAACGAGTTCGGTCTCAGACTCCTGAGAGGGGAGCACGTCCTCCGGGACGTCGCGCGTGCCGCCGGCATGTTCGAGCAGGCCTGCGATGCGGGCGTCGCGCCGAGCTGCGCCCGGCTCGCCGCGCTGTACCAGACCGGCCGGGGCGTCGACCGGGACTCGGCGCGTGCCACGGCGCTGTACGGGCGGGCCTGCGACGGTGGCGCATTCGACGGCTGCATCAGCCTCGGCATCCTGTACCGGGATGGCGCGAGCGTGCCGCAGGACTTCGACCGCGCCGCCGAGCTGTTCGAACGAGCCTGCGACGGCGGCAATGCGACGGGGTGTACCCGTCTCGGGGCGCTGTACGCGGCCGGCCAGGGCGTCGGCCGGGACCTCGCCCGCGCCGCCCGTCTCTACCAGCAAACCTGCGATGGCGACGTGATGGAGGGCTGCATCGAGCTCGGCCGGCTGTACGCTGCGGGTTCGGGCGTCCCTCGGGACCCGGCGCGGGCCGGGGACCTCTACCGGCAAGCCTGCGATGGCCATGAAGCGGCCGGCTGCTTCCTCCTCGGCGGTCTGTACGCCACGGGGGAGGGCGTCACGCCGGATGTCGAGCGAGCCGCCGAACTCTATCATGACGCCTGCCGTGACGGCCACGGAGAAGCCTGCTACGCGCTCGGCATGTTGCGTCTGAACGGCCCGGAAGTGGTCCGCCGGCCGGCGGAAGCCGCGACATGGATCCGCCGCGCGTGCGGCTACCACTACGAACCGGCTTGCTCGAACGAAGGCGGCTGATAATGTCTTCCGACAACGTATTGCTCAGTGCCGAAAACCTCGTGAAGCGCTACGGCAACGTCGTCGCGCTCGATGGCGTCAGCTTCGACATCACGGAGGGGATCACCGGCATTCTGGGCGAGAACGGCGCCGGCAAGAGCACGACGATCAAGATCTTCCTGGGTCTGATCCGGCCGACGGCGGGCACGGCGCGGATCCTGGGCGAGGACGTTTCGGCGAGCGTCGGCGTGCGTGCGCGGCTCGGGTACATGCCGGAGCACGACTGCCTGCCGAGCCACGTCAGCGCCGCCGAGTTCCTGACGCACATGGCCGAGGTCAGCGGCCTACCGCCATCGGCCGCGCGCACCCGCGCGGCCGACACGCTGCGGCACACGGGGCTCTTCGAGGAACGGTACCGTGCGATCGGCGGCTACTCGACGGGGATGAAGCAGCGAGTCAAGCTCGCGCAGGCGCTGGTCCACGACCCGGTCTTCATCTTCCTCGACGAGCCGACGGCCGGCCTCGATCCGCTCGGCCGTGAGGAGATGCTCGCGCTCGTCCGCAAGACGTACCGCGAGTTCGGGATCAGCGTCCTCTTCTCGTCGCACCTGATGGCGGATGTCGAGCGCACCTGCGATCGCATCCTGGTCCTGCGCGACGGCCGCTTGGTGCAGTCCGGCGAGGTCGGGCGCTTCACGAGCGAGGCGGAGACCGTCTTCATCGAGGTCGACACGAATCGCGAGCGACTCGTGGCCGCGCTCGAGCGCCGCGGCATCGACGTGACCGCGGACGGCAGCGGCCTGATCATCGAGGGCCCGGACGAGTCGACGTGGGATCACGTCCGCGACGCGCTCGTCGAGGCCGAGGCGGCACTGCGCCGCATGGCGCCGCGGCGGCGGGCGCTGTCCGAGCTGTTCCGGCGGGACGGGGATGAGGCGCCGGTCGGACCGGGTGCGGACGTTGGATCGGACGCCCGGGCGGCGGTGGGGGTGCGGCCGGAGGTGGAGGCGACATCATGATGCCCGGTGCTGCATGCGACCTCTTGATGCGGGAGGCACGCCGATGACGGAGACGCAAACCGGCCGGCCCGAGACGGCGATGCCGCGCGGCGGCACCGTCTTCGACATCGGGTACCAGCGCTACACCGGTCCGCGCGAGGGTCGCCACCGCGGCCGCTTCGCCGTCTTCAAGAACGGCGTGCGCACCGCGCTGGGATTGGGGCGCGGCGGGCGCGCCAAGGTGCTGCCCTGGTTCTTCATCGGGGTCCTGGCGGCCATCGCCCTCATCATGGCGCTGATCGCCGGCGCCGCGGAACGGCTGGCCGGCCCGGGCACCGCGGAGGAGATCGGCCTGCCGTCCCACTCCGATTACTACGGCATCGTCTCGATGATCGTGTTCGTCTTCGCGGCCGTCGTCGCGCCGGAACTGCTCTGTCGCGACCGCCGCGAGGGCGCCATCAACCTGTACCTCGTGCGGCCGCTCACCGGGTCGGACTACATTGCTGCACGGTGGTGCGCGTTCTTCGCCGTGATGGTGGCGGCGCTCTGGCTGGCGCAGAGTATTCTGTTCACCGGCCTGGTCATGGGCGACCCCACACCGATCGCGTACCTGCGCGAGAACTGGCTCGACGTCCCGCGGTTCCTCCTCGCCGGCATCGCATTCGCCGCCTACGCGACGAGCCTCGCCATGCTGACCGCCTCGTTCACGAACCGGCGCGCCTACGCCTCCGTCTTCCTCGTCGGACTGTTCGTGATCTCGACGCCCTTCACCGTCGGGCTCGCCTCCGAGATCGGGGGCACGGTCGGTCAATGGATCTCGATGTTCAACCTCACCAACATCCCCGTGCACGTGAACGACATCATCTTCGGCGAGGTCAGCAAGATCACCGAAGGCGCGCCGGCCGGCGAGTTCCCGGCGTGGGTGCTCGTGAGCTGGTACTTCGCCTGGACGCTCGTACCGGGCGGCATCCTGTGGCTGCGCTACCGGAGGATGACACCATGAGCAGATCCACGGCCCCGCCGATGTCCGGGGTCACCCGATCGGCCGCGAGCGACCCCCGGACCACGAGTGCGAGCGGACTCGCGCCCGTCATCCGGGTCGACGGCGTGTCGCGCTGGTTCGGCAGCGTCGTCGCCGTCAGCGACGTCACATTCGACGTCTCGCCCGGCATCACCGGCCTGCTGGGTCCGAACGGCGCGGGCAAGACCACGCTCCTTCGCATGATCACGGGTCTTGCCGCCGTGTCCAGCGGAACGATCACGGTGTTCGGAGAGCCGGTTCGGGACAATCCGCCGCTCTACCGGCGGATCGGCGTGATGTCCGAACACGAGGCCGTCTACGGGTTCCTGACGGGCCGCGACTTCGTCCGGATGATGGGCCGTCTGAGAGGCGTCGAGGACCTCGACGCCGCCGTCGACCGCGCCATCGACTTCGTCGACCTCGCCGATGCGCAGCACCGTCCGATGAAGACGTACTCGCGCGGGATGCGCCAGCGCATGCGGCTGGCGGCGACGCTCGTCCACGATCCCGAGCTGCTGATCCTCGATGAGCCGCTGAACGGCGCCGACCCGCGCCAGCGCGTGCACTTCCAGAGCCTGCTTCGAAAGCTCGCCGCGGAAGGCCGGACCATCGTGATCTCGTCGCACATCCTCGAGGAGGTCGAACTCCTCGCGGACACCGTCCTCCTCATCGTCAACGGCAAGCTGGCGGCGTCCGGTGGGTTCCGCGCCATCCGCGCGGCGCTCGACGAGCGGCCGTACCACGTACGCGTGGTCTGCGACGCGCCCCGCGAACTCGCGTCGGCAGTCGTGATGCTCGACTCGGTCGATGCCGTCAACATCGATCCCGATGGCGCGATCGTGGTGCTGAGCCGCAACGTCCGCGATCTCCAGATCGAGTTGCCCCGGCTCGCTCAGGCCGCGGCGATCCGCCTCCGGAGGGTCGAGCCGCTGGATGATTCCCTCGAGAGCGTCTTCGGATACCTGGTGGAGCGGTAGCCGTATGGGTGCGATCTATCTCCTCACGCTGCGCCAGCTCACCGGCCGCTGGCGGCTCCTGATCCTGACCGTCCTGGCAGCGCTGCCCGTGATCATCACCGCGCTGGTGGTACGCTCCCCGGAGGCGCCGAGCGTCAGTGACTTCGAGTCCTTCGTGTTCAGCACCCTGCTCGCGGGCTCGATCTCTCCGCTGGTGGTCCTCGCGATCGCCGCGGCCGCCTTCGCGAACGAGATCGAGGACCGGACGCTCGCGAACCTCACCCTCTCGCCCCTCCCGCGGTCGCGGATCGTCGTGCCGAAGCTCCTGGCGGCGATCACCATCGCCGGCCCGCCCGTCGCAATCAGCGCGCTCCTGACCGGCCACCTGGCCTTCCTCGGCGATGTCCGCGCCACCCTCGCCGTCACGGCCTCGGCACTCGTCGGCGTCGCGCTCTACTCCGCCGCGTTCACCTGGCTCGGCCTCGTGAGCAGCCAGGCCATCGGCATCGGCCTGCTCTACATCGTCCTGTGGGAAGGATTCTTCTCCGGCTTCGTCGACGGCGTGCGGCTGTTGAGCATCCGCCACTACTCGATCGCGCTGATGCACGGGCTGGACCCGCGCCGCTTCGCGGGGGGCCACCACCTCGGGTTCGGCGTCACCATCGCGCTCTCCGCGATCGTGTTTTGCGGGTTCGTGTGGCTGTCGGTGCGACGGCTGCGAAGGATGGACGTGCCGTAGCTCCGGGTGCGAGCGCGCGGGGGACGGTTGGCGCGCGCCATCGAGGAAAGCCCGACCGCTTCCGGGTCTCGCGCGCGCAGCCGGTGAATGACCGCTCCTTCCGGCTCTTTCAGTGGCGCCCTACTCCACTCTGAGCGCCTCCATCGGGTCCACGCGCGTTGCGCGGCGGGCGGGGACCCACGCGGCGACGAGCGCGATGGCGAACAGCAATGCCGCAGCGGCTGCGAGCACGCGCGGGTCGGTGGGCTCGACACCGAAGAGCAGGGCGCCGGCGTGGCGTGTGAGAAAGGCGGCGGCCGCGATGCCGGCGGCGGCGCCGGCGGCGGCGAGCGCGCCGGCGGGAACGAGCACCAGCCGCAGCACGGCGCCGCTTCTGGCGCCGAGCGCTACGCGCAACCCCATCTCCGGCGTTCGCCGGACCACGGCATACGATACCAGCCCGTACAGCCCGATGGCGGACAACAGCAGGCCGGTCGATCCGAACGCCGCGAGCAGCCCGAGGATGACGCGCGTCCGGGCGGTGGCGGCGGCCCGGCGCTCCCCCATCGTCGTCACGGCGTACAGGGGTAGGGTCGGGTCCAGTGTCGCCGCCTCGCGGCGGACCGCGCCCACGAGCGCGTACGGATCGCCGCGCGTGCCGACGAAGAGCGTGCCGTACGACGATGGTGCCTGGCGCCGCGAGAAGTAGAGGGCGGGCATGGCCGGCTCCTCGAGAGCGCCGTAGCGCACGTCGCCGACCACGCCCACGACCTCCGCCATCATGTCAGCCGTGAGCGAGTGCGATACCACGATGCGGTGGCCGAGCGCGGCACCGCCGAAGAACTTTCGCGCTGCGGCCTCGTTGACGACGGCGACGGGCGGGCCGCCGTCGCGATCCTCCGGCGTGAACGTCCGGCCCGCGCGCAGCGGGATGCCGAGCGTGCGGAAATAATCGTCCGATACAGCGTAGGCGAGGATGCCGTCCATCTCGCCGTGCTCGGCGGGCGGCCCGTCGTCGATGCGTCGCACGGCCAGCACCTCGCACCGGCCGGCCAGCGGTGCGCACGGCGCAATGGCCGCACCGTCCACTCCCGGCAGCGCCGAGACACGCTCGAGCAGCGCCGCCTCGAACGCGCGGTCCTGATCCGGTGCGCGGCCCGGGCCGTGGTCGAAGGACAGCGTGAGCACGGCGTCGTTCGTGAAGCCGACGCCCAGCGCGGACAGCCGCGCGAAGCTCGCGGCCATGAGACCGGTGCCGGCGAGCAGCGGAAGCGTGAGCGCGAGCTGCGCGGCGACCAGTACGGCGCGCCCCCTCGCGCCGCGGGTTCGGCCCGCTCCCACCTCCGCCCGTCCACCCGCCCGCAGATCGCGCGTCAGGTCCGGGCGCGAACCCACGCGCGCGGGCAGCAGGCCGAACAGGAGCCCTGTCAGCAGCGCGAGCCCGATGCCCGCGGCGACGACGGAGCCGTCCACCGCCAGTGCATCCGGGTTCAGGAACTCGAGGTTGCGCGAGCCGGACGTCTCGAGCGTGGCACTGACGGCGTGCGCGACGAGGCGCTCACCGATCAGGGCGAGCAGCAGGCCGAGCGCGCCGCCGCCCGCCGCGAGCAGCAGGCTTTCGAGCAGCGACTCGCGCAGCAACCGCCCGCGCGCCGCGCCGAGCGCCGCCCGCACCGCGACGTCCGCGCGCCGCGCAGAAGCGCGCGCGAGCAGCAGCCCGGCCACGTTCCCGCACGCGATCAGCAGCAGGATCGCCGCACCCGCCGCGACCGCGGACACGGCGAGGCGAGTCAGCGGGTTGACGCGCGCGCGCAGCATTGGGACCATCGTCACGCCATGCGTACCGTCGCCCGGTGGCAGCGGGTATGCCTCGTCCAGCGCGTGGCCCAGCGTCGCTGCTTCCGCGCGCGCCGCTTCGAGCGTGGTCCCGGGCCGCAGCCGCCCGAACGCACGGTGCCAGTGCGCCTGTGGTCTCTCCAGCCGCCTCGGCCCCTGGACCGTCGCGATCCCGGCCATCGGGACCCAAAGGTCGGCCGCGCCGGACACGCCCTCGAACCCGCGCGGCAGCACGCCTACCACCTCGAGCGATGCGCCATCCAGGGTGATCGTGCGGCCGACCACGCCGGGATCGCCGCCGAACCGCGTCGCCCAGAC
Organism: Longimicrobiales bacterium; assembly: GCA_036381495.1. Lineage (GTDB taxonomy): Bacteria > Gemmatimonadota > Gemmatimonadetes > Longimicrobiales > RSA9 > DASVCS01. The sequence goes on from DASVCS010000057.1 coordinate 90,842, forward strand.
GTCATGGCTCAACAACGCAACCGCGCCCGGCGCCGGCGGCTCCTCTCCGGCGGCGAAAGTACGCCCCAGCAACGGCCGCACGCCCAGCAGTTCGAAATACGACGGCGACACATACTCGACGCCGATGCGCGCGGCGTCGCCCGCGCCGGTCAGCGTCGCCGTCGCACGCCAGTACGCTGCCATCGACTCGAGCGCACCGAGCCGCTCGCGCACCAACTCGAACTTCGGGTACGACCACGCCATCGTGTCCGCCGGCGCGCCGCCGGCCCCGCGCATCAGCAGGTCCACCACCACCAGCCGCTCCCGCGCCGGGTATGGCGGCTCCGCCAGCAGCGCCGCTTTCAGCGCGCTGAAGATCGCCGTGTTCGCGCCGATCGTCAGGCCCAGCACGAGAACGACGACCGCCGCGAAGCCCGGGGTCCGCCGCAGGCGCCGCAACGCGTGACGCACGTCATCACCCAGTAGCGCCACGGCGTCTTTCAGCCGCCGCGAACGTTCCCACCGACGATTCAGGGCGGTGAGCTCGCGCCGCACCCGCTCCACGTCCCCGAATGCACGGCGCGCCTCGCGTTCGGCATCCTTCCGCGAAAGCCCCGCTTCCATCAGCTCGTCCACGCGCTCCTCGAGGTGGTGCGCGATCTCACGCTCTACCGCATCGGCCGGCACGCGCCCGCCTCGCAACAGCCGGCGCAGTCCAGGGATCCTGTCCATGCGTGCCTCACCCCTCCTGCGCGGCCAGCGAGATCTTCTCCCACGCGCGCACGTAGCGCGTCCACCGCTCTTCCTCCCGCGCCAGTTCGCTAAGGCCCTTGCGCGTCAGCGTGTAGTACTTCGCGCGGCGACCCTTTTCCGATACCGCCCACTCACCCGCGATCCAGCCTCGCCGCTCCATGCGATGCAGCGCCGGGTACAGCGCGCCCTCTTCGACGAGCAACGCGCCATCCGTCGCCTCGCGCAGCCAGCGCAGGATCTGGAACCCGTGCATCGCCTCGCCGCGGCTCAGCGTCTTGAGCACGAGCAGTTCGAGTGTTCCGTGGAGTACATCGACGGTCCGGGTCATCGCCTCGGCTCCTTGACCTAAAGGGTTTAGGTCATGATGCGCGGGCGGCGAGGCCGTGTCAAGGGGGCGGCACCATGCAGCCCGCCGCGCCCGGCACGCGTGAGGATGCCCTTCGAGACCAGCGCTGCGTGCGCCGCGGCGAGCGCGCGTCCGTACGCTTCCCAATCGCTCGGGCCGCTCGGGTCACTCAGGTCATTCAGGTCATTCAGGTCATTCAGGTCATTCGGGTCGCTGTCGCCCTGACCGCTCCGGTCACTCCGGTCGCTCCAGCCCATCGTGTCGCCTCCTCTCGCGTCCGCCCATCGTGGGCCGGAGTCGACGGCCGTGCCATCCCATTGTGCCGTCCCCAGCGCGGAACTAGCTTCCGCCCGCGGCCCCTGAATCCCGACCGCTCATACCTGATTGCCGACCCCCGATACCCGATGATCATTCACCTCATCGACGGCACCTACGAGCTGTTCCGCCACTTCTACGGCCTGCGCCGGTTCAGCAAAGGCGCGGACCCGCCGCTCGGCGCCGTGCGCGGCGTGCTGCGCACGGTGCTCGAGATGCTCGAGTCCGGGGCGACGCACATCGGCGTCGCGACGGACCACGTGGTCGAGTCCTTCCGCAACGAACTGTGGCCCGGCTACAAGACGGGCGACGGTATCGAGCCCGCGCTCGAGGCGCAGTTCCACCCGCTCGAGGATGCGCTCGTCGCGCTGGGCGTCGCCGTGTGGCCGATGGTCGAACTCGAAGCCGACGACGGCCTCGCCTCCGCCGCACGCATCGCCGCTGCCAACGAGCGCGTGCAGCAGGTCCGCATCTGGACGCCCGACAAGGACCTCGCGCAGTGCGTGCGGGGCGGGCGCGTGGTGCAGGTCGACCGTCGGAGCGGACAGGTCCGCGATGCGGCGGGCGTGCGCGAGAAGTTCGGCGTCGAGCCCGAGCTGATCCCCGACTGGCTCGCGCTCGTCGGCGACGCGGCGGACGGCTTCCCCGGCATCAAGGGCATTGGCGCGAAGGGCGCTGCGCGGCTGCTGAACCTGCACGGCCCCATCGAGGACTTTCCGGACGACGTGCTCGGGGAGCGGCGAGAGCAGGCGCTGCTGTTCAAGCGGCTCGCCACGCTGCGGACGGATGCGGAGCTGTTCGAGGCGGTGGACGCGTTGCGGTGGCGGGGGCCGACGGCTGGGTTCGCGGCGTGGGCGGAGCGGGTGGGGGAGGGGCGGCTGGTGGAGCGGGCGCGCGCGGCAGCGGCCGCCGGCAAGATCGCCGCCGGCGGTTGACGACGCCACGACTGCGGAGGGGTGGACGTGCGATCGCTTCGGCCGCCGCGTCGGTCGCCTGGCCGGCTGACCGCCCACCGGTTGTGCGCGCCGCAAGGACACTATCCTTACCAGAATAAGGATACATGCAGGGCCGCGGATGCCGACATCGTCGATCGGGAATGACACCGACGCGCGATCGGCGCGAACGGAAGCCGTGGAAAGGGCGGTGAGCAGATGAGCAAAGTCACGAGTAAGCTTCAGGTGACGATCCCGAAGCGGCTCGCGGAGGAATACGGCATCAAGCCAGGCGACGAGATCGAATGGATCGCGGCGGGTGAGTCGATCCGAATCGTGCCTGCGGAGCGGCGGCCGGGGCCGCTCGGGGTCGACGTCCGGCTCGATCTGTTCGATCGCGCGACGGAGCGGCAGCGTGAGCGTGAACGTGCGGCCGGGGCGGCCCGTGAGCGGCCTGTCGACGGCCGCGGCTGGACGCGAGCGGAGCTGTACGATCGTGGCCGCGCTGGTTGACACGAACATCTTGGTCCACCGGTACGACCCCCGGTTTCCGGACAAGCAGGCCATCGCGACGGAGGTCCTGGGGCGGGGGATCGCGGAGCATTCGATGGGTCTGCCGCATCAGGCCGTTGTCGAGTTCATGGCGGCGGTCACGAGGCCGCTGGCCGGAACGGGGCCTTTGCTGGAGCACGCGGACGCACTGCGGGAGGCGGAGGATCTCCTGGTCGCGTTCCCGATCGTATACCCCAGCAGCGATGTGGTGCGCACGGCGTTGCGAGGAGCGGCGGCGTACCGGATCGACTGGTTCGACGCGCACCTCCGGGCCCATGCGGAGGTCTACGGTTTCGGCGAGCGCCTCCCGGAGGACTTCCAGCACGACCGGCTGTACGGCACGGTTCGGGTGATCAATCCATTCCTGGACGGGTGAGCGCGGTCGCAGGAGCGGGAGGCCGGGAGGCGTCGGCATGGTCTGGCCCGCGCCCGAGACCGTTTCGCGGACCTCCGCCGTCCCGTATCTTTCCCGCCTCACGATCCACGATCGAGGAGCGCGGCCGGTGATCGGCCAGCGGCGTTCGCTTCCGCACGGCCGCGACGCGGCGCCTCCGATGCCGGCGTCCGCTCCCCCGAACCAACCCCGGAGGCCACATTGCGTACCCACGTCGCCGTGCTCGGCTGGCTCCAGATCCTGCTGGGCGTGCTGGACCTTCTCATGGCGCTGGCCATCTTCGGCATCATCGCCGGCTTCGGGCTGGTGGCAGGGCTCTCCGGCGAGCCGAGTGTGCCGATCATCACCGGCGTGCTCGGCACCGTGATCGGCTTCCTCGTCGTGCTGACAGGCCTGCCCAACCTGGTGGCGGGGTTCGGGCTGCTCGCCCACAAGAACTGGGCACGTATCCTCGCGCTGATCCTCGCCGTGTTCAACGTGCTCAAGTTTCCGTGGGGGACCGCGCTCGCCGTCTACACCTTCTGGGTGCTGCTGCACCGCGAGACGAAGCGGCTGTTCGGGCGGTGACCAGCCGCCCCGCATCGGGCGCGGGGCGCGGTCGCCGAATCGACGGCGACCCGGACTCTTCGGCGATCCAGGCGATGGTGGGCGAGCTGGGCGGCTTGCTCGGGGAGGCGGGGTGAGCGCGCGGGGAGGGGCCCCGCGGAGCGGGCGGCGGAGGGCTCCGTGAGTGCGCCGCGCTGGGCGCTCGCGCTGCCGCGGCGTGTGGCGCCGCCCGGACGGGTGGAGGACCTGCCCGGCGACCTGGAAGTACCCGGGGCTGACGATCGTGGGCGGGCTGGCGATGGCGTTCGCGATCGCGGTCGGAGCCGCCACGTTCGAGCTCGCGACCCAGTACCTGCACCCGACACTCCCGCCGGAGCTGACCGCGCTCGGCCGGCGCGCGGCCGCCGAGTTCCCCGAGACGAACCAGCATCTGCGTCCCGAGATCCTGCCGTACGCGCAGTCGATTTCGGATGTATCAGGGGAGGAGTCCGCGTGGGCAGCGCTTCGGTCACCGTGGACTACTTCGACATCCTGCGCACCCCGATCCTTTCGGGCCGCGCATTCCACTCCGGCGACCTCGCAGCCGACGCGCGGGTCGTGATCGTCAACCAGTCCTTCGTGGACCGGGTCCTCGGCGGCCGCAACCCCATCGGCCGGCGCGTCAGTCCACAGGGCGAGGCGCCGGGCCCGTGGTACCGGATCGTCGGCGTCGTGGAGGATCTGGGCGTGGTCGACGGGGACGTGGAGGAAGACTCGGGCCTCTACCACCCCGTGGCGCCGCGGCGGGGCACCGCCCGTCCCGCCGCGTGAAACGCGCGCATCCCACCCGTACGTACGTACGGCTTTCGGTCGGCGCGCGCCGGTCGGCCGTCGCCGAGCGCCCGAATCCCACGTAGCCGCATACGACGACCCACTGAAACGGGAGGTGGCCGATGGGCCGCACGCTGGAGGTCTGGAAGAGGGACTTCACCCATGCCGCGCGCAGTCTGCTGCGTGCGCCCGGGTTCACCCTCGTGACGGTTGTGACGCTCGCGCTCGCGATCGGCTCCAACACCGCGATCTTCAGCGTCGTCGACGCGGTGCTGATCGATCCGCTCCCGTTCCCCGACGCCGATCGGCTCGTCTCGATCCGGGGGTCCGCGCCGGGCTCGGATTTCCCGGACGAGTTCGGCCTCTCGGACGAGGTATTCGTCCAGTACCGCGACAACGCCACGATGCTGGAGGATCTGGGCGCGATCCGGTTCGGCCAGACCACCGTGCGCGCGGGCGAGCGGGTCGACCGGCTGTTCATAGCGCAAGCGAACATCGCGCTCTTCACCACCCTCGGTACGACACCGCTGCTCGGGCGTCTGCCGGGACCGGACGACGGTGAAGATGTGGCGGTGATCAGCTACTGGCTCTGGACGAACTGGTTCGGCGGCGACCGTTCGATCGTCGGCCGCTCGGTCGAGGTGAGCGGCACCCTGTTCACCGTGATCGGCGTGATGGGCCCCGAATTCCGGTTTCCGGACGAGCGGATCGCCCTCTGGATCAACGGGATCTTCGAAGAAGAGGAAATGGAGTTGAGCGATGGCGGCGCAGGCGGCCTGACTCTCGTCGGGCGGATGACGCCGGGAACGACGCACGCGGACCTGGCCGCGCAACTCCAGATCCTGGTGCGGCGCCTGCCCGAGCGCTTCGGCGGCTCGGCCGAGTACAGGAGCCTCATCGAGCGGCATCGCCCGATCGTGCGCTCGCTCGAGGAGGAGTTGGTCGGCGACGTCGCGGGGCCGCTCTGGCTGCTTCTCGGCACCGTCGGCATCGTGCTCCTGATCGCGTGCGCGAACGTGGCGAACCTGTTCCTCGCCCGCGCGGAGAGCCGGCGGCTGGATCTTGCCGTGCGCCAGGCGCTCGGCGCGGGGCGCGCCGGCCTGGTCCGCGTACAGATGGCGGAGGCGCTGCTCCTGGCGGCGCTGGGCGGGATGCTCGGTGTGCTGCTCGCGTGGGGCGGTGTACCGCTGCTCGTCCGCGCGGCGCCGGAGAACATCCCGAATCTCGCCGACGCGGGGCTGAGCCCTGGCGCGCTGCTCTTCACGGCGGGCGTCTCGATCCTGGCCGCGTGCGCGTTCGGCCTGCTGCCGGCCATCCGGTTCTCGAATCCCGGGCTCGCGGGTGGGCTGCGGCAGGCGGGTGGAATCGGCCGGAGACACGGCCACCTGAGCCGCCACACGCTGGTCGTGGTGCAGACCGCGTCGGCGCTGGTCCTCCTGGTGGCCGCGGGCCTGCTCGTGCGCAGCTTCCTGGCGCTCACCCGCGTCGACCCGGGGTACGACACGGCGGACATCTTCACGTTCCAGATCGCGCCCGACCGCGACGACCTCAATGATGGGCCGTCGTACGCGCGCTTCCATCAGGCCTTCATGAGGCGCCTCGCCGCGCTGCCGGGCGTCGAGTCCGTCGGCCTCACCCTCCTGCTTCCGCTGGATGAGGAAGCCGTGCGCGTCCGCGTCGCCACCGAACGCACCGATGCGACCGGGGAACCGCCCCCCGTCCTGCGAGGCACGGTCATCGGTGGCGACTACTTCGAGACGATGGGCATTGCGCTCCTGCGGGGTCGTCGGTTCGGGCCGGCAGACCACTTCCCGGGCGTGAAGAATGCCATCATCAGCGCCTCCGCCGCCGAGCGGCTCTGGCCCGGCGAGGATCCCCTCGGCAAGCGCTTCCGCGTCGACCCGGATACCGCGAACTGGCAGACCGTCGTGGGCGTGGTGGAGGACATCTTCCTGAGCGACTTCCGACAGGCGGCGCCCGACCCGATGATCTACCTGCCTCTCTTCGGCCCCGTGCCGGTCGGCTCGCCGGCGTACGTCGTGAAGTCCGCCCGCGCCGAATCGCTGGCGCCCGAGGTGCGCGCCCTCGTCCGCGAGGTCGCGCCGGAGTCGCCGATGTATCGGATCTTCACCATGGAAGGCCTCGCGAAGCGCTCGATGGCCCGGCTCTCGTTCACGATGCTCATGCTCGCCATCGCCGCGGGGCTCGCGCTGGTCCTCGGCACCGTCGGCATCTACGGCGTCCTCTCCTACGTCGTCGCTCAGCGGACGCGCGAGATCGCCGTGCGCATGGCGCTGGGCGCGGAAGCGCCAGCGGTTCGCCGCATGGTCGTGCTGCAAGGGGGACGCGTCACGCTCGTCGGCGTCGGCGTCGGGCTGCTCGCGGCGCTGGCCGGCACCCGCATTCTGGCGAGTCTGCTCTTCGGCGTGGGCACGCTGGACGTGCCTACCTTCACGGCCATGGCGGCCGTGATGCTGGCCGTGGCCGCGCTGGCGAGCTACATCCCGGCGCGGCGCGCCTCGGCCGTGGATCCGATGCGGGCGCTGCGGGCGGAGTAGGGGAGGCGGACGTGCGCGTGCGCGAGCGCCAGCGCGTGCGCGTGGTCGGGCCGGGATTCGGCCGGTTTCGAGACAACCTTCGCCGTCGCGAACGACGCGTCTCGCTTGGGGCGGATCCGCGACCGCACGGGCCCGTCCTCGGGCATCCCTCGGGGTTGCCCTTTGCGAGCGCCGTACCTCGGCTGGTCCGGGTGCAAAGGGCGAACCTTGCGTCAATAGATCACAGTGTAGTATTATCGTCGCCGGACCCGTAACGTACACGAGGCAGGGAGGCGACGCGTGGGCTACCTGGGCGAGTTCGAGCAACTGATCCTGTTTGCCCTGCTCCAGTTGGGAGAGGAGGCGTACGGCGTATCGATCCGGGAGGCGATCGAGAGGCGCACGGGCCGGCTCGTCTCCTCGGGGGCGATCTATACGACGCTGGGACGTCTCGAGGAGCGGGGGCTGGTGCGCTCGCGGGTGGGCGAGCCGGTGTCGGGTCGGCCGGGCCGGCCGCGGAAATATTACGCGCTGAGGCCGGCGGGTGCGCGGGCGTTGCGGGAGGCGTACGAGACGATCCAGGCGATGGCGGGGGGGCTGCTGCCGCGGCTCGACGAGCTGGCCCGCGCGGAGGCGGGGGAGGCGTAGCATGGGTGGCGCCGGAGGCCCTCGGCCGCCGAAGGTGTTGCGCTGGATCGCGTCGTTGCTGATTCGCGCTCCGGACGCGGCGTTCATCATGGATGACCTGGGAGAGCTGTACGAGCGGGACGTGGCCGGCGGGATGCCGCGCTGGCGTGCGCGGTGGCGTTACGGGCGGAACCTGCTCGGGTCGGCGTGGAGCGTCTGGGGCGCCGGGGTGCGGGGGCGGGGCCGGGGTGGCGTTTCGTGGCTGGACTTCAAGCTGGGCTTCCGGATGCTGGTGAAGTACCCGGGGCTGACGCTGATCGGCGGCCTCGCGATGGCGTTCGCGATCTGGGTCGGGGTCGGCACGTTCGAGTTCATTTCGCAGGTGGTCTACCCGACGCTGCCGCTCGAGGAGGGCGACCGCATCGTCGCGATCGAGCTGTGGAACGTCGAGGAGAGCAGGCAGGAGCCGCGGACGCTGCACGACTTCATCGCCTGGCGCGAGGAGCTGCGGACGGTCGAAGTCCTCGGCGCATCGCGCACGGTCGAGCGCAACCTGATCACGGGCGACGGCGTGGGTATGCCGGTGGACGTGGCCGAGATGACGGCATCGGCCTTCCGCCTGGCGGGCGTCGCGCCGCTGCTGGGCCGGACGCTGCAACGGGCCGACGAGGCGCCCGGCGCCCCCGGCGTCGTCGTGCTCGGCTACGACCTCTGGCAGCGCCGCTTCGGGGCCGACCCCGGCGTCGTCGGCAGCACCGTCCGGCTGGGCCGCGAGCAGGCGACGGTGGTCGGCGTCATGCCGGAGGGCTTCGCGTTCCCGGTGTCGCACAGGATCTGGGCGCCGCTGCGCCTCGACCCGCTGGAATATGAACGCGGTCAGGGTCCCGCGCTCCGCGTCTTCGGCCGCCTCGCCGCCGGCGTCTCGCTCGAGGAGGCGCAGGCGGAGCTGACCGCGCTGGGTCGGCGCGCCGCGGCGGCGTATCCGCAGACCCACGAGCACCTGCGGCCGCGGGTGATGCCGTACGCGAAGTCGGTGATCGACCCGTCCGGCTGGGAGTCGCTGGGCATCCTGTCGATCAACGGCTTCATCATCGCGCTTCTGGTCCTGGTCTGCGGCAACGTCGCGCTGCTCTTGTTCGCGCGGGCGGCGGCGCGCGAGAGCGAGATCGCGGTGCGCAGCGCGCTCGGCGCGAGTCGCGGCCGGATCATCGGCCAGCTCTTCGCGGAGGCGCTGGTCCTCTCGGCCGTCGCCGCCGCGGTCGGCCTGGCGGGCGCGAGCCTCGGGCTGCGCTGGGGGATGGGCATCCTCGAGTCCACGGTGCTCGATGGCTACGCACTCCCGTTCTGGTTCCACGAGACCCTCTCGCCCGCCAGCGTCGTCTACACCCTGGCGCTCACGCTCCTCGCCGCGGCGGTGGCGGGCGTGCTGCCGGCGCTCAAGGTGACCGGCCGCGAGCTGGCAGGGCGCCTGCGACAGGCGAGTGCCGGCGGCGGCGGCGTGCGCTTCGGCGGCGTCTGGACCGCCGTGATCGTGGCGCAGGTGGCGTTCACGATCTTCTGTCCGCTGATCAGCCTGGTGCTTCAGCGCGAAATGTCCGAGATCCGGAACCGCGAGCTCGGATTCCCGGTCGAGGAGTTCCTCTCGGTCGTGCTCCGAACGGACGAGGATCAGGCGATGGGCCTCGCCGACGACAGCGCGCGGGCGGAGCGCCAGGCACGTGCCCGGGCGACGTTCCTCGAGTTGAAGCGGCGGCTCGCGGCCGAGCCCCGCGTGAGCGGAGTGACGTTCGCCGCCACGCCGCCGGGAGCCTCCCACCCCTGGCGCCGCATCGAGGTCGACGACGGCGGAGCCGTGCCGCCGTGGGAGCCGCCCGGCTATCGGGTGCGGGTCGCATCGGTTGCCGTCGACTACTTCGACGTGCTGGGCGCGGCCATCACCGCCGGCCGCGGCTTCGAACCCGCCGATGTCGAGGCCGGCCGGGCCGTGGTCGTGAATTCGTTCTTCGTCGACAGCATTCTCGGCGGCCACAACCCGATCGGCCGGCGCGTGCGCTATCTGCCCGACCGTTCGGAGGCGCGCTCGCCGGCCGCCGAGCCGGAACCGTGGTACGAGATCGTCGGCGTCGTGGACGATCTCCGCCTGGACGACGGCGCCAGCAGTCTCATCGCGGGCCTCTTCCACCCCGTCGCGCCGGCGGCGGCCGGCGCAAACGGAATGGTCGTGCACGTGCGCGGCGACCCGGCGTCATTCGCGCCCCGGCTCCGCCGCATCGCAGCCGACGTGGATCCGACGCTGCGCCTCGAGCGACTCGTTCCGATGGAGCAGTTCCGGCGTGAGTACCTTCGGTTCTACGGCTTCTGGTCGTGGTTGATCGGCGGATTGACGCTGATCGCACTCGTCCTCTCGTGGGCGGGGATCTACGCGGTGCTGTCGTTCAACGTCGCCCGGCGCACGCGTGAGATCGGCGTCCGGGTCGCGCTGGGCGGCAATGCCCGGCGCATCATCCTCGCCGTCTTCCGCCGGCCGATCCTCCAGGTCGGGCTCGGCGTGATCGTGGGTGCGCTCCTGATCGTGCTCCTGCACATCATCACGTCGGATCCCGGGCGCGAGCCGATGGCATGGCAGATCGCGCAGATCGCGGTGTACGCGGCGGTCATGATGGGCGTGTGCATGCTCGCCTGCATCGTGCCCGCGTGGCGCGCGCTGCACGTGGAGCCGACGGTGGCGCTGCGGGCGGAGTAGCGATAAGCGGACCAGGCCCCGTTTCCCGGTCTTGCTCCAAACCGCTATGCAGCGCTGTCGGGGCGCCGACGACAGGCGTTGGCGTGTCGTCGGCACTTCGGCGGCCCTGATTCCGCCTCGGACAAGGCGAGGAGGCGAGCGGGCCGCCGATCGCCGGCTCGTTTGCGGGCGGCCCGTGCGCCTGCCCGTGCATGGGTAGCCGGAGCACGGATATGCCGAATGCGGCCAATTCCGGGAAACGGGGCCTGGTCCGCTCGGTTGTCCGCTCGGCTCCTGCAGCGCCCGCTCGGCTCAGCGCGGCACGGCCGGGTGCTCCAGCTCGACCTCGGTCGAGGCCGGTGAGTCCTCCATGAAACGCGGGATCGCGCTGTAGTAGACGTGCGCGAGGTCGGCGGTGGGGGCGTCGATACAGTGTGCATCGCCGGCCATCTCGGGGCCGCCGAGGGCGTGCGCGGGCGCGGCCGGCTCCAACCGCACCGTGAACCGCCCCTCGACGTCCCCGACCCGCCCGATGGGCGCGGCGGGCACGCCGTGGCGCCGCGCCACCTCGAGCACCTCCGCCACGCGCGCCTCCTCGCACGACACGACGATCCGCCCCTGCGCCTCGCCGAAGAGGAGGGGGACGGGCGCGATGTCGTCGGTCAGCTCGACATCGACGCCGAGCGGCCGCTCCGGGTCCGCGACGGCGGACTCGGCGAGGCAGACGGCGAGCCCGCCCTCGGCGCAATCGTGGGCGCTCTTCGCGAGTCCTGCGGCGGCCAGTTCGAGCATGGCCTCCTGGAGCGCCTTCTCCGCGGCGAGGTCCACGGCCGGCGCATCGCCGGCGACCTTGCCGTGGACGACCTTCAGGTACTCGGAGCCGCCCAGTTCGCCGGTGTTGCGGCCGAGGAGGACGATGGCGTCGCCGGGGTCGCGGAAGCCCATGCCGATGGTCCGCGCGACGTCGTCGAGCACGCCGACCATGCCGATGACCGGCGTGGGGTAGATCGCGCCGCGCGGGTTCTCGTTGTAGAGGGACACGTTGCCGCCGGTGACGGGCGTCTCGAACGCGCGGCAGGCCTCGGCCATCCCGAGCACGGCTTCGCGGAGCTGGTAGTAGACCTCCGGCTTGAGCGGGTTGCCGAAGTTCAGGTTGTTGGTGACCGCGCGCGGCCGGGCGCCGACGCAGGCCAGGTTGCGCGCGGCCTCCGCCACGGCGATCATCGCGCCGCGGCGCGGGTTCAGATAGCAATAGCGGCCGTTGCAGTCGACGGTGGCTGCCACGCCCAGTTTGGTGCCACGGATGCGCAGCACGCCGGCATCGCCGCCGGGGCCGATGACGGTGTTGGTGCGCACGGTGGTGTCGTACTGCTCGTGGACCCAGCGCTTCGAGGCGATCGTCGGGGTGCCGAGCAGGCGCAGCAGGGCGCGCGTGTGGTGCGTCGCGACCGGGCTCGGCTCGAGTTCGGAGGGGTTCCACTCGCGCAGCCGCCGCACCTCTTCGGCCTCGCGGCCTTCGCGGACGTAGGTCGGGCAGCCGCCGACCAGCTCGGCGCCGGGGATCTCGCAGACGACGACGTCGCCTTCACGCACGCGGTAGAGCCCATCGTCCGTGACGCGGCCGATGACCGCGGCCTCGAGCTCCCACTTTTCGAGGATGCGCCGGACCTCGTCTTCGTGGCCGGCCTTCGCCACGACGAGCATGCGCTCCTGCGACTCGGAGAGCAGGATCTCGTACGGCGTCATCCCGGGCTCGCGGGTGGGGACGAGCGTCGTATCGATGTCCACGCCGGTCCCGGAGCGCGCCGCCATCTCGGAGGAGGAGGAGGCCAGCCCGGCGGCGCCCATGTCCTGGATCCCGACGATGTGCCCGCTCTTGATCAGCTCGAGCGAGGCCTCGAGCAGGAGCTTCTCCGTGAACGGGTCGCCGACCTGCACCTGCGGGCGCTGGGCTTCGGCCTCCGCCTCGAGCTCCGCGCTCGCAAACGTCGCGCCGTGGATCCCGTCCCGGCCGGTGCGCGCGCCGACCGCGAGGATCGGGTTGCCCGGGCCGGAGGCCTCCGCGCGGATCAGGTCTTCCTTCCGCATGAGCCCGATCGCCATGGCGTTGACGAGCGGGTTGCCCTCGTACGCCTCGTCGAAGTAGACCTCGCCACCGAGGTTCGGGATGCCGACGCAGTTGCCGTAATCGCCCACGCCCTTGACCACGCCGGCAAAGAGGTAGCGCACGCGGGGCTCGGAGAGCGGACCGAAGCGCAGGGAGTCGAGCACGGCGATCGGACGCGCGCCCATGGTGAAGACGTCGCGCAGGATCCCGCCCACGCCGGTCGCCGCGCCCTGGTACGGCTCGACCGCGGAGGGGTGGTTGTGCGACTCGATCTTGAATGCCAGCGCCCAGCCCTCGCCCAGGTCGATCACGCCCGCGTTCTCGCCCGGGCCCTGGAGCACCCACGGTGCTTCCGTGGGGAGCTGCTTGAGCAGCGGCTTCGAGTTCTTGTAGCCGCAGTGCTCGGACCAGAGCGCGCTGAAGATGCCGAGTTCGGTGTAGGTCGGCTCGCGGCCCAGGATGCCGAGGATGCGGTCGTACTCCTCGGGCGAGAGCCCGTGCTCGGCGACCAGCGCCGGGGTGATGGGCGGGTCGCCGGGCCGGGGTCGTGGGGCGGTGCGGTTGTCTGTCATGCTCCGTTGGTGTCGGGTCTCGGACCTACGTGATCCGAACGATTGATCTCGCGCAGCGTCGCGGCGAACGCAGAGCGGATCCGCCATCGCAACATCTCCGTGCTCTCGGCGGCTCTGCGTGAAACGATTCGCCGCACGCTCGGCCCGGGTCCGCGACGATAGATCGAGCGACGGTGCCGGACGGCGCGGACGCCGGGTGCGGCGCGCGTACTCTGGCGGTTCTACCGCCGGAGCGCAATGGGGGTCCGTGGGTCGGCGCTCGCTCGAGGTCCGGGCGGCGAGAGCATTCTGGTCGGGATGACCGAGCCGTATCCGCACGTGGTGGAGTTTCGGCTCGAGGAGATGGCGGGCGGCGCCGCGGGAGCCGCTGAACCGCCCGCGATGTGCGCGACCGCGGCCCGAGCCGCACGATCTTGACGCGGGAGTCGCGGCCCCGGCCGCCGCACACGCGGAGCCGCGTCCGTCCCCTCAGCCCCCAACCACCTCCGCCGCGACGGTCCCCCGCGCCCGGATCCGCTTCGCCAGCCCATCCGCAATCCCCACGGCGCCCATCCCGATCGCCAGGTGCACGATCTGGATGAGCCAGTGCAGCGAGCCGGGGAGTAGCCGGGTCTGTGTCATCCCGAGGATCGGGACGACGAGCCCCCAGACGACGGCCAGCGCGACGCGTCCGGCCGGGAGACCTGCCACCGCGCCCAGGATCGCGAGGGTCCAGAGCGCGAGGACCAGGACCGCGCCCGCGACCATGTGGACGGGGAGCAGGGTGATGCCGTGGCCGGTCCAGAAGACCACGCCGAGGATGACGGCCGTCAGTCCGGCGAGCCGCGCGAGCATCGAAGAGATCGTCGTTGCGGTGTTCATTGGCGGGGTTCCTCCCGGGTTGCGATAAGGAGTTCGCCGGATCACGGCATCGTTCGGTGCCGATCCGCGCGTGTGCCGGTGTATGCGTCTCGCGAGCATTGACGAACGAAACGCGTCCGACGTGACCGGGACGCCGGAGCGCGGTTCGATCCCGACGGTCGAAGGCGCATGAGGGCGGGCTCGGACCCGCAGTGACGTTCCGCGGTCATGGACGATGTTCCGCGGTCCGAGATGATCTCCCGAGAAACGGGACGACGCTCCGAACGCGCCTCCGTGGATCCGTGCGTCGCCTCCTGCCTCAGCGCGCCGCCCCGGCCCGCATCGCGACCCCCGCCCCCTCGACCGTATCCCGCAGCGACTCGAACACGCCGAGCCCGTCGGTCGAGCCGAGCAGCGCCTCGACGGCGCGTTCCGGGTGCGGCATGAGCCCGAGCACGTTGCCGGCCTCGTTCATGATCCCGGCGATGTTGCGGACCGAGCCGTTGGGGTTGGCGTCGTCCGTGGCCGTGCCCGCGGCGTCGACGTAGCGGAAGACGACGCGGCGCTCGCGTTCGAGCCGGTCGAGCGTCTCGTCATCCGCCACGTAGCAACCCTCGCCGTGGGCGATCGGGATCCGCAGCACCTGGCCCTCGGCGTAGCGGGAGGTGAAGAGCGTGTCGGCGTTCTCGACGCGCACGCGGACGTCGCGGCCGCTGAACTTGAGCGACCGGTTGCGGACCAGCGCGCCGGGGAGCAGCCCCGCCTCGCAGAGCACCTGGAAGCCGTTGCACACGCCGAGGACCGGGCCGCCCGCGTCGGCGAAGCGGCGCACGGCGTCCATGATCGGGCTGAAGCGCGCGATGGCGCCGGCGCGCAGGTAGTCGCCGTAGCTGAAGCCGCCGGGGAGGATCACGGCGTCGGCATCGCCGAGCGACCGCTCGCGGTGCCAGATGAATTCCGCCCGCGCGCCGAGCACGTCCTTCACGGCCTTGTAGCAGTCGTAATCGCAGTTCGAGCCTGGAAAGGTGATGATCGCGATGTTCATCGAATCCCTCGTATGATATCAAGTTCGCGTGAACCGGTCGCCGTTGCTGCACGGGAGCGGGAGCGGGAGCTCCTCGATACTGCACGGGAACGGGAGCGGGAGCGGGAACGTTTACGTTCACGGGAAACGGGGAGCGCCCTCCATCCCCGTAAACGTAAACGTTCCCGCTCCAGGCGGCGCAGCCGCCGCTCCCGTTCCCGCTCCGCGGGTGCGCCCCGAACCACGCACGGTCCACGCGAACTCGATATGAGTTCTCCACTCGCGCTACGCGCGGCCCTCGGAGCTTGCGACGACCGTTCGCCCTCGCGCCCGCGCTCGCGCTCGCGCACGAGTCTCCCCCCGCTACGCCTGGTCCTCGGTTTCGCGCCGGGCGATCACCCACCATACGAGCGCGACGGCTAAGAACGCCGCGCCGACGGCGAGGAACGCGGGGTTCATCGCACCGCTGTCGCCGCCGGCGAGGGCGCCGCTCACGAGGAAGCACAGCCCCGCGCCGAAGGAGCCCAAAGCGGTGAAGTAGGAAAGCCGTCGTCTGGACATGGTCGTTCTCTCCAGCGGAATCGTTCACGCGGATCCGGCAGTCTCCGATACCCCGATCTCGTAGTCTTCGGTCACGGGATTGGCGAGGAGCCGGCGGCACATGGCATCGGCGCGCGCGCGCGCTTCATCGGGCGTGGGCGCTTCGAGGCGCAGCCGGATCAGCCGGCCCACGTGGACGTCGGCGACGCCGTCGAACTCCATCGAGCGGAGCGCGTTCTCGACCGCCTTCCCCTGGGGGTCGAGCAGGCCGCGGCGCGGGGTGATGCGGACCTCGATCTCGTATTCAGCCATTCAGTCTCCTCCACGTTCGCGCCGGCGCCGGCGCCGCCAGAGCCGCCGGTGGGGCGCGAGTTCATCGTAGTCGATGTCGCGGAGTTCGGCGCCGGCCTCATCGCCGTTCTCCACGTCCAGCAGCGGATCCCGTTCGGGGAGCCGTTCGAAGAAGCCGAGCACCAGCGCCTTGCCCACGCCGTACGCCGCGTAGAGGAGCAGGGCGGGGAAGAAGAAGAGCGCGGGGATCCAGAAGGCCGCGATGATGACGGCCAGCATGCCGAAGAGGGTGAGCACGCCCTTGACGGTCCGGAACCCGAACTTCGGCATGACCGGGTAGAGGACGTGGCTCATCATGAGCATCCCCGCCGCGAGCATGAGCGCCGTGATGAGCGACGGCCAGGGCAGCGCGGCCAGGTGCTCCTGGAAGAAGGCGGTCCGGCTGAAGGGATAGAACGTCGCCAGCAGGATCCCGGCGGATGGGGAGGGCAGCCCGTGGAACGCGACCTTCGCGTGGCCCGCCTGCTCGACGTTGAAACGCGCGAGCCGGATCACCGCGGCGGTCACGTAAAAGAACGCCGCGATCCAGCTCCAGTTCCCGTCGGTCAGGAAGAGGTGGTAGATGATGAGTGCGGGAGCGACACCGAAGCTGATCGCATCGACCAGCGAATCGAGCTGCTCGCCGAACTCGCTCCCCGTCTGCGTGACGCGCGCCACGCGGCCGTCCAGCAGGTCCGCGACGCCGGCGAGGACGATGAGCCACGCGGCGGTCTCGAACGCGCCGCGCGTGGCCGAGACGATCGCCCAGACGCCGAAGAAGAGGTTGCCGAGCGTGAGCGCGCTCGGAACGATGATGACCCCGCGTTGAAGCCGGGGACGCCTCATCCGCGCCTCGCGGGAGGCGGGGACGCTGGGGGCGGCGACGCGGCCTGCGCGGATGAAGGCCGCGCAGGGGGCGCCGCACCGGGGTCGTGCACCGGGAACGCCTCGAGCGTGTAGCCGGTCAGGCGCTGGAAGACGTCGCGGTAGCGCGCCGACGTCGCCTCGACGACATCGGGCGGGAGCTGGGGCGCCGGCGGCCGTTTGTCCCATGCGCCGCGCTCGACGAGCGCTTCGAGCCAGTCCCGGACCGGCTGCTTGTCGAGCGAGGGCTGCGACCGGCCCGGCGCGTAGTGCTCGCGAGGCCAGAAGCGCGACGAGTCCGGGGTCAGCACCTCGTCGATGAGGAGGATCGTCCCATCGGGGAGCCGGCCGAACTCGAACTTGGTGTCCGCGATGATGATGTCCGCTTCGGCCGCGATCTCGCGGCCGCGGGCGTAGATGGCGAGGCTGCGTTCGCGGAGCGTCTCGGCCGCCTCCGCGCCGATGCGGTCGACGACGCCCTCGAAGGTGATGTTCTCGTCGTGGCCCTCGATGGCCTTGGTCGCCGGCGAGAAGATCGGCGGGTCCAGCCGGTCGCTCTCGGCGAGGCCCGGAGGGAGCGGCTCGCCGGCGAGCGTTCCGTGCCGGCGGTACTCGGCCCACGCGGAGCCGGCGATGTATCCGCGGACCACGCATTCGACGGGGAACGGCTCGGTCCGGCGCACGAGCATGGCGCGGCGCGCCCAGAGGTCGTAATGGTCCGCGAGCGCGGGCACCTCGGCGCGGATCGTCTCGGGGTCCGCCGAGATCAGGTGGTTCGGCGTGAGGTCGCCGAGGCGCGCGAGCCACCACGCCGTGATCTGCGTCAGCACCTCGCCCTTGTGCGGGATCGGCTGCGGCAGCACGACGTCGAACGCGCTGATGCGGTCGGTCGCGACCATGAGCAGCCGGCCGTCGCCGACGTCGTAGACGTCGCGGACCTTCCCCTGCGCAATGAGGGGGAAGGGAAGCGCGGTGCGGTCCTTGTCCAAGGTCATCCTTTTCTCACGCTAGGGCTAGGGCTAGGGCTAGGGCTGGGGCTAGGGACGCCAGCCCAACTTCCGGCGGTGGCTCCGACCTTGCGCACCGTGCGGCGGCCGGTCCCAGCCCCAGCCCTAGCCCTAGCCCGGTTTCTCACGCCCTCAGCTCCGGCGCTTCGCCCCCGCGGCCGTAGCGCTCGAGCACGGGCGCGACCTGCTCCGCGAGGAACTCGTCGACCTGTGCGGGCGCGCGGCCCACGTGGCGCGCGGGGTCGAGCGCCGCCTCGACCTCTTCGCGGGAGAGGCCGAAGGCGGGATCGGCGGCGATGCGCTCGGCGAGGTCGTTGGGCGCGCCCTCGTCCTTGACCCGCTCGGCGGCGGCGACGGAGTGGCGCCGGATCCGTTCGTGCAGCGCCTGCCGGTCGCCGCCGCGTTTGACGGCCTGCATCAGGACCGGCTCCGTGGCCATGAACGGCAGCTCCTCCTCGAGGTGTCGGCGGATGACGTTGGGCCGGACGACGAGCCCGGCGGCGACGTTGTGCAGCAGCAGGAGCGTGGCGTCGGTCGCGAGGTACGCCTCCGGGATCGCGATGCGGCGGTTCGCGGAGTCGTCCAGCGTGCGTTCGAGCCACTGCGCGGCCGCCGTCATCGCGGGATCGAGCGAGAGCACGATCACGTGGCGTGCGAGCGCGTTGATCCGTTCGGAGCGCATGGGGTTGCGCTTGTACGCCATGGCGGACGATCCGATCTGTTCCGTCTCGAACGGTTCCTCGACCTCCTTGAGGTGCTGGAGCAGGCGCAGGTCGTTGGCGAACTTCGAGGCCGAGGCGCCGATCCCCGCGAGTGTCGAGAGGAAGGCGTAATCGCTCTTGCGCGGGTACGTCTGGCCGGTCACGGCGTAGAGTCGGTCGAAGCCGAGCTTTTCGGCGATCCGGCGGTTCAGCTCGCGGACCTTGGCGTCATCGCCCTCGAAGAGCTCGAGGAAGCTGGCCTCCGTGCCGGTCGTGCCGCGCACGCCGCGGAAGCGGAGCGTCTGGAGGCGGTGCTCGACTTCTTCCAGGTCCAGCAGCAGGTCCTGGATCCAGAGCGTCGCGCGTTTGCCGACCGTGGTCGGCTGTGCGGGCTGGAAATGCGTGTACCCGAGCGTCGGCAGGTCGCGCCAGCGGCGGGCGAAGTCCGCGAGCGCCGCGACGGCGGAGACGAGGCGGCTGCGCACGAGCGTGAGCGCCTCGCGGTGCTGGATCAGCTCGGTGTTGTCCGTGACGTACGCGCTGGTCGCGCCGAGGTGGATGATCGCCTTCGCGGCGGGCGCGACCTCGGCGAAGTGGTGGACGTGCGCCATGACGTCGTGGCGCAGCCGGCGTTCCAGCTCGGCGGCGCGGGCCAGGTCGATGCGCTCGATTCGTTCGCGCATCTCGGCCAGTGCGTCCTCGGGGATCGGCAGCCCCAGCTCGCGCTCGCTCTCGGCCAGTGCGAGCCAGAGGCGCCGCCAGGTGGTGAACTTGAAGGCCGGCGAAAAGATGCGGCTCATCTCCGCCGAGGCGTAGCGCTCGACGAGAGGGTTGCTGTACGTGATCGAAGGAGGCGCTGCGCCGCCGTTGTCAGTCACCCGTTTCCGCTCATCCGTTGATGTAGAAGCTCACCGAGCCGCCCCGGCCCTGGCGCTCGAAGAAGACGCGGACGGGGCCGCGCCCGGCCAGCCGCCCGAGGACGCGTGCCGCCTGCTCCGCGCTCTCGATGGGGATCCGGTTGATCTGGAGGATCACATCGCCCTGGCGCAGACCGATGTCCCGCGCCGCGTCCGAGAGCGAGACGATCAGTGCGCCGTGCTCGCTGACGATCCCGCGCTCGGCGCGGATCGACGGCGTGAGCGAGACCAGTTCGAAGTCGGAGAGCGCCTGGATCCGCTCCGCGCGGACCGAGGGCAGGTCCTCGGGGATGAGTCGGAGCACGCGCTCCTCGCCATCCTCGTCGATCGTGACTTCGAGCGGCTGGCCGACCTGGGCGCCGAGGAGCACGGCGTCCCAGTCGAGCGGCGTGCGGATCGGCTCGCCGTCGGCGCGGCGCAGCACGACGCCCGAGTGCAGGCCGGCCTCGGCCGCGGGCGAGCCGGGGGCGACGTGCTCGACGACGACCGTGCGGCGTCCGCCCTGGCGCGACTCGGCGACGCCCGGCTCGATGCCGACCCACGCGCGGCGCACCCGGCCGTCATCGAGGAGGTCGAGCGCAATGCGTCGCGCGCGGTTGATCGGGATGGCGAAGCCGAGGCCCTCACTGCCGCCGCTCCGCGAGATGATCGATGAATTGATGCCGACGACCTCGCCGAGTGCATTGACCAGCGGGCCGCCGGAGTTGCCGGGGTTGATCGAGGCGTCCGTCTGGATCATCCCGAGATACGCGCCGCGCTCGTCCTCGCCCTGCGCCACGATGTTGCGGCCCACGCCGCTGATCACGCCGACCGTGACCGTGGGCTCGTAGTTCGACAGCACGTACCCGAGCGGGTTGCCGATGGCGACGACCCACTCGCCGATCAGCAGGCCGTCGGAATCGCCGAGCGGGACGACGGGGAGCCCGTGCGCGTCGGGGATGCGGACGAGCGCGACGTCGTTCACCTCATCGGTGCCGACCACCTCGGCCTCGAACTCGCGGCCATCCGTGAGCGTGACGACCACCTGGTCGGCGCCGCGGACCACGTGCTCGTTCGTGAGGACCAGGCCGTCCTCGCGGATGATGAAGCCGGAGCCGAGTCCGGCGACCTGCCGCACGGACGGGCCGTAGAAGAAGCTCTCGAAGAGCGAGCGTGGCCGCACGACCTCACGGCGCAGGATGCTGATGCTGACCACGCCCGGGGCGACGCGCTCGGCGGCGCGCACGATGGCGGTACGGCGCGAGGCCTCGATCTCGGCGTGCGCGGCGGCGGCGGAGTCGGCCGGGCTCTGGGGCGGAGCGCCCATCATTGCAGGGATTCCCAGCGATGCACGGCTGGATGCGGCCGGCGCACCGGCGCCCTCGCCGCACCCCGTGAGCGGCATGGAGAGCGCGAGGCACGCGGCCAGGAGGAGCGGCACGCGGCGCGACATCAGAGCCCCCGTCGCCCCTGTGGCAGCTTGGACCAGTCCGCCAGGAATCCGTCCAGCCCCTTGTCGGTGAGCGGGTGCTGAACGAGCTGGTGCAACACCTTGGCCGGCACGGTCGCCACGTGCGCGCCGATGAGCGCCGCTTCGAGCACGTGCTCGGGGCTCCGCACCGACGCGACCAGGACCTGCGTCTCGAAGTCGTAGTTCTCGTAGATCTGAACGACCTGGCGGATCAACTCCATGCCGCTGGCGCCGATGTCATCCAGGCGTCCGACGAAGGGCGAGATGTAGGTGGCATCGGCCTTCGCGGCCAGGAGTGCCTGGTTGGCGGAGAAGCAGAGCGTCACGTTGACCGGGATGTCGTCCGCGCGCAGCCGCCGGCAGGCGAGCAGGCCGTCTTCGGTCAGCGGGACCTTGACCACGATGTTGTCCGCGATGGCCGCCAGCTCGCGCCCCTCGCGGACCATGTCGTCCACGCTGGTGGCCACGACCTCCGCGCTGATCGGACCATCGACCAGCCGACAGATCTCGGCCAGGATCTCGCGCGGATCGCCTTCTTCGCCCGCTGCCCGCGCCAGCAGCGTGGGGTTCGTGGTCATCCCGTCGATGAGTCCGGCATCCACTGCGCGCCGGATCTCGCTCAGGTCCGCGCTATCCAGGAAGATTTGCATCGATTTCCTCCTCCTCCGGCTCCGCCGGAGAATAGGCCACATGCGTCAGGAACAGCCCTTCGGGCGGCGCGGGCGGCGACGTTTCGAGCGCCGGCGCGCCTTCGAGCATTGCGGCCACGTCCTCGACCGGGCGCCGGCCGCGCGCCGCATCCACCATCGTGCCCACCAGGTATCTTACCATGTGGTGCAGAAAACGGTTCGCCGTGATGTGGAAGACGACGCCGATCTCACCCCACGCCGTCCAGCGCGCGCGGTACACCGTGCAGCGGTCGCCGCGCTCTTCCTGGCCCGCCTTGGCGAACGCGCGGAACGAATGCTCCCCCACGACGGCCGCCGCGGCCGCATCCAGCGCCGCCCGGTCGAGCGGCTCGGCCAGTGGCCAGCACCAGCGGCGGCGAAAGGGCGAGCGCGCGGCGTCCGCCGTGCCCACGCGGTACGTGTACGACCGCGCCACCGCGTCGTAACGCGCGTGGAAGTCGGGCGCCACCGTTTCGGCCGCCGCCACCCAGATGTCCGCGGGGAGGATCGCGTTGAGCGAGCGGCGCAGAGCCGCGGGCGTCCAGCGCGCGGGCACCGAAGCCGCGGCGACCTGGCCGGTGGCGTGAACGCCGCGGTCCGTCCGGCCAGCCGCAATGACCGTCACCGGCCGGTCCGCCAATCGCGAGAGCGCCGTCTCCAGCTCGGCCTGAACGGTCCGAACCGACGGCTGTACCTGCCAGCCGTGAAAACCGGCGCCATCGTAGTGGAGCGTCAGCTTGATCCGCCGCTCTTCCGTGGACGACACGCGGCGGAAAGCTACGCGCGCGCGAGGGAGTGTCAAGCGGGCGGCGCCGTAGGCGCCGCAGGGCTAGGGCTAGGGCTAGGGCTAGGGCTAGGGCTGGGGAAGGCCCGGGAGGGGGTGCGCTGGTGGGGGGACGGCCCGGGGAGGGGCGGGAGCTGGATGGGAAATGCCGGGAGCGGGAACGGGAGCGGGAACGTTTACGTTTACGGGATCGGCGTCTCTGCGGCGCCGAAGGGATCGGGATGGGAACGGCCGGGAGCGGGAGCGGGAACGTTTACGTTTACGGGATGGGCCTCTGCGGCGCCGAAGGGAACGGGCGCGGGCACGTTCGCGGGGTCGGGGTCGCGGGGCAGCGTCGGGGTCGCGGGGCAGCGTCGGGGTCGCGGGGCGGCGCGGACGCGCCCGCGCACGCGCACGACCGCGGCCTTGGGCTGCCACCCCTAGCCCCAGCCCTAGCCCTAGCCCTAGCCCTAGCCCGGTCCCGGGGTGGGGTGGTAGGGCATAGGGAACCACCGCTCGAGATATCGCCTCAGTGCCTCCAGGTCCGTGCCGGCGCAGCGGAAGGCGATGTGGCCGTCGGGGCGGACCAGGTATTGGGCGGCGGTCTCGATGCCGAGGCGTGCGAACGCTGTGCCGGCGGGGTCGACGAGGGCGCCGGGGGCGGGGGTGCGCGTGAGCCGGTGCACGGCCAGGAGGTCGCCGAAGTGGGCGCGCAGCGTGGGCACGGGTGCGTCGTCCCACGCCTCCGGCGCGCCGCAGAGGAGGAGGTGGAGGCGCGGCCCGGCGGTCTCGCGCTGGAGCGAGGTCGGGTGGCCGTCGCGGGTCAGTTCGGCGTCCGGCAGCCGGTCGCCGGCCAGGGGACCGCGGCGCAGCCGCGGTTCGGCCTCGCGCGAGAGCGGGCTCCGGCGGTAGCGAATGCCGAGCTGTGAGATGAAACGAAAGAGGCGCGCCCGTCGCGACCGCGAAGCCATGAGCCACGGCAGCAGGTGCGGCAGCAGAAGGTTCCGGAGCGCGGTCGCGAGCCGGCTGCGCGCCACCGCCACGACTGCGGAGAACAGGCGGTCCGTGTAGCGGAGCAGGAAGCGGCCGACGGGCCAGCGTTCGGCCTCGTAGCTGTTCAGCAGCGCCGGGTCCGCCGCGCCGCGGGTCACGAGCGCGAGCTTCCAGCCCAGGTTCCAGGCGTCCTGGATCCCGGTGTTCATCCCCTGGGCGCCGACCGGGCTGTGGATGTGCGCGGCGTCACCGGCGAGGAAGATGCGCCCGGCGCGGTAGTGCGCCGCCTGGCGGTGATGCAGCCGGAACCGGGTCAGCCAGGCGGGGTCGTGGAGCCGGACGCGCCCGCCGGTCGCCGCATCCGCCACGGCCTGGAGCTCGGCCAGGGACAGATCGCGGGTCGTGGGCTCGCGGTCCGCGCGCTCCCGGCCGTCCGGCTCGATGCCGATCAATCGCCACGTCGTCGGCCGGCCGAGAGGGAAGAAGAGCGCGACGCCGCGCCGGCCGGTGAACGCATGGATGATGCCCCGTTCGAGGGGGCCCTCGAGCTCGACGTCGCCGAGCATGAAGTCCTGCGGGTACGCGCCGCCGCCGAACGCGATGCCGGCGCCCTTGCGCACCGTGCTGTGGGCTCCGTCGCAGCCGGCCAGGTACCGGGTCCGGACGATTTCGAGACGGCCATCGCGGTGCCGAAGCGTGCAGGCGACGTCGTCGCTCCCCGCCTCGAACCCGGTCAACTCGACCCCGCGCTCGATCGTCACGCCCACGGCCGCGAGGTGCGCGCCCAGCACGCCCTCGGTCTCGGCCTGCGAGACGAACAGCACGTAGGGGAAGCGCGTGTCGGCGGCGCCGATGTCGCCGACCGGGAGATCGACGACCGCATCATCGAGGTGGATGCGCACCCGCGCGCCCGGGTTCCCGCGCGAGACCAGGGCGTCCGCGAGACCCAGGGCATCGAGGACTTCGAGGCTGCGCGCCTGGACCGCCAGTGCGCGCGACTCGCGGCCCCGCTCGACGAGGCGGTCGATGATCCGCAGCCGTGCGCCGAACGTCTGGAGCTGCGCGGCGAGCGTCAGTCCGGTCGGGCCGGCGCCGACGACCAGGACGTCCAGCGTTTCGTCGCCCGTGGCGATGGCATCGCCTTCGCTGTCCGCCACGGCTCCATCCTTTCCGGCGGCGAGGGGGCGCATCCGTCTGGAACCGGAATGGACCGCGGGCCGCGGTGGTTGTCAACCGCCGGCCGGGTCCCGCGGCGCGGGCATCGAGCCAGATGCGCGCGAGGCACGCATCTGGCCCGTTGCGGCGCTGTCGCGCGCGCACGCTCGACCGTAGGCTGGTGCGCGTGTCCGTTCGCGGGCACGCGATCCTCGTAGCGCCGTTCCATCGATTCCAGCGAAAGAAGCAGCCGTCGGCCCGCAGCACGCTTCGGCCGGCGCAGTCCCGGTCCGCCAGCGACTGGTCGCGGGCGGATCGGGCCGGACCCCGGGATGCCGACGCGGGCGGATCCGGCGTTCGGGGAGGACCGTTCCCATCACTTTTCAACCTTCAACGGAGGTCAGGATGAGCCGATTCACCCCCGTGTTTCGCCTGCTCGCGGCCGGCACGATCCTCTATGCCGTCGCGTGCGCCGATGTACCGGACCCGACGGCGCCCGAGGACGCGGACGCATTCGATGCATCGGGCGCGTTTCGGGCGACGCCGCCCGAGCCCTCGGTCCTCGTGCGGACCGTCCCCGGGTTCGGCGGTCTGTTCCTGGACGCGGACGGCGTGCCGACGGTGTACCTGACGGAATCGGGGGATCGTGGCGCGGCGGAGCGGGCGCTGGCCGCGTTCATGCGCGCCCGCGGCTTCGCGCCCTCGGAGCTGCGCGTGCGCCGGGGCGCATTCACCTACGAGCGCCTCGACGGCTGGTTCCGCCAGGGGTCTCCCGAGGTGTTGGACGTTCCCGGCGCCGTCTTCGTCGACCTCGATGAGGCGAACAACCGGTTGCTGGTCGGCGTCGAACACGCAGCGGCGGGGAACGGCGTGCGCGCGGCGCTCGCGCGTCGCGGCGTGCCGCCGGATGCGATCGAGATCCGGGAGACGGAGCCGATTTACGCCGTCGCCACGCTGCGCGACTTCGTCCGCCCGGTGGAGGGCGGGCTCCAGTTCCATTTCAGCAATTTCCTGTGCACGATGGGCTTCAACGCCATCCGCGGCGGCGAGGATTCGTTCATCACCAACTCCCACTGCACGGATCGGCAGGGCGGGACGGAGGGAACGGAGTACTTCCAGCCGCTCTCGACCGTGGCCAACAGCTTCATCGGCACGGAGGTCGACGACCCGACGTACTTCCGGCGGGGCGATTGCCCGCGCGGCCGGAGATGCCGCTACAGCGACAGCTCGCGGGCGGAGTACGCGAGCGGCGTGAGCTTCGACCTGGGCGCGATCGCGCGTACGGCGTCGCGCGGCAACCTGTCGGGCTCGCTGAACATCGTCGGCACGTTCACGATCACGGGCGAGCAGGCCGACCCGCTGGTGGGCGAGGAGCTGAACAAAGTCGGCCGCACCACCGGCTGGACCTTCGGCCAGGTCACGAACACGTGCGTGGACACGAACGTCTCCGGCACCAACATCACGCAACTCTGCCAGAGCTTCGTGGCCGGCGGCGTGGGTAGCGGCGACAGCGGCTCGCCGGTCTTCGCGTGGCCCGGGAGCGGGAGCGACGTCACGCTCTACGGGATCCTGTGGGGCGGCAACTCCGCGGGGACGCTGTTCGTCTTCAGCCCCCTGTCCGGGATCGAGCGCGAACTGGGCAGCCTGACGACCTTCTGAACGAGACGACGCCGGCGCAGCCGGCGGACGCCGCGGTGCGCCGGGCGGCGGAGGGCCGTTTCCGCCGCCCGGCGTTCCGCGGTGTCGCCACCTGATTCGGACTGTCCTCCGTAGAGTCCCACCGGCGGACCATCGGAGCGCCGGGTCGGTGATGCGCCGCCGCGCATCCGGCGCAAGCCCTCGACATCCGCTCTTGCCTCGAATCCGCAAGGTGCCGTCCCTCTCCCGTGGTGCATCGAGCGGTCGGGCAGTACCTTCCCCGGAAAGCCGCCGCACGCGTGTCCCGGCGGCGGACGCGGACGCCGCGGCCCACCGCCCGGGCGTCCGTCCTTTCGTTTCACCGAGGGAAGTCATGGAATTCGCGATTCTGGGTGCCGGCGGCGTCGGCGGCTATTACGGCGGCGTGCTGGCGCAGTCGGGCCACGACGTGTGGCTCCTTGCCCGGGGCGACCACCGGGCGGCGATCGAGGCACGGGGCCTCGAGATCCGCGAGCCGGAAGGGCGCGCCGTGGTCCGCGTTCGTGCGACGTCGGATGGGGCCCGGATCCCCGCGGTCGATGTCGCGGTCGTGGCGGTCAAGGCGTACGACCTCGACGATGTCGCGCCGATCGCCGCGCGCCTTGCGTCGGCCGGAGCCGTGGTGCTACCGCTGCTCAACGGCGTGGAGGCGGCCGACCGGCTCATCGAGCGGGGCGTTCCGGCGGACCGGGTGCTCGGCGGCGTGACGTACATCAGTGCGTTCCGCACGGCGCCGGGCGTCATCGAGCGGGTGAGCCCGTTCCGCCGCGTCCTCACGGGCGTGCTGAACGGCGCCGAGAGCGGCGTGGCGGAGCGCATCGCGGCAGCGTTCCGTGATGCCGGCGTGGATGCCGCGGCGGTGCCCGACATCCGCGTCGAGCTCTGGCGCAAGTTCGCCTTTCTCGCCCCACTGGCGGCGGCGTGCGGGCTCTCGCGGGCGCCGGTCGGCGCGGTCCGGTCGAGACCGCTCGGCCGCGCCCTCCTCGAGCGCGCGGTGCGCGAGGTCGTGGCCGTTGCGCGGGCGCGCGGCGTGCCGCTCGACCCGGACGAGGCGGAGCAGACGCTCCGGCGCATCGAGGGGCTGCCGCCCGGGATGAAGCCCAGCTTCCTGGTCGACCTCGAGGCGGGCGCCCGCACCGAGCTCGACATCCTGAGCGGCGCGGTCGCTCGCATCGGCCGCGAGGTGGGCGTCGAGACGCCGGTGCACGACACGGCAGCGGCGGCGCTCGACCTGGCGCCGGAGGCGGACCCTCCGCCCTACCGGCTCCGCGCGCACCGGCCCGGCGACCTGGGGTGGATCGTCCACCGCCACGGGGTCCTGTACCACGCGGAGTACGGCTGGGACGAGCGGTTCGAGGCGCTGGTCGCCGACGTCGTCGCGAACTTCGTCCGGGACTTCGACCCCGCGCGCGAGCGGTGCTGGATCGCGGAGCGGAACGGCGAGCGGGTCGGTTCCGTCCTCCTCGTCAAAGATCCGGAGATGCCGGACACGGTCGCGAAGCTGCGGCTGCTCCTCGTCGAGCCGTCCGCGCGCGGGCTCGGTATTGGCCGCCGCCTGGTCGCCGAGTGTACCCGCTTCGCCCGGGAAGTGGGGTACCGGAAGATCACGCTGTGGACCGACACCAACCTCCACGCGGCGCGGCGGATCTACGAGCGGGAGGGCTACCGGCGCGTCCACGCGGAGCCGCACGACCTCTTCGGCGAAGGGTTGGTCGGCGAGACGTGGGAGCTGGCGCTGTGATGCCGGTTCGGGGCGGACGCGTCCCGTCTGGAGACGCGCCCGCCCGCGGCCCGTTCAGGATCGGCGCGCGTTCCGCCTGGAGCGGTTCACCCGCGGGTTCGGAACCACGCCGCCGCTCGCCGCGCTCGGTTCGCGGGCGCGTGCGACTCCGGAGTGACGCGACAGCCGCCTAACTCTCGATTCGCCGCAACACCAGCGTGGTGTTGTGCCCACCGAACCCGAACGCGTTGCTGAGCGCCACGCGCACGTCACGCCGTACCGGAGCGTTCGCCGCGAGCGGCAGGTCGCACTCGGGGTCCTGCGCGACGAGGTTGATGGTCGGCGGCACCACACCGTGCACGATCGAGAGCACGCTCGCGATGGCCTCGGCGGCGCCGGCCGCGCCCAGCATGTGGCCGGTCATGCTCTTGGTCGATGTGGCCGTCACCCGGTCCGCGGCGTCGCCCAGGACCGCGCGCACCGCGCGGCACTCGGCGACGTCGCCGAGCGTGGTCGAGGTGGCGTGCATGTTCACCGCGTCGACGTCGTCCGGGCCGAGCCTCGCCGCACGCAGTGCCCGCTCGAGCGCGAGCCGCGCGCCGCGACCCTCCGGGTGCGGCGCGGTCATGTGGTAGGCATCGGCCGACGTGCCGACGGCCGCAACTTCCGCGTACACGCGCGCGCCCCGACGCTCCGCATGCTCGAGCGACTCGAGCACCAGCGCACCGGCGCCCTCGCCCATGACGAACCCGTCCCGCTCGGCATCGAATGGACGGCTGGCCTCCGCGGGCGCATCGTTGCGCGTGGACAGTGCGCGGGCGGCCGCGAAGCCGCCCACACCGACCTCGCAGATCGCCGCCTCCGCACCGCCCGAGACCACCACGTCCGCATCGCCGCGCTGGATCAGCATCAGCGCATCCGCGATGTTGTGGTTGCCCGTGGCACACGCGGAGACCACGCAGTGGTTCGGTCCGCGGAAGCCGTGCTCCATCGCGATCACGCCCGCCGCCATGTCCGGGATCATCATCGGCACGAAGAACGGCGAGAGCCGCCCGGGCCCGCGCTCGAGCAGCGTCTTCGTCTGGTTCTGGAACGTGATGAGACCCCCCTGGCCCGAACCGAAGATGACGCCCACCCGGTCCCGGTCGGCCTCAGCCATGCCGCCGGAGTCGAGCCCGGCATCCCGAACGGCCTCGCCCGCCGCCGCGACCGCGTACTGCGCGTACGGATCCAGCCGGTTCGCCAGCTTGCGGTCCATGTGGTCCAGCGGGTCGAAGCCCTTGAGTTCGCAGGCGAAGCGCGTCGAGAACGCCGAAGCATCGAAGCGCGTGATGGGACCCGCGCCGCTCCGGCCCTCGAGCAGCGCAGCCCAGAAGGCGGGGACCCCGAGCCCGATCGGCGTGACCGCGCCCATCCCCGTCACCACCACCCGCCGGCCGGATGCGCTCACGGGCGCGCTCCGGGTCGCAAGAAATCGATCATCTGCTGCACGTCTTTCGTTCTCCTGGAAGATTCGAGCCCCGGCGCGTGCGCGGCATTTCGCGCGCCGCGCCGGGCGCCCGCCGAGGGCTCGTGTCGGAACCCCTGCCGACGGCCGGCCCGTATTACGCCGCCGGCGGGGGACTGTCAAGTGGGGACGGGTGGGTGCGCGCGCCCCGGGCGGGGACGGAGCAGGGGCGGGCGGCCGCGCGCCGGCGCGTGGCGTGGGCGGGCGGGGGTTGCGGGCGGCTCGGGCCCGGCCCGGCCGGCGATGCGGCCCGGACGGCCCACGGCCGCCTACTCGTTCGGGAGCACCTCGACCTCGTAGACGAGCATCGTGTTCGGGGGGATCACGAAGCGCGGCACGCCCGGCACCTCCGGCGCGTACAGGCCGCTCCGGCCGTACGCCAGCTCCGCGGGGACGATGACGACGCGCCGCTCGCCCGGCTTCATCGCGGCGATCACGCGGTCGAGACCGGGATTGATGGTCGTCTCACCGGGCGCGAACGGGAAGACGCGCGGCGGATCGAACCAGCCCGGCTCGCCCTCCGCGCCGCTGCCGAAGGCCATGGGCGCCAGCGCCGGACCGTCGTAGCCGATGCGGTGCTCCATGTACCGGAGCGCGGTCCCGCGGTAGCGGACGCGGCGCGGGCCGCCCGCCGGAGCCACCGCCGCGCCCGCGCTCAGGCGCACCGTGCGCACGCCTCTCTCCGGGCCGGTCGCATCCGGCCAGTGGCTCGCGACCCATGCGCGCTCCGCCTGACGCCGCCGTTCGACGTCCTGCGCGACGCGCTGCACGGCCGCGCCCACCAGCGCCCGGAACGTCGCCGTCCTGGGACGGAACACCTCGGCCGCCGGACCGACGCGCACGATCCGCACGCTGTCGACGACGTCGCCCTGGACAATGCGCATCACGACGTCCAACCCCTCGACGACGTTGCCGAAAACCGTGTAATCGCCATCGAGATACGAGCGATCGCCGAGCGTGATGTAGAACTGGCTGCCATTCGTGTGGGGCCCGCTGTTCGCGATCCCGAGCGCGCCCGCATGGTCGTGGCTCAGCCGCGCATGGATCTCGTTCGGGTAGGCGTAGCCGGGGCCGTCCGCGCGGTCGGAGCGCGGGATGCCGGCCTGGATCACGTGCCCGGGGACGACGCGGTGGAAGACGGTGCCGTCGTAGAACGGGCGGCCGAGGTCGAAGGCGGCGTTCGCGATGGTCCCCTCCGCCAGCCCGACGAAGCCGGCCACCGTCATCGGCGTGAGCTCGGGCTCGAGCCGGGCGCGGATCAAGCCCTTCGTCGTATAGATGTCGGCGTAGAGGCCGTCGGGCAGCGTCGTCTGCGCGCGGGCGCGGGTGGCGGGCGCGAGAATCGCCGCGCACGCGAGGGCGGAGGCGAGCGTGAGGCGCGCCAGCCGGCCCGCGCACCCGGTCGCGGTTCGCCGCGTCATCCGTGTCATGTTCCGCTCCAGTGCCCGCCGTGGGCGCCGGCCGAGGGAGCGCCCGGCTGCGGGCCGCTCCGCTCGTCGTTCTCAGATCAACGACTTCCCCTGCCCGCCATCCACCTCGATGCACGCGCCGGTCACGAGACTCGCCTGCGGAGAGGCGAGGTAGGCGACGACGCTCGCCACCTCTTCCGCCCGGCCGAACCGCCCGATCGGGAGGTTCTGCTCGACGAAGCGCGCCATCCCTTCGGGATCGGCGTGGACGCGACGGTCCCAGCTCCCGCCGGGGAACCGGATCGAGCCGGGCGCGATGCTGTTGACGCGGATCCCGGCCGGTGCCAGCTCGAGCGACATCATCTTGGCGGCGCTGATGACCGCGGACTTCGCCGTGACGTAGAGCGAGAGCCCCGGGCCGCCGGCCTCGCGGCCCCAGACGGAGGCGATGAAGAGGATCACGCCGCCGCCCCGGTCGCGCAGGACGGGGATCGCCTCGCGCGAGAGGCGCAGCCCCGAGAGCAGGTTCAGCTCGAGCATCTCCTGCCAGTCGCGGTCCGTCGTCTCCTCGAACGGCTTGCGCCGCCCGCCGCCCACGTTGTTGACGACGATGTCGATCCCGCCCAGCACGTCCACGCTGCGCCGCGCGAAGCGACCGGCGGCGTCGGGTTCGGTGAGGTCGAGCGGCACGGCGAGGACGCGGCCGGGACCGGCGGCGTCGATCTCCGCGGCCGCGGCTTCGAGCCCCTCGGCGCCGCGCGCACAGATCGCGACGTCGCACCCCTCCGCGGCGAGGGTGTGCGCGATGGCTTTGCCGATGCCGCGGCTCGCGCCGGTGACGAGCGCGATCTTGCCTTCGAGGCCGAGGTCCATGGGGGGAAGATTGCGTGCGGTCGGTGCGGGGGCAAGGAGGCGGTGAGAGGTGGGGAAGGGGGCGAGCGGCATCACTCGGCAGGCGCGCCGACGGACGGAGCGGCTCTGCTCCTGCTTCCCGCCGCGCCCGCGTGGAACCGCCCGTCCCCGTCCCTCGCGACCTCGCCCATGATCTCGAGCGTCTCGAGGTGGCGCTCGATGAGCTCCCGCCGCGCGCCGCGGAAGGCGGCCGCCGCCTCCTCGACCGAAACCGGGGTGTCGGCGACGCCGTCGAGCAGCGCCTTCATCTGCTCGACCGCGGTCTTCGGCCACGCCCGCTTCTTCGCGCCCGGCGCGCGCCCGCCGCGGGCCTCGCCCAGCTCGGCCTCCGCCTGCGCGGCGACGTCGCCGCCGAAGCGCGCCGCCTCCGAGCGCTTCTGCGATGTCCCTCACCCTGCGGGTGCTCACCCCTTCCAGGTACGCCCGACAGAGCGCCTCTTCGAGCGGCGACTCCATGCGCCGATAGCGCTCGAAGACGCCCGAACGGAACGTGCCCTCTCGGTCGCGCGGTACCGTGATCTCGAGGTCTCCGACCCGGCTCTTGAGCCCGCGCGTGTAGCTGCCGTTGCGGTAGCCCCGCCGCCCTCGCGTCCGCTCGCTCGGCTCCGCGCCCAGGTGCTGCGTGAGCTCGGCTTCGAGCACTTCTTCCAAGACCGCCTTCACAGCCCGCCGGATCTGCGCTTCGAGCCAGCTCCGGTAGTCATCGGCTCCGAACAGATGCGGCTCGGGGCCTTCGATTTCGACCTCGGTCCGGTTATCTTTCGTCTCGAACGGATCCATCGGTCCTCCTCGGTTCGTAGGTTGGTCTTCGCAACCCCTCCTACTACCGGCCGGACCATGGGTCCGTTCGCTTTTACACAGAAGAAGTTACACTACCGATCAAAATTTGGTCAAAGAGCGCCCGGTCCATACGCAGGACCCTAAAGGCCTCAATGGCGTTGATGGTTTCTTCTTCCTTCGCGCTGGGTATTCCCCAAATCGATATCGGGTAGAGGTTCGACTTCCTGCACTGACTCAGAAGGAGATGGAGAATTTCATCGAGGCCGGCGGCGTCGCGTGCGATGGCCGGCCAGGCCCCCGGAATGCCGCCATCTCCGGGCGTATCGACACGTACAATGGCTCCACTTCGAATGACCGCCGGCGACAATTCGCGGAATACGTCCGGCGAATATTGCAATATCAGAGGATCAGGCACATCATCAAAATCAGGGCCCCAAGACGGACTGCTCTCCGAGATGTCGGGGAGCACCGCACAGCTCGGTCGACTGTCGAAGTCCTCCTTGTCTCTCGCATGGATCTTCACCGAGATGGTGAAGGGGTCGAAACTCGGCGAATGTCCATGCTCGGTCGTATGCATCATAGGGCCAGCAAGGGCAAGAGTCGCAGCACGAGAAGCAGTATTCCCGTGGCGCCGACTGCCGCCGTCTGCTCGGCGGTCAGCGGCGGCGCCTCAGACAGTCCCCCCGCAATCCCGATGGGGTCTTCCTGCGTGAACTGCCCCGTCGCCGGGTCATAATACCGGTTCCGCCGGTAGAGCAACCCGCTCGCATCCCGCTGGTCCTGGATCAGGCTGCCCACCCAGTCGCCTGGCCCGCCGCCCGGCGCCCCGTCCAGATACGTCCGCAGCTCGGGCGCGGGCCAGTCCACCGTGATGCAGTCGGTATTGCTGCCCGTACACTCCGGGTCCCCGAACAGGAAGCTGCCCCGCTCGTACTGACCCCGCCAGTTGGCAAAGGGCACGATCAGCGTGGGGCCGCTCGAGCTGAAGTCCTTGCGGTAGACGCCGAGCGGCGCATCCAGCGCGGCCAGCGCTCCGCCG
Organism: Longimicrobiales bacterium; assembly: GCA_036381495.1. Classification (GTDB taxonomy): domain Bacteria; phylum Gemmatimonadota; class Gemmatimonadetes; order Longimicrobiales; family RSA9; genus DASVCS01. The sequence continues at coordinate 124,330 of DASVCS010000057.1, forward strand.
TGGACGTAGGCGACGCGGCCGTACTGCGCGCCCGAGCCGTAGGCGGCCTCCAGGTTGTCCTCTTCTCCGCCGGGCGCTCTCAGCTCGCCCAGCAGCTGGCTGCCGTCCCAGACCATGCGCGTGATCGCGTCGTGGCCCTCCACCGCACCGAAGGGTGCGTGCTGCGTGCGTACGAGGATCCGCCGGCCCAGGGCGTCGTAGCGGATCTCCTGGATCAGGTCGTCGTTGCCCACCGTGCCCTGCAGGCGCTCTCTTGCGTAGCGCTCGAGCCGCACCAGCTTGCCTTCCGCGCTGTAGTCGTGGCGGCTCACGCGCCGCTGGACCTCGCCCTCGTTCTGCACGTGCGGCAGCTCCGTCGCATAGCTCACCCGCCCCGCCCCGTCGTAGGCACGGAAGACGTTCACGCCGCTCTCCAGTCCGCCGAAGAGCCGCTCGAGGAGCCGGCCCTGTACGTCGTAGCTGTGCGTGTAGGCGGGACCTGCGACCTGGAGCGCGTCCAGCTCGCGCGACCACGCCACGTTGCCGTAGGGATCGCTCCGGAACTCGTCCAGCTGGAAGTCGCCACCGAGCGTGTGCTGCCACCGGTGCGCCGCCACCTGCCCGAGCCCGCTGTACCACGTCCGCACCTCGCGCTGACTCGCCCGCAGCTCGGCGTGCACCAGCTTGCCCCGTGCACGGCAGGAGAGCGTGATGTGCCCCGACGCATTGTACTCGCGCTGGGAATCACGGCCGACGCTCCGATCTTTCAAGAGGGTGGGCCACGGACCAGCCATGGCCTCCGGCTTCGGTCCGAGGCGATCCGCCGGTTCGACCGCGCGCAGGGAGGATCGACCGCTCTCTGGATGACGGCCTGATCCCTATGTGCGAAGTCAAGTGTTGGGCGCCGGGAACTGAGCGCAACGGCGGCGTGCGAAATGGGTGGGCAACCCAATGAAGACCCGGCCAGAGCTGGCCGGGTCTTCTTCCGCTCAGGCGAGTGCTTGCGCAGGGCGGAATGACCCCTCGCTGCTACCTCGTCTCAATATGAATTCAGACTAGCCACGAACAGAACAACTGAGTATCCCGCGATGAGTAGCCCGACCAAATAGAACAGAACCGTGAGAGCCCGACCTAGGAAGCGAAGGTTTCGTAGCTCATGCGAAATATGCTCCGGACGTAGGTCCAAGAAAAACAGCGTTCGGTGAAGCCGCATCGACCGCAGCCCGTTACGCAAGGTAACCTCGGGTGCGCCGATATCCTTCCAGATTCCCAGTTGCTCACTTCGCAATCTGCGTGCAACTGCACGCCCCACGAGCACTACCGAAAGCCCGAACAGCAGATAAGCTAGTGCAAGGATTGGCAGGATTACTTCCTCACGGGCAAGCATGGGCTTCTCCTATCGGACCCGTGGCAACGACACAGCCGTTGCATCCTGTGCCATGTAGAGGAGAGGGCGCCGCTGTTCGACAGACGTGGTTCTCCACGTAAATGCCACACCTGCCGCCGCACCTGCCCCGATCGGGTACTTTTCCGGGGTGAAGCCAAGGCCACCCGTCAACGTCATACCTTCGCTATCCAAAGCAGCACCGACATTCGCACCAACAAGCGCGCCGATCGCGGCCAAGCCTTCGGCAAACAGGTGGAATCCCGAAGGACCGCCGTTCACATTAAGGTTGACATTGGCAAACGTACCCACAGCGATCCCGACACCCCACCCAGCGCCAAGGGTATGAGTTACTCCAGTTTCATCCGCAGTCCTCACGTACATGCCGGCGAAAACCCCTGTTCCGCCCGTGACCACGAATGTTCCGGATCCGCGAACCTCCACGAACCGGGGCATCTCTTTACAATCAGGATCTTCCGGTTCATCGCAAGCTCTTAGCCCGAACGGGTCACTGAAGTTGACCGGATCCCCGTCCGCGAACCCATACAGGTTGAGCCCGCCCGCGATCCCGATGGGGTCTTCCTGCGTGAAGCGCCCGGTGCTCGGATCGTAGTAGCGGTTTCGGCGGTAGTGGGTTCCACCGGCGTCCTGCTGGTCCTCGATGAGCGAGCCGTGCCAGAAGCTGCGGCCGAACTGCGGGCGGGCGTAGGCGAACCACGTCTCCGGCCACGCCAGGAAGACGCAGCGGGTGTGCGGCTCGCCGTCCACGGTCTCGACTTCGCACTTGCGGATGCCGCCGTCGGCGAAGACGCCGTTGGCCGGCTGGCCGCGCTCGTTCCACAGCGGAACGATGAGGAAGGGATCCAGGGCGCGGTAGGGCAGCACGAAGTTGGCCGAGTCCTGCACGTCGCCGTAGCCCATGCGCACGATGCCGAGCGGGCGGTCGAGGCCCGAGCCGTGCACGTAGGCCACCCGCCCGAAGAACGGGTTGGGATCGATGGAGACCGGCCAGGGCTTCTCCCCGAACATGCCGAGCGCGACGTGGGCCGTGTCGGCCTCCAGGTGGGGCGAGCCGTCCGCGCCGGGCATCTGGATCTCGTAGAGCACCTGCTCGCCGTCCCAGACGGTGCGGCGGATCTTGCTCAGCTGGCACGCGCCCTCGAACCATTCGTTGGGCCACTCCTTGCACCAGCGCCGCGCCCGCACGAGGACTCTGCGGCCCAGCGCGTCGTAGCGGTACTCCTCGAAGACGCGGCTGTAGCCGCTCATCTCGGTGCTGGGGTCGGAGACCACGCGCGCATCGACGGCGCGCAGCCGGCCCTCGGCGTCGTAGTAGCTGGCGCGGTCGCGCAACTCGCCCGACCCATCCGGCGGGGTGCGGAGCGTCGTCATGAACTCGAGGTTGCCCGCCGCATCGTAGTAGGCGGTGTCGGTGCCCGCGCTGCTGAGCATGAACGCGAGCCGGCCGGTGCCGGGCTCGTAGCCGTAGAGCGTCGTGCCGGAGTCGTTCTCCATGTGCCCCGCCGTCACATACGTGGTCTGGGTCACGGAGGAGATCATATTACCCAGCGCGTCGTGCGTGGGGCTCTCGCTCGTCTCCGACTCGGCGGCGTTGCCGTTGTTCGCCCGGCCGTGCGAGAGCGTGAGGCCGCCGCTCACGTGCCCGAGTCCGGAGTAACTCGCGATCAGCGTATCGGCCGGCCCGGTCGTGTTGGCGGTGAAGAGGAGCTTGCCGCGCGCATCGTAGCGGAAGGTAGCCGAGCGCAGGTACGTCTCCGCGTAGCGGCGCGGCGAGGTGCTGCCGTTGTAGACCTGGTGGCTGGCCAGCCGGCTCTCGCCGTCGTAGCCGTAGCTCTCGCTGATGCCGCCGGGCAGGGCAAGCGACGTGAGCCGGCCCGCAGCGTCGTAGCCGTAGGTGAAGCTGTGGCCGAGAGGGCCGATGACCGTCTCGAGCGCGCCGGACCGGGCGTCATAACGGTAGCTCGTGCGATTGCGTGGCATGCCCACGTGCAGCTTCGCCGGGTGGAAGAGCTCGGTGCGGCGGCCGTTCAGGTCGTAGCGGTATTCCAGTCGATAGACGTGCTGGCTGAAGTCGCTTCCGGC
>DASVCS010000058.1:0-2891 GCA_036381495.1 Longimicrobiales bacterium
CCCACGCCGCGGAAGCCCCCGAATCGCGGGGCGGCCAAGGGTTGCGCACGGCCGTGTGGGACTTGCCCCACGCCGCGGAAGCCCCCGAATCGCGGGGCGGCCAAGGGCTATCGCCTGCCGGCGCGGGCCGCTTGGCGGCCGCGGAAGCCCCCGAATCGCGGGGCGGCCAAGGGCCGTTGCCCAAGGCGCCGGCCGTGCTATGTGCCGCGGAAGCCCCAGAATCGCGGGGCGGCCAAGGGGATTTTGGGTCGCTTGAAAGCGGCCGGGTGGCCGCGGGATCGCCAGACTCGGAGGGTGACGAAGGGAGGGCTTCGGCTCCGTCCGCGCATCGCCGAGCCGCCGACGATCCTGCGTGGCGGGTCGCGGCGTTGCAGCGGGCGATGGCCCGGTGCCGGCGCGGCTCGTGCCGATACCGTCAGCTTCGGCGCCGGAAGGCGCGGCTCGAAGCGCGGGTCGCGCGGCAGCGGCGCGAGCATCTTCACGAATGGAGTACCGACATCATCCGCCGGGCGGCGGCCCTCGTGGTTGTCGCGCCGAAAGACTTGAAGGCCGCCACAGCGTCCGGGCGCGGCACCTTGCGCAATCCCGGCGCGGAGGTTGCCTTCAAGGCGCGGTTCAACCGCCGCGTCCTCTCGTTCGCGCCCGGCGCCGCGATCGCAATGCTCCGTTACAAGGCGGCCGAGGCCGGATGTGCCTTCGACCCGCGCGAAGACGAGGCGGCCCCTGCCGACCTCGGCAACAAGATCGTCCGCAACGTCAAGGCGGTGCGGACGGCGAAGCGTCTTATCAACCACAAGCAAGGGAAGGCCCGAAATGGATCGAAGCCAGCAGCATCATGAGCGCCTCGACTATCTGTGGGAGAAGAACACCGCCGCCATCGACGGCGCGCTGGACGGCTCCATGGATGTCGATAGGTCCAAGGCGATCATCGCCGGCACGCACGTCGGGACGCAGATCGTAAAGGTCGGCGTCGATCTCGACATGCACCTGGGAAAGCTGAGCGAACAGGCCCGCGCCGTGAAGGAGATGCGGGGCGACGCCGCGAAGCGGCTGCCGGGCGACAAGTGACGTGGTTCCCACGCAACCGGGAGGACAACCTTCGATGACGCAGACCGAATCCCCGACCGATCGCCCCGACGCCACCGTCGAAGAGATCGCCGGCCTGCCGGCGGAACTCGGGCCGATCCATTCGATGCCGCTGGCGATGCGGATCTGGTTCGACGACCGCCTATTCGATCGCGCCCGGATCATCGCGAAGTATATCTCCGAGGCGCAGGGCTTCACGCCGCCGCATCTGGTCGGCAAGCCGCAGGCCTGCTTCGCGGTCGTCGTCCGCGCCCTGACCTGGCGCCTCGATCCCTATGCGGTCGCGATGGCGACCTATCAGACGCCGGGCGGCCGGGTCGGCTTCGAGGGCAAGCTCTGCCAAGCCATCATCGAGAACAGCGGCAAGCTCGATGGCCCGCTAAAGTTCGAGTACTACGGAGATTGGTCGCGCGTCCTCGGAAAGTTCAAGATCGTCGATGGCGGCAAGGGCCGGTATCCGGCCCCGACGTGGACCGACGCGGACGCCGCCGGCCTGGGCATCAAGGTTACCGGGCACATCAAGGGCGAATTGGACCCGCGCGAGCTGACGCTCGATCTCGTCCAATGCCATCCCCGCAACAGCACGCTATGGGCCACCGATCCCAAGACGCAGATCCACTACACGGCGGTTCGGCGCTTCGGCAGCGCCGCGGTCCCGAGCCTTTTCATGGGCGTGCCGTTCGATTGGGAAGACGCGCCGCCGATCGGGCCGGAACGGGCGATCGACGTGACGCCGCGCCGGCCGCGCCGGGCGGACTTCGATCCGGAAGCCGCGGGCCATGAGGATCCTGCCCGGCAATATCGCTACGTCATGAGCGGCCGGATGCCGGACACGGACGACGAGAGCGGAGAAGCCGACGCGGAGGAAGCCGAAGCCGATCAGCCGGCTGCGGCCGAAGAGGCGCAGCCCGCGGACGATTCGGCGGCAACGGAGGCCTCGGCGGACGAAACCGCGCCCGAGGCCGAGGCGCAGGAAGCGCCGCAGGACGGCGCTGCCGAAGCCCGGGACGCGCGCTCCGAAGCGCCGGCCGAAGATACCCGGGATGCCGGGAAAGCCAACGGCGCGCCCGCGGAGGCGCAGGAGACGCCGTCCGACGCCGAGATTGAGGCGTCCTATCAAACGTTGATGGCCGAGCTCCAGTCGCGCTGGGGTCCGGACATCGAACAGTGGTGGGTGGAGCGAAAGCACCGGATCGCCGCGATCGCCGCCCGTCGGCCCGATCTCTACAGCGATCTGCTCGCCAACGCGAACAGCCGCAAGCGCAAGGGGCGCCGGAAGTAGGGGGCGGCATGAAGATTTACAAAGGCATCCGCTCGCCGCACGGCGTCACGGTGACCGTCGAAGAAGACGGCCAGGCCCGGCCGCTGCCGCCGCGCAACGACCTGTTCGACCACAGCCCCGATGGTTTTGCGTGGGGATATGGCGGCTCGGGCCCGGCGCAGTTGGCGCTCGCGATCCTCGCCGACCATCTTGGCGACGACGCCGCGGCGGTCCGCTTGCACCAGAACTTCAAGTGGCGGGCGATCGCGACCATCGAGGGTCGTAGCTGGCGGATGACGGACGCGGAAGTCGCCGGCCACCTTGCGGCGATCGGAGTGCCGCCGGCGCGGCACCGTTCGGTTCCGCCGGACGTGCTGGCCGCGTTGATCCGCCTCAACGCGCACGCCCGGGCCTATGGCGGCGGGAAGTGGGCAATCTATGCCTACAAGGAGATGGCGAGCATCCTGCTCGCGCAATCGGGCGAGGCGGCCGTGCGCGGCGTCGAGTGGCGGGGCGAGTGCAACCGCTGCGGCGGCACCGGCCA
>DASVCS010000059.1:0-153332 GCA_036381495.1 Longimicrobiales bacterium
GGGTCGACGTCGCGACGGGCAGCGGGTTCACCATCGCGCTCAAGGCGGACGGCATCCTCTGGGCGAGCGGCGCCAATGCGCGCGGCAAGCTCGGCATCCCCGACGAATCCAACTACTACGAGTTCACCCAGGTGCCCGGCACCGGCTGGCAGTACGTCGCCACCGGCGATGCGCATGCACTGGTGATCACGGAGGAAGCTTCGCTGTTCAGCTGGGGCTCCAACCAGTTCGGCGAGCTGGGCCACGGCACGTCCGACATTCAGGGGAACGGGCCCGTCCCGGGCTTCGTCGTGCGCTTGCCATAGCGGCCGGCGCGACCGGAGAGGCACCGGCCCGGTGCCTCTCCGGATCACCAATCCGAACGCACGAATCAGGAGATCACGATGTCACACGTCTTCCGCACCGCAGCAACGCTCATCGCGCTCGCCCTGGTCACGCAGCCGGCGGCGGCTCAGGACGGATTCCGCCTCGGGTATACCGACGTCGGGGCGACGATCGGCGTCGGCGGGATCGGCGCCGCGTCCGTCGCCATCGGTCTGCGCGGCGAGCACGCGCTCCGCAGCATGCCCGACCTCGGCGACGGACTGATCGGCATCCAGGTCGGCGTCGACTACTACTCGTGGAGCGAGCCGGGCTTCAAGTGGTCCTACATCCCGATCGGCGCCACCGCGAACTACCACTTCCAGCTCGAGAACAAGAAGCTCGACCCGTTCGCCGGCCTCGGGCTCGGCTACTCGATCGTCTCGTGCTCGTACAGCGGCTTAGGCGATCTGTGCAGCGGCAGTGCGCTCTACTTCATCGGCAGGGCGGGCGCCCGCTACTTCCTCAACGAGAAGTTGTCGCTCTACGGCGACGTCGGCGCGGGCGCCGCGACGGTCAACCTCGGCGTCATGATGCGAGTGAAGTAGCTCCGTTTCACGATATCGCCCGTATCGGGTTCCTGGGGTGTTCGCTTCGCTCGACCTGAACGGACGGCCTGCGACCGCAGGCGCTCGCGCCCACCACCGCGCCGCCGCTCGAGGCGCGGTGGTGGCATTCGGGAAAATGTCGCCCTCGACAGGAGCATGGACCCGATCGTGCGAGAACGGGTGGAACGGGAATCACCGTGCCCGGCGTCCGAGACGCGAGTCGCTCCCCAGGAACTTGCGGAGCATGGCGCTGACCTCGGATGCGCGGCGGACGGAGCAGCGCGCCAGCGGCTTGGCCATCCCCCGTCGCGCCTCGAGCGTGTCGTCGAACTTCTTCCGCGGTTCGGGTGGAAGGGCCGCCAACCCACGCCAGTCGCTCCAGGGCCGGGCACCATACCTCATCACCGGACACCGGCGTGACCGTGCCGTTGAGTAACCGTTCGATGCGGACTATGGCGGTTCATGCGCCGGTTCGGAGTTTGCAGGGGGGCGGGGCTTCCTCGCCCCCATGACCGTCGAGGGCGCGGCCGACACCAGCGTCGTCGTCGCCTACGTCAAGCACGTGCTCATCCCGGAACTCGAATCCGGTCAGATCGTGATCCTCGACAATCTGGCCCCTCGCAAGGCCGCGCGGGTCAAGGAACTGATCGAGGCGGCCGGCTGCCGGCTCCTCTTTCTGCCCCCCTACTCGCCCGACCTGAATCCGATCGAAGAGGCGTCGAGCAAGATCAAGCAGGCGCTGCGCGCCGCTGCCGCCCGCACCCGTGGGGCCACCCAGGCCGCCTTCGCGGCCGTCCTCGAGCAGATCACCGCGCAGAACGCACGCGGCTGGTTCTGGCACCGCGGCGGCTATGTGCCAACTCCGAACTGATCCATGGACCGCTCTAGCCTCGAGTCCGCTCGAGCAGCACCATCATGAGAATGCTCAGGACGGCGAGCGCCTCCTCCTCGGCATCGAACTCGCCGACCTTCTCGATGCCGAACCTGCCCTCGAAAAAGGCCGGCTTCTTCTTGACCCGCAGCAGCGCGGTCCCGTCGGTGCGGCGGACAATGTAGGTGGGGTGGAAGAGGTAGCCGGACAGGATACCGAGGATCGGGATCTGCGAGAAGATCCCGTCCATCAGCTTGATCCAGCCGTTCTCTTCCCGGATCGACATGCACTCGGTGTCGGAGCGGAGGACGTCGTAATGCGACTTCCACAGCGACCTGAGCCCGCGTCGGCGCACCGCGCCGAACCCGTTTCCGTTCGGATCCGTGAACCGGTACGTCGCCGAGATGTCCAGGATCCGGTCGGCGGAGATGGTCGCAACGGGGCGCGTCTGCTCCCGGTCGGCGAAGACGGCGACCGACTCCTTCAGCTTGAACGCTTTCTGCTTGACGTAGAAGAGGGTCTGCCCGGTCGCGTCCACCACCGACAACTGGGGCGAGACGGAGATGAGCTTGAACGACAGCTCGAGCGGGTAGTTCATGTACACTCCATCGTGCGGTCGGCGGACGTGTGTATGGCGGAGGTTCCGGCGGTGCGCCGACTCACCGCACGGCCGGTCGGGCCGTCCCCGCGAACCGCTCTCGCGCGCCGCCCGGGGGCGCCGCGATGGTCGCCATCGGCGGTGGTGCCGATCGGGCACGGGCTCAGCCCCGCCACCTGGGGCCGAACCATCATGGCATGCGCCCGACGGCCGCCCGGTAGATGATGGCGGCTCCGACGACGATCGCGGCGGCCGCCCCGCGCCCCTCATTCGCCGCGAGCCCACGCACCCCGTGCGCGACCAGGAAGAGCCCGAGGCCGAGAGCCGACCAACGCACCAGCGGATGGTCCGCGAGCCGCGAGAACGACACGGCCCCGCCTGCGCCCTCCTCGAGCAACAACCGCCGCGCAAGGGCCAGGGCTCCAAGATAGACCAGTCCACCGACGGAGGTCATGGCGATCTCGAGCGGCCAGAGGTTGTGGGCGGTCGGATCGATCAGGACGCCGACGAGAATGTTCAGCCCGGCGAGGCCGAGCGCCAGGAGCGGGAGCAGCGCCAGCCGGCCCCAGTTCCCCGACCAACCGCGTGCCAGCCGAATCGATACATACGGCATCGCCAGCACCGCACCGAGTACGGCGAGCATGAACAGCGGCAGGGCCATGCGGTCGTCTCCGAATGTCCGGACGTGGGCTCACTCGGAATCCGCCGTGCGCCCTGCCCTCACGAAATCGAGAGGCTCGTGTCCTCAGAAGATCAGGATTTCACGTCGGCGGGAATCCACGGCCGACCGGGCCCGACGCCGTGGGCGTCGGCGTAGCGGCACGGTCCGGTACGCGACGCCGCGGCATGATCATCCCTCCGCGCACCACAGTATCGGCAGGCGGCGCCAGTTTCCGAAATTCCTGGTCTTCGAGGCGAGCTGCTTCGGGAGCCGGGTTCGGCCGCGATCATAGCAGCGCGATCAGTGCATCGCGGGTGAGTTCGGTGTGGCGAAGGATCTTGCTCGGGACGGCTTCAGCCGTCCGCCGGCACCGCTTCGGCGAGCGGCGCGAACGTGGCCACCACCGGGTTGTGATCGCTCAGCCGGTCCCATGGCGGTCCCTGCGCCACCTCGCACGCTTCCAGGCGGGCGCGCCACGCGGCCGGGACGAAGATTCCGTCGCAGTGGTAAGGCGCCGACCGGTTTCCGGACCAACGCAGGGTCTGCGCGAGGGGGCGGCCCGGATTCGCCGCCTGCCAGCAACTGGTCAACCCCAGCTCATCCGCGAGGCGCTCCAGGAGTTCGCGCTCGCCGCGCGTGACCTTGATGGGTGCGCCCGGCAGGCGGGTTCCGACCACGACGTTGAAGTCACCGCCGAGCACGAGATCGGCGTCCTCGCCGAGCGGGGCGAGCCGGTCCAGGATCCGGTGCAGGGTCCGCACGTATCCGCCCGCACCGGCAGGGCAGTGGATGCTGAACAGGCGGAGGGGCCGGCCGGATAATCCATCCAGTCCATCGATTTCGCCGCCGACCACCCACCCCGCGTAGTCCGGCACATCGATCGGGGTCAGCCGGGCCGACCGCACCAGCACGGCGCTGCCCCAGCGCCCGGCGCGCGCCGCGCACCAGTGGAACGCGTCTGCCGCGCCGGGGCGAAACACCTCGCCGGGGGAATCCTCCGGAGGGCGGCATTCCTGGGCGAACACCACATCCGGTGAGAAGGCGTCCAGCAGATGCGACCAGTGGCCGCCGCGCCGCTCGCTCCCGCCGGTCAGGAAGTTGTACGTGACGAGACGGAAGCCGGCGCTCAACGCGATCCGCCTGCTGCCGCCGCGGGCTTTCTGCCCAGCGCGAAACCCACGCCCTGGACTCCCGGGAACCGCGGGAGCCTGATCTCGCCGGTCTCGATCTGCGAGAACCCCGCCTCCGTCATCAGCTCGGGCTGATCCTGGATGCCGATCCCTCCGGCACCGAGCCGTCCAGATCGGCGCCCCGGCTCTTCCGGGCGCTTGAAATCCACGATCAGCAGGCGCCCGCCGGGCTCGAGCACGCGCGCGATCTCGGCGAGCCCCCGGCGCTTGAGGTCATCCGGCAAGTGGTGCATCATCAAGGTGCTCAGCACGACATCGAACGACCCGTCGGGGAACGCGAGGTCCTCGACCACACCGACCTGGAAGTCGACGGACAGGTTGCGCCGGGCGGCCTTCGAGCGGGCACGGGCGATCTGCCGCGGTCCCGGATCGATGCCGGCCACGCGGCCCGTCTCACCCACCCGCTCCCGGGCGACCAGCGCCAGCGCTCCGGTGCCGCACCCCACGTCCAGCACCGCTTCCCCGGGTCGCAGACCGGCCAGATCGGCGGCCGTCCGCGGGAGCGCCCGCAACCTGCCGCGGAACATCACGACATCGAAGATCCCCACCATCAGGTCGTAGCGCCAGCCCAGGTCCATGACCAACCCACGCGTCGCCCCGGCCGACGACGTCGGGTCGCGATGCGCCGCCGAATGCAGCGATAGTACGCCTCTCATCAGAGATGCCCTCCTTTGCGAATCGGGCCTCCGCTCGCCCGCACCGTTCGCTCGCTGCGCTCGCACGGACTCCCGTAAGCCGTTGTCACAGAAATGGATCAATCGACGCCGCCGCCCGGCCTCGCACCCGCCCCGACACCGCCGACGGCGAGCGCGGCGTCCAGGCGGCCGCGCAACTCCGCCGCCGCCTCCGCCCCGAGCACGGCGAGCACCCGGTCGTGCGCCTGCCGCCACAGCGGAGCCGCCGCCTCGACGAGACGCCGACCCGCCGGCGTCAACAGCAACAGCCGCGCGCGCCCGTCCGCGGGCGACCGCGCCACCCGCACCCATCCCGCTCTCTCGAGCGGCCGCACGTTGCGCGACAGCGTCGTACGGTCCATCGCCAGGAAGTCCGCCAGGACGTGCATCGCCACGCCCCCCTCATCGCTCATGGCGATCGCGTTCAGCAACATGAGTTGCGTCGCTTGGACGCCCAGCGGCCGCAGCGCGTCGTCGTAGAGCCGGGTCAGCACGCGGGAGAGGCGCCGGGCGCGGAAACAGAGACATTCGCCGGCCATTGCACGGGCGGCATCGCGGTGTCGACTCATGAGAACATGTATATACATATATCGTGTCCATGTCAAGGGGCGGATGTACGAGTTGCCGCATTTTCCATTCACAACATGTAGTTACATTGATCCGGGTGTCCGGCCACGCGTGGGCGATCGGAACAGTGGGTTGCGCACGGGGGTCGGGGGAGCGGGGCGAGCGGGGTCAGGCGGTTGCGGGACTCGCGGCGGGCGGGCGGGCGTGCGCCAACGGATGTCGCTGTGGCCGTGATGTCGCCGAGTCGCGGCCGGCTCGATCGGTTCGGGCGTGGCGGCGGCGCGGAGCCTCGGGGGTTCGGCCCGCCACCACGCCCATTTTTTTGCGCAACGCCGCCGCTGGAGCGGTTGCCGCATCACTTCGGAGTCGCGTACTGCGGCCGCAAGTGCATCGCAGGCGGACACGCAGTTCCGAACCGGCGGAGGAGATGCGCTAGGGCGGGCTTCGCGTCGCTTCGGAGTCGTACGCGCCCGCGAACCGAGCGCGGTGAGCGTCCGCGTGGCTCCGAACCGGCGAGCGGACCGCTCTAGAACGTTTCGCCGGCCGGTTTGGAGCGGCTCGGCCGTCTGTGGCGCGATCGCGAGGCGCGGGGCGACTCCGGATTGATGCGACAGCCGTTCCAACCGCTACGGCTGGACTCCACCGCTCTGGATCCGCGCCTGGATCCGCTGCTGCAACTCGGGCAGGTGCGGCGCGATCTGCTGCTGACCGATCTGCGCCCCCTCCTGCATGAGTCGCGGCATGACCTCGACGGTCTTGCGGCCCACGGGCGTCTTGTAGAACGCGATGAGTTCCCGGAGCTCCGCTTCCGTGTACGCCTCGCGGTACAGGCGCACGTACTGGGGATAGAGCTCGTCCCACTTCATGTACTCGGCGAAGAAATCCACGAAGACATCGCGGAACTGCGCCATTGCGGGGTTCTGCCGGACCATGCTCTCGACCATGACGTCGATCGAGGCCGCGGTCTGGTCGTCGAGCCGCAGGAGGTCGACCAACTCCGCGGCCGCGCGATCATGGCTGTCCGTCGGGACGTAGTTCTGCGCCGTGGCGGAAACCGCGGTGGCGAGCAGGATCGCCGGGATGAGAACGAGGGTTCGCATGGGTACGCTCCAGGAGCGGAGGATCCGGGGTCGGGATTTCAGCGCCTATCTAACATCGTGGCGGTCATCATACAAGGATTGCGTTTCCGGCATCGGCCGTCCCGCGTCCGGGCGCGGCCGGCCCACGCGCGCCCTCTCACCCCATCCCCACGGGCAGCCGCAGCCGCGCGCGGCAGCCGCGGCGGCCCTTGCGGTTCTCGAGCGTGAGCGTGCCGCCGTGGGCCTCGGCGATCTGGCGGCTGAGGACGAGGCCGATGCCGGTGCCCTGGGGTTTGGTCGTGAAGAACGGGACGAAGAGGTTCGCGGTGTCGGGCAGGCCGGGGCCGTCGTCGTCGACGTAGACTTCGAGGGTGCGGGCGCGCAGCGTCCAGCCGATGCGTACGCCTCCGCCGGTCTCGAGCGCGGCGTCGGCGGCGTTGCGGACGAGGTTGATGAGGAGCTGGTCGAGCTGGTCGCCGTCGGCGTGGATGGTCGCGTCGGGTCCGGCCTCGACCTGGACGGAGAGCCGGGTTTCGAGCGCGGCGACGCCGCGGATCCACGGGGCGACTTCGAGCGGCTCGGGCTTCGGCGGCGGGAGCCGCGCGAGACGGGCGTGGGCGGTCATGAAACGGCTGAGCGCCTCCGAGCGGGCGGCAATGACGCCGAGGCCGCGGCGGAGGTCGTCGTCGAGGTCGTCGGGGCGAGGTTCGCGGGCGAGGAGCCCCTGGAGCGACGCGGCGATGGACTTGATCGGCGCGAGCGAGTTGTTGATCTCGTGGCCGAGCACGCGGACCAGGCGCTGCCACGCCTGGCGCTCCTCCTCGCGAAGCGTGCGGCTGAGGTCGGAGAGGACGAGGAGGCGGTGCGGCAGGCCACCCTGCCGGAACTCGCCGGTGCGGACCTCCCAGCGGCCGGCACGGCCGGGGAACGCGATGTCGACGAGGCGCGGGCCGTCGTCGGCGCCGTCCAGACAGGGATCGAGCCCGAGATCGGCGGCGGCGTGGCCGATGAGCCGCTCGCTCGGCCGCGCGAGGATGCGCTCGCCCGCTCGGTTGACGAGGCGGAGCCGGCGCTGGTCGTCGAAGGCGAACACGGCGACGTCGATCTCCTCCATGACCTTGCGGAGCAGTGCCGTGGCTTCGAGGGCGCCGAGCCGCTGCTCGCGGAGCGTGCGGCCGAGCGCATTGACTTCGCGGAGCGCGAGGCCCAGCGCGTCATCGGTCGCAGGTCGGCGGGAGCGGATCGAGTAGTCGCCTTCGAGGAGCGCGGCGAGGAGGTTCGAGAGCGTCTGGAGCGGCCGGATCACGCGCTCGCGCAGGCTGAAGACGAACGCCCACCAGGCGAAGACGAGGAGCAGCGTGAAGGTCCACTGGACCTTGGGCGTGTAATCGCCGGTCCAGAGGAGTACCAGTGCGACGGCGGCGCCGGGGAGCCCGGTCAGGAAGCCGAGCAGCGCGATACGACGCTCGTAGTTGAGCCGCGGCCGCGCCGGCGGCCGGCGCCCGGTCGGCATGACGGCGGACGGGGGATCGCCGGCCCCCGACGGGTGGGCTGCGGCCGGGCGACTGCCGACGCCTTCCGGTCGTCTGACCCGGGCCGCCCGGCGCTCCGGCGCCATTCGGGCGTCCCCGGCCGCGGTCCCGGCCTGGCGCGTGCCGGCTTCGCCGGGCGATCCGGGGGCCGCCCGACCTGCCGGCGGGTCCGGGGCGCCGGCATTCGCCGGCCGATCCCGGACGCCGGGCTTCGGGGCGTGTGCGCCGTCGTCCACTACGTCGCGATCCCGTGCTGCTGGAGCCGGCGGTACATGGCGCTGCGACTGAGGCCGAGGGCTTCGGCGGCGCGGCTGACGTTGCCGTCGTGGCGTTCGAGCGCCCTGCGAATGAGGTAGCGCTCGACCTCGTCGAGCGTCATCTCTTCGAGGCGCGGTCCGGTCTCGGCGCGGGGTCGCAGCCCCAGGTCCTCGGCGCGGATCATTTCGCCCTGCGCCATGAGGACGGCGCGCTCGACGGCGTGCTCGAGTTCGCGGACGTTGCCCGGCCAGCGGTGCGCGGCCATCTGCTGGAGCGCATCGGGCGCGAACCCCGTGAATGTGCGGCCGTAGCGAGCCGCCGCGTGGGCGAGGAAGTGCGCGGCCAGGCGCGGGATGTCTTCCGGCCGATCGCGCAGTGGCGGGAGGTGGATCTCGACGGTGTTCAACCGGTAGAGCAGGTCCTCGCGGAACCGGCCCTCGGCCACCTCCTTGCCGATATCGACGTTGGTCGCGGCAATCACGCGCACATCGACGCGCCGCGTCCGCGAGGAGCCGACGCGCTGGAACTCGCCGGTCTGGAGCACGCGCAGCAGCTTGGCCTGCTGGCTGGCCGGCAGGTTCCCGATCTCGTCGAGGAAGAGCGTGCCGCCATCCGCCAGCTCGAAGTAGCCGGCACGGTCGGCCTTCGCATCCGTGAACGCGCCCTTGACGTGGCCGAAGAGCTCGGACTCGAAGACGCCCTCCGAGAGCCCGCCGGCATTGACGATCACGAGCGCGCGCCCGGCACGCTCCGAGGCGGCGTGCAGCCAGCGCGCCACGACCTCCTTGCCCGTGCCGTGCTCGCCCGTGATGAGCACGTTGGCGTCCGACGGGCCGACCCGCTCCATCATGCGCAGCACCGGCTGCATGTTGCGCGCGCCCGCGATCAGTTCCGGCAGCCCGTCCCTGCGCAGCAGCCGGTTCTCGCTCTCGAGCCGCTCGCTCCGGCGCAGCGCGCGCCCCAGCTCGACCTGCGTCCGCAGCGTCGCGACCAGTCGCGCATTGTCCCACGGCTTCTCGATATAGTCCCGCGCACCGCGATGCATCGCCTCGACCGCGCCCTGGACGCTGCCCCAGGCGGTCATGACGATGACCGGGAGCGTGGCATCCTGACCGCCGAGCACGCTCAGGAGGTCGAGGCCTTCGCGGCCCGACGTCGTATCCCGCGTGTAGTTCAGGTCGATGAGCACCGCATCGAAGTCCTGCGTCTCGACGGCGTGCAGTACGCCGGCCGGCGAGGTCGCGGTCTCGACCTCGAACGCCTCGCCCTTGAGGAGCAGGCGAAGCGCCTCCAGCACGTCGGGCTGGTCGTCGGCGATCAGGATGCGGGCGGCGGTTTCAGTCAAGGCGACTCCCTGTGCGCGGCTCATGGGTTTGCCCGGCGGGCGGGCTCACGAACACCGCCGCGTCGAGCACCTGAAATGGGGACCATCCGTCCTCGGGGGGCGCCGCGTACTCGCCCCGGGTCCAGGCCTTTCTGTCCGAGAGGGTTGGAGACATCGGACCTCCGTGCGCGGGCCGCTGAACCACGTCCCCGCCATAACATAACGCCTCGCCGCGAGCGCCGGAACGGGCGGCGGCGGCTCGCTATTCGCTGCGCAGCGCCACCATCGGATCCACCCGCGCCGCGCGCCGGGCGGGCAGCCAGCTCGCGAGCAGGGCGATGGCGGCGAGAACCGCCGCGACACCGCCGAAGGTGAGCGGGTCGGTGGGGCTGACCTCGTAGAGCATGCCGGCCAGGGATCGGGTGAGCAGCAACGCCCCGGCGAGTCCGAAGGCGGCGCCGAGCGCCGCGAGTCGTGCGCCCTGGCCCAGCACGGCCCGCAGCACCTCGCCGCGGCGCGCGCCGAGCGCGATGCGGATGCCGATTTCGCGTGTACGTTGCGCGACCGTATACGAGATCACGCCGTAGATCCCGCTTGCGGCGAGGATCACCGCGAGTGCGGCGAAGGCGCCGAGCAGAGAGAGGTGGAAGCGGCGATCGGCGACGGAGTCGGCGACGAGCGCGTCCATGGTCGCGAGCTCGGCGACGGGGAGCGCGGGATCGAGCGCGAACACCTGTTCCTTGACGGCCTGCGCGAGTGCGAGTGGATCGCGCGTCGTGCGGACGGCCAGCGTGAGCGTGCCGTAGGAGTAGACCTGCCGGAAGGCGACATAGAATTCGGGCCGCGGGACCGCGTCGAGCCCGCGGTGGCGGACGTTGCCGACCACGCCGATGATGTCGCACGCCGGATCGCCCGGATCGTCGCCGATCACGACGCTCTCGCGGAGCGGATCGGAGCCCGGCGGCAGGAAGCGCTGGACGAACGTCTCGTTGACCACGATCACGCACGGCGCATCCGCGCGGTCCCGTGCGGTGAAGCCGCGTCCCCTGAGGAGCGGGATCCCCATGGTCCGGAAATAGCCTTCGGATGCGATGCGGAAGTCGGCCTGAGGCAGCGGGTCGGCCAGTGCCTCGGGTGTACCGGGGACGCGGAACGGCATGTCGTGGTCGATGCCGACCGGGTTCATCGGCAGTGTCGTGACGGCGCCCACGGAGGTCACGCCGGGCAGGCTGCGGACCCGCTCGAGGAGCGACTCGAAGAAGTGGATCTGCCGCGCGTCGTCGGGATAGCGATTGTCCGGCAGGAAGATCGCCGCGGCGAGCAGGTGGTCGGCGTCGAAGCCGGGATCCACGTTGCTCAGGCGGTGGAAACTGCGGATGAGGAGCCCCGCGCCGACGAGCAGCACGATCGAGAGCGCGACCTCGGCGACGATCATCGCATGGCGGAGCCGGCGGCCACCGGCGCCCTCGGTCGTGCGGTCGCTCCCTTCCCTGAGCGCGCTCGCCGGGGCGGCCCGCGAGGCGTTCAGCGCGGGCGCGAGGCCGGCGAGGAGCGCGGTCGCCGCGGCGGCAAACGTCGTGAAGGCGAGGACGTCGCCATCGATGCGGATCACGTTCCAGCGCGGGAGCCCTTCGGGCGCGAGTGCGAGGATCAGGTCGAGCCCCCAGACCGCGAGCAACAGCCCGGCCGCACCGCCGAGCAGCGCGACGAGCCCGCTCTCGACGAGCAGCGCGCGGACCAGCCGCCGGCGGCTCGCGCCCAGCGCGCTCCGGACCGCAATCTCCCGCTGCCGGTCCGCCGCCCGGGCGAGCAACAGACTCGCGACGTTGGCGCAGGCGATCAGCAGCACGAAGGCGACGGCGCCGAGCAGGACGAGCAGCGCCGGGCGGGTCTCGCCGATGACGACCTCCCGCGCCGGCTGGACCAGGACGTCCCACCCGCGGTGTGCCTCGGGATACTGCACGGCGAGGCGCCCGGCAATGGTGCTCATCTCGTTCTGCGCCTGTTCGAGCGTCGCATCGGCCGCGAGCCGGCCGACCACGTTGAACATGCGCTGTCCGCGGCTGCGCAGCTCGTACGGGAGGTAAGAGAGCGGCACCCACATGCCGACGTCGTCGTCATCCGGGAAACGGAACCCGGCGGGCATGACGCCGACCACCGCGTACGGCTCGCCGTCCAGGGTGAGCGAGCGGCCCAGTATGCCGGGATCGCCGCCGAAGCGCCGCTGCCACAGGCCGTGGCTGAGGATGACGATGCGGTGCCGGCCGGGCTGCTCCTCTTCCGGGAGGAACGCCCGCCCCAGCGCCGGCTCGACGCCGAGAAGCCGGAACAGGTTGGCGCTCGCTCGGACCGTGCCGATCTCCTCCGGCTCGCCCGCGCCGGTCAACGCGAAGCCCGAGTAGACCCACGCCGCGAGTTCGTCGAACGTGCGGCTCTGCGCGCGCCAGTCCTGGAACGTCGCGGCGGAGGTCGGCTCGGGCGGGCGGTCCGGCACCGCCGTCTCCTGCTCCCAGAGCACCATCAGTCGCTCGGGCTCCTTGAACGGCAGCGGCTCGAGCAGCACGGCGTCCACCACGCTGAAGACGGCCGTGTTGGCGCCGATCCCGAGCGCGAGCGCCAGGACGGCGATCGCGGTGAAGCCCGGACGCTTCAGGAGCTGCCGGGCGGCGTAGCGGAGATCGCGCAGGATCGTGTCCATGGTTTGTCGTGGCCGGAGCAGTGTCGTGGCCGGCCGCACGCGGCTACCCGCCCGCCGGCGCGCCGGCCCTCGGCGTCGGGGCGTCGCTCTCGATCCAGCCGTCGCGCAGTTCGACGATGCGGTCGCCGTAGGCCGCGTTCTCCTCCGAGTGCGTGACCTGGATGATCGTCGTCCCCTGCCTGTTCAGCCTCTTGAACAACTCCATGATCTCGCGGCCCTGCGCCGAGTGCAGATTGCCGGTCGGCTCATCGGCCAGGATCAGCTTGGGATCCGCGATCACGGCGCGCGCCACGCCCACGAGCTGCTGCTGGCCGCCCGAGAGCTGGTTCGGGAAGAGATCCTTCTTCCCCACGATCTGGAAGCGGTCGAGCGTGTCGGCGACCAGCGACTGCCGCTCCTTGCGCGGCACGTTCCGGTACGAGAGCGGAATATCCAGGTTCTCGGCCACGGTCAGCCCGTCCAGCAGGTGGTACTGCTGGAAGACGAAGCCGATGTACTGCCGGTTCAACTCCGCGCGCTTCTTCGGCTTCAGCGTGTGCACGGCGTGCCCGAGCAGGTAGTACTCGCCCGACCAGGCGTGGTCCAGCAGACCCAGGATACTGAGGAGCGTGGTCTTCCCCGCGCCCGATGGCCCCATGATCGTCACGAACTCGCCTTCGCGGATCGTGAGGTCGATGCGCTGGAGCACGAAGGTGCGGCCGGCGGGGGTCTCATACGCCTTGCTGATGTTCCTGAGCTCGATCATCCTGCCTCTCTTCCGGAGCTGCTCTCTTCCGGACGTGGTTTCCGCTCTTGCGGACCTGGTTTCACTGTTTCGCGCTCTTGCGGACCTGGTTTCACTTTTTCGATTCGTCCCAAATCGACACCGCGCCGGGTCGCGTCACCCGCGGCACGTCGAGGATCGGCCGGCGCCCATCCGGGCGCCGCAGGTGAGCGGGTTCGATCCGGTCGCCCGCGTCTGCGCGGGTCCTCACCGCCTCCTCTAGATGCGGTTCGCCCGTGGGTTCAGGCCCGCGCGGCCGCTCGCTGCGCTCGGTTCGCGGACACGTACGACTCCGAAGCGACGCGACAACCGCTCTAAGCTTCCGGCGACACGCCTATCGCCGCCGTCAGACGCACCGCGCGACCGTGAGTCGCGCGGATGAGCGGTCCAGCGGGCGAATGCGCGGCCTGCATCCGGGGAGAAGCGTGCCAGCGGCGCGTTCTGCAATAATATCTTGTACACCAATCAGTTACAATGCCCTGACGCCTGCGTCGTCACGCGTTCGGGTGACCGCCGTCGGGACAGCGTGTCCCAATAGCGGACGGTCCGTTCCACCGGATGCACCGCGTGGCAGCGCCGTGCCGACGATGCCGATCATACCGTGGTCGCGCGCGATCCTGAGTTGCGGTGGAGCGGGCATGGCTGCATCCCGTGCGCTCCTCGCATTCCGGCCCCGAACGGTCACCGCCCCATCGGAGCGGCCAACCGGACGACTCGATGGGACGAATCGAAAAAGTAAAACCAGGTCCGCCTACTCCAGGTCCGCCTACTCCAGGTCCGCCTACTCCGCCGTCCGCCTACTCCGCCCGCAACGCCTCCATCGGGTTCACGCCGGCCGCCCTGCGGGCCGGGATGTGGCTGGCGAGCAGCGCGACGGCGGCAAGGATCAGGGCGACGCCGGCGAAGGTCAGCGGATCCGTCGCGCTGACCCCGTAGAGCAGACTCGAGACGAACCGCGTGAGCGCGAATGCGGCGGCCAACCCGATGGCGACGCCGAGCAGCGCGAGTGTGAGCCCCTGGCGCAGGATCATGCGCAACACGCTGCCGGACTCCGCGCCGAGCGCCATACGGATGCCGATCTCGCGCGTTCGCTGGCCGACCGAATACGCCATGACGCCGTAGATGCCGACGGCGGCGAGCAGGAGGCCGAGCAGCCCGAAGAGCGTCGTCAGCACGGCACCGATCCGCTGTGTCAGCAGGTCATCGCCGATCAGGTCGGTCAGCGGCGTGAGGTCGAGGAGCGGGAGCGCCGGGTCGAGTGCGTGGACCGCGTCGCGCACCGCGCGGACGGTGGCGCCGGCGTCGTCTTCGGTCCGGACGGCGAGCACCAGCTTCGAGCGGTAGTTCTGCTCCCGCGCGACGAAGATGAACGGCTCCGGCTCTTCACGCAAGGAACTGTACTTGCCATCCGGTACGACGCCGACGACCAGGAACTCCGCCGCCTCCGCTCCATCGGCCTGGCCGCTGATGATCTGAAACGCGGAGTACGCCTGGACGAATCGCTTCCCGATCGGATCCTGGCCCGGCCAGAAGTGCTCGGCCATGGTCTGGTTCACGATCGCGGCGTGCGGCGCGTCTTCACGGTCCGCAGTCGCGAACGTGCGCCCGCGCAGCACCGGGATGCCCATGGTCCGGAAGTACTCCCCACCGACGACGTTGGCGTGGATCAACTCACCTTCGTCCTCGCCGGCTCCGGCCGGCCGCACGCGCAGCGCCTCCTCACCGGGGCCGAGGGGCACGCCGACGGAGAAGCTCGCGGATCGCACGCCGGGCACCTGGCGGACGCGCTCGAGGATGCGATCGTAGAGTTGCCGGCCGCGCGGTTCGTCGTAGCGCTGGCGTTGCAAATCGATCGAGGCGACCCACACGTCATCCGGGTCGAATCCCGGATCGATGCTGAGCGCGTGCTGGAGCGCCCGCAGGAAGAGGCCGGCCGCGACGAGCAGGAGCAGCGACATGGCGACCTGACCGACGACGAAGCCGTGGCGCAGCCACGCGCTCGGACGCCGGCCGCTGCGCCCCCCGTCCCTCGCCGGGACCAGTTCGGGCCGTGACGCGCGCAGCGCGGGGATGAGGCTGAACCCGAGCCCGGTCACGAGCGAGAGGAGCAGCGCGAAGCCCAGTACGCGGCCGTCGGGCGCGAGGTCGAGCGTGACCGGTACCGGCCAGCGGAACGCGAGGAGCAGGTCGGTGAGCCAGACGGCGAGCAGTACGCCGCCCGCGCCGCCGAGCAGGAAGAGGAGCACGCCCTCGGTCAGGAGTTGCCGGACGATCCGCGCGCGCCCGGCGCCGATCGCCGCTCGGATCACGACCTCGCGCTGGCGTCCCGCGGCGCGCGCGAGGAGCATCCCGGCCACGTTCACGCCCGCGATCAACAGCACGAGCGAGGTCGCGACGGCGAGCATCGTGAAGAAGCGCAGGAACGAACCCTGGCGCGACGTCGGGATCCGGCTCAGCGGGTGCAGCTCGGCGTTCGTGTACTCGAGCGGACCGCCCAGCGCCTCGCCGACCTGCCGCAGCCCCGCGCTCAACTCGGCCTGCGCCCGCTCGATCGAGATCCCCGGGCGCAGGCGGCCGATCGCTTCCAGCCCGAACCACATCAGGCTGTAGAGACGGCTGTTCGGCACCACTCGCTCGCGCAGCGCGAGCGGCGCCCAGAGCCCGGGCGCCCGGTCGATGCCGGTACCGGTGAACGAGGCCGGCGCCACCCCCACGACCGTCGCCGGCCGTCCGTTGAGCCGCACCGTCCGTCCGACGATCGATGGGTCCGCACCGAAACGCCGCCGCCACAGGCGATCGCTCAGGACGACGCCGGCCGTGGCCGCACCCCGGCGATCATCGGAAGGCGCCAGCAAACGCCCCAACGCCGGCCGGATTCCCAGCACGCGGAAGTAGTCGCCGGAGACGAACGCGGCCAAAACCTCCTCCGCGTACTCCTCATCCCCGAAGCTGAGCTGCGCGTCCGCGCGCGCAGCCAGCTCCGCCACGGCGCGGCCCCGCTCCCGCAACGCCTCGAAGTGCGGGAACGACAGCGCGAATGGACGGCTCTCGCCCCCGCCGCCGAACGCGCCCAACGCCTGCACGCCGACCAGCCGGTCCGGCTCGCGCACCGGCAGCGGCCGCAGCACCAGCGCGTTCACGGCCGTGAACAGCGCCGTGTTCGCACCCACCCCCAGCGCGATCGTGAGCACCGCGACCAACGCGAAGCCGGGGCGACGGAGAAGCATCCGGCCGGCGTAGCGGACGTCCTGGAGCAGCGTGTGCATGAGGTCCTCCTATTCGCTTCGCAATGCCGCCATCGGATCCACCCGCGCCGCGCGCCGCGCCGGCAGCCAGCTCGCGATCAACGCGGCCCCCGCGAGCACGGCTACCACGCCGGCAAAGGCGAGCGGGTCCACGGGGCGGACACCGGCGACGATGCTGCCGATGAGTCGACCGAGCGCGAGGGCGAGGGCCACGCCGAGCGCGGCGCCGATGGCGGTGAGACGGAGCCCGTCGCGGATGAAGAGCCCGAGCACCGCGCCGGCATCGGCGCCGAGTGCGATGCGGATCCCGACCTCACGCGCCCGGGAGGCGGCCGTAAACGCCATCACGCCGTAAAGCCCGAGCGCCGCGAGCGCCAGTGCGAGCGCGCCGAAACCCGTGATCACCAGCGCGAGGTCGCGGTAGATGTCGACGCTCTCCTCGACGACCTGCGCCATCGTCCTCACGGCGTAGACCGGCACGTCGGGATCGATGGCGTGCACCGCGTCGCGCAGCGGCTCGATGATCGTCGAGGGGTCGCCCGCGACGCGCGCGATCAGGTACGATTCCGCCATCTGGAAATGCTGCGACCGGGGCAGAAACACCGCCATTTGGGGATCCGACAGGCTCGTGGCCACGTCGGGGACGACCCCCACCACCCGGATCGGCGTGTCCCGCGACGGCCCGAAGTAGAAGACGCGCCCGATCGGATCCCGGTCGGGCCACTGGCGCCGGGCGAGCTGCTGGCTGATGACCGCGACCCGTGGCGCATCCCTCGTGTCGCGATCGGTGAAGCCGCGCCCCCGCAGCACCGGGATGCCGAGCGTGCGGAAGAAGCCGGGCGAGACGCCCATGGCGACGACCGGCGCGGCGCCGGCGGTCGTGCCGGCGGGCGTAGAAGCGCCTTCGGCTGCCGAAAGCCAGTGGAGCGTCCGTCCACCGACCAGCGGCGCCCCGCTCGCCACGGCGGCAGCGCGGACGCCCGGGAGCCCCGCGGCCCGCTCCCGCAACGCGCGCTGGAACGCTTCGCCCGCCGCGGGCGTGTAACCCTGGCTCTCGAGATCGAGCGTCAGGACCACGACGTCGTCGACTTCGAATCCGACGTCGGTCTCGGCCACGGTGTCGAGCCGGCGGAGAAACAACCCCGCGGCGAAGAGGAGTGTCAGCGACAACGCCATCTGGGCGACCACGAGCGCGCCCTGGAGGCGTGACCGACGGAACCGCGATGCGCCATCGCCCGCGAGCGCCGGGCGCAGATCGGTTCGCGACGCGCGCCATGCCGGAACGAGCCCGAACAGCACCCCGGTGCCGAGCGCGAGCGCGAACGTGAATGCCAGTGTGTGCGCGTCCGGTGAGACGTCGAGCGGTGCCAGCACCATGCGGAACCGGGCGCGGAATGCATCCGCGAGCCAGAACGACCCGACGAGGCCGAGGCCGCCGCCCAGCAGGGCGAGGAGTACGCTCTCGGTGACGAGTTGACGGATCAGGCGACGTCGCCCCGCGCCGAGCGCCAGGCGCACGCCGATCTCGTGGCGCCGTGCCACGGCGCGCGCGAGCAGCAGGTTCGCGACGTTCGCGCAGGCGATGAGGAGGACCAGGCCGGTGATCACGCCCGCAAAGGCGAGCATCGGGAGCGTGCTCCCCAGTCCGCGCAACGGGATCCATCCGGTCAACGGGGTAGCGGTCAGCCGCAGCGGCTCGAACCGGTCCGGCTCCGCGGGGTCGAGACGTCGCGAGATGACGCCGAGCGCGGCCTCGGCCTGCTCGAGCGGCACGCCGTCCGCGAGCCGCCCGATGAGGTGGAACCGGCCGAACCTGCGGTTGGTGAGCAGGTCGCTCGCGGCTGGCATCGCCCGGGCCCGCATCATCGTCGGCACCCACACCTCCGCCGGCTCCTCGATCTCGGTCCCCATGAACCCCTCGGGCGCGACACCCACGACCGTGAAACCGTAGCCGTTCAACGTCACGGTGCGCCCGACCACGGTCGGATCGGCCGCGAATCGCCGCACCCACAGGTCGTATCCGATCACCGCGACCGGATGCGTGCCGCGCGTGCGGTCCTCGCCGGCCAGGAATCCGCGGCCCAGGACCGGACGCACGCCGAGCACGTCGAAGTAGTTCCCGCTCACGAGCTGCCCCGTCACCCGGATCGGCTCACCGCCGGATGCCAGCGCCATCCCCGCGCTCGTGTACGCCGCGATTCCGGCGAACCGCCGCGCGGCATCGCGGATCTCGAGGTAGTCCGGGTAGGACACTTCCTCGAAACGACCGGCGTTCTCGACCCGGACCAGCCGGTCGCTCTCCGGGATGCCGGTCGGCGGCCGGAACAGCAGCGCGTTCAGCAGGCCGAACAGCGCACTGTTGGCGCCGATCCCCAGCGCCAGCGTGAGAATCGCCGTGGCCGCGAAGACGGGCGAGCGACGCAGCGTGCGCCAGGCGTAACGGATGTCGTGCATGATTCCTCCGCGGTTGCGGACCGGGCGTCGGTATGTCGATCCGGGACGAATCGAAAAAGTAAAACCTGGTCCGCTATTCGTTTCGCAGCGCCACCACCGGATCCACCCGTGCCGCCCGCCGTGCCGGGATCCAGCTCGCCGCGAGCGCGACGGCACCGAGCAGCAGCGGCACGGCGAGGAACGTCGCCGCGTCGGTGGCGCCGACGCCGTAGAGCAGTCCCGCGAGGAGCCGCGTTGTGGCGAACGCCGCGAGGAGGCCGACGGCGATCCCGATCATCGCGAGCGCGGCGCCCTGTCGCACCACCATTCCGAGCACGTCCCCGGCGCGGGCGCCGAGTGCCATGCGGATGCCGATCTCGTGGATGCGCTGGCTCACGGCGTAGGCGATCACGCCGTAGATCCCGACGGCGCCCAGGATCAGTGCGGCGGCGGCGAACGCCGTGAGGAGCAGCATGGTGAAGCGTGGGCGTCCGAGCGAATCCGAGACGCGCTGCGCCATGGCGCGGACATCGCTGACGGGCGTGTCCTCATCGATCGACGCGACCACGGCGCGGAGGTTCGCGGCGAGGGTCGCGGGATCGGCCGTGCTGCGCACGACCACGGAGACGACCTCGGGTCCGTGCTGGAGCAGCGGCATGTAGAACGCGGGGAGGTCCGTGTCGGCGAGGCGGTTGTAGGCGACGTCGTCGACGATGCCGACGATGGTCAGCCACGGGACGGACCCCGGCCCTCGGATCCGCCTGCCGATGGGATCCTCGTCGGGCCAGTAGCGCCGTGCCAGCGCCTGGTTGATGAGGACGACACCGGGCGCGTCCGCGCGGTCGGCCGGGGTGAAGCCGCGGCCGCGCAGCACGCGGATTCCCATGGTCCGCAGGTAGTCGGCGCTGATCGTGGCAGCGATGTCGGCCAGGGGCCAGTCGCCGCCCTGCGTGGCCGGGTCGGGCCGGCCCTCGATGACGAACACGCTGCCGTAGTTCCGGCCGCCGAACGGGAGTCGGTCGGTGATCCCGGCGCCGGTGACGCCGGGGAGCGCTTCAAGGCGCCCGAGCAGCTCCTGGTAGAACGCCCGGCGCGCGGCGCCATCCGCATAGCGGAACGTCGGAGGCGCGACGGTCGCGGCGACGACGTTCTCGACGCGGAACCCCGGATCGACGCGCAGCAGCCGCCAGAAGCTGCGGATCAGCAGACCGGCGCCCGTGACGAGCACCACGGCGAGCGCGATCTCGGTGACGACCAGCGCGGCGGAGAGCCGGGTGCGGGCGCCGGTCGCGGTACGGCCGCCTTCCTTGAGCGCATCGTGCGGCTCGGAGCGCGATGCCCGCAGCGCGGGGAGCACGCCGAAGACGAGCCCCGTCGCGAACGTGAGCGCCGCGGTGAAGCCGAGCACGCGGCCGTCGATGCCGATCCCGGCGAGGCGTGGCGTGTCCGCCGGCAACCCCGCGACGAGCAGCTCGACGCCCCAGAACGCGAGAAACAGCCCTACGATGCCGCCGAGCGCGGCGAGCATGACGCTTTCCGTCAGGAGCTGGCGCATCAGACGACGTCGGCCGGCGCCGAGTGCGACGCGCACGGCGAGCTCCCTGCGGCGCGTCGTCGCCCGCGCGAGCAGCAGGTTCGCCACGTTCGCGCACGCGATCAGCAGCACGAAACCGACCGCGCCGAGCAGGACGAGCAGCATCGGCCGGACGTCGCCGACGATCCGGTCCCGCAACGGGACCACGGTGGCGTTCCTGCCGTAGTCTTCGGGCATGTCCCAGGGGAACAGCTCGCGCATCCGCGGCTCGAGCGTGCGCACCTCGGTGCGCGCCTCCTCGAGGGTCACGCCCGGCCGCAGTCGCGCGATCGTCGTTCCGACGGACATCCCCCACAGGTCGATGGGATCGGCGGCACGGATCGAGGCGGGCACCCAGAGCTGCGTGCTCGCGGACGGGAACCGGAATCCGGGCGGCATGACCCCGACCACGGTGCGGGCGATGCCGTCCAGCCGGACCTCCTCACCGATGATGCCGGGGTCCGCGCCGAAGCGCTGCTGCCACAGCCCGTGGCTCAGCACGACGACGGGCTCCCGGCCGGCTTCGTCCTCGCCCGGGAGGAACGTCCGGCCCAGCAACGGCTTCGCGCCGAGCACCGAGAACAGCCCCGCGGAGACGACCGCGCCCTCCAGGCGGACCGGCTCGCCCCGACCCGTCAGGCTGAACGCCTGCCCCGGCGTGTACGCCGCGATCGCCTCGAAGCTCTCCGCCCGCTCACGGTATTCGAGGAAGGCGCCCTTGTAGCTCCCGGCCTCGACGAACGAGACCAGGCGGTCCGGCTCCGGGTACGGCAGCGGCCGCAGCAGCACGCCGTCGACGACGCTGAAGATCGCCGTGTTCGCGCCGATCCCCAGCGCGAGCGTGAGCACGGCCACGCCAGCGAAGCCGGGGGCTTTGCGCAGCGAGCGCAGTGCGTAGCGAAGATCGTGAAAGAGCGTCTCCATGGTCGGTCGTATCCTCTCAATGCGAATCGGCCACCGTCCGGCCTCCGTTCATTCCGCGCGCAACGCCTCCATCGGGTCGATGCTCGTCGCGCGGCGTGCGGGGACGTAACTCGCGAGCAGCGCGACGCCGGCGAGCAGGCCTCCCACGACGACGAGGGTCGCGGGGTCGGTCGCGTCGACGCCGTAGAGGAGGAAGCCGAGGAGCGGGGTGACGGCGAGCGCGCCGGCGAGACCGAGTGCGAGGCCGATGCCGGCGAGGCGTGCGCCCTGGCCGACGACGAGGCGGAGCACGTCGCGCGGTCTGGCGCCGAGTGCGGTGCGCACGCCGAACTCGCGGGTACGCTGCGCGACGGCGTAGCTGATCACGCCGTACAGACCGACGCCGGAGATGACGAGCGCAATGAGCGCGAACGCCGCCATGATCCCCATGACGAGGCGGTACGGCGCGAGGAACCAGGCGGCCCACCCGTCCATGGTCCGGACCCGCGCGATCGCGAGGTCGGCATCGAAGTCGCGGATCGCGCGGCGGATCGCGGGGGCGGCGCGCGCCGGGTCGCCTTCCGTTGCAACGGCCAGGGCCGCGGCCACCTGCGGCGCCTGCGCCTGCGGGAGGTAGATCTCGGGGTCCACGGCGTCGCCCACGCCCTGGTGGAAGACATCGCCGACGACGCCGACCACCTCCCAGCGCCGATCCCCGATGACCAGACCGCGGCCGAGCGGGTCTTCGCCCGGGAAGTAGCGCCGGGCGAGCGTTTGGTTGATGATCGCGACCCGGGGCGCATCGGCGCGGTCGCGGTCGTCGAAGGCGCGTCCCGCCACGAGCGGGATCCGCATGGCGGAGAAGTAGTGGGGCGTGATTCGCTGCATCCGCGCGCTCGGCCGATCGGCGGGCGTCGCCGGCGGTTGGCCCTCGACACTGAAACTCGATGAGCGGGAGGAGTGGCTGAGCGGGAGGTTGCTGACCACGCCCGCCGTGCGCACGCCCGGGAGCGCCTCGATCCGGTCGACGAGCCGGCCGTACGCCTCGCCGGCTTGCCCCCGCATCCCGACCGGCCAACGCAGCTCGAGGGTCAGCACGTGGTCGCTCCGAAAGCCCGGGTCCGCGTGGATCCGGTTCGCGACGCTGCGGACCAGGAGTCCGGCGCCCGCCAGCAGCACGAGCGCGAGCGCGATCTCACCCACCACGAGCGTCCGGCGGAGCCGGTTCGCGCTCCGTTCACCGGCCGTCCCCCGCGCACCCTCCCGGAGCGCGCCGGCCACTCCTGGCCGGGAGAAGCGGAGCGCCGGCGCGAGGCCGAAGAGGATGCCGGTCCCGATCGAGACCGCGAGCGTGAAGCCGACGACGCGCGCATCCACGCCCATCCGAGGCCAGCCGGGGACGAACCCCGCGAGGTCCGCGGGTACGGCCTCGTGCAGCATGGGCACCGCCCAGACGGCGATCAGGATGCCGGCGGCGCCACCCACCAGCCCCAACACCACGCTCTCGGCCAGGAGCCGACCCGCGATGCGCGAGCGGCTCGCGCCCAGCGCCGCGCGAATCGCCAGCTCCCGGCGCCGCGTCGTGGACCGGGCAATGAAGAGCCCCGCGAGGTTGATGCAGGCAATGAGGAGCACGAAGGCGACGGCGCCCATCATGACGCCGAGCATCCACCGGGTCGGCGGCTCCATGTGCCACGCGCGCATCGGGTCGGCGGTCCAGCGCCACCCCGCCATGCTCTCCGGGAACTCTGCGGCGATCCGCTCGCCGAGCGCGGCCACCTCGACGCGGGCATCGTCGAGCCCTGCGCCGGGCCGCAGCCGGCCGAAGACATCCAGGTAAAGACTGGTGCGATTGTTGGCGTCCTCCGCACCGAACGACAACGGAACCCACACCTCGCCGCCCGGCGGGAAGGTGTAATCGGCAGGCAGCACGCCGACGACCGTGTGCGCCTGCCCATCGAGCACCACGGTCTCGCCGATGACACCGGGGTCGCCGCCGAACCGGCTCCGCCAGAACGCGTCGCTCAGGATCACCACCCGCTCCGCATCCGGCTCGGCATCCTCCGCGATGAAGGTGCGGCCCAATGCCGCCGGCACGCCGAGCATCCGGAAGAAGTTGCGCGTGACGCGGTAGCCCTGCACGATCTCGGTCCGCTCCGTACCGCGCATGGCATAATCCCACCCGGTCATGGCCGCGACATCGGAGAGCGCGGTACTCGTCTCCCGCAGGCTGAGCATGTTCCCCGGCGCCATCGCCGTGCACAGCGGGCAACGGTCCGAGAACTGACGGATCGCAACCAGCCGGTCGCCATCGCGGAACGGCAGCGGATCCAGCAGCAGCGCATCGATCGCGCTGAAGATGGTCGTCGTGGCGCCGATCCCGAGCGCGAGCGTGAGCGCCGCCACGGCGGTGAAGCCGGGGCTCCTGCGGAGTGTACGCAGCGCGTAGCGGATCTCGTGGAGAAACACGTTCATCGGTTGTGGCTCCGGTTGCGGGTTCCATGAGCGGACCAGGTTTTACTTTTTCGATTCGTCCCATATTGGCACAGGCCTGGCGCATCCGGTGACGTGCCGACCGGACATACCGGTCCGGCGCGGGACGGACGCACTTCGGACCTGCGCGGCCGAGTGCGAGTGCGGCCGGGTCGCAGTCGCGGCGCGATCCGGGCTCGACGCCGCGCAGATGCGCTGCGCGATATGCAGGGTCCCTTGCTCCCGCGCACGCGCTCACGTGGCGGCACGCAGCTCCGGACCGGTGCGGGTTCCGCCTGGCGTCCGGTGCCACGAACCAGTGCGTCGAGCCTCCGCTGCCAGACCGATTTCGGGATCAGCCAGAACCCTGTCGATCCGCGGCGAATCGAAAAAGTAAAACCTGGTCCGCGGACCTCGGCGCGGGTCCCGCCGCCCCCGCTACTCCGCCCGCAGCGCGACCATCGGGTCCACACGCGTCGCGCGGCGCGCCGGGATGGTGCTCGCCAGCGTGGCGCTCGCCGCCAGCGTGAGTGCGACCATGGCGAAGGTCAACGGGTCGCGCGCGGAGACGCCGTAGAGGAGCGCGTCCAGGAGTCGGGTCGCGGTCCATGCGCCGGCGAGCCCAAGGACCAGCCCCACGGCGACGGGCCGCATCCCCTGCCCGACCACCAGTCGGAGGATCTGGCGATCGCCCGCGCCGAGCGACTTGCGCACCCCGATCTCGCGCGTGCGCTCGGCCACGAGATAGGCGACGACGCCGTAGAGCCCGACGGCCGCGAGCCCGAGCGCCAGCACGCCGAAGAGCGTGAAGAGCAGTGCGCCCAGTCGGAACGGCAGCATCTCGGGGCGCAGCGTCGCCTCGAGCGACTGCACGTCGACGTAGGGGAGGTCCGCGGCCAACCCCTGAACCACGCTCCGCACCGTCGGTGCGAGCGCGGCGGACTCGCCACGGGTTCGAATCAGCAGATGCGGCATGAAGAACGCGAAGCCGGCCGACATCGGGGACTGGGCGGACGCCAGGAACGCTTCCGGGATGATCTGCTCATCGAGGTAGCGATAGCGCGCATCGGCCGCGACTCCGACAACGCGCGTGCACCCGCCCTGCTGTGTCTGCTCCATGAGCGCGAGGCACATCCCGACCGCATTGCCGTCGGGGGTGAGCAGCCGTGCGAACCGCTCGTTGATGATGACGACGCGCTCGCCCCCCGCCCGATCCTGCTCGGTGAAGCCGCGCCCTCGGACGATCGGCATGCCGACGGTCCTGAAGTAGTCGGGCCCGACGATGTTCATGTACGGGCCCTCGTCGACCGCCGTGCTGTCCCAGCCGGGCGCCTCGACGGCGAGCCCCATCGAGTTGCCGTCGAACGGCGCGAGCAGCGCGATACTCGCCGCCTCGACGCCCGGCAATGCGCGCAACCGCTCGAGCGCGCGGTCGTAGAAGGCCTTCCGGCCGGCCGCGTCGTAGCCCGCGCGTTCGAGGTCGACCGAGACGGTGAGCAGACGGTCGACATCGACGCCGGGATCCACGGCGGACACTGCGCGGAGCGAGCGGAGGCAGAGGCCGCTCGCGACGAGGAGCACGACCGAGAGCGCGACCTGTACGCCGACGAGCGCGCTACGACCGCGGCCGCGCGTGGCGCGTGCGGCCGACATCGTCGCCTGGAGGCCGGCGACCGGTTCCCCGCGGGCCGCGGCGAGCGCCGGCGCGAGCCCGAAGAGCAGGCCGGTGAGCACCGAGACCATGGCGGTGAATCCGAGGATGCGCGCATTGAAAACGCCGTGCGTGGCCGGCACCGGGAAGCGGTCGGTCAGTTCGGCGCCCCAGAGCGCGATCACGAGCGCGGCGGCGCCGCCGGCGAGCGCGAGGACGAGGCTCTCGGTCAGGAGCTGCCGCACGATCCGACGGCGGCCCGCGCCGAGCGAGATCCGGAGCGCGATCTCGCGCCGGCGCGTCGTCGCCCGCGCGAGCAGCAGGTTCGCCACGTTCGCGCACGCGATCAGCAGCACGACGGCGGTCGCGACCGCGAGCACGAGAGCGAGATCCGCCTCCGTCGAGCGGCGCGGCCCTCGCGCGGTGTTCAGCGGCCCGGTGATCACGGAGGGCTCGGGATCGAGGCCGTCCACGGACTCCGCGGCGTGGCGCAGCACCGCCGTTGCACTGGCGATGGCCTGCGCCGGCGTCGCGTCCGCCGCCAGCCGTCCGAGGAAGCCCACGAACAGCATGAGCGGCGTATCCCGCCACCCCTGGGGGGCCAGCCCCATCGGGCCCGTCATCGCGAGCGGCAGCCAGACGTCGAGCGGCTCGGCATCGATTCCGCCGAACGCCTCGGGCGCGACGCCGACCACCGTGAAGGTCTGGCCGTTCAGGAGGATGGACCGACCGAGCACGTCCGGGTCACCGCCGAACTCGCGCTGCCAGAAGCCGTGTCCCAGGACGACGACGGGGTGCGCACCAGGATCCTCGCCCTCCTCCGGCAGGAAGAACCGACCCAGCGCCGGCCGCACGCCGAGCACCGAGAAGAACTCCGGCGAGACCGGCCGCCCGCGCAACCGGCGCGCCGCCTCGCCCCGGCCGTAATCGAGATCTCGCGGGAAGGTGTACGCCGCGAGCCCGTCGAACCCGCGCGCACCCTCCCGCAGCGCACGGAAATCCATGTACGAGCCGGCACCGCCGTTCGGCGTCCGAACCGCGCCGGTCCGCCGCACGATGTACAGCCGCACCACCTGGTCCGGCTCGCGCACACCCGCCGGCGGTCGCAGGAAGAGCCCGTCCAGCACACCGAACATCGTCGCGTTCGCGCCGATCCCGAGCGCGAGCGTCAGCACCACCACAACGGCGAAGCCGGGGCTGCGCCGTAGCGTGCGCACCGTGTAGCGGACATCCTGGAGCAGTGTTTCCATGAGCGCCCCCTCTCGTCATGGTGCTTCCGACAGCGGTTTCGCCGGATCCGTTCCTTCATCGAACCCTGCGGGAGGGACCCCGGCCGCTGAACGGATGACACGCGCGGATCCGGATACGAGGCCGGTCGCGGCGAGTCACCGCTCGGCCCCAGGGGCAACGAAGCGGCCCGTGCGGGCCGCGCCGCCGGCACGGCAGGCGGTGGACTCGACGGAACCCGATCCACCGCTCAGGGAAGGCCCGTGCCAGCACGGCACGACGCCCCAATCACTTGTATCACAACGAGATCAAACGCAACGTGGGGAGTGGGGCGGCCGACCGGTCGTCCGCCTGCGGGATCGGCCGTCCCGAAAGCGGACACCCGGGCGCGCCCGGCGACCGAGTTCGAACGCGCACCGCGCCACACCATTGCTGCGGGTCCCGTGAAGGGCATCGGCCGACCGGCCGATCTCATGCGGGGGATCGACGGCGGGTGCCGGGCCGCAGCCCGAGGCGACGCCGCGCCCGCCGCGTCCCGGGCTCGTCGCCTACTCGGCGCGCAGCGCGACGGTCGGATCGACGCGCGTCGCGCCCCGAGCCGGCAGGTAGCCGGCGAGGAACGCCACGCCGATGAGCGTGAGCGCCACGGCGCCGTAGGTCAGCGGGTCGGTGGCCGTGACGCCGTAGAGCAGCGATCCGAGCAGTCGGGTGAGCGCGAGCGCGCCGAGCAGCCCGACGCCCAGTCCGGTCGCCGCCAGCGCCAGTGCGCGGCCGACCACCAGTCGCCGGACGCTCCCGGGATCGGCGCCCAACGCCATGCGGATCCCGATCTCGCGAGTGCGTTGTGCCACGGCGTAGGTCATCACGCCGAAGGTGCCGATCGCCGCCAGTGCCAGCGCGACGCCGGCGAAAACGGCGAGGAGCAGCATGTAGAAGCGTGGCTGGGAGATGGACCGCGCGACGAGTTGTTCGAGGGTCCGGAGCTCGGCGATGGGCAGGTCGGCGTCGAGCGCGCCGACCTCGCGGCGTACGGCGCCGGCGAGGGTGAGCGGCGGCACGGCGGTGCGGACCACCAGGGTCATTCCGCCCACCGGCACCTGGGCGTGCGGGACGTAGACGACCGCCGACTGCTCTTCCGCCAGCTCGAATTGCTTCACATCGCCGACCACGCCGACGATCACGCCGCCCACGTTCGGCCGGCCCGGACCGCGGCCCCACCCGAGCGTGATGCGCCGGCCGATCGGGTCTTCATCCGGGAAGTAGCGCCGGACGGCGGACTCGCTGATCAGCACGACTTGCGGCGCGTCGGCCCGATCCTGCGCGGTGAACGCCCGCCCGCGGAGCAGCGGGATGCCCATGGTACGGAAATAGCCCGGCGTCACGACCCGCGTCTGGAGGCTCTGATCCGACCCCGGCTGTGCCGGCTCGCGGCCCTCGACATTGAACGTGAAGGTGAAGCTGAAACCGCTGAGCGGCAGCGCCATGATCGCGCCCGCCGACCGGACGCCCGGCAGCGCTTCGAGGCGCTCGATGAGCCGGTCGTAGAACGCGGCGCGCGCCGACTCCTCATTGTAGGCGACGCCGGGGAGCGAGAGCCTGAACGCGAGCGCGCCCTCCGCGCGGAAGCCGGGGTCGACTCGCTGGAGCCGCGCGAAGCTGTTGATCAGCAGCCCCGCTCCGGCGAGCAGGATGACGGCCAGCGCCATCTCGGCCACGACCAGTGCGTTCCGTACCCGCGCACTCCCCTTGGCCGCCAGCGCGCCGCGGCCACCTTCCCGGAGCGTGGCGGCAAGCTCGGTACGAGCCGTCTGGAGGGCGGGCACGAGACCGAACAGGAGCCCGGTCAGCAGCGCGATCGCGGCAGTGAAGGCGATGACCGTGCCATCCACCGTGACCTCGTCCAGGCGCGGAACGTTCCGCGGCTGCAACGCGACCAGGAAACCGGTCCCCCAGACGGCGAGCAGCAATCCCGCCGCTCCTCCGAGCGCGCCCAGGATCAGACTCTCGGTCAGGAGCTGGCGGATCAGGCGCCCGCGCCCCGCACCCAGCGCCGCCCGTACCGCCAGCTCGCCCTCCCGCGAAGCCGCCCGCGCCAGCAGCAGGTTCGCCACATTCGCGCACGCAATGAGCAGCACGAAGCCCACGGCACCGAGCAGCACCCACAACGCCGTGCGGACATCGCCCACCATCGCGTCGTGCAGCGAGAGGACCGTCATACCCACGTTGGTGTTGACCTGCGGATACGCCTTCTCGAGCCGCCGGCCGATCGCCGCCACCCGGCTCGCCGCCTGCTCCTCCGAGACACCCGGAGCGAGACGTCCGACCACCGACAGGTACCACGCGCCGCGACTGTTTTCGCTCATGAACTCCGCATCGTACTCGATCGGCGTCCACACATCGCGCTCGGCCGGGAACGAGAAGCCCTCCGGCATCACCCCGACCACTTCGTACGGATTGCCATCGAGACGGATGACCCGGCCGATGATCTCCGGTTCGGCGCCGAACCGCTGCTGCCACAGCCGGTGACTCAGAATCGCGACCCGGGTCCGCCCGGGCTCGTTCTCATCCGGGCGGAACGTGCGCCCGAGCACCGGCGCCACACCCAGGACATCGAAGAAGCCGGCGCCCACCTCCACGCCTTGGAGACGCACCGGGTCGCCGCTCCCGGTCAGCGTGAAGTCCGACCGGTAGTACGGCGCCATCTCCTCGAGCACCGGGGACGAAGTGCCGTCCGCCCCCGTCGCCTGCTGCCGGACATCACGAAAATTCGCCGGCGTCATCACCGCGCGATCCCCCTGCCAGAGCTGGTAGACGCCCACCAGCCGATCCGGCTCGGGGTACGGCAGCGGGTGCAGCAGCACGCCGTTGACCACGCTGAAGATCGCGGTGTTCGCGCCGATCCCGAGCGCGAGCGTGAGCACCGCCACCGCGGTGAAGCCGGGGGCGCGGCGCAGGGTGCGCAGGGCGTAGCGGATGTCCTGAAGAAGTGTGTCCATAGTCCTCTCACTCGTCTGGCGGACCTGGCTTTCGTTACCGCGTGGCAAACCTGCCGTCCGGCGGACCTGCCTGCCGTCCGGCGGACCTGGTTTTACTTTTTCGATTCATCCCACCGGATCCGTACAATGGCCAATCGAATCATGCGGCAGCCGGTGCCGCTGTGGTACAGCCCCGCGACGCACGGACTTCAGCCAGATACGCGGGCAAGGCACTCAACCACCGAACCCTCCGGATCGCACGCTTACACCGTGTGCCGGTTGAGTCGGAAGCCGTGCGGCCGTCCGCCGATCGTGCCATAGCACCATCGCAGCACAGCACGCAGCTCTGCCGCCCTTGGCTCGGTTCCGCCCGGCGGGCTGTGTACACGCCGGTGGGTCGAGTCTCCTGTCCATCGGCGTGCTCCGGGCCGACGGATTTCACCGGCAGCCAATCCCCTACCGATCCGGGACGAATCGAAAAAGTAAAACCTGGTCCGCTAATCAGTCCGCAGCGCCACCATCGGGTCCACACGCGTCGCGCGGCGCGCCGGAACGAGCCCGGCCACCAGCGCCGTCCCCAGCAGGATGGCCGGCGCACCGATGAACGTGATCGGGTCCGTCGTACCGACGCCGTAGAGCAGGCCGGCCAGCACGCGCGTCGCGAAGAAGGCGCCGGCGAGTCCGATCGCGATGCCGGCCCCGACGAGCACGCCGACCCGGCGCAGCACCAGCCGGAGCACGTCGGCGCGGACCGCGCCGAGCGCGATGCGGATCCCGATTTCGCGCACGCTCTGCGTGACCGCGTACGAGATCACGCCGTAGACGCCGATCGTGGCGAGGAGCAGCGCGAGCGCGGAGAAGACGGCGACGAGCAGCGTCGTCAAGCGGCGTTGTGCGAGCCGCTCGTCGAGGAGCCGTTCGAGCGTGGCGAGCTCGGCGACGGGCACGGTAGGATCGGTCGCCCGGACCGCCTCCCGCACGGGACCCGCGAGGAGCAACGGGTCACGCGATGTGCGCACGCTGAGCAGCATCCCGCGCACCTGTGCCTGCCGGAACGGGAGGTACCCGGACGGGCGGGCCTCCCGGTCCTGCGCCGTCCGGCGCGCGTTCCCGACGACGCCGACAATGGTCAGCCAATCCTCATCGTTTTGGGGCGATCCCCACGAGAACCGGCGACCGATCGGGTCCTCGCCCGGCCAGAACCGGTCCGCCATCGCCTGGTTGATGATGGCGACGCGCGGCGCGTCTCCATCGTCGCGTTCCGTGAAGTCGCGGCCGCGCACGAGCGGCGTGCCGATCGTGCGGAACATGCCGGGCGTGATGACGTCGATCGTGACCTCGATCCGTTCCATTTGCGGCGGCTCCGGCTTCCCCTCGATCGTGACGGTGCCGGACCACGCGAGCTGCGGCAGCAGAATGTTGCTCCCCGCCGCGGCGGACACGACGCCCGGCAGCGCCTCGATCCGCTCGAGGAGACGGTCCCAGAACTGGATCATGTTCGCGGGGTCGTCGTACCGCGACCCGCTGAGTGCGACGCGGGCCGTGAGCACGCCCTCGGCGTCGAAGCCGGTCTCCACGTTGCGAAGCGCGTTGAAGCTCCGGATCAGGAGTCCGGCCCCGATCAGCAGCACGAGTGCGAGCCCGACCTCGGCCACGATCAGCGCGGAGCGGGCCCGCGCGTCGCCGCGGCCGCCGGAGAGCCCGCGCACGCCCTCGCGCAACGCCGTGCCCAGCGACAGCCGACCCGCGTGGAGCGCCGGGATCAGGCCGCAGAGGACCCCCGTCAGAACCGACACGCCGGCGGTGAAACCCAGGACGCGCGGATCGACGCCGACCCATTCGATGCGTGGCAGGTCCGCCGGCGCGACCGCCTTCAGCAGCTCGACGCCCCAGAATGCGACCGGCAGCGCGAGCACGCCACCGACGAGCGCAAGGACGACCGCCTCGGTCAGGAGCTGGCCGATCAGACGCCGCCGGCTCGCCCCCATCGCCGAACGGACGGCGACCTCGCGCTCCCGCGAGACCGCCCGCGCGAGCAGCAGATTCGCCACGTTCACGCACGCGATCAGCAGCAGGAACCCGACGGCGCCGAGCAGCACGAGCAGCGCCGGCCGCACCTCGCCGACCAGGTGGTCCTGCATCGGCTGGACGTAGAAGCCGTAGCCGTCGAGCTGCGGATAGGCGTCGACGAGTCGCTCGGCGATCCCGCTCGCCTCCGTCTGCGCCTGCGTCACGCTGACACCCGGCGCCAGCCGGCCCACCACGTACAGCCAGAACGAGCTACGCGCGCTGCGCATCTCCGGCGGCGGCGCCAGCGGCGTCCACAGCCGGACCCCGTCCGGGAACGCGAAATCCTC
The DNA here is from genome assembly GCA_036381495.1 of Longimicrobiales bacterium. GTDB lineage: Bacteria > Gemmatimonadota > Gemmatimonadetes > Longimicrobiales > RSA9 > DASVCS01. Next base: position 31,960 of record DASVCS010000059.1, read on the forward strand.
CGGCATGACGCCGATGATCGTGTACGCGACGTCGTTCAACTCGATCGTGCGCCCGACCGCCCGCGGGTCGCCGGCGAACCGGCTCTGCCACAGGCCATGGCTCAGGATCGCCACGTTCGCGCCGTCGCCGCGCGTCTCCTCTTCCGTGAACGCGCGCCCGAGCACGGGCTGCACGCCCAGGACGTCGAAGAAGTTCGCGGTCGTGCGCGCCAGCGCCACCCGCTCGGGCTCGAAGTCTCCCGTCAGGTTCGCCGCGCCGTACCCGTACCCGGCCAGGTCGCTGAACGACCGGCTCTGCTCGCGCATGTCCTCATAGTTCGGGTACGAGGTGATGTCGGTACGGATGCCCATCCGCATGTTGTCCATCCATACCATCGTCAGCCGCTCCGGCTCGTGGAACGGCAGCGGGTGCAGCAGCACGCCGTTCACCACGCTGAAGATCGCCGTGTTGGCGCCGATCCCCAGCGCGAGCGTGAGCACGGCCACGGCCGTGAAGCCGGGGGCACGGCGCAAGGTGCGCAGTGCGTAGCGAACGTCCTGAAGGAAGGTGTTCATGGCAATCTCAACTCCAGTGCGTTGCCGGCGTCCCATCCACTACTCGTTCCTGAGCGCCACGATCGGGTCCACCCGCGCCGCCCGGCGCGCCGGCAGGTACGCGGCCACCAGGGCGACGGCGGCCAGGGCGACGGCCGCGGCCGTGAAACTGGCCGGGTCGGTCGCACTCACGTCGAAGAGGAATTGCGAGGCGAGACGGGTCACGGCGACGGCGGCGAGCAGACCCAGCCCGAGCCCGAGCGCCACCAGCCCCATGCCCCGCCCCACGATCATCCGCACGACGTCTGGACCGCGTGCGCCGAGCGCCATGCGGATCCCGACCTCGCGCGTCCGGCTCGCCACGGCGTACGCCATGACGCCGTACAGGCCGATCATCGCGAGCAGCACCGCGAGCGAGCCGAAGCCGCCGAGCAGCGCGGCGGCCGCGCGCTGCGGCAGCAGCGAGCCGCCGACGGCCTGTTCGAGCGTAGTCACGTTCAGCAGCGCCAGGTCGGCATCGAGTTCGCGCACCGCGCCGCGCACGGCGGGGGCGAGCGCCGCGGGGTCGCCGGCCGTGCGGACGTGTAGCATCATGTTGCCGCGGTAATCCTGCGCGTGCGGGATGAAGAACTGCGCGCGCTGCGGCTCGGCGCGGCTGCGGACCGGCGCATCGCGGACGACACCGACGACCTCCGCGAACGCATCACGCCGGTACGACAGCCGCTTGCCGATCGGGTCCTCGCCCGGCCAGAACCGGCGCGCGAACGTCTCGTTCACCACGACCACGAGCGGCGCGCCCTCACGGTCCTCCGCCGTGAAGCCGCGCCCGCGCGCGAGCGGCATCCGCATCAGCTCGAAGTACCCGGCGCTCACGCCGTTGAAGTCGAACTCCATGTCCTCGCCCGGCGCGGGCTCGTATCCCTCGATGCTGACGCTCCGCCGCTGCTGGTTGCCGATCATGAGCGGCACGACCTCCGCGACCGCCGCCGACTCGACGCCGGGGAGCGCCTCGACCCGCTCGAGCAGTCGCGTGTAGAACACCCGCCCCTCGGCCGGCGTGTACCCCTCGAGGTCCAGCATCAACGTGGCGAGAAGGACGCCCTCGGGATCGAAGCCGAGGTCGACGGCAGCCGCGTTCCGCAGGCTCCGCACGAACAGGCCGGCGCCGATGAGCAGCACGAGCGAGACGGCCACCTGCCCGACGACCAGCGCACTGCGCAGCCACGGCCGGCGGCCGCCCACCCGCGCCGCGCCCGACTCGTCCTTCAGCGCCGGGACGAGCTCGGGCCGGGACGCCTCGAGCGCCGGTACCAGCCCGAAGATGATGCCGGTGAGCACCGAGACCGCGAGCGCGAACGAGACGACACGGCCGTCCAACCCCACGTCGAGCGCGATCGGGAGCGGCAGCGGCGGCTGGAACCCGGTGAGCAGGTCCGTGAGCCAGAGCGCGATCAGCAGCCCGGCGCCGCCGCCGAGCAGCGCGAGCACCAGGCTCTCGGTCAGGAGCTGGCGCACGAGCCGCCCGCGCCCGGCGCCGACGGCCAGCCGGATCGCGATCTCCCGCCGACGCTGCGTCGCCCGCGCCAGGAGCAGATTCGCCACGTTCGCACACGCGATCAGCAGCACCAGCCCGACCACGCCCATCAGCATGCCCACGAATCCGAGCACGGCGCCACGTGCCGCCGGCGGCACCCGCGTCTCCGGCTCGGGCAGCAGCGTCACACGACGCGTGGCCTCCCGGACATCCGTCCAGGCGCCCGGGTAGCGCGCGTGCAGCCCCGCCGCGAGCGTCGTGACCTGCGCCTGCGCTCGCTCCAGCGTCGCTCCGTCCGCCAACCGACCGATGACCCCGAGCCAGCGCGAGCCGCGCTCCTCGAGCAGACTGTCATCCCCGCTCTGGCCCGTGAGCCGGTCCGCCATCGCCATCGGCACCCACACGCCCGCGGCGAGCGGTCGCGTGCTCCCCGCGAAACCCGGAGGCGCCACGCCGATGATCGTGTACGGCTGGCCGTTCAGACGGACCGTCCGCCCGACCACATCGGGATTCAGCCCGAACGACCGCTGCCACACCGTGTAGGAAATCACGGCCACCGGCGCACGTCCGGGCACATCGTCGTCCGACGGCAGGATCAACCGCCCCACCGCCGGCGTGACGCCCAGCACCGAGAAGTAGTTCCCGCTCACCAGCTCACCGGCCGTCAGCTCCGCCCGGTCGCCGATCGCCAGTTGCACCGGCCTGAAGCCGTACGCCGCGAGCCCGGAGAATGCGTCCGCCCCGTCCCGGAACGCCTCGTAGTCCGGGTACGACGAGGCGCCGTAGAGCGGTCCGCTGTAATCGCTCGTGTAGAGCTGCACCAGCCGCTCCGGCTCCCGCACCTGCGGTGGCGGCCGCAGCAGCACGGCGTTCACCACACTGAAGATCGCGCTGTTCGCGCCGATGCCGAGCCCGAGCGTGAGCACGGCCACGACCGCGAAGCCGGGGTTCCTGGCGAGGCCGCGGAGGGTGTAGCGCAAGTCGTTCATGAGCGTCGTCATGGGGAACTCCTATTCACTGCGGAGCGCGGTGACCGGATCGATCCTCGTGGCGCGCCGGGCGGGTGCGTACGCAGCCAGCATCGCGGCGGCGAGCAGGGCGAGCGACACGCCGATGAAGGTGCCGGGATCCGTGGGCGAGACGTCGTAGAGCCAGCCCGCAATGAACCGGCTCAGCGCCAGTGCGCCGGCTGCCCCCGCACCCAGCCCGACCGCCACCATCGCGACGGCCCGGCGCGCGACCATCCACAACACGCGGCCCGGCTCCGCGCCGAGGGCGATGCGGATCCCGAGTTCCTGCGTCCGCTGGCCCACCGTGAATGCGATGAGTCCGGCAATGCCGGCGACGGAGATCGCCAGCGCGAGCGCGCCGAAGAGGCCGAGCAGCACCGTGGTCAGGCGCGGCGCGGCGATCGACTCGCCGCGGACCTCCTCGAGCGTCCGGACGAACGCGACGGGTTGCCGGGGGTCGATCGAGTGCACCGCCGCGATCGCCTGGCGGGCGACACTCGTCGGATTCGCGGTCGTCCGGATCATGAGGTGCGCACCCGTGGGTGGGCTCTCGCTCAGCGCGATGTAGACTTGATCGACGACCTCGCCGGCCAACTCCTCCTGCTTCACGTCGCCGACCACGCCCACGACCGTCGCCCAGTGCTCGCCATCGCCCGACATGCGCGCGCCGATCGGGTTCTCGTCACCCCAATAGCGACGCGCGAGGGACCGGCTGATGACCACGACATCCGTGGCATCCTCGTGATCCCGGGCCGTGAACGTCCGACCGCGCAGGAGCGGGATGTGCAGCGTCTCGAAGTACCCGGGACTCACCACCTGGTGGTCCGTCCGCGGCCGGATTCCACCCTCGGGCACCGGCCTGCCCGCGATCTGGAACGGGATGCTCGGCACGCCGCCGCCGAGCGGGACGTAGCCGGCCAGCCCCGCCGAGACGACGCCAGGCAGAGCGCCGACCTTCTCCAGCAGGCGCCGGTAGAACTCACGCCGATCGTCATCGGCGAGGTAGCTGGACCAGTCCAGGTCGATCCGCATGGTCAGCACGTGCTCCGGGTCGAAGCCCGGATCCACGCGCTGGAGCTTGAGAAAGCTCTGGATCATGAGGCCCGCGCCGATCAGGAGCATGAACGTCCCCGCCAGTTGCGCCGCGACCAGCGCGCTCCGGATCCGCTGGCGTCCCGCCCCCGCGGTTGCGTGACCGCCCCCCTCCCGCAGCGACGACTCGACGCTCCGCCCGAACAGAACCGCCGAGACCAGCCCGATCGCGACGCCGGTCGCGACCGATACGCCCAGCGTGAAGAGCAGGACCCGCCCATCGACGGCGACTTCGCCCGCGCGCGGCGTGAACCGCGCCGCGAACGCCGCGAGCAGATCCGTCGCATAGACGGCAACGAGCAACCCCAGTGCGCCGCCCGCGACGGCCAGCAGCGCACTCTCCGTGAGGAGTTGCCGCGTCAGTCGGCCGCGGCTCGCGCCCAGCGCCGACCGCACCGCAAGCTCCTGCTCGCGCCCCGACATGCGCGCGAGCGTCAGGTTCGCCACGTTCGCGCACGCGATCAGCAGAACGAACCCCGCCATGCCGAACAGGACCAGGAACACGGGGCGCGCGGTCCGGGTCAGCTCCTCACGCAGCGGAACGACCGTCGCACCGAACCCCTCGCCGTCCGGATACGCCTCCGGATGCTCGGCGAACATTGCCCCCGCCACGCGGGCGACATCGGCACGCGCACGCTCGATCGTCGTCCCCGGCCGCAACCGCCCGAACACCTGCAACGCGCGCCAGTCGCGGTACCCGGTCCACACGTCGCCGGTCCGGAACGGGCACGCATACCACGGCACCCAGACGTCGTTGTTTCCGGGGTAGTCGGGGAGCGGCGGCAGCACGCCTACGATCGTGTGGACCTGGTCGTTCATCTCGACCGTCCGGCCGATCACGCCGGGATCCCCGCCGAAACGCGTCCGCCAGAACTCGTGGCCCAGCACGAGCACCGGCTCCGCGCCCTCCCGGTTCTCGCTCGGCAAAAACGTCCGGCCCAGGATCGGCTCGACGCCCAGGACCTCGAAGAAGTCCCACGACACCACGCCCGCCTGCACCCGCTCCGGTACGCCCCGGTCCAGCAGCGTGAACCACAGCGAATGGTATTCGACCAGGCCGCTCAGCGCCCGCGTACCCTCCCGGTAGTCGCGCAGCTCCTGGACGGAGATCCCCGTGTGGTCCATCCCCGGCATCGACGCGTACTGCTCCAGCCGCACGAGCCGCTCGCCCTCCTCATAGGGGAGCGGCCGCAACAGCACGCCGCTGATGACACTGAAGATCGCGCTGTTCGCGCCGATGCCGAGCGCGAGCGTCAGCAGCGCCACCACCGCGAAGCCGGGGTTCCGGCGCAGCGAACGCGCCGCGTAGCGCACGTCCTGTAGCAGGGTCCGCATCGAAGGCTCCGGTTCCGATCAGCGCGAGCACGGGCGCCACGCGCGTCGGGCGGCGGACCGGGCGAGGACCGTCACCCGTACACGGTGCAAATGTTCGCCTGATCAAGGGAAGGGGCGTGCCAATGTGGCGTAGAGATCCAAATCACTGCCACAAAACAACATGCGGCCCTGCGGGCGCCCGGCGCCGCCCCGGCGACCGTCCGGTTCCGGGAATCGCCGTCCCGGACGCGGACAATGTCCGGCGAACGGGGTGGTCGCGTTCGCGGAGCTGGTCTTCGTATTCGCGGACCTGGTTTTACTTTTTCGATTCGTCCCATCGGGTCGCCCGGATGGCCGATCCGGTGAGCCGGCCACCGACTACCCTGATGGCACCGGATCGCACCGCTTCCACCAGGCGCTCCCGACCGAGCCCCCGATCGCGTAGCCACGGCGTGGCCGGGGTCGATCACCGCGCGGGCGCTCGGCTCGCCGCGCACCAGACAGCACGCATGGCCGGCGTGGTTTCCGTCGCGGAGGGCATCCCACCGACCCCCGCACCGAACCTCCCCCCGCCGTTCGGAATCCTGCGGTGGCCAATTTCGAAACCAGCCAACACGCTGCCGATCCGGGACGAATCGAAAAAGTAAAACCTGGTCCGCCTATTCAATCCGCCCGCAGCGCCACCATCGGATCCACCCGCGCCGCGCGCCGCGCCGGGATCCAGCTCGCGAGCAGTCCGACGCCGCCGAGCACGAGCGCGACGGCCGTGAACGTCCCGGGGTCCGTCGCGCTGACCTCGTAGAGCATGCTGGCGACGACGCGGCTGAGCGCGAACGCCGCGACGAGCCCGATGCCGAGCCCGACCGCGACCATCGCCATCCCCTGGCGCACGACGAGGCCCACGACGTTGCCGTGCTTCGCGCCGAGTGCCACGCGGATGCCGATCTCGTGCGTCCGCTGTCGCGCGGTGTAGGCGACGACGCCGTAGATGCCGATCGCGGTGAGCACGAGTGCGAGCCCGGCGAAGGTGGTGAGCAGGCGGGCGCGGAAGCGCTCGGCGGCGATGGATGCGCCGACGACTTCGGTCATCGGGCGCAGCCGCAGGATCGGCTGCTGGGAATCGGCCTCATGGATCGCTTCGCGGAGCGCGGCCACGACCGCCGCCGGGTTGTCGGTCCGGACCGCGAACGCGGCCATGAACCAGTTGTTCATCGCGCGGGTCATCCCGTCGCTGAGCTGCGCGCGGGGGATGAAGGCGGTGGGGCGCGCGCTCGCATCGAGGTCGATGTCCTTGATGTCGCGCACCACGCCGACCACGACCCGTTCCGGTCTGTCGACCGCGATCCGCGCGCCGAGCGGGTCGTAATCGGCGAGGAACCGGCGCACGAACGCCTCGTTGACGAGCGCGACGGGGGGTGCGCCCGCGTCGTCGGACTCGGTGAAGCCGCGGCCGCTCACCACCGTCGCGCCGAGCGTCCGGAGCAAGTCGGGGCTCACGGCACGGACCTCGATCACGTCGCCACGCCGCGGCCCGGGCGAGAGAATGCGGGCGCCGGTGTTCAGTCCCCGCTCGAGCGGCAGGTTGGATGCGGAGCCCGCGGCGACGACGCCGGGCAGTCCCCGGATCCGGTCGAGCACCTGTCGCTCGAAGCGCCATGTCGCCGCCGTCGTCGTGTAGCGCTCGGGCGGGAGTGCGAGCTCGGCGGTGTAGACGCCCTCGGGCTCGAAGCCCAGCTCGACGCCGCTCAGCCGGAAGTAGCTGACGATGAACAGGCCGGCGCCGATCAGCAGCACGACGGAGAACGCGGCTTCGGCGGCGACGAGCAGGCCACGGGCGTGCAACCGCCGCGCACCGCCTGCCCGGGTGCGGCCCCCTTCTCGCAGCACGTCCGCGACGTCGGGTCGGGCGGCGCGCACCGCGCCCGCGAGCCCGACGGCGATCCCGGTCGCGAGCGAGACGGCCAGCGCGAAGCCGAGGACGCGGGTGTCGAGTCCGACGCGGTCGAGCCCCGGAACACCGGCCGGCGCCAGCGCGAGCACGGCGTCCAGCCCCCAGGCGGCGAGGACCAGCCCGGCGCCGCCCCCGGCCAGCCCGAGCAACACGCTCTCCGCGAGCAGGTGGCCGAGGATCCGGCCGCGGCCGGCGCCGAGCGCCGCGCGGACGGCCAGCTCGGCACGCCGCGCGGCAACGCGCCCCAGCAGCAGGTTCGCGACGTTCACGCACGCGATCAGCAGCACCAGCCCGACCGCGCCGAAGAGCACCCAGACGGCCGTATCGCGGCCGGCCACCAGGTAGTCGCGGTACGTCGCCGTCTCGAAGTGCTGGCCTCCGTCGATGGCGCCCGGGTCCATCGCCGCGAACCGCTCCGTGAACGCATCCGCCTCCGCCTGCAAGCGCTCGCGCGAGATGCCCGGCTCGAGTCGGCCGAACGCCCGATAGTTGTGCCCCTGGTCGCGCGGGTCCACGACCAGCCGCAGCGGCGCGAGGACGTCGACCCCCGCGGGCGCGAAGCCGGGCGGCATCACGCCCACCACCATGTGCGGCGCGCCATCGAGCGTGATCGTCCGCCCGACCACCCCCGAATCCGCACCGAAGCTGCGCCGCCACACCCCATCGCTCAGGATGACGACCGCCGGACCGCCCGGCACGTCCTCCTCGGGAAGGAACGCCCGGCCCAGCGCCGGCATCACGCCGAGCACCTGGAAGTAGCCGTCGGAGACCAGCTCGCCCGCGAGCTGCTGCGGCTCGGCACTGCCCGTCAGCACGTACTGCGTCTCATCCGTGATGGCGAACGCCTCGAACGCCTCGCTGGTCTCCTTCCAGAGCTGCGCCTGTGCCGGCGTGAGCGCCATCGTGTTCCCACGGCCCGGGCCCCAGTTCCACCCGACCACCGCGAGCCGCTCCGGCTCCGGCCACGGCGCCGGATGCAACACCGTGCCGTCCAGGACGCTGAAGATCGCGGTGTTCGCCCCGATCCCGAGCGCCAGCGTGAGCACGGCCACGGCCGTGAAGCCGGGGGTTCGGCGCAGTGCGCGCGCGGCGTAACGGAGATCCCCTAGCCATGTGTTCATGTGCAGCTCCTCGAGGATTCGATGGATCGGTCCCGCTCATCCGCGGCGGCATGTCCTGCAGGCCGGCATCCGGCGGCGAACCGGGACCCGGACCATGATCACGCCGCGCGCATTTCCATTCTCCTACTGCTCCCTCAGCGCCACCATCGGATCGACGTCGGCGGCCCGATGCGCCGGGAGATGGACGGCGATCAGCGTCACGGCCGCGAGCACGAGTGCGACGCCGGCGAAGGTCGCGGGGTCCGCCGGGTCCACGCCATAGAGCAGGCTGGAGAGGATGCGTGTCAGTGCGAGCGCCGCCACGATTCCCACGGCCAGCCCGGCCAGCGCGGGTGCGATCCCCTGAACGATGATCAGCCGAAGCACATCGCCCCTCGTCGCGCCGAGCGCGATGAGGATGCCGACCTCGTACGTGCGCCGGCTGACGGTGTACGCGATCACGCCGTAGACGCCCAGTGCGGCGAGGATGAGCGCGAGGCCGCTGAAGCTGCCGAGCAGCAGCATGAGGAAGCGGGGCCGGGCGACCGTATCGGAGACCACCCGCTGCATGGTCGTGACGCCGGAGATCGGTTGATCCGGGCTCACATCCCAGATCGCCCGCCGGATGGCGCCCGCGAGCCGCACGGGGTCGGTGGCGGTCCGGACGAACAGCTTCATGCTCGAGCGCGGCGCCAGATACATGGGGACGTAGACCGCCGGTCCCGGCGCCTGTGCGATTCCGTCGTTCCTCACGTCGCCGACGACACCCACGATGCGGAACTCGGATTCACCGGATCCGAGACTCTTGCCGACCGGGTCCTCACCGGGCCAGTAGCGCCGGGCCATGGCCTGGTTCACGATCACCACCGGCGCGCCGTTCGTCTCATCCGCGGCCGTGAACACCCTCCCGCGCACAAGCGGGATTCCGAGCGCACGGAAGTAGCCCGACGAGACGATGAACCCGCCCGATTCCGGCGTGATCGAAGACGCGTCGGTGCGGCCCGGCAGGGAGAACGAAAAGGGTTCGCCGCCGCCCCGCAGCGGGATCGTCTTGCTCGCGCCGACGGCCAGCACGCCCGGAAGGTTCGCGACCCGGTCGAGGATCTCGCGTCTGTACACGTTGCGTCGATCGCCCTGCGCGATCTCCGATGGCGTCGAGAGGCTGAGCGTGAGTACGTTCTCGCTGCTGAAGCCGGGATCGACGCGCGTAAGGTTCCAGAAGCTGCGGATCAGGAGACCCGCGCCCGCCAGCAGGACGACCGCGAGTGCCGTCTCCGCGACGACGAACAGCCGGCGCATCCCGTGGCGCCGGCCGCCGGCGGTACCGCGCCCGCCTTCCTTGAGCGCCTCCCCGACGTCGACGCGCGAGGCGGTGAGCGAGGGGACGAGGCCGAAAACCACGCCGGTGAGCACGGAAACCGCGAGGGTGAAGCCGATGACCCGCGCGTCCAGTCGGATCGCGTCCGGCCGCGGGATCGTCCCGGCGCTCAGGGACACGAACGCGTCGACGCCCCAGAACGCGAGCGCGAGACCGACGCCACCGCCGGCGAGCGCCAGCGCCACGCTCTCGGTGAGGAGCTGCCGAACCACGCGGGAGCGGCCGGCGCCGAGCGCCGCGCGGATCGCGAGCTCCCGGCTGCGCGCGTTGCCGCGGGCGAGCAACAGGTTGGCCAGGTTGGCGCAGGCGATGAGCAGCACGAGCGCCACCGCGCCGAGCAGGACGAGCAGCGCAGGGCGCACCTCGCCGACGAGCGACTCGCGCAGCGGGACCACCGTCGCCGAACCCCACCCCTCGTTCGTCTCCGGATATGCGCTCTCGAGACGCCGCAGAACGGTGTTGGTCGCCGACGTCGCCGTCTCGATCGTCGCACCCGGCGCGAGGCGCCCGAGCGCGGCGATCCAGCGGAGTCCCCGGACATGAGGGATGTCATCCTCGCCGATCAGCGACAGCGGAACCCAGATCTCCGTTTCCGGAGAGGGGAAGTCGAAGGACGGCGGCATGACACCGATGACCGTGAACGACTCGCCGTCCAGCGAGAGCGTCCGTCCGACCACGCCAGGATCGGATCCGAACCGGCGGCGCCAGAATCCGTCGCTCAGGACGACGACCCGGTCCGCGCCCGGCACGTTCTCGTCCGCTCCCGGCACGCGGCCCAGCGCGGGAGGCACGCCCAGCGCCGCGAAGAATTCGGCGGAAACGAACGCCGTCTCGAGCTCCCGCGGCTCACCGCCACCCACGAGGATCGTTTCGCTCTGCCCCGGGACGAAGTAGTACCCCGCCAATCGCTCGTAGACGACGTTGTCGCGCTTCAGATCCTCGAAGTCCTGTGGCGAGAACGCACCGGGCGTGACCGCGAAGCCGTTCTCGGGCGCGCGGTGCAGAACCCGGACCAGCCGCTCCGGCTCCGCGAACGGCAGCGGTTCGAGAAGCACGCCGTCGACCACGCTGAAGATGGCCGTGTTCCCGCCGATCCCGAGCGCCAGCGTGAGCACGGCCACGGCCGTGAAGCCGGGGGTACGGCGCAGCGAGCGAAACGCGTACCGCAGGTCCTGAAGCAGGTCGCCCATGTGCTGTCTCCTGTTCGGCGCGCCGGGTGCGATGACCGGAGCCGCTTACTCGCCTCGCAACGTGACCATCGGGTCCACGTTGCTCGCGCGCCGGGCCGGGATGTAGCTCGCGAGCAGTGCAACGCCGCCGAGCACGACCGCGATGCCCGCGAAGGTCATCGGATCCGCCGTGCCCACGTCGTAGAGCATACCGCTGAGGAAGCGGGTCAGAACGAACGCGGCGAGGAGACCGACCGCGATGCCGGCCAGAGCGAGGACCGCGCCCTGCCCCACCAGCAGCCGGACCACCGATTCGCGCCGTGCGCCGAGCGCCATGCGGATCCCCACCTCCTGCGTCCGCTGCGTCGACAGGTACGAGACCACGCCGTAGATGCCCATGACCGCCAACAGCAGCGCGGTGGCGCCGAAGGTGCCGATCAGGAGCAACGCGAAGCGCTGGGCGGAGAGCGATGCCGAAAAGATCTGCTCGAGCGTGCGGAAGCGCAGGGGCACCTCGGGGTTCAGCCCACGCACGATCCGGCGGGCCGACGCGATCATCCCTGCCGGTTCGATCGAACCGCGCATGACGACGCTGTATCGGAACGTCTTCAGCGGCCGCTGCCGCGAATTGGCGTAGAACGTGGGTTCCGGCTGCGCCACGAGACTCCGCTCCCGGACGTCGCCCACGATGCCGATGATCGTGAACGGCCGCAGGTCGCCGTCCATGTTGCCGAACTCGATGAGCTTGCCGATCGGGTCCTCGTTCGGCCAGCGGGCCTCCGCGAGGGATTCGCTGATGACTGCGACGTGCGGGGCGTCGGGGCCGTCGCGCTCGTCGAAGAGGCGCCCGCGCACGAGCGGGATCCCCATCGCCTCGAAGTATCCCTGGCTCGCAACCCGGAACTCCGCCGAACCGGTGTGCGTCGGGTCATCGAACATCCGATCGAGCCGCGCCATGAGCGCCGGCTCGCGCATGAGCTGCTCGAAGCTCGTCATGCCGGCAACCTGGTCCGGGCTGTCGAGGATGATGAACGTGCCGTTGCCCCCGCTGCCGGTCAGCGGGAAGACGTTCACGCCGCCGGCCGCCTCCACGCCGGGGATCGCGCGCAGCCGGCCGAGCAGCTCCGTGTAGAAGCGCCCGGTCCGTGCCTTCGCGGCCTCGTCCTCCGGGGAGGGCAGCCAGAGATCCATCACCACCGCCCCCTTCGTGCGGAATCCCGGATCGACCGCGAGCACGCGCAGGAAGCTGCGCGCGAGCAGCCCCGCGCCGACCAGCAGCACCAGCGTCAGCGCGACCTGCGACGCGGCGAGGATGCGACGGATCCGGTGGCCCGATGCCCCGCCGGTCTGTGTCCGCTGACCATCCGCGAGCGACCCGCGCACGTCCGTGCGCGTCGCCCGCAACGCCGGCGCAAGACCCAGCGCGACGGCCGCTCCGAGCGCAACGGCCAGCGCGAAGAGGAGCACGGCCCAGTCCACGCCGACCTCGTCGAGACGCGGCAGACCGCCCGGCTCGAACGCGAGCAGCGCGGGCACGCCCCAGACGGCCAGCAGCATTCCCAGCACGCCGCCCGCGAGGCACAGCACGAGCGCCTCGGTCAGGAACTGCACGGCCAGCCGCCGTGCGCCTGCGCCCAGCGCCAGCCGGATCGACAGCTCCCGCTGCCGCGCCGCCATCCGCGCCAGCAGCAGGTTCACCACGTTCGCGCACGCGATGAGCAGCAGGAACCCCGCCGCGCCCAGAAGGATCAGCAGCATCGGCCGCGCCCGGCCGACGAGTTCCTCGCGCAACGGGACCACGGCCGCATCGGACATCCGGGTATCATCGCCGTAGCGGGCCTTCAGCCGCCGCGCGACCGCAGTCAGGTCACTGCGCGCCTGCTCCAGCGCCACGCCATCGCGAAGGCGGCCGATCACCCGGAAGTTGTGGCCCGTGCGGGTCTGGTTGGCCAGCGATGCATCGCTCGGCAGCCACAGCTCGGTTCCCGCCGGAAACGAGAAGCCCGGTGGCATCACACCGATGACCGCGTACGCGCGGTCACCGATCCGCACGACGTCGTCCGAAAGATCCCGGTCGCCGCCGAGCCGGCTCTGCCAGTAACCGTAGCCGACCACCGCCACCGCCGGGCCGGCCACGCCCAGCTCCTCCGGCAGGAACACCCGCCCGAGCGCCGGCTCCACCCCCAGCACATCGAAGAACCCGGACGTCACCCACGCCGCGCCTACGCGGATCCCCTCGCCGCCGGCGGTGACCGACGCGGTGCTGCTCCCGTACGCGCCCATCGCCTCGAAGCTGCGGCTCTGATCGCGCAGATCCACGTAATTCGGATAGGACACGCTGAGCTGTGACCCGCCGCCCTCGCCCACCTGCCGGATCTGCACCACCTCATCCGGCTCCGGATACGGCAACGGCCGCAGCAGCACGCCGTTGACCACGCTGAAGATCGCAGTGTTCGCGCCGATGCCGAGCGCGAGGGTGAGCACGGCGACGGCCGCGAAACCGGGGTTCCGGCGCAGCGTTCGGAGTGCGTAGCGAAAGTCGTGGAGCAGTCTATCCATGGTCATCCTCTCGATCAGGGGCTTCGGCCCGCCCGTTGCCTTGGTAGACCCGTCGCCATCGCGGACCAGGTTTTACTTTTTCGATTCGTCCCACAGCGTCACCTGGCTGGCCGATCCGGTAGTGCGCCAACCGGACGTATCCGTGGAACGAGAGGCGCACGGCTTCGGACACGTGCCCCGGATCGCACAGCCGCCCCGCGACCCGCATTGGCCGCCACGCGAATGCTTGATCCACGCTCGCGTGCCGGCACGCACGTCCGGCCCCGGCGCCGCCCTGTGGACCGCCCCACAACCAGGTGGGTCGAGCCGCCGCCAACCGGCTGATATCGGGATAAGCCAATGCCCTGGCGATCTGGGACGAATCGAAAAAGTAAAACCTGGTCCGCTCATTCCGCCCGCAGCGCGACCATCGGGTCCACGCGCGCGGCACGCCGCGCAGGCAGCCAGCTCGCGAACCCCGCCACGCCGGCGAGCAGCGTAGCCGCCGCGATGTACGCGATCGGATCCGTCGGCTCGATGCCGAAGAGCATGCCGCGCAACAGTCGCGTCAGCAGGAGCGCGGCGCCGGTCCCGGCGACGAGCCCGGCCAGGACCAGTCTCAGAGAGCCGGCGACGACGAGCCGCTCGACCTGCCGCGCCTGCGCGCCGAGCGCGATGCGCACGCCGATCTCCCCCGTGCGCCGCGTGACGACGTAGGAGACGACGCCGTAGAGCCCGATCGCGGCGAGCGCGAGCGCCACGCCCGCGGCGAGCGCCAGGAGCGCGAGCGTGAAGGACTGGCGGCTCATCGAGCGGTCCACGATCGTCTGCATCTCGTCGACGTTGGCCAGCGGGATCGCGGGGTCGAGGTCCGCGACGATGCGGCGGATCGCCGGGAAGAGCGACGCCGGGTCCGCCAGCTCCGTGCGCACGACGAGGTACCGCGCACTGCCCCAGCCGCCCGAGCCGGGGGCGGGCACGATGGGATAGTAGATCGCCACCGCCGGCGCCTCTTCCACCGAACTCGCGTACACATCGCCGACCACGCCGACCACCCGGTAGAACGGCGCGCTCCGGCTGCCCGGCGCCACGCGTTTGCCGATCGGGTCCTCGCCCGGCCAGAAGCGCTCGGCGAAGGCGCGGCTGACCACCGCAACCGGTTCACCACTGCCGCTGTTGTCGTCGTCCCTGAACGTGCGTCCGGCGAGGAGGGGGATCCCGAGCGCCTCGAAATAGCCGGGCGACGTCGGCGTCTGGCCCGCGCAGGTGGTCAGGCCGGCGTCGTCGAGGCGAGCATAGACCTCACGGTCCGCGAAAGCCTGCGTTGTACAGCCGTAACCGCCGCTGAACGGCATGTCGTTCGACACGCCCGCCGCGGTCACGCCCGGTAGCGCGCGCACGCGCTCGAGCATTGCGCGGTAGAACTGCCAGCGCGCCGCGTGCCCGTCGTAGCGGCCGGATGGAAGATAGAGCTCCATCGTGAGCACGCCCTCCGGATCGACGCCTGGATCGACGGCGCGCAGACCGCGGAAGCTCTCGAGCAGCAGCCCCGCGCCCACGATCAGGATCAGCGCGAGCGCGACCTGGCCGACGACGAGGGCCGACCGCACTCGCTGCCGCTCGCGGCCGACCGTGGCGGAGCGGCCGCTTTCGGCAAGCGCGGCAACGCCAACGGACCCGCGCTGCCGCAGCACGGCCACGCCCGCGAGCACGACCGCGATGACGAGCGACACGCCGAGCGCGAAGCCGAACACGCTCGCGTCGACCCGGATCGCGTCCAACCGCGGGATCGCTGCAGGCGCGATGGCGACGAGCCACTCGACGCCCCAGGTGCCGAGCAGTAGCGCCACAGCGCAGCCGGCCACCGACAGCACCACGCTCTCGGCCAGGCAGTGCATCGCGATCGCCGCTCGGGACGCGCCGAGTGCCGCACGCACCGCCAGCTCGTGACGCCGCGCCTCGATCCGGACCAGGAACAGGTTCGCCACGTTCGCCGCCGCGATCAGCAGGACCAGCCCGACGGCACCAAGCAGGATCCACAGATTCCGGGCGACATCGCCGACCACGTCGTCTTTCAGCGAACGCAGCACCGTGTGCAGCCCGGACCGCTCGAACATGCGCGCGCTGTAGATGTCCGGGTACGCCTCCATCAAACCCGGCCTCAATGCGTCCAGCTCCGCCTGCGCCGACTCGAGCGTCGCGCCCGGCGCGAGCCGCGCGATCCCCGACACCGTGTGGCTGCCCAGCCAGGTCGGATCGAGCTGGTACGGAATCCACACGTCCGTCCGCAGCCGGCCGAACCTGCCACCCGGCTCCGGCAGCTCCGTCCCCGGCGCCATCACCCCGATGACCTCGATCGGGATTCCGTTCATCTCGATCGCACGGCCGATCACGTCGGGATCGCCGCCGAACTGCCGCTGCCAGAAGCCGTGGGAGAGCACCGCCACCGGCGCCCCGCCCGGCGAATCGTCCCGGTCATCGAAGAGCCGCCCGAGCGCGGCGCGAGCGCCCAGAATGCGGAACACACTCGCAGTCGCAATCGCCGCGCGGCCGCGCACCACCTCGCCCGGACCGGCGAGGTTCACTCCGCCGACCCGGTACATCCCCATCGCTTCCAGCGAGCGCGCATGCTCGCCGAAGTACAGGTACTGCGCCGGCGAGAGCTGCCACTCCACATCCGCGCCCACCCCCGGCACCGGATTCGCGATCCGCACCAGCCGCTCCGCATCCGGGTACGGCAGCGGATCCAGCACCACGGACTCGAGCACCGCATAGATCGCCGTCGTCGCGCCGATCGCGAGCGCGAGCGTCAGCACCGCCACGACCGCGTAGCCGGGACTGCGACGCAACCCGCGCAACGCGTAACGCAGGTCCTGGAAACCTGTTGCCACGATCTGACCCGTGCGCTTCCGCTCCTTTCGTTCCACTTCGACCGGCCCGGACGCTCCATCCCGGAGTCCGCCGCGCCGCCCCCGTCTCGCTCGCCTCTCCTCCCGCTCGACCGAACGGCCTGCCCCGCCGCCGGCACCCGCGCCCGCCGTTCCGCCCTTGCCCCCTATCGTCAGCTCCATGGCCGATCTCGCTATGGACACCCTCCGACCGGCGAGGTTATCCTTCGCCCATGGACGCCGAGACCCGCGAACGCTTCGACCAGCTCACCGCTGCTTTGCAAGCGGCGGAGGCGCGCTGGAACGAACGCTTCGACCAGCTCGCCGCCTCGCTCGAAGCGGCGGAGAAACGTTGGGACCAGCGTTTCCAGGAGGCCGAGGCGCGCTGGGACGCGCGTCTCCGGGAAGCCGAGGCGCGTTGGGATGAGCGTCTCCAGGAAGCCGAGGCACGCTGGGATGCGCGTCTCCGGGAGGCCGAGGCACGCTGGGATGAGCGTCTCGATAAGTTCGCCGCGATGGTCGCCCGGGGGTTCGAGTCGGAGGCGGAGCAGGCGAACCATCGCTTCGCCCGCATCGAAGAGCGGTTCGCCCGCATCGAAGAGCGGCTCGACCGCATCGAGGAGCGCCTCGACCGCATCGAGGAGCGCCTCGATCGCGTGGAGGCACGCCTCGACGGCGTGGAGACGCGCCTCGATCGGCTCGAGCACCGCGTCGAGGCGATGGACGTCAAGTTCACCGAGCAGTTCATCGCGGTCGATGAACAGTTCCGGACGCTGAGCATACGTCTGACCGGGTTCGAAAACCGTGTGACGATGACGGTGACGGACACCCGCAAAGAAGTCGAGATCCTCGCGCAGCACGTCGCGTCACTCGACGCGTTGTTCGTAGGGCTCGCCGACCGGGTGAGCAAGCTCGGCGGACGCGTCGGCGTGATCGAGGAAGGCATGGCGGATCTCAGCGGCCGGATCGACGGGCTCGCCGACGACATGCGCCTGCGGTTCCGCCTTGTGGATGAGCGGTTGGCGGTCCTGGCCACCTGAGCCGGCATCGGCCCGGGCCGCGGTTTCATCCGGAATTCGGCGAACCCGTGCTGCATCGAATGCCACCGAAGCTCGAGCGGGGTCGTGGGACTCGCGTCGAAGAGCAGCGCCCGCAACGCGGAACGCAGGTCGTGCATCATGTCGACCACCTCCGCTGCCGGCGGATTCGCTCCGCTTGCGACCACTGGATCACTCGCGAGCCCATGATCGCGCCGGCCGGTCTCCAACCGGGCGGCGTAGCCGTCACTCCTCCCGCAACACCACCATCGGGTCCACCGTAGCCGCCCGCCGTGCGGGGAGGTACGTCGCGAATGCCGCTACGGCCGCCAGCGCGATCGGCACGGCCGCGAACGTCACGGGGTCCGTCGGGCTCACGCCGTAGAGCAGGCTCTCGATCAGCCGGGTCAGTGCGAACGCGGCGACGATGCCGATGCCGAGGCCGATCGCGACCGGCACCATCCCCTGGCGTACGAAGAGTCGCACGACCTCATCGCGGCGCGCGCCGAGCGCCATGCGGATCCCGATCTCGCCCGTCCGCTGCCGTACGGTGTAGGAGACGATACCGTAGATCCCGATCGCGGTGAGTACGAGCGCCAGCCCCGCAAAGAGGCCGAGGAGCACTGCGTTGAACCGCTCCTGCGCGACCGAGGCGCCGATCACCTCGGGCATGCTCCGGAACCGCGGCAGCGGCATGCGCGGCTCGAGCGCGCGGATCGCGTCGAGGACGGCCGGTCCGACCACCGCGCCTCCCTGCACCCGCACGGCGATCGCACCAAGCGCGGCGACAGCCCAGCCATCCGGCGCCTGCGCACGCGGGATGTACATCGTTTCGGATGGCGCCCGATCGAGTCCCAAGCCGTGTACATCTCCGACGACGCCCACGATCTCGCGCGGCGGATCGTCGAAGCCGGGGATGAGTTCTTTCCCCTGGTAGGTGCCGATGTCGATCCGCTGGCCGATCGGGTTTTGTCCCGGGAAGTACTTCCGGGCGAACGTCTCGTTGACGATGACGACGGGCGGCATGCGGTCGTCGTCGCGCGCGGTGAAGGCGCGCCCGCGCACCAGCGGGATCCGCAGGGTCTCGAAGTACCCCGGCGTGATGCCGCGCCACTGGACTGCGCCGAAGGTGGCATCCGGGCGGCCGACCACCGTCATCGGAAAGTTGTACTGACCCTGGAGCGGCAGTGTCGATGTGGCCGCGGCCGAGACGACGCCCGGGATGGCACGGATCCGTTCGAGCACCTGGCGCTCGAACTGCCAGACCCGGGCCGCCGTCCCGTACTCCGCCGGCGTGCGCCGGAATTCGACCGCGAGCACGCCCTCCGGCTCGAAGCCGGCGCTGACCGAGCGCAGCTCGAAGAAGCTCGTGATGAGCAGCCCCGCGCCGGTCAGCAGCACCACGGCCAGCGCGGCCTCGGATGCGGCGAAGAGCGAGCGGACCCGCCTCCGGCTACGCTCCCCGGTCCGGCGCGCGCCACCGCGCAACGCGCCGCTCAGGTCGACGCGGAACGCGTGCGCTGCCGCCGTCAGCCCGAACGCGATCCCGGTCGCGAGCGCGACGGCCAGCGTGAAGCCGAGCACTCGCCCGTCCAACCCGATCTCCTCCATCCGCGGCAAACCGGATGGCGCGAGCGCGAGCAGCCCGTCCACGCTCCACTCCCCCACCACCAGCCCCAGCGCCGCGGCGCCGAGCGCGAGCAGCACGCTCTCCGTCAGGAGCTGCCGCACGATGCGCCCACGGCCGGCGCCGATCGCGGCGCGGACCGCCATCTCGCGCTGCCGGCTCGTGGCACGGGCGAGCATGAGGTTCGCCACGTTCACGCACGCGATGAGCAGCACGAAGCCGACCGCGCCCAGCAGGATCCAGAGCGTCCGCTCGAGGCCACCGACGAAGATGTCCTGGTACCCGAGGATCGCGACACCGACCTCGCTCTCGCCCATGAGTTCCGGATGCTCCTCCCGGAACCGCGCCGAGACCGCCGCCAGGTCGGCCCGCGCCTGCTCGAGCGTCACACCCGGCCGGAGCCGCGCACGGACCTGGTAGTTTTGCCCCTTATCCCGCGGGTCCGGGTCGAGACGGAACGGCACCACGAAATCCGTGTACCCGGGCGCCTCGGGGAAACGGAACCCGGGCGGCATCACCCCGACCACCGCGTGCGGCACGCCGCCGAGCCGCACCGTGCGACCGAGCACCGCCGGATCCGCGTCGAAGCGGGTGCGCCAGACACCATCGCTCAATACGACGACGGGCGGCGCGCCGGGCCGGTCCTCCTCCGGCAGGAACGCCCGCCCGAGCGCCGGAGCGATCCCGTTGACCCGGAAGAAATCCGCGGTCGCGCGCAGCCCTCGCACCTCGTCCGGGACCGCACCCTCACCCAGCTCCGTCGCCCAGCCCCGTTCCGTGCTCACGCCGTCGAAGACCCGCGCGTGCTCGCGGATGTATTCGTACGTGTACGCGGTGACGGTGGAGTTCACGCCTCCGCTGTTCCATTCCCAGCCCAGGTAGACGAGCCGATCCGGTTCCGGGTACGGCAGCGGCCGCAGCAGCACGCCATTGACCACACTGAAGACCGCCGTGTTCGCGCCGATCCCGAGCGCGAGCGTGAGCATCGCGGCCAGCGTGAACCCGGGGCTCTTCACCAACGTGCGGACAGCGTAGCGGAGATCACTGAACAGCGTTTCCATCGCGGCCACCTATTCGTCGAGGGGGTCGGGTTGCGGAGTCATTGCGAATCTCGCCGCATCGGGCGTGCGGCAGGGCTCACGGTTTCGGTTCATCTCGAGAGCGGGCCGGGGTGGCCGGCCCGGTCACGCGGCAACCCGGTGCGGCCGCCAAACACCCCGTGGCTGTGCGAGCCGAGCCACGCACGGGCGTCCGACCGGAGTCTCCCGACCACGTCCCCGGCCGACATGGTCATGGCGGACGCGGCACGAACCGGGGCGAACCTGAGGAGCCCGACCCGGTCCGCGATTCATCCCTGAACGCCACCACCGGATCCACCCGTACCGCCCGCCGCGCCGGCAGGCAACTCGCCACGAGCGCAACGGCGGCCAGCAGCAGCGGGACCATGGCGAACGCCGCAGGATCGGTCGCAGCGACGCCGTACAGCAGACTCGACAGGATGCGCGTCACGCACATCCTGGAACAGCGAATTCAAGGCAAGGCTCTCGACGCGAGTGGATGCCGCCCGTGGCCCGCGACCGGGCCTCCGGCCGCGGACCCCGTCCTCGGGACCCGAACCTCACGCCAGCTCGAAACCATGTTCCTGAAGCTGTTCCGCGACCTGCCCCGCCTCGTCCTTCACGACCTGGCCGTCGAAGAGATGGATGCTGCGCTCCGCGTAGCGCTCGTAGCGCGGGTCGTGCGTGACCATGCAGATCGTCGCGCCGCCCTGGTGCAACTCGCGCAGCAGGTCCATCACCGCCTCACCGTTCTTCGAATCCAGGTTCCCCGTCGGCTCGTCGGCAAGCAGGATCAACGGGTCGCCGCTGATCGCGCGCGCCACCGCCACGCGCTGCTGCTGACCGCCGCTGAGCTGCGCGGGATAATGGCGCATCCGGTGCGCCATCCCCACCCGCTCCAGCGCCGTCTCGACCCGCCGCTTCCGCTCCGCGCTCGGCATCCCGCGGTACGTGAGCGGCAGCTCGACGTTCTCGTAGACCGTCAGGTCGCCGATCAGGTTGAACGCCTGGAAAATGAAGCCGATCTGGCGGTTGCGGATGTAGGCGCGCTGCGACGCCGTCAACCCGGAAACCGGATTGCCATCCAGCAGGTACGTCCCTTCCGTCGGCGAATCCAGGAGCCCGAGGATCGAGAGCAACGTCGTCTTGCCGCACCCCGACGGACCGGCAATCGCGACGTATTCGCCGCTGTTGATCTCGAGATGGACCCCCGAGAGCGCGTGCGTCTCGACCTCGTCCGTGTAGAAGACCTTCCGGATCGCGTCGAGGCGGATCAACGGCTTCGTCCCGTTCTGCATCTCGTTCTCCTTGTCACGGTGGCACGTTCCACTCTGCTGCCCCGCCCGGCGCGGGTTTCAGGCGTGGGAATCCAGGGCCGTAGAGGCCGCGAAGGCACTCGCTCGAAACACCCCCAACCCCAGTCCGCTCCGGAGCCGTACCCCATTGCGGTGTTGCGGCACTTCCTCGCGGACCTTGCGTCCTCTACGGCCACAGTGTTCGACGAAGGCGACGCTCGAGACGCGCCGCCCCGTCCTTTGGTCCTGTCTGTTTCCGGTACTCGACCGGCATGGAGATCGCCGCCGTACGCGGCGCACCCCCGCGCGGTTTCATCCGTACGCCCGGCGCACCGGCGGCGCAATCCGCCGACCGCGTGCGCGTCGCCGCGACTTCACCGCAGCCGCACCCGATCGACGGCATCCCAGGCCGACATGTCGGACAGGATCACGATGTCGCCGACCTGCAACCCCTCGCGGACCTCGATCGTGTTCACCGATGCCCGGCCGAGGCGCACGTTCACGCGGATCGCCGCATCCCCGTCGTCGACCACCTTGAAGAGCCCGACCGTGCTCTCCGGCTGACCGTACCCCGGCCGCCCGACGAACAGCACGTCATCGAGACGCTCGATCTCGATCGTGCCGTCCACGCTCAGGTCCGGCCGCGCACCCGGCGGCAGCGCCTCATCGAGCGCGACGTCGACGGTCACCGTCCCGTCCTGGACCGCCGGGTCGATCCGGGATACATGCCCCTTGATGAGCGAGTTCCGCGTGTCGATCGTCGCCTTCTGCCCGATCGCCACGTCCTTCGCCTGCGTCTCCGGGATCCGCAGCTCCGCCTTCAGCCGGCCGGGCTGCACCACCTTCGCCAGCGTCATCCCGGGCGTGACCCATTGGCCGACTTCGAGCGGCAACTCCTGTAGCACGCCATCCGCGCCCGCCCGGACGTGCATGGCCTCGACCTGCGCCCGCTGGAACTCGGCGACCGCGCGCAGTCGGTCGACCTGAGCCTGCTGCACCGCGAGCTGGTCGTCCACCGACTCGGACAGGATCTCGAGGCGCTTCCGCTCGATCTCGAGCTTCGTCTTGAATTCTTCCGCCTGGTCCTGCGAACGCGCCAGCTCGTTCGGCGCGATCAACCCCTCCTTCGCGAGCTGCCGGTTCGTCTCGACGTTCCGCAGCGCCTCACGGTACGCGCTCTCCGCCGTCGCGACCATGGCCTCCTGGTTCAACCGCTGCGTCTCGAGCTGCGTCCGCAGACTCACCAGCGTCGCCCGCGCCGCCGTCAACTGCTGTTCCGCACCCAGCGCCTGGATGTTGACGTCCGGGTTGCTGAGCTCCAGGAGCACCGTCTCGCGCGTCACCTCCATGCCGGGCTCCGCGAGGATCCGCTCGACGCGGCCCGGCGTCAGCGTCGAGATCCACTGGATCCGTTCCGGCACCAGCTTCCCGGGACCACGGACCTCGCGGACCATCGTGCCTCGCTGCACCGTATCCGTCCAGATCGTGGCGCGCTCGACCGTCGGCGCCGCCGGCTCCAGCCGCGAGAGCGCCACCGTGGTCAGCACCACGGCCGCCAGGCCGCCTCCGACATAGAAATAGCGCCGGCGATTCTTCGGTTTCTCGCGTGGGATATCCATGGCTTCACCTTCTCGGGTTGGGGCACGCCACGAGGCGCGCACCGCCCGGCGATGATGCGCCGGCTTCGATGCGTGGTCCAGGCCAAGGACCGTGCCAGAATGTTCGCATAATACAACGCATTGTCGTAAACCCGTTTACAGGCGCACCGGCCGCCGCTCCCGCCCGCCGCGGTGACCGCTCGTGGGATGCAGCATCCCGAAAGCGGACACATCCGGCCGGCCGCATCGCCGTCACTGCCCGCCGGAATCCGGGCGGAGTCGACGGCCCACGGCAGCTTCGAGCGCCGCCAGCGCCTCGTGGAAGCCGTACACCGCGTCGAGACGCGCGCGGTCCGCCTCCGCCTTCTGCGTCTCCGCCTGACTCAGCTCGACGAAGGTGGCGACGCCCAGCCGGTAGCGTTCGCGCGCCAGGCGGAGTTGCTCGGCGGCCGTCGCGGCGTTCTTCTCCTCCAGCATGGCCGAGCGGTAGGCCGCCTTCAGATCGAGTAGCGCCGTGGCCACGGCGGTGCGGCGGCGCAGTTCCTCCGCGCGCAGGTCGTAGCGCGCATCGGCCTCGGCCGCTTGCGCCTCTTCGAGTTGTCGCCGCGCCGAGAGCCCCTGGAAGAGCGGCAGCGAGATCTGGAGCGAGGCGCTGAACGGCTGCTCCGTGAATTTGAACGGGAAGCGGCGGTTGTCGGCCAGTACGGCATCGATCCCCTCCTGCGTCAGTGCATACTGGGAGCAGTCGAGGGGGTACCCGGGGAGCGGCTGAGACAGCCCCGCCGAGATGAGGTTCTGCGTCTCGCAGGATTCGATGCGGGCCTCCGCGCGGCTCTTCGCGCCGTCGATCAGGTACTGGTCATCCGCCGCCACCATCCGCGAGAAGCCGGACCACCCGGCGGAGAACCTGAGCGTCGGGAGGAACGAACCGCGGGTCGACCGCACGGCCGCGCGCCGGGCCCGCTCCTCCGCGCGCAGCGATTCGATCTGCGGATGCGCCGCAAGCGCCTCGTCCACCAGCTCGTCGCGGGTCCACGACGGCTCGAAGACCTCGAACGACGTCGTCAGCCGGACGTCCGCGTCCAGATCGGTCCCGAGCTGCTCCATCAGGCGCAGCCGCTCCGTATCGTAGAGGTTCTCAGCCTGCACCAGCGCGACCTCGGCGCGGCCGCGCTCGACCTGCGCCTGCATGGCCTCGAGCGGCGGCGCCGCGCCGACCCGCACGCGAGCCTCCGCGAGTTCGAGGTTCTGTGATGCGCTCTCGAGCTGCTGCCGCGCCAGCGTGACACCATCCTGCGCCCGCAACACCGCGATGTACTGGCGCGTCACATCCGCGCGCAGCGTGAAGGCGGCCGCGTCGATCCGCGACTCGACCGCCTCGCGACTCGCCCGCGCCTCCCCCATCCCGAACAGCGTGGCGGCGCTGAGCTGGAGCGACATGCCGATCGAATAGCTCGAGAAATAGTACGCAGGCGTCGCACCCAGACCGAGGTCCGACCCCGTGAACGACCCCACCAACGCCGGGCCACCGCCCTCGTAGCGGAAGCCCAGGCCCGTGTTCGCTCGCGGCAGCCACGCCGAGTACGCCTCACGCACCCGCCAGTCCGCCGGACCCGCATCGTTGTCCTGCTTCAGGAACGCCGGGTTGTGCTCTCGCGCCAGCGCGATCGCCTCCTCCAACGTCAACGTCACCGGCGTCTCCTGCGCCCGAGCCGCGGCGAACGGCAGACACGCCGGGGCGAGCAGCGCACCCGCCAATGCCGCCGCGCGACTCCGCACCGTCAGCCTCATGGTTCTCCTCCGTGTTCGCCGTGAACGCCCGCCCAGCCACGGGCGCCGACCGACCGCGACGGTCGGCGGCGCAACACAGGAAAGGACCGTACCACGGGATCCGTCTCTGTAATCGATTGTCGTGGCCAGTTTTACGAGTCGACACCACCGCCCGCTCGCGGGCGCCGGTGTCCGATGGCGGGACGCGGCGTCTCGGATCCGGACGCCCGAGGCAGGCGAGGAGCCGGAACCACCGCCCGACCGGCCACGGATTCGTGGGGATTCGGCTAACTGCCGGTCAACTGCCGGAGCGCCTCGCGGGCCTCCGTCATCTGCGGGAAGCGGTCGGTGATCATGCGATAGAGTTCGATCGCGCGGCTGGTCCGGCCGGCATCCTGGTAGACCTGCGCCTGCGAGTAGAGGCGGACCGCCTCGGCGGGGATCTCGCGGGATTCGCGGGCCTCTCGGACCGGCGCCGGGAGCGGCGGCAGGTCGACGCCCGCGGTGATCCGGGAGGCCAGTTGGACGAGCAGGTCGTAGATCTTCTCCCGCCGGTCCCGGACCTCCTCGGTCTTGATGACCTCGCCGGTCTCGACATCCACGATCCTGCCATCGAGCCGGAAGTCGCCGAACAGGTCCGTGAACACGCCGGTGACCACGTAGCGCGCGCCGACCAGCTTCCCGACCTCCGCAGCGGTCCGCGCATCGACCTGCCCGGACTGCGCGAGCCGCTGTTCGTCGAGGATCTCCCGCAGAATGCTGCGGTCCACGATTCGGAGCGCGGAGTTCTGGGCGAGTTCGGTGAGCAGCATCTGCTGGATCCCGATACGCAGCGGGTCGAGATCCTCCTTGTCGGGACCGTACGAGCCGCCGTTCGTGAACGGGAACACCGCTATGCCCGGACGATCATCGGCGTCGTCCTGCCCCGCGGCCGGCGCCGGCGCGGCCAGACACGCCGCAACGCCGAGCAGGATCAAGGAGCGCAACCGCATGACTTCCTCCCATCGAAGGGTCGGAGCGACCGCGCGGCGGTGGCACGCCGCGCCGCGCCCGCGCCGCTGAACCGAATATGCGCCATGGGCCCGGAGCCCGGAAGAGTGCCGGATCCGGGTTCGGAAATCAGCTCCGGGCGCGCGCCCAGACGTTGTTCTCCCGGTCCTGGTCCGGCATGGCGTGATCGGGATCGACCTCGACTCGCACGACTCCCGCGGGGAGCGCGACCGGGTACGCGTACGTGTTGCCGTTGTACCAGATCTCGACGGGGAGCGCGATGTCGCGCGTCTCGCCACCGGCCAGGGTGAGCCGCAGGTCGAGCGGCATGACGAGCGGCGTACGATTCGAGAGGTGGATCGTCGCGACCACGCCGTCGCCGTCACGCTGTTGCGTCACCGAGTCGACCGCCTGGTCGAGCGTGTGGGTGGTGTAGAACCAGCCGCGCCAGAACCAGTCGAGGTCGTGCCCCGAAACTTCCTCGATCGTCCGGAAGAAGTCCGCGGGCTGCGGGTGCTTGAACGCCCACCGCCGGATGTACTCGCGGAACGCGGCATCGAACGCCTCCGGCCCGAGCACCTCGTCGCGCAGGAGGTTCAACGCCATGGCCGGCTTACGGTAGCCGACCAGTCCGAGGAGCGCGCGCTGCACGCGGTCGGGTGGCGTCATGATCGGCTGCTCCCGACCCTCGGACGAGAAAGCCATGTACTGTTGCACGTATGCTGCCTTCGCGTCGGTGCCGGGGTAGCGCAGGTCGTTCGCCCACGCGTCGATGAACGTGTTGAAGCCCTCGTCCATCCAGGTGTAGCGCCGCTCGTTGCTCCCCACGATCATCGGGAACCACTCGTGCCCGTGCTCGTGCGCGATGGTGCTGAAGACGGTCGGCTCATCGCCGCCGGCGTGGACCATCACGAACATCGGATACTCCATCCCGCCGACCGGCCCGGCGACGCTCGTCGCCTGCGGATAGGGGTAGTGGTACCACCGCTCGGAGAACTCGCGGATCGAGAAGCAGGTCATGTCCGCGGCGGTACGCCATGCCGCGGCATCCTCCTGGTAGTACGCGTTGCAGAGGATGCCGTCCCAGCTCGTCGCATCCCAGCGGAAATCGGGAGAGGCCGCCCAGGCGAAGTCGTGCACGTTCTCCGCGTGGAAGCGCCAGGTCAGCATCCCCTCGTCGGCCGGGTGCGCCTTGCGGGTCCCGACCTCATCGGCACGGATGATCGCGACCTGCTCCCCGCTCCGGGCCGCCTCTGCCAGCCGCTCCCGCTGCTCGGGCGTCAACACGACCTCGGGGTTCTGCAACGTGCCGGTCGCCGCGACCGTGTAACCGGCAGGCACCGTCAGCGCGACGTCGTAGTCACCGTATTCGAGGTAGAACTCGCCCTGCCCCAGGTACGGGTCGGTGTTCCACCCCGAGATGTCGTCATAGACGGCCATGCGCGGGAACCACTGCGCGATCTCGTAGAGGTCGCCCTGGCGCGCCATGCGGTCCGATCCGTGCTCCGGCACGGGGAACGACCAGCCAATGCTCAGATCGATGGTGCCGCCGGGCGGGAGGGGCCGCGGCAGGTCCAGGCGCATCATCGTGTCGTAGATGTACGGCTCGACCTCGGTCCCGTCCGCCCGCGCGTAGCGGATCTCCATGCCACCCTCGAAACCGCGCGCGCCCCACCGGCTCTCGGCCGGCGAGACGAACGAGCCCCGACTCCCGGGACGATACAGGTTCTGGTCGACCTGGAGCCAGACGAAGCGCAGGGTGTGCGGCGAGTTGTTGTGGTAGCGCACCGTTTCGCTCCCCGTGACCGTCGTCGTCGCGGGGTCGAGCGTCGCCTCGATCCGGTAGTCGGCCCGCTGCTGCCAGTAGTCCGGGCCCGGCGCACCTCCGGCCGTCCGCAGCCGATTCGGCGCAGGCAGGTCCAGCGGGCGGAAGATCGAGGCATCCGCCCCGTCCTGCGGCGCGTGCTGCGCTGCGGCGACGGCCGGGAGGACGAAGAGCAGAGCTGCGCCGAGGATCCGTGACACCCGGTGCATCGCAACCATCATGGCCGTGTCCTGTCGTGTGTGGGGGATCGTCGCATTGCGCGCCCTAATACTGCACGGGACACGCGGTCGGTTCCATCGGTGCCACGGGCGTCCCCCGCCGTGGCCGACCCCGATGGGTCCCGCTATCTTAGCAGCCGATCGACACCGACGCGAACCGAATACCACCATGGCACTGAGAATCCTTCAAGTCGATGCCTTCACCGACCGTCCGTTCCGGGGCAACCCGGCCGCGGTCTGCGTACTGCCCGAACCCCGGGAACCGGCGTGGATGCAGGACGTCGCCCGCGAGATGAACCTCTCCGAAACCGCGTTCCTCGTTCCGGAGGACGACGGCTTCCGCCTGCGCTGGTTCACACCCGCCGTCGAGGTGGACCTCTGCGGCCACGCCACCCTGGCCAGCGCGCACGTCCTCTGGGAAGACGGACTGCTCGCGCCGGAAGCCACGGCGCGCTTCCACACGCGGAGCGGACTGCTGACCGCGGTACGCAGCGGCGATCGGATCGTGCTGGACTTCCCGGCCAAGCCGGAGGAGGCGACGACGGCGCCGGAAGGACTCGCCCATGCGCTCGGCATCACGCCCGCGTACGTCGGCCGGAACAAGTTCGACCTGCTGGTCGAGTTGCCGTCGGAGGCGGCGGTACGCGAGCTGGCTCCGGACTTCGCCCGACTGCGCACCATTGACGCCCGCGGCGTGATCGTCACCGCCCGCGCCGCGACGCGGGATTACGACTTCGTCTCCCGCTTCTTCGCGCCGCGCGTGGGCGTGGATGAAGATCCGGTCACGGGCTCGGCGCACTGCTGCCTCGGTCCGTTCTGGCAGAAGCGGCTCGGACGGACGGAGTTCACCGCCTACCAGGCCTCGCCGCGCGGCGGCACCGTGCACGTCGAGGTGCGCGGCGACCGCGTGCGACTCGGTGGACAGGCGGTCACCGTGCTGCGGGGCGAACTCGCGGAGTGAGCCGGCGCGAGATCGACGCCTGCGCCGCTTCAGCGTGCCGAGGGCGAGCGATCCGATGCGCGCATCCGGACCAACGTCACGATCCCGCTCCCTCCGACTCGGGCCGGGTGGACCCGCGCGCGTACTCGCACTCGCGTGCCTACGAGGGCGGCCGGCCGTGTGGGTCCACCGGGGCGCCCTCGAGCGGCACGGCCTCCGCCGCGCTGCGCTCGCCGCCCTCGGCGACAGGGATCGTGAACGAGATCGTCGTGCCGACGCCGACCGTGCTCTCGGCGCGAATGCGTCCCCCGTGCGCCTCGACGATGCCACGCGCGATGGCCAGCCCCAGCCCCGCGCCTTCGCCCCTCCGGCCGACCTGCCAGAACGGGTCGAAGAGATGCGGCAACTGGTCGGCGGGGATCCCGCGCCCGGTGTCCCGGACCCAGAAACGTACACTGCCGTCCTGCGTTTCCGCACCGACCGTGATCCGCCCGTGCTCGGGCGTGAACTTGATGGAGTTGCCGAGCAGGTTCCCGAACACCTGGAGCAGGCGGTCGCGATCCGCCCAGATGTCGGGGAGCCCTGCCGGCAGCTCGCCGACCAGCTCCTGACCATTCGCCTGCGCCTGGCTGCGATGCGACTCGACGGCTTCGGACGCGACCTCGCGGCTCGAGATCCGCCGTCGGTCGAGCCGGAGCCGACCCGCTTCGAGACGGGCGACATCGAGCAGATCGTGAATCAGGCGATCGGCGCGCCGGACGCTGCGGCCGATGATGTCGAGTTGTTGGCGCGACGTCTCGTCCACCGAGGGCATGGTCTGTTCGAGCATCCCGAGCGCGAGCGAGATCGTGTTCAACGGGTCACGCAGGTCGTGACTGACGACGGCCAGCATCTCGTCACGGCTGCGTGTGGCGCGCTGGGCTTCGGCGTAGAGTCGGGCATTGTCGAGCCCGAGCGACGCTCTGCCGGCCAGGGTCTCGGCCAGCGCCAGGTCGTCGGGCCCGTACCGCCTGGACTCGGCGGCCAGTATCGTCAGGGCGCCCGTCAGAGCGCCACGCGTCCGCAGCGGCACGATGATGGCCGGACGGGCGCCGAGATCCCGGATCGGGCCGACATCGATGCGCGGGACGCTCCGCACCTGACCGGTTTCGAGCACCTCGGCGATCGGGCTGCCCCGGCCGCTCGGCGGGACGGCCTCCCGGAGCCGCGCCGCCATCGCCTCCGCGCGTGGATCCGCGTGCGCGACGGCGACGCGCCGGACACGATCGCCCTCCAGCACATCGATGATGCACCAATCGCCCAGTGCGGGCACGACCAGCCGCGCCAACTGCTCGAAGATGGTCTCGTGTTTCAGGGTCGAACCCAGGATCCGACTGGCTTCGGCGAGGAACCGCGAACGCTCCTCCGCCGCCCGCGCGGCCGCGCGCTCCGCCCGCGCCCGCGCGAGCTGGCGCATCCGCTCGTCGGCGCGATCCCGCTCGATCACCGCGGCCACCAGCGCCGCCGATGCCTTCAGCGCCTCCACCTCCGCCGGCGACCACCAGCGCTCCCACCGGATCTCATCGAACCCGATGAACCCCCACCACTCGGGACCGATGAAGATCGGCAACACCACGAGCGAACGAATGCCCTGCGCCCTCAGCAGCGGCTGCTCGCTCTCAGGGAAGTCGCCGACATTGCCCAGGATCGCTTCGCCCCGGCCCAGCACGATCTTCCATCGGTGCATCCCGTGGCTGTCGTAGGCGGCCCCCTGGAGTTCCGGATTGTCGATCTGTGGCGGAATCCCCGGAGCGGTCCACTCGAAGCGCTGGCTGGCGACGAGTTCGCCGGATGCGTCCCGTCCGTTCTGGAAGATGTAGGCCCGCGTGACACCCGTCGCCCTGCCCAGGCGTCCGAGGAATTCGTTCAGGCGGCGTGGGTCCGTCCCGCGCACCAGCCACTCGGCGCCGGAGCCGATCGCCGCGAGGATCCGGTCCCGTCGCAGCAGCGCCTGCTCCCGGGCCACGGCGCGCCCGCGCGCCTTCTGGATCCATCGGCCGAGTACCACGCCGATTACGGACAACACGATGACGCCGGGGACGAGACCGGCCATCTTCGGAGGGTCGCCGGCGCGGTGATCGACCGGCCCGGGCGGATCCCGCATGCCCGCGCCCCCCGGCGAGCGGGCGTCCTCGGGGACGCCCGAGCCGCGGTGCGTGCGACCGGCGCCGAACCAGGGGATCAGCATCTGGAAACGCCTCATCCCGGCACCGGAAGAGAAAGAGCGTGACGCGCTGATGGGGCGTGACGCAACGCAGCGATCGGCCGGCCCGTACCGGCCGATGAGGCAACGATCTTCCCCGTCGCGTTCGGCAAGTCGCGCGCCGGGGCGAACCTGCGACGATCGATTCAGGCAGCGGCATCGGCGGCCGTGGATGCCGCCGGCACGACGACCCGCGCGACGCCCGCGACCTCGCCCGTCCCGAGCTCGAATCGGACGGTCACGACGTAGGCGACCCCCGGCTGCGGCGCGATCCGCGGCGCACCGACCGCGACACGACACGCGACCCTGCCACGCGCGGGGAGGACCGACCCACACGACATCGACAGCCGCGTCGCCCAGATGGGCCGCGCCTTCGTCCGCCAGCCCAACACGTGGCCGACCGCGATGATCGCTGCATCTCCCACGATGCGCAACGCCAGCGGCATGGCCACGAAGTCGACTGCCGCCCTCGGCTCGACCTCGAACCGGTAGGCCCGCTCCCCCACGCGCCGCGCCTCGAGGATCGTGTAGCCATCAGCCGCGGCGTCCTCGTGCATGTACCGGCTGTGGAGCGCCTCGATCGTCGCCCCGTCGATCGGCACACCCTCCGGCGCCGTGCCACCCCACGCCGCCGGCACGTGCGCCTGCACGCCCGGCTGGAAGAACGGATCCTCCGCGCGCCGCACGAGCCGAAGCGAACCGTCCGCCTCGATGATGACGTGCGCGGGGCCGCGCCGGCCGTTGAAGTGGCTCGACACCGACTCGCAGTACGCGCCGGCGTGCCGGACCAGCACCGGGTCGCCGCGCTTCACCCCATCCAACCGCGTCGCCGGGAGCAGCACGTCGCCGGCAAAGCAGAGGGGCCCCACGAGCGCATCCTCGCCCTCCCTCGGCAACGGCCGGTGCTCGGCATCGTCGATCCGGTGCTCCCACCGCGCGATCGTGAACTTCACCAACTGGTCCGTGCCGACATCGAGAATGCCCCAGCGCCGGCCACGCTTGGTCTTGATCGCGACCACGCGGGCGAGCAGCGCGACCGCATTGCCGACCAGTGAATTGCCCGGCTCGACCTCGTAGGCCAGCCCGGCGCGCCGAAGCGGCCGGATCGCCGCACCCAACGCCTCGATGGACGGAAACCGCTGACCATCCAGGAACGGGATCCCCAACCCGCCGCCGAGGTTCAACGTCGTGATCCGGTGCGCCGTGCGCGCCTCCACGAGATCGCTCAACCGGTGAAGGAACTCGAGCGCCGCCGTGAACGCCTCGACGTTGTCCATCTGCGTCCCGACGTGCATGTGCAATCCCGTCACCGGCATGGGGGTGCGCGCCAGGAGCCGCGGCACGACCTCCGACGGGATCCCGAACGGACTGTCATCCGCGCCATGCGCCGTGTACCGGTGGATCTCGGCGGCACGGCGATAACCGGGCAGGCCGCCGGGACTCACCCGAATGAAGAGACGGCCCGCGAAGTCGTCGCCCGCCAACTGCTCCCGCAGATCCGCAAGCGCCTCCGCCGAGTCCGCGACGACGGTCCCCCCGGACCGCAACAGCCACACGGCCAACCGCGATTCCGGCGCCGGCGAGTTGTAGCTGATCCTCTCGATCGGGATGCCCGCCTCGAGCGCCAGCCACACCTCGTCCCGCGACGCACAGTCCGCTCCGCCGCCGAGTGCCGCGATCGCCTCCAGAATCGCCGCCGACGGGTTCGCCTTCACCGGGTACCGGATCCCGTCCGCTCGGCCGACGACCGCGACGTACCGCGCAAAGTTTTCTCGCAGGGTGTTCGAATCGATGATGTACAACGGCGTACCGTACGTGGCCGCGAGCCCCCGAAGGTCCAACGACCGTGACCACTCCTCGAACGCCGCCTCCGCTGCGGCTCCGCGCCGCCGCTCCCGTGACTTGTCCGTCCGCCTGGGCATACGATCCTACTCCTTGCCAACGCTCCGGCGCCCGACACGGGTCACGAGTTCTCCACCCGCCTGCGGTCGACCCTGGAGCATGAAACCGCCGTTCGCGCACGCGCACGAGCTTCCTCATCAGGCGAGAACATCGGGCGCGAATCCGGCGGGTCGCGCTGCACCCGCGCCGCGCTCCCGCTACGCGACGTACCGCGCGCACGCCACCGGGTTCCGACCGTGCCGACGCGCTCGCCCCGCGGCCTGCCCCTGCGGCAGTCCGACGCGCCACCTGCCATTCCGGCGCAGTCGGCGTTATATTACAGGTGCCGCTGAAATTGTTCTTAATCTACGTAACCACAACAATTTAGCGGGGTAGTAGCAACGGTGGCCCGCCATCTGCTTTGCGGGTTCGCCGTATCACGGCGGTCTGCCGGACCGCCGGCTTCCAGAAGACGAAGTGGGGTCTACTGATGGCTGAGCGAGTCAAGCTTCCCGTGCTTCCGCTGCGGGACACGGTGGTGTTCCCCGGCGTTGCAGTCCCGATCAGTGCGGGGCGAGCGGGCACGGTCGAGGCAATCCAGAGCGCGTTGGACGGGGACCGCCGGATGCTGGCGGTCTGCCAGCGCGAGAACGTGGAGCGGCCGGAGCCGGAGCTGCTGTACCAGACGGGCGTGATCGTCCGGTTGGTGCAGGTACAGCGGACGCGTGGCGGACTCCAGCTCCTGATCCAGGGGGAGGAACGCGCACTGGTCCTGACGTACGGGAAGGCGGGCAAGGCGATGTTGGAGGCGTCGGTCCGTGTCGTCGAGGACGTCCAGCCGACCGCGTCGGATCTCTCGTCGTTCATGGCGCTGGATCGTGAGTTGCGGTCGCGGGCGGTCGAGCTGGGGCGCCGCCGGGGGATTCCGGCGGAGGCGCTGGACCAGCTCGTCGAGGGGGTGAGCGAGCCGGGCGCCTTTGCGGACCTCGTCGCCTTCTACCTGGATATCCCGGCTCGAGAGAAGCAGGAGTTGCTCGAGCTCTACGATGTCGAGGAGCGGCTCCGCAAGGTGTTGGTCGCGGTCGAACGCGACCTGCTCCGGATCGAGGCGCAGCAGGACATCCAGCAGAAGGTGCAGGAGGAGCTGGGCGACAAGCAGCGCGAGATGGTGCTGCGCGAGCAGCTCAAGGCGATCCAGAAGGAGCTGGGTGAGGAGGACGAGGCGGGGGACCTCGAAGAGCTGAGGGAGCGGGTCGCCGCGCTCGAACTCGGGGACGAGGCGCGCAAGGAAGTCGAGCGCGAGTTGCACCGTCTCCAGCGCACGCACCCGCAATCGGCGGAGTACCAGGTCATCCGCACGTATCTCGAGTGGGTGCTCGACCTGCCGTGGAGCACGCGCACCGAGGATCGGATCAACCTCGGGGATGCGGATCGGGTCCTCGACGAGGACCACTATGGTCTGGAAGACGTGAAGGACCGCGTGCTCGAATTCCTTGCCGTGCGGAAGCTGCAACTGGACCGTGCGGCAGAGGCCGAGGAGACCCGGGCCGGTTCGACGTCCGAGACGTCCAGTGCGCGCACGGGTTCCGAGGCTTCGGTCGCGGATCCTGCATCCGCCGCGGAGGCCGTCTCCGGCTCCGAAGCGGAGGATGCGCGGCCGGCATCCGCCGTCGGCTCGTCCGAGGCGGAAGCGGGCTCGGCTTCGGATCCCGCGGCAGCGAATTCGGACGCAGAGGACGCGGAGGCGGATCGCGCGGGTGATGGTGATACGGCGCGCGCCCGCGCGCGGGCGGTCGGCCGCGGGCCGATCCTGCTCTTCGTGGGGCCGCCCGGCGTGGGGAAGACGTCGATCGCGAAGTCGATCGCGCGGGCGCTCGGCCGGAAGTACGTGCGCATCGCCCTCGGCGGCGCGCGGGATGAGGCGGACATCCGGGGTCACCGTCGCACCTACGTGGGCGCGATGCCCGGCCGGATCATCCAGGGACTGAAGCAGGCAGGGACGAAGAACCCCGTCTTCCTCCTGGACGAGGTCGACAAGCTCGGTGCCGGCTGGCAGGGCGATCCCGCCGCCGCGTTGCTCGAGGTGCTGGACCCGGCGCAGAACCACTCGTTCGTGGATCACTATCTCGGCGTGCCGTTCGATCTCTCGGAGGTGCTGTTCATCGCGACGGCCAACTGGAAGGACCAGATCCCCGCGCCGCTGCTCGACCGCATGGAGCTGGTCGACTTCTCGGGCTACACCGAGTTCGAGAAGCTCGAGATCGCGAAGCGCTATCTGGTCCCGCGGCAACTCGACGAGAACGGGCTCGAGCCCGGGCAGCTCGACATCGAGGAGCCGGCGATCCAGCGGGTGATCAGCGCGTACACCCGGGAGGCGGGTGTCCGCCAGCTCGAGCGTGAGCTGGGGCGGCTGGCGCGCAAGTCGGCGCGGAAGATCGCGAGCGGCGAGGTCGACCGCGTCGTGATCGCCGAGGATGACGTGCAGGATCTGCTCGGCCGGCCGCGTGTGCACCCCGAGCGGGCGGCGGCCGAGGATGCGGTCGGCGTGGCGACCGGCATGTACTACACGCCCATGGGCGGTGACATCATGTTCGTCGAGGCGAGCGTCTCGAAGGGGAAGGACAACCTGATCCTGACGGGCCAGCTCGGCGATGTCATGAAGGAGTCCGCGCGCGCGGCGCTGACGTACGCCAAGACCCACCACGACCGGTTGGGGATCGCCGAGGACCACCTCGACGACATCGAGATCCACATCCACGTGCCCGCGGGCGCGATCCCGAAGGACGGCCCTTCCGCCGGGATCACCATGGCGACGGCGCTCGTCTCCGCGCTCTCCGCGCGGCCCGTGCGCAACGACGTGGCGATGACGGGCGAAATCACGCTGACCGGGCGGGTCCTGCCGATCGGCGGACTCAAGGAGAAGGTGCTCGGCGCCTACCGCGCCGGGATCCGCGAGATCGTGCTCCCGCGCGACAACGAGCACGACCTGGACGACCTCCCCGCCGAGGTCCGTGACCGATTGACCTTCCATGCGGTCGCAGACCTGGGCGAGGTCCTCGCGATCGCACTCCGGGGCGCGAGCATGCAGGAGGGGATGCTGATCTTTCCCGAGACCGGCGTCCCGGCTCCCGCCGGGCACTTCCCGGCGGGACCGCTCCTGAACTCGCCCATGGCGCGAAGGCTGGGGACGCGCTAGGGTGCGAAGACCGGGGACGCGCTAGGAGACTGTCACCACCACGGTGCCGGCCGCCTCGAGCCCATCGCTCTCGGCCGTGATCCTGGCGGTCCCCGGCGCGATCCCCGTCACCAGCCCGGTCTCCGCGTCGACCGTTGCGACCGCGGGATCGGCACTCGTCCAGGTGACCACTGCGTCCTCCCGCTCCCGGCCCGTGACCTCGCGCACGACGGCCGGGAGCGTCTGCGTCCCGCCCAGCGGCACGTCCACGGCGGCCGGGACTTCCACCCAGCCGTTCGGGTACTGCACCTCGGCCCAAACATATACGCTGAACCTGAATCCGGTCGTGCGGTACAGCCGGAACTTCCAGGTCAGCGGAGTGCTGCTCTCCCCCGGCGACAGGATGCCATCCTCGCCCAGGCCGGAGTACGGCGCGCCGAAGATCTCACCGCCGTATTGATAGTAGTACGCATTCGCCTTCGTGAAGATGGCGCGACCCGTGGGGTTCATGATGTACGCTCCATCCTCCGGCCCGGTATGGAAGAAGACCCGCACGCCGGCGGTATCCGGCGTGGTCCCGTCCTTCGTGCCGAGCGCCTGGCCCAGCAGGTTCCGAACCGACATGTCGACCTGGAAGACACCCAGCTCGCCGCCGAACGGACACGCGACCCCGTAGCACACGTTGGATGGAATGAGCTCGGCGTACTCGCCCTGGCCGCCGACAATGATCCCCGCCCTCACGCCGGTAGGCACCTCCGGTTCCGCCACCTCGCAGGAGACCGTGCTCGCGCTCACATCGCCCTTGCAGGTAATGGCGGCGCGCAGACCCGACGGCTCGACCCGCGGGTAGTCCTCGGGCGGGAGCGTCGGACTCCGCTCCGCCTCGCATGCCGCAATGATCAGTAGCAGGAAGAGGAACAACGGCAGCGGGTGCCTCGACGGGGCCGTCATCGCGCGATCCCTCCCTTTTCCGACCGGCTACTCCGCGGTGTCTGGCGCGTGGTCGCCGGAGGAAGCAACGGCACCCGCGCCACGGGCCGGGTCGGACGCGATGCCGGTGGATCCACCCCGTCCGCCGGACCCTATGGAATAGGTGCAAAGTGCATACGGATGTGGTGGCGGTCAAGACCGATCCCAGGATCGACCCGCGCCCACCTTCACGCCGCGCGCCGGGTCCGCTGCATCTTGCCGAGGTGGCGGCGGAACCAGTCCGCAGCGAGTTCCGCGACCTGGTCGAGCGCGCCCGGCTCCTCGAAGAGGTGCGTCGCCCCGGGGATGACGACCAGCTCCTTCTCGGCGCGCAGTCGCTCGAGCGCCTCGCGGTTCAGCTCGAGCACCACCTCGTCCCGGCCGCCCACGATCAGCAGCGTCGGCGCACAGACCTCGGCCAGATCCCGTCCCGCCAGGTCCGGACGACCGCCGCGCGAGACAATGGCGTCCACCACGGTCGGCATGCGCGCCGCCGCAACCAACGCCGCAGCCGCCCCCGTGCTGGCACCGAAATAGCCGATGGGCATATGCCGGGTGGCCTCGTTCTCGCGCACCCAGAACGTCGCGAGGATGAGACGGCTGGCCAACAGCCCGATGTCGAAGACGTTCTCCCGGCGCTCCGCCTCCGACTCCATCAGCAGGTCGAAGAGGAGCGTCCCGATCCCGGCATCCTGGAGCACCCGCGCCACCTGCCGGTTTCGCGGGCTGAAACGACTGCTCCCCGCACCGTGGGCGAAGAGCACCACGCCCGGCGCGTCCTCCGGGAACTCCAGCATCCCCCGCAGCTCGCCCTCATCCACCGGGATCACCACGCCGCTCCCGCCGCTTCGTCCCTGGTTCATCCCCAACGCGCCATCCCCGACCATCGCTCCCGCCTCGCTCTGTACGCCTACCGCCCCGGTCCCCGAAGCCTTCAACGGGTGGCCGCCCCAGCGGGCGACCCGGGGCGCCACGCCATGCATCGACCGCGTCATCCCGCGACACCCGCCACCCGGTTCAGCATCCGTGCCAGCCCGGCGCGAGCACCGGGCCGCCGGCGCGGGACGCGAGCCCGTGGTGCACGGGCTCGCCGGTGGCCGCCTGTTCGCCGTGCGGTCGGTGGGCCTGCGCGCCGGCCTGATGCCGGTTGGTGGGCCCGTGCGGCGACGTGATACCGGTTGACCGCCGCGCCGCCGTATACTATAACTATAGTTATCGTTGCGGCCGGCGATGCGGTCGATGTGCGGCGGCGTGACGGACGGGGATTCTCCGCCCGCGTGCGGATGGGGATTCGGCGCGCGCACGGACGCGATGGATGTCGAGGGCGATTCCCCCGCGCGTGGATGGGAAGCCCCGAGCACTCGGCCACCACGAGCCGGGCCGGCGATTCCCCGCGCGCGTGGATGGGGACGGCACTGGACGTGGTGAACGAGGACTCGCGCGGGCGATTCCCCGTGCGCGTGGATGGGGATTCCGTCACGTACGCCGGCTGGAAGAACGGCGGGGCGATTCCCCCCGCGCGCGGATGAGGATCTCGACGGATCGAGGGGAGGGTGTGATGAACCGAGAAGAGGGCCTGATGAACCGGTTCGTGCTTCGGGGGGTGTTCCTGGCGCTGCCTCTGGGAGTTGCCGCGTGCGGCGCGGGCGAGCGGGCGCCGGTGACGATGGTGCGGACGGACACGATCGCGGGTGTGGAGCGGCTGCTCTACCCTGGCACCGGCGGCGCGCGGCTGGGCTGGCGGAGGGACACGCTGGCCGTGATCGGCGGTGCGGCCGCGGAGGAGGACGTCTACCAGTTCGGGCGGGTGACGCCGGCGCGGCTGGCGGGTGATGGGGCGGGGCGGCTGTACCTCCTGGATGCGGCGAGCGACCGGGTCCTGGTCTACGACTCGCTGGGCGGGCACGTCGCGACGTACGGCCGGAAGGGGGAGGGTCCGGGCGAGTTGTCGGGGCCGAGTGCGCTCGCGGTTTCGGCGGATGACTCGATCTGGGTGGCGGACTGGAGCAACCGGCGGTACACGGTCTACCCGATCGGCGGCGGGGAGGCGAGGAGCGTCGCGCTGCCGGAGGATCTCGGGTTTCCCGACGGCCCGCTCGCGGTGCGCGGCGGCGCGCTGATCCAGGGGTACCGCCCGCTTCTTCAGTTCCTGATGCGTCGGGCAACCGAGGGGGAGCGCGGCGTGCCTCCGCGTCCGATCTATCGCCTGAACCGGACCGGCGAGGTGCAGGACACCCTCTGGGTCTCGACGCCGCCGAAGCCCACGGAGGCGCACGCCGGGAGCGACGCCGGGGGCATCTCGATCCGGCGGGCGCCGGAGTACACGCCGGACCGGTACTGGGCCGCGTTCTCGGACGGCTCGATCGTCGTCTCGGACACGGCCGAATACGTGCTCCGCGTGGTCGCGCAGGACGGCACGGTGGTACGGCGGATCGAGCGCGACATGCCCGCTCGCGCCACGACGGATGCGGACCGCGAGCGGGCGCGGGAGCGGCTGGACACCAGTGGCGCGGTTCGTGAGATGATCGTGGTCCGCTCCGCCGGCGGCGGGGGCCCGGCGATCTCGGAAGATGCCGTGCGCAAGGCGCAGCTCGAAGCCATGACGTTCGCACCCGTCATCCCGCGCATCACCGGCCTGCGCATCGATCCTCTCGATCGGATCTGGGTCGGCGTCTCCCTGGACGAGCCGGAGACGACGGAGCGGATCGACGTGTTCGACCGCGAGGGTCGCCTCATCGGCGAGCTGACCGGGTGGGAGCTGCCGGACGTCTTCCTGGGGCGGTCACTGGCAGCGCGCGCCGTCGAAGACGCGCTCGACGTGCCCCGGATCGTGATCTACCGGATCGCCGAGCCCGTGGGCGAGTGAATCGGGTCGGGCCGGACCCTTCGCGTCCTGGAGCCCGCCGGGTGTGGCGCATGCTCCCCCGGACAACCGTCCGGCGTCCGCCGGCGACTAACCGATGGCGGGATTCCGCATTCCATGGACCCATCATCGGAGCGACGTATGCGACGGACGGCGATCGGGTGGATTCTCACGGCGAATGTGGTACTGGCGGGCTGTGGCGCGGGTGCGGCGGATGCGCCGCTCGCGCGTGCGGCGGTCGACACCGTTGCCGGCATCGAGCGCTGGCTCTACCCGGGCGCGGGCGGTCCTGCGCTGGAGTGGTCGATCGACACCGTCGCCGTGATCGGCGGGGCGATGGCCACCGATGACGCGTACCAGTTCGACCAGATCGACCGGAACGGGCTCGCGGTGGATGCCGCGGGCCGGCTCTACGTGCTGGACCGCGCCGGTGTGCGCGTTCTGGTCTACGACTCGCTCGGCCGGCACGGCGCGACGTACGGCCGGGAGGGCGGCGGCCCGGGCGAGCTGGGGATGCCGCTGTCGCTGGCCGTCGCCGACGACTCGATCTGGGTGGCGGACTTCGGGAACCACCGCTACACGATCTACCCCCGCGACGGGGGCGAGGCGCGCGAGGTGACGCTTGCGGAGGAACTCGGCATCCCGACGGGCCGGCTCGTCGTGGCGGATGGAAGCATCGTCCAGGTCCTGCGACCGTTCGGGCTGCGGCGCATGCTCCGCGGCGGCGCGGGCGGGCCGCCACCGGAACCGCCGCGTCCGATCCTTCGCCTGAGCACGGCCGGCGAGGTCATGGACACGCTGTGGATCTCGGAACCGCCGGAGATGGTCGAGGCCCAGGCCGGCACCCCCTCGAGCGGGCGCCTGGTGATGGTGCGCACGCCCCGGCAATTCGAGCCCCGGCTCGAATGGGAGGCGTTTTCCGATGGCGGCATCGTCGTCGCCGACACGACCGCGTACGTGCTGAATCTGATCGCCGCGGACGGGACGCCCGTGCGCCGGGTCGCCCGCGACCTGCCGCCCCGCGAAACGACGGAGGCGGACAAGGAATTCGCGCGCGAACGGCTTCGCGAGATGCAGCGCCGGGGCGGCGGCATCCGCATCGCGATCCGCCAAGGGGGCGGCGGCGGAAGTGCATCGGCTGCACCCCCCGCCGAGGAGTTCATCAAGGCGCAGCTCGAAGCCATGACCTTCGCGCCCGTCATCCCGCGCATCACCGGCCTGCGCGTCGATGCGCTCGATCGGATCTGGGTCGGCGTCTCGCTGGACGAGCCGGAGACGACGGAGCGGATCGACGTGTTCGACCGCGAGGGTCGCCTCATCGGCGAGCTGACCGGATGGGAGCTGCCGGACGCGTTCCTCGGACCGTCGCTCGCGGCGCGGATCGTCCGCGACGAGGATGATGTGCAGCAGATCCTGATCTACCGGATCCAATAGCGGACCAGGTTTCACTTTTTCGATTCGTCCCCGATCGCCATTCATCCGCCCCGCTGCGGTTGCCAAGATCGGGCATGTCTCGACGCAGGCGGCCGTATCTGCCCGGCGCGATCTTCCACGTGACGTCGCGCACCCAGGGGCGAGAAGCGTGGTTCACGGAGCCGTTGCGAACCCTGATGGTCTCGTTCGTCCGGGAGGGTATCGCTTCCACGGGCGCGTGGCTGCTGGCTTACGCGATCATGCCGAATCACCTGCACCTGATTCTGCGCCAGGGTCCGGAGTCGCTCGGCGAGGTGCTACAGCCCGTGCTGCGGCGAATCGCGATCCTGGTGCAGCGCACGGGCGGGCGCGACGGCCACGTCTTCGAACGCCGCTATCGCGCACACCCCTGTCCGGATGCGGATTACGTGCGTTCCGCGATCGTGTACACGCACCTCAACCCGGTCCGGGCGGGACTGTGCGAGGATCCTCTCGACTACCCGTGGACGTCACATCGGGCGTACGCGTCCCGCGGCCGAGACTCGGGTGCCTCGACACACCACGTCGAACTCGCACTGCGGCTCTTCGCGTCCGATCAGAGTGCCTCCCTCGCCGCCGCGCGGCGTGACTACGGCCGCTTCGTTCGGTGGCGTATCGAGGCGGATCGCTGGCGCAGCCTCGCCGACGCGGGGCGAGCAGAGGGCATCGCGCCCACGCCCCCGGCGACGGTAGCAGGCGACGAACTCTGGCGCACCTTCTTCAGCCCGGCCACGCCCGCGTACGACCCACGGCGCGATGGCGGTGCCGAACCGGGGAACAACGGATCCGCGGACGTGCTCGATCTCCGCGACATCGCGCGCGAGGTCCTTTCGCAGCAGGGCCATGGCCTGACGCTCGAGTGGGTTCGCGGGCCAGGCAAGTGTCCAGCGCAGGTGAACGCACGCCGCGCCATCATCCGGCGAGCGGCCGCGGCGGGGTATCGGCGCAGCCGGGTGGCGAAATTTCTGGGCGTTTCTCCCGCCGCGATCACGCGCGCGCTCAGCTCGCATTCGAGCCCGCCCGCGCCGTCGCCCGACTGATCGACAGCACACATCCGGCCGGCGGCATACCGTCTTGGGACGAATCGAAAAAGTAAAACCTGGTCCGCAGATGTGGTCAGTTGGTCGCCGTGGGGTGCCCCGGCGCGCCTGCGCCGATCGGGACGACGTACACGACGGCCGGCGTGGCGGGGTCGATCCAGCGCAGCTCGGGCGCGCCGGGCTCCCACGAGACGTAGACGATCCGCCCGTCCGGCAGCCACGCCGGCTGGCCGTCGGGCCCGGCGCCTCGTGTGAGCCGCGTGACGGTTCCGGTCGCCGCATCCAGGAGATAGAGATTCGTGGGGCCGTCGCGATTCGAGGCGAAGACGACGCGGTCGCCGTCGGGGCTCCACGCCGGTTCGACGTCCGCCGCGCCGTCCACGACCCGCGCCTCGATCGTGCCCGTCGTCGCATCCAGGACGTAGAGGTCCGCGGATCCCCGGCTCGTCGCCATGAAGACGACGCGGTCGCTCCCCGGCGCCCAGCTCGGGCCGCCCTCGATCGAGCCGTCGTGGCCGAACCCGGCCGTCACGCGCGCGGCGGCGCTTCCATCCGCCGCGGCCGTCCACAGCTTCGCCACGCCCGTCGCGTCGCTGGCATAGGCCAGCCGCGCGCCGTCCGGCGAGAGCGACGGATCCGACTCGGACGCGGCCGTCGTCGTCAGTCGAGTCGGCGCCGCACCGGATCCGTCGACCGGCAGCGCGTACAGCTCGGCGTTGCCGTCGCGGTAGCTGACGAACGCGATCGTCCCGCCGGCGACGGTCGGATCCCGATCATCCGCGGCGTGCGTCGTCAGCCGCACCAGCTCGCCGCCATCCAGCGCGACGCGGTAGATGTCGCGGTTGCCATCTCGCAGCAGGTCGAAGATGACGACGGGCGGCGCGGCGACGTCGATCACCCGCTCGCCCCGGGCCTCGGCCGCCTCCGCGGTGATCACGACCTGCTCGGCCCGCAGGAGCCGCGCGCTGTCGCCCGCGAGCCACGCGACGGCCGCGGCGGGCTCCGCGCTCCACGCCACGCCCGCCGCAGGTTCGGACTCGCCGCTCCGGAACGCGCGGAATGCGACCACGGCGCCGCGCTCGAGCCGCCCTGTCACCTCGATGGCGAGCGGCGGTGGCGGGTCGGGACCGGGGCCGGTGCCCGGACCGTCGCCGCCGCACGCGGCGAGGAGCGCAGCGCAGGCCAGGGCGGCGAGAGTCGTGGCCGACGCCACGGGCGGAGCGGCCCCGACCGTCGACGGAGCCGCGAGCGCCGCACGGTCCGTGACCGCGGCACTGACCGCGACCGCCGCCGGCGCATCGACCGGGGCACGCGAGTCCACCAATGCCGCCTCAGCGTGCCGTCAGCCGCACCAGCGCCGGCACCTTCCGCGCCGGCGCGCCCGCGGCCCAGCGGCTCTCCGGATAGCGCCGGAGCCAGTCCAGCTTCCCCGTCGTCCGCGCGCAGCGGATGCAGGGGAACGCATCGAACGCATCGCCGCCGTGGTCCGGCCGGGCGCTCGCCGCCTGCTGCGCGGCGAGCCGCTCGACGTAGCGCGGCCAGGCGTCGCGCAGCGAGACCTCGTGCAGGTTCGCGACGACGTCGTTCTCGTTGAAGCCGTACTCCGAGAGCTGGCAGCAGGTGGAGAGCCGGCCGCTCGCGTCGACGTAGACGCGCCGGTGCGTGAACGTGTCGCACGGCAGCTCGTCGCCGTCGAATGGCGCGCCGTAGTCGAGGCGGATGCCGGTGCGGCGTCCCGGCTCGCGGGCGAGCGCCCGCACCTCCCGCGCGACGGCCCACCACTCCTCGGGATCCAGGTCCGTGTCCCGTTCGATGCTGCCCGTCACCGGCTGCGGCAGGATGAAGTGGATCCCCGCGCACCCGAGCGATTCCGCCAACTCGACCGCCGTCCCGATCTGGTGCCGGTCCCGGCGGTCGATGACCATGGACAGGTACGCGGGAATGCGCAGGTAGGTCAGCAGCCCGACGGCGAGGAGCACGCGGCGGAAGCTGTCGCGACCGCGCTCGGCGTCGTGCACCGCCGCATCGCCGCCCGAGAGCGAGAGCCGCACCGACTGCGCCGGCCAGCGCCGGAGCAGCGGCACGATGCGCTTCAGGTGCCAGCCGTTCGACACGAAGCGGTACGGCACGCCGCGCGATGCGATCGTCTCGATGACCGCGTCGAAGCGACGATGGATCAGCGGCTCGCCGCCCGTGAGACTGACCGTGACGTCGCCCCAGAGTGCGAGCGCGTCATCCAGGACGCGGCCGATCAGCGCGGGCCCGAGCTCCCGCACGGATTCGACGTCGTCGCGGATGCAGTGCGGGCACCGCAGGTTGCAGTGTCGGGTGATCGCGAAGCCGAGAAGCATCGATCGACATCGGGGACCGCGCTAGAACACCGTCCCGCCGCCGCCGCCGGGTTCGCCGTGGCCCGGGATCGCGTTGCCGGTCTGGAGCGTCAACTCGCTCAGCGGCGGCAGCGCTTCGAGCTGCGGGGGCAT
This sequence comes from Longimicrobiales bacterium, assembly GCA_036381495.1. GTDB lineage: Bacteria > Gemmatimonadota > Gemmatimonadetes > Longimicrobiales > RSA9 > DASVCS01. Next base: position 76,931 of record DASVCS010000059.1, read on the forward strand.
CCAGGGCCGGCGGGCGTCGGAACCGTCTCGGTCGCCCTGCCCGGTGGGCTTGCGTTTGTCACTCATCACGACCTTCTCGCCCGTGTGATCGGTGAGACCGAACATCGTCGGTCGGTTCTCGCGGCCGGGCGCACGCACGGCCAGCGCGCGTGCTGCGCCCCGCGGGTGGCGCCGCGCCGGTCGCACCGGGCGCGGCGCTCCGCGCCGCGGCTCTCTCAGTCGGAATCGGCCGCGCCCTGATCCGGCCGCTCCACCAGCGCGTGGCGCTCCAGCTCCTCAATGAGCCCGTCGAGCGCCGCAGCGGCCGTTGCCGGATCCACGTCGTACTCCTCGACGAGCGCCGACACGATGGCGTCGCGATCGAGCCCGTGCTCGAGATGCTGCCAGATGCGCTGCCCCGTCTCGTTCAGCCGGAAGTACCGCTTGCTGTCCATGTGCAGCAACACCGCCTCGCCGTCGAGGTGGGCGACGAGGACGTCATCGGGGATCGGTGTGCCGTTCATACGTTCCTTCCGGGTCGGGGATGGGTCCATCTCACCAAATTTTCCGGGCGCCGCGGCCGTCGGCAACCGCTCGGCCGCGCGCCGGGGCGGCGGCGGGGCCGCGCCGTGGGCGTCGAGGCAGCGCCGCCGCGCCCACAGGACCCGCTACCGGCGCGCATCACGGCACCCGCGAATCGCACCTGCGAAGCGACACCGGCGCGAGCCATGCCGGCGGTCCGCCCGCGGCACCGAACCGCTGCCGGACCCGCGCCGCGGCCGCCTCCCGTTGTCGGCGCGCCGGCGCGGGCGTACCTTGCACCGGCGCGGCGGCGCCGGTCGGGCGCCGTCGGTCGCGGGGGTCGGCACCGGTGCCGTTCCGCCCGCGCCGCGCCGCTCGTGCCGTACGCCACCGCACAGGGGAACCACCGATGTCCGCGCTCGAATCGTTCACCAGCGACCTCTTCGCTCCACACCTCGATACGACGTTCCGGATCCGGGTCGATACCGCGACCGCGATCGAGGCCCGGCTCATCGAGGTGAAGGAGCGGGCGCGGCATGCGCGTGCCGACCGCACCCCGTTCACGCTGCTCTTCCGCGGCCCCGCCGATGCCGCGCTCCCCCAGCGGATCTACGCCATGGAGCACGCCGCGCTGGGCGCGTTCGAGCTGTTCCTCGTGACCGTCGGCCCGGACGCCCACGGGATGCGCTACGAGGCCGTGTTCACCTGAGCGGGCGCCCGCGTCATGAACACGTAGACGCCGCGATCCTCGACCTCCCGGAACCCGAGCCGCGCGTACAGCCGCCGCGCCGGGTTGTACTGCTCGACGTGGATGCTCACCGGCCTGCCCGCCGCGTCCGCCTCGGCGAGCAGCGCTTCGAGCAGCGCCGTGCCGATCCCGCGCCCGCGGTGCTCGGGCAGCAGCGCGATGTCCACGATCCGGATCTCGTCCGGCCAGCGCGCCACGTAGAGCCGCCCCGCCGCCTCGCCGTCCACGAGCACGACCTGGAACGACGCGTCCGCGTAGTGCTCGCGGTAGTACCGGTCCTGCGCCTCGAACTGCATGCGGATGAACGCCTCCTTCTGCTCGCCGCTCCACGGCACGGCCGCGAGTTCTTCCTCCCGCGTCGACGCGTAGACGCGGTAGAGGAACGCGCGATCGTCGGGCGCGGCGTCGCGCAGCTCGATTTTCGGCGCGGCGGCCATGCTCACGGCCGCTGGGGAAACAACCCTTGCAGCGCGATACAGAAGTTCACGACCTGGTACGGCATCACGTTGTTGTGCGGCGCGCCGCCGCCGGTGACGGCGGTGATCGCCTCCGGCGCCATCGTCGCATCCGGCGCGGCGTCGGAGTAGATGTTGCCGCCCAACGCGGTGGTCATGACGCTCGCGTCGTTCGGTACGGTCGCGGTGCCGCGGCCCGAGCTGGCCTGGAGCCCGTGCGCGTGCTCCGGCAACTCAGCGCTCGTCAGCAACACCTTTTCGCTGCCGCCGGCTTCGCCGAGTTGCCTGGGCGTCAGCCCCGGACCGGCGCCCGCGCCGACCGGCACGCGGCCCTGGAGGTTCGGCAAGGCGAACGTCGACTTCCCGTCCCCGCCGTATATCGTGCCGATCAGCGAGAAGAGCGCGCTGTTCTGACCGATCAACATGAGCTGTCCGTCGCATGTGGCCCAGCCGCGCGGCGCGAAGGTGCACGCCCAGGGACGAATCTCCGCAAGGAATGGTTCGGCCATCGATCTCTCCTAGTCGCGGGGCGGGTAGATGCCCTCGGTCGCGATGATGTAGTTGATGCAGAGGAATGGCTGCATGTTGTCGTGTGGCTGCGGCGACGCGGAGCCGTACGGGTTGCCGGAGGCGTCGACCGCGGGGCCGATGGCCGCCGCATTCATCGCGATGTTCGGGTCGAACTCCCCGTACATGCGGACGCTGACGGTCGACGCGACCACGCCCGCGCCGGGATTCGACGAATCGGCCGCGAAGGTCGACGCGTAGAACGCGTGCGAGTGCGCCGGGAACTGCGCCGGCGTGAGCGCGACCGCCTCACTGCCGCCCGCCTGCCCCGGCGGGTCGGTGGCGCTCACGTGGATCGGCACGCGGCCGCGCAGATCCGGGAGCGCGAAGGTCTTCACCCCGTCGCCGCCGTACGTCGTTCCGAGAAGCGCAAAGAGCGCCTGGTTTTCCTCGATCGGCAGCGTTTTACCGTCGCAGAACGCCCAGCCCACGGGCGCGAAGGTGCCGCCGAACATCCGGATCTCGCCGATGAAGGGTTCCATGGCTCACCTCAGTCGTGGCTGGGGTATGCGCCCGTCAGGGCGATGCAGAACGGCACGGCCAGGTAGGGCTGCATGTTGTCGTGCGGCTCGCCGCCGGTCACCGCCACCGTCTGCGGCGACAGCGTCGCCGGCTCCGGGTCGCTCCGCGGCGAGCGGTAGATGGGCGAGCCGCTCGCGAGAAGCGCACCGGTCGGCTGCGGCGACGTGCCGGCGCCCCCAACCGCGCGCACCGGATGCGAATGCACGCCCGGCACCTCGCTCATCGTCAGCGTGTGCGCCTCCTCACCCCCCACCTGCCCCTGCGAATAGGCCGGTCCGCGGTGCACCGGCGCGCGACCCCGAAGGTCCGGCAGGTTGAACGTCGTGGTCCCGTTTCCGCCGTACGTCGTTCCGAGCAGCGAGAACAGCGCCTGGTTCTGCGCGATCGCCATCGCCTGACCGTCGCAGAACGCCCACCCGCGCGGCGGGTAGGTGAACGCCATCATCCGGATCTCGGATAGGAAGGGGTCGGCCATCGTCTGAATCTCCTCTCGGCTGAATGGTTGATGCTGCTCGTCGAAGCCCGATCCGCGGCGACCGTCGCGGCCGACGCGGATCGGGCCTCGCGCCGGTTACGGTGCGAATCCGGGCGTCGGGCAGGACGGGATGTTCATGACGTTATTCACCTGTGAGGTTGCGTCGAGCACCATGGCCTCGCCGCCTTGCGTGCTGTTGCGGGCGACCACGTATGCAAGCACGTCTCCGGCCAGCCCCCCGCCGCTCACGGTGAACCCGGGCATGTAGATCGTGGTCGCTGCGTCCGGCTGCTCGAAGTAAAGGTGAGCGCCGAACAGCGCGCCCAAATCGAACTCATTCTTCTGTTCCGTAGTCCCGCCGCCGAGCACGAGACAGACCTGATTCACATCCCCCTTCGCGCCCATGTACAGCCCGAAGCTGTCGAAGCTGTTCGCGGCGTCCAGGTTGCGGATGTCGTTATTCAGGATCGTAGCGTTGAACCTCCCCGCGCCATCCTGCGAATGCACCGTAATTCCTTCCTGTTCACATCCGTCGATCTGGTTGTCGGTGACCGACGCCGTATGGGTACCGTCACCCTCGAGCGCGAGCTGAATGCCAAAGAACCCACAGGAGCCCCAAGTCCCGCCGCCGATCGTGTTGCCGCGGATGTACCCGGCCATGTTCGCAGTCGCGGTCGTACCCCGCGCCAAGATGAGGATCGAATTGCCATCCTGCGTGCCGATCTTGTTGCCGAAAATGTCGTAGGTGATGGAGCCGCTCCACGAGGTGGTACCCCCAGGCGGCGCGATGACGATCGCGTCCTGGCTCTCGCCCGAGAACGTGTTGTTGCCGATCTCGAGGTGGCCGCCCCCTCCCCCGGCCATCAAGTACCGGAAGTCGTAGAAGTCGGGCATGGTCACGTCGTTGTCGAGCGCCGTGACATTGATCGTGGCCGTGCCGGTCGCGCTGACGAAGATGCCTGCCCGGTTGACCAGGGTCGTCGTCTCGTCCGCCGCGGAAATCGTGTCGCTATCGATGGTGAGCGTGAGCGTGCCCGCGGTGTTTTCGATGAATACGCCGTGCCCGCGCGAGTCGGTCACGCTGGTGTTCGAGATCTCGGCGGCGCCGGTCAGCCCGGTGAAATGGACGCCGTGCTCGTCATCGGCGTCGCCGTTCGAGTCGAGGGTGGAGTTGCGGAGCGAGAACCCGGCCACGTTGTTTCCATTGATGCCGTGGCCGCCGTTGTTCTGGATGGTCATCCAGTTCAGGACGAGCGCATCGGTGCCATCGGCCAGGATCCCATCGCCGCTCATGTTCTGGATGACGCCGCCGACGCCGGGCGTGGCGGTCGGGGCGATGGTGAAGCTGCCGCTGATGTTCGTGAGCTTGATCCCGTTCGTGCCGCCGTTGGCGGAGACCTCGAGGAAGATGCCGTCGAGCGTGCCGTTCGCGAGGTCCACCGCCGCGCCGTTGGTCACGTTGATAGCGATGTCCCGATCGAGGGTCAGGGTGCCGAAGCCGTTGCCGGCGAGCCCCGCCCCGGCGGTCGTGGCGATGGTCAGGCCGCGCAGCGTGTTGTCCGTGCGGAGCACGATCCCGCCGGAGGCGCCGGCGATGACGGCGTGGGTCGCGTCCGGAGTCGACGCGTCGGTGGCGGGCAGCGGCGCGCTCGAGGCGGACGGCGTGATCCCGGTGATCTTCGAGAGGCTGCCGGTCGCGTCCTGGCCGATCAGCATCTGCCCCGCCCGCAGCGTGAGCGGGCCGGTGTACGCCGTTCCGCTCTCGTAGAGGAAGATCGCGTCGCCGTCGGCGGGGTCGTTGCCCAGTCCGTCGTTGGCGGTGTTGAACGCGGCCAGGCTGGAGAACGGGCTCGACAGCCGGCCGCAGCCGGACGCGACGCTCGTGCACGCGCTCGCGTTGTTGTTCACGAACCAGACCATGTCCTCGATGGTCAGCGTGACCCTCGCGGTGTCATCGCCGATGACGTAATCGAAGTGGTCGGTCCCGGTGTAGCCGGCCGGCGGGTCGTAGGTGAACTGGCCCATCCCCGCGCCGGACGTCGTCATCGCGACGTCGCCGCCCTGCTCCGTCCTGCCGGCCGTTCCGTTCCACCCCGCGAACGAGATGGTTTCACCCTCGACGAATGCGTCGTTGGCCACCACGGAGAACGCGCCGCCGTCCACATTGGCCGAGTTGATGGCGACGTTGCCGGTCACGGTCTCCGGGTACGCGTCGTCCGTGAGCGACGTCGCGACGGTGATCTCCGCCGTGCCCGAGCGCGTGCCGTCGGTCGCGGTGATCGTCGCCGTGCCCGCGCCGACCGCGGTCACCTCGCCCGTGCTGGCGTTCACCGTCGCGACGTCCGTGTCCGAGCTCGACCAGGTCACGGTCGTGCCGGTGACCGTGCGGCCGAGCGCGTCGCGAACCGTGGCCGCGAGCGTGACCGACGTCTCGTCGCCCGCGCCGAGGCCGAGCGCCGCCGTGGCGGGGGAGACATCGATCCACCCGTCCTGGTACTGCACCTCGCCCCAGACGTAGACCGCGAACGTGAATTCGAGGACGTTCGACGAGAGCTGCCACTGCCACGTCTTCGCGGCGCTGGTCTCGTCCGGCGAGAGCAGGCCGTCGGTTCCGAGCGCGTCATCGTCCGCGCCGCCGATCGTCCCGCCGTACTGGAAGTAGGCCTGGTCCATCGCGGTGAAGGTGCCGGTGCCGTCCGCGTTCGCCACGTCCACGGTGCCCGGCTGGCCATCCGAGGTCCCGGTGGCGGCGGGCGGCGAGGCGAAGAAGATCCGCACGCCGGCCGCGTCCCCCGTCGTGCCGTCCGTCGTGCCGAGCGCCTGGCCGATCAGGTTCTTCACGGTCACATCGGCCTGGAAGATCCCGGTCGCCGCGGCCGGGGTGCAGGCGTCCTCGAAGCAGACGTTCGTCGCGGCCAGCGTGACGAACTGGCCCTGGCCGCCCACGGTGAGCGCGCCCTGCGCGCCGTCGGGGAGCTGCGCCTCGGGTGCGCTGCACGAGAGCGTGCCGGCGCGGACGTCGGCGGTGCAGACCAACGCTTCGCGCGGCGCCTCGGGCGATGGTTCCGGCTCGAGTGGCAGACGGCCGGCATCGCCGTCGCACGAACCGATAAGGAGCGGAAACGCGAGCGCGGAGGCGCAAGCGACGAGGGCGCCGCGCACGCGCGGCCGCACCGGCGGGATACCGAATCGGTTCGATCGCATGGGCTCGTCCGATGGATCGGTGGTCACGGTCGGGTCATGGCGTGGACCACGCGTCGAGCGCGGCGGCACGCTACGCGGCGCAGCCACACGGGCGGCCCGCGCCGTTCGGTCGACAGCGCTCCACGCCGCGTGGCCGAAGTCCCGGGAGAGATCGCCGCATCCCGAGTCGCACGCGCCCATGGCGACCGCTCCTGCGGACGCAACGCCGTCAAACCACCACGGTGGTCGATGCGGTCACGGGATGAAGCTCAGGCTCTGTGCGCCGGTGGATGACGGCGCACGGATGGACAACAGGAGAATGCACGCCGCGCGAAAAGTCAAGCGATTTCTCGGAGAAGCATGGAATCGCGCGGAACTCCGCGCCGATGTTCCGCCAACCGCATCGCCGGCCACGACGTCCGCGGCCGCCCGACCGCCGTTGCGGGACGCGAGCGCCGCGGTCGGGCGGCCGTTCCGTTGCCCGCGCACACGGCGTCTGAACACGTCATCCGCCGCGGGGCCGCCAGCGCGTTCCGGCGGGGTCCTGCGAGCAATGGGGCCGGCGGATTCCGTATGGCGGCCCGCCCGTTGCGGCGCGACGCGTGACGCGCCCCGGACACCGCGCGACGCGCGCCGCGTTCTGCCCCCGGCGCGGTTGACCCCGGCACCCGGCCCGCGTAACTTGGGGTGGTCAGCCGCCAGGGGCATCCCGGCCCGTCGCCGGGATTGAGAACGGACCCTTGGAACCTGATCCGGTTGAGACCGGCGTAGGGAGCGCGGCAGCGGATGTGAAGGCGCACGGGAGAATCCCCGCGCGTCCGCATGTGCCGCCCGCGCAACCGGGCGGCGTTTTCGTTCCCGCCCCGGGGGCCCTGCCCTGCCCCGACGCCGCTGCTCGACCGCACCCGCACGGAGGTCGATGATGAGCACCCGGACGAACGGCGGATCCGCACTCCCGATCCTGGACGCCGCCGGCGATTACGGCGACGCGTATCCGAACTCGCGCAAGGTCTACGTGGAGGGGCGCCACGGCGTGCGGGTGCCGATGCGCGAGATCACGCTCTCGGGCGGCGAGCCGCCGCTGCGTGTCTACGACACGAGTGGGCCGCGGGGCGGCGATGTCCGCGAGGGACTGCCGCCGCTCCGGCGGGAGTGGATCCTGGGGCGCGGCGATGTCGAGGAGGTGGGGGTGCAGACGGGGGTGGCGGCGGGGCTCGCGGCCGATGCGGCCATGGCATCGCCCGGGACGGGCGCGCATCTTGAAAACGGGGGGGGACCCCGCGAGCACCGGGCGGCCCCCCGCACCGGGCTGGACGGCCGCAACGGCCGCCCCGAGATGCCCGCGTCCCTGCTTCGCCCCGTCCTCCGCGCGCGCCCCGGCCGCACGGTCACCCAGATGCACTACGCTCGCCGCGGCGAGGTCACGCCCGAGATGGAGTTCGTCGCGCTGCGCGAGGGGCTCGACCCCGAGTACGTGCGGAGCGAGGTCGCCCGCGGCCGCGCGATCATCCCGTGCAACATCAACCACCCCGAGCTGGAGCCGATGATCATCGGCCGCAACTTCAAGGTCAAGATCAACGCGAACATCGGGAACAGCGCCGTGACCAGCTCGATCGAGGAGGAGGTCGAGAAGCTGCGTTGGGCCACGCTCTGGGGCGCGGACACGGTGATGGACCTCTCGACGGGGAAGAACATCCACGAGACGCGCCAGTGGATTCTCCGCAATTCGCCCGTTCCGATCGGCACGGTCCCCATCTATCAGGCGCTCGAAAAGGTCGGCGGCGTGCCGGAGGAGCTGACCTGGGAGATCTACCGTGACACGCTGATCGAGCAGGCCGAGCAGGGCGTCGACTACTTCACGGTGCACGCCGGCGTGCTGCTGCGCTACATCCCGCTGACCGCGAACCGCGTGACGGGAATCGTCAGCCGTGGCGGCTCGATCATGGCGAAGTGGTGCCTCGCCCACCACGAGGAGAGCTTCCTCTACACGCGATTCCGCGAGATCTGCGAGATCATGGCCGCATACGACGTCGCCTTCTCCCTGGGCGACGGGCTGCGCCCCGGCTCGATCGCGGACGCGAACGATGAGGCGCAGTTCGCCGAGCTGAAGACGCAGGGCGAGCTGACGCGCATCGCGTGGGAGTACGACGTCCAGGTCATGAACGAGGGCCCGGGCCACATCCCGATGCACCTGATCCGGGAGAACATGGACAAGCAGCTCGAGTGGTGCGACGAGGCGCCGTTCTACACGCTCGGGCCGCTGACGACGGACATCGCGCCCGGCTACGACCACATCACGAGCGCGATCGGCGCCGCGCAGATCGGCTGGTACGGCACGGCCATGCTCTGCTACGTCACGCCCAAGGAGCACCTCGGGCTGCCGAACAAGGACGATGTGAAGCAGGGCGTCATCGCCTACCGCATCGCCGCGCACGCGGCGGACCTGGCCAAGGGCCACCCGCGCGCGCAGGAATGGGACGACGCGCTGAGCAAGGCGCGCTTCGAATTCCGCTGGGAGGACCAGTTCAACCTGTCGCTCGACCCGGTGACCGCGCGGGCGTACCACGACGAGACGCTGCCGGCGCGTGGCGCGAAGGTGGCGCACTTCTGCTCGATGTGCGGGCCGAAGTTCTGCTCGATGCGGATCAGCCAGGACATCCGGGCGGAGGCGGAGGCGGGGCTGCGGGAGAAGGCGCGGGAGTTCCGGGAGCGCGGCGGCGAGATCTACGTGCCGGAAACCGCGGGTTCCTGATACCGGAGAATCTGCGGGTGCCCGATCGATGGGGGCGCCCGCAGGTTCGTTCGCACCGGTCCGCGGCCCGCGCCCGAAGCCGAGATCGGTCCGGCGTCGCCCATGCCGGCGCTCCGTGCGGACGCGAGCCGAGCGTCAGAGCATCACGTCTCGACTGTGGAGCCCTGTCGCGCCGCTCGGCCGTATGGGCGAGCGCGCCTCGATCTGCGGCGTGCCGTCGCCTTCGAAGCAGCGCACGGTGAAGGTGTGCTCGCCCGGCTGGAAGGGCCAATCGAAGCGCCAGATCACCCAGGTGGTCGGGGAGATCGGCTCGCGTAGCCGGGCCTGCCGCCAGGGTCCGTCATCCACGCGGACCTCGACCCTGGAGATGCCGCGCGCGCCGGCGTGCGCGATGCCGCCGATCGGGATGCGCATCGCCTGGTCGGCCTGGATGACCATCATGTCCACGCCGACCGTGTCGATCACCGCGGTGGCGCGCATGCGCGCGACCGGGTCCCACCCGCGGCGGACCCAGTAGCCCGCCTCATCGTGATCGATCGCATCGATCGCCTCGATCCATTTCGGCTGCTTCATGCCGTAGAGGTCGGGGATGTAGATCCGGAGCGGAAAGCCGTGTTCGGCCGGCAGGGGGAGTCCATCCCAGGCGTAGGTGAGCATGATCCGCTCATCGGCGCGGATCGCGTCCAGCGCGACGACTTCGTGGAAGCCATCGACCGAACGCATCCGCAGATGCGTCGCGTTGCCGGCCGGCCGGACCGTGTCCAGGATCCGTTGCAGACTGACCCCGGTCCAACGGGTGGTGCCGATCAGATCGCCGGCGATCGGGTTGGAGATGCAGGAGAGCGTGATGAACTGGTGCAGCGGCTCGTAGTTGCTCCTGAGCTCGCCGATCGTCAGCTCGACGGGCCTCTCGACGAGCCCGCCGATCCGCAGCCGCCACTCGTCTTCGTCGACGACGGGCGCGCGGGTGTCGATGTCGATCCTGTAGTGGTCCTCGACCGGGGTGAGCTCCGGGCGCGTGCCCTGCACCGGCTCGACCGGTGAGTCGGCGTTCGGCAGCCGGTTCCGCGCCGACCACGGCACGCCCCTCATCCGCCCGCGCCTGCTCCCGATCAGCGCTCCCAGACCGGCGCCCACGATGGTGATGACGGCCGTCGCACCGCCGAGCCGGATGAGGAACCTGCGGCGATCGATGCGCTCGACCGCGGCGCCTGGAGCACCGGCGACGCCGGGAGCGGCGCCGGCCCTGCGCAACCGGTCGTACGTCCAGCCCAGGGCCGCACCCCAGACCAGGAAGACCAGGAGAATCCAGCCGGCGCGCGCCAACGGGCCGGCGGTCGCCGGTTGGTGGCTGGACAGGCTGATCGCCACGAGGGCGGCGCCCAGAAGTCCGCCGAGGACGACGCCGGGGATCAAGCCGGCCGTCCCCCCGCTCCGGTTCAGGGCGCCGAACAGCACGGCCCCGGCGATGATGCCGGTGAGGAGGAGGCCGCAGATCGCCAGGATCTGCTCCGCCGTCTTGGCCGCGGTCGAGATGTCCCCGAGGCGCAGCGCGCGGATGACCGCCACCATTGCATCGATGCCGATGGTGACGACCGAGCCGGGCAGGCGCCGCGCCAGCCAATCGAAGACATCGAAGGGAACGAAGGGAAGGCCGGCGAGCTGCTGCGCCAGGTAGAGGATCGCGATCAACGCGATCGTGAGTAGCGCGCCGACCAGTCCGCCGGTGAGGACGCCGGCTCCGTTCATGGATCCGATTCAACGGTTTGCATGCGAGGAGTGGTCGCCGCGCGCAGGGCCCCGATCCCGCCGCGCCGATCGCCGCACCGGGTGTGCGCGTCCATCGTCGAGCCGTCTCGTCATCACGGGTCGGAGCCGTCGCCGACCGCTCGGCAACTGCCGGTGGGCTGGCAAATAGCGGACCAGAGGGGGCGCAGGTGTGGTGGGCGGTGATCCGCCCCGCCGTGTGCACGTCGACCTCCACCTTCAGCGTGCTGCGGAGCAGGTCGAAGATGGATGAACTCAGCGTGCGGCCGCGATCAGAAACGCCGAGAAGCCCAGCATGGCCAGAAGCCCAACGAAGGCGGGATGATCGAACACGGCCTCCGGCGCCATGGTCTCGACCGTCAGCGCGATCAGGGCTCCGGCCGCGAGCGCCTCGAGCCAGCCGCGCTCGATGTCTCCGCCGCTGAAGAGAGCAAAACCGAGTAACGCCGCCACCACCGTCACGACTGTGGCTCCAATCCAGACCAGAAGGACGTAGCCGCGACTTCGGCCCGCCTCGCGCATGCCCGCCGAGCTGGACATGCCCTCTGCGAAGTTGCCGAGGCCGAAGGCGGCAATCAGCGCGAACGGCGGCAGCGCCTCGCTCCCACCCGCCGCGGCAGCCCCGATGATCAGCGCCTCGGGCACGCCGTCGAGCAGTGAGCCGAGGGCGATGGCAAGGCCGCTCCCCGGCACGTCAGCCTCGCTGGGCTGGCGCACGCACGCGCCACAACCCTTGCGCTTGTGCGCCTCCCAGCGTCGGAGCGCCAAGTTGCCCAAGCTGAATGCTGTCGCGCCGATGAGCGCGCCCATGGCGGCGGTGTATGCGGCCAGGACAGTCACCGCGCCCGAGATGAGGTCGAGGGACGCGGCTGCGATCAGCAGGCCGACGCCAGCCGCCGTCACGGCGGCAATCGTCCGGTGCTCGATCCGCAACCGCAATCCCGCGAGTGCTCCGGCGATCAGGCCCGAAGCGGACAGCAGGCCGTACAGTGCCGCCGTTTGCCAGCGGCTCACGGGCGGCGTGCCTCGCCAGCGAAGCCGGCGTTCGGCACGGCCACGCGGGGCCCTCCGGGTGCGCTATCGTCCCTGGCTGTCCGCTCGCCGCCGACGCCCACGGGCACCGGATACCCGTCGCAAGCGGCGAACATGTCAGGATTCAGGGGAGGCGAGGGGCGGTTCATCCCGACAACGTAAGCAGTTCTCGTTGCGGAAACCATGGGGTCGCCGCGTAGTGTCGTTCCAGCCGGCTGGAGATGGGCTTCGGCCTGTACAGTAGACGAACTCCTCGAAGCCGCCTCCGAGCGATCCGCGCGCCCACTGAACCGTGACCGTGGCGCTGGCCCCCTGAGGCATGCTCTATGCTGACGGTAACATCTTGAGCCAATGCTTCAGGTCGCCCGCGGAGCGGGGATCCGGCCAGGAGGCCGGCTCGGACGACGACGATCGGCCCGAACGTCCGGCGCGATACTTCGACGCAACCAAGAAACGACCCATGGCTCTCGAGTACTCCTGCGTCAATGGAGTTTCGCGATCGTATTTATGGCTGACCTACGAGGAGTTCGGAACATGAAGACATACAACAAAACCCCCGAGGCAGTGTCGCGGCTGACGCCGGAACAGTACCGGGTCACGCAGCAAGGCGGCACGGAGCGACCGTTTCAGAACGAATATTGGGACAACAAAGAGCCAGGACTCTATGTCGATGTGGTGTCGGGCGAGCCGCTATTCGCGTCCGTCGATAAATTCGACAGCGGCACCGGCTGGCCGAGCTTTACAAAGCCCCTGGAACCGGAGAACGTGGTCGAAAACGTCGACCGATCCCATGGAATGACCCGCACCGAGGTCCGCTCCAAGCACGGCGACAGTCATCTGGGCCATGTGTTTCCTGACGGACCTCGGGACAAGGGAGGTCTGCGTTACTGCATCAACTCCGCGTCCCTCCGCTTCATTCCTCGTGATCAGCTCGAGAGCGAGGGTTATGGGGAATACCGCACCCTGTTCACGAGTGACACCGACACCGACACCGACGACGAGTAGGGAGGCGACGTGCCCAGCGAAAAGGCGATCCTCGCCGGCGGTTGCTTCCGGGGCGAGGTGCGGGACCGGCAAGTGCCATGTCGAAGTCGGGGGGCGACTGCTCGGGGAGGGCGACCTGTGTCGGGATCGCGCGTTCTGACGTATCCACCAGGAATCGACCGAGCCGCGCCGGGGTCATGGACCTCAGGATTCGATCCCACTCCCGGAGGTCGCGGATCGCCTCCGCGTTGCCGGCCGCTCGCGCCCAATCCATCACCCAGCGCCACCCTCGACGCTCGCTTCCCGACAGGTCGCTCGCCATCCCCGAAGCCCACTTCTGCGAGGCCGTGCGGCAGCCCCTTGACAGGCGTGTGGCAGCGCTGTATCATTCACCCATGAACATCTCTCGACGAGAGAACGAGGGTGGGCAGCAGTTGCTCACACAGCTGCTCCACGCAGCGCGAGAGGTCGAGTCCCGGCTCGAGCGGGCGGTGGAGGAGAGGGGGCTCTCGCTCGCGAAGCTGGGTGTGCTGCGCTCTCTGGTGACGAAGGGTGGCTCGCTTCCGCTCGGACGGCTGGCGGATATGCTCTCGTGCGTGCGGTCGAACGTGACGCAGCTCGTCGACCGGCTGGAGGCGGAGGGGCTCGTGCGCCGTGAGCCCGATCCCCAGGATCGGCGTAGCACGCTGGCGGTGATCACGGAGGAGGGGCGAGAGCGCTACGAAGCGGCCTCGCGGGCGCGAGAGGAGGCCGAGCGGGAGATCCTGGGGGGCATGTCGGCCGAGCGGCGCAAGCAGCTTGCGGCGTTGCTCCACGAGGTCGGGACAACGATCGAGTGAGCGCCTCATTTTTTGCCCATAACGTTCATATATGAACATTGCATATGCGCATAATACAGGGCAAGACTCGAATGCTGGGGTACAGCGCGACTTCGTCGAACTCGAGGCGCCTCCGCGCGGGATCCTCCAGGCAATCGAGGGGACGTCGGCACTGTGGCAACGGACGATTGATGGTGACCACGCAGGCGAAGCGACTTTTTTCTCGCATTGATTCATACATGCATATTGCTGTCGCGAAATGTGCAGGGACGAATCAGGATGAAGCGCGGGCCGGTCACACCACGGAGGCGCGCCGCGTCATTACGGTGCCGGGGTGAATCCCGGAGCCGGCGCGCAGGAGGACACGAGGGTGCATACCCGGACAATCGCTCGGAGCTCGACGACCCCGTGCGCGCCCTTGGTCCTACTCACCGGCGTGGCGGTGGGGCGGCGGGAGCGGACGCTCGCGCTGCTCCGGCGATCGGGATCGGAGTGATGGTGGGTGGATCAACCGTGGAGCGGCGACGAACACGTCGTCTCCGCGGCGCAGGACGCGTCTTTCGCCATGGGGGCGAGACGCGGAAGCTGAAACTCGTACCTCGAGAGAGGACATGATGAATTGGGCGAAAAAGGCGGCCTTTGCGGCTGCATCCTTGGCGGTGGGTGTCGGAGTCGTGGCTGCGCCGGCTACTGCGCAGGAGACCGGCTTCCGGCCGGAGATCGAGCTGCGGCCGTTCGTCGGGGCGTACGTTCCGACCGGCGATCAGCGGGACCTCGTGAAGGATGCGGTATTGGTCGGGAGCACGCTGGCCGTTCGCGCGACGCCGGCGCTGACGGTCACGGGCGGCTTCGGCTGGAGCCCGACCGAGGAGCGGCCGCGCATCACCGGCGACAACACGGTCGATCTGTTCCAGTACGATGTCGGGCTCGAGCTGGGACGAGACCTTGCCCTCGGCCGGACATCCTGGAGCTGGCGGCCGTTTATCGGCGCGGGAGCCGGCGGGCGCACCTACCATTACCGTGACCTGGACGTGGACGCCGAGACCGATTTTGCCGGCTACGGCGCCGCGGGCGTGCAGTTCGACGCCGGGCGGGTCGGCCTTCGGTTTGAAGGTCGGGACTACGTCTCGAGCTTCGACGGGCTCCAGGGAGAGATGGCGGAGTCTGCTGCGCGGAACGACCTCTTCCTGGTCGGCGCGCTCATGCTCCGGTTCTGAGGAGACCGGCCGGTGGAGCCCGGTTCGGCCGGGCTCCACGCGACCGGCCGGAGACATCGCGTGTCCGTGAAAACGGCGGCGGCAGATTGCCGGTCCGACCGGACCGAGGTCTCCGAACCACGCGCAGTGACCACACTTCGAACTTCGAACTCTGGAGAGTGCTTCAATGGAAACGACGACCATCGTCCCCTCGTGGACGACCGGCGTGATCGCGCTGAGTGCGGGCCTGCTGGTCGCGCGCCTGGCGGTGGGGCTCTACATGGCGGCGCACGGCGCGCAGAAGCTGTTCGGCTGGTTCGGAGGCCCTGGCTTCGCGGGCACGGCCGGCCTCTTCGAGCAGCTCGGCTTCCGCCCGGCGCGACTGTTCGCCGCCGTCGCGGCAGGCGCCGAAGTCATCAGCGGGCTGCTCACGGCGCTCGGGCTGCTCGGCCCCGTCGGGCCGGCGCTCATGGTCTCGGTGATGATCGTCGCCATCGGCAGCGTTCACCGGCCGCACGGGTTCTTCGCGATGAACAACGGGATCGAGGTGCCGCTGCTCTATGCGGCCGGCGCCGTCGCGCTCGCCCTGGCCGGCCCTGGCGGCTTCTCGGCCGACGCGCTGTTCGGGCTGGAGGGGCTGTGGACGCCTCGCGTCGCGTGGGCGGTCCTGCTCGTCGGAATCGCGGGCGGCGCCGCGAACCTGGCGATCCGCCGGCCGGCGCCGCAACCCGCGCCGGAATGGTGAGCGCGTGAGAGGAGAACCGGCGATGAGATCGAATCCGCCGATCCAGCGCCGTATCCCGCGGACGGCGACCACGCCGCCACCCGCGCCGGGCTTCGCGGGGCCGGGGCACTCCGCGGCTTTCATCGTGGACTCCGACGAGTTCGTCAGGCGGCACCCCTTCATCCTCCTGCTCGACGACCGACTCGAGCTGCCCGGTCGCGCGCGCGAGACCGGGTAGCCGAATGTGACGTTCGAGTCCCGTCTCCGGTTGGAACGCCGGACGAGCTTGGGGTCCGGGTCGAAATCCGCGGAACATCCGAGCGGGAGGCACGCGCCGGCGGGATGCCATGGCATGATCATGCCATGGCCGCTCGGCGCGGGCGCCGGCGAGTTTTCGACGATCGGCCAATGCCGGTTCCCTCGGCATTGGCCGCTTCCCGTGGCGGCCGTCGACGCCCCTCCCCGGCGAACGTCCCCTTGCTCTGGAGAGACCTCATGCGCGTGCTCGTGCCGGCTGCGAGATGCAGCGCATTCCTGCTACTCGTGTATCTCCCCGCCGCCTGTTCCGGCGTCCGGATCAGCGCGGGCAGGCTACAGGAGTTCCCCCCGGGCGTGACCTGGGGCGGCCGTGCGGTGGCGGTCGCCGTGCACCCGAATCAGCCCGCACTCATGCTCGTGGCCTCCGAATCCGGCGGGCTGTTCAAATCGGACACCCGCGGGCTGCGGTGGATTGCCACGGCGCACCTGCGGTACTGGTCGAACGCGATCCGGGATGTCGAGTACGTGCCGGGGGGCCGGATCGTCGCGACGACGGCGATCGACCTGAGCGAGCCGCACCACGGCGGCATCTGGTTGAGCGGCAACGGCGCGCTCTCGTTCAGGCGGCCGACGAATGCACTGCCGCCATCGGGCCCGCGCTGCCCGGAACGCACGGCGGCCTACGGGATCGCCGTCGAGCCGGCGAGTGGCCGGGTGTACGTGGGCACCGACTGCGGCTACGCCTGGTCCGATGATGGCGGCCGAACGTGGAGCCACAAGGTCATCGACCCATTGGTCGCCGTCGATGCCGCCAGGACGCAGGACCGCATCCTGAACATCGTGGCCGCGGGACGTCGGGTCTACGCGCTCGGCAAGAACGGGCTCTACTCCTCGCCGGATGCGGGCGCGACCTGGACCCGCGCGTCGACGCCGCGCCTGCCCGTGCTGCCGTACCGGGACGCGCCGCCCCGCCTGGCCATCTCGCCGGTCAACCCGATGCACGCGTTCCTCGCGCTCGACGTGCCCGGCGATTCCGCCCGGCTCTACTTGACCGTGGACGGCGGCGCGACCTGGCGCTCGGTGGCCGCCGTCCCGGACGGGGCGCGCCAGTCGCTCGTACGCACCACGCGGTACGGCGCGCCGCCGGGATCCGACTTCATGCTCTACTGGGGCGACGGCACGTCCATCTCCCGGAGCCCGGTCGGCGACCTGACGGCACCCGTCGTCGCATTCTCCTGGACCCGCCTCGACGTCGACCATGCGGATATCAACGACCTGGCATTCGACGGCGAGACGGGCGAGCCGCTGCTCCTGGCGAGCGATGGCGGCGTCCACCTCACGGACGATGGCGGCCTGACGTGGAGGGTCACCGGCAGTGGGATCGCGGGGTACAGGGCGTTGCAGGTCTACGGCGTGACCGGCCAGTTTCACAATATCGACGGCCGTTACGATCACACGGACCTGTACTTCGGAACGCAGGACAACGCGCTGTGGTTCTCGACCGACGGCGGCGCGACCTGGACGAAGAAGCCATCCGACCCGGAGGGTGGCGGATTGGGCGCGTTGCGGAGCCATGACGGCGGTCGTGATGCCTGGATCACCGGCTACCGGTGCTGGCCCTGCTTCAGCTTCCTCACGGAGGAGCACTTCCGCAATTCGCGGCAGTGGGACGATGCCGGCGATGGCAAGAATTCGGAAGCCATCCACCTGGGCGGAACGCGTTTCCTCCAGTTCGGCACGCTGGATCCGGATGACGGGTCGACGGAGTATCATCTGTTCCGCAGCGAGGATTTCGATTCGGCGTGGACGCCCACGCTCCAGCTCGACCGGGCGGTGTACGGCTCCGTCAAAGTCTCGAGGGGTGCGGATCTGTGGCTGACGTACGGTGTGCGGGAGACGGCCTCGGACGGGACGAGGCGGATCGGGCTGCGCAGCATTGGCCGCGCGGATCTGCCGGCCGGCGGACCGCGGCTGTACGACGCGGCGCAGGGGATCGGTAGTCTCGGCGCGCGGGGCTACCAGTACGAGTGGACGCCCGTCTTCGGCGTGCATCCGTCCAACCCGAACTTCATCATCGCGCCCGACATCGCGGCGAAGAAGATGATGGTCAGCACGGATGGCGGCGTGACCTGGACCGAGGACGTCGCGCTGGAGGAGGCGCTGACGGACACCGGCGCCGTCCACCTCTACGCGCGCTACAACGACGGCGAGGCCGGCGGCCTGCTGGTCACCGAGATCTCGTTCCTGCCGGAGAACCCCAACCACATCCTGGTCGGGACCACGCAGAACGGCATCGTCCATTCGGCCGACGGCGGGCTGACCTGGCGCAAGATCCCGGGTTCGGAGGACATCCCGCACGTCACGTCGTTCTTCTGGGACTATCCCAACGGCCGGGTGATCGTCTCGTCGTACGGCCGGGGATTGTGGGTCCTGTATCTCGGCCGCGACGAGTTCGACCGCATCCCCGACCGTGTCCGCGAGATCCCGCCGCCCGATCCCGGCCGGCCGACGCTCGAGGGGTCGGCCACCACGACGGTCGTCACCGTCGACCCCGCAGCGATCATCGGTGGCACGCCGATCGTACCCGAAGGCACCGCGCCGGTGGTCCGCGGCGCCGGCTTCCGGTATTCGCCGGACCAGCAGAGCCCGGTTCTCCTGCGGCTCGACGGCGACGAGGTCGCTCGGGCGTTTCCGGACCAGACGGGCCGGTTCCAGACGCGGCTCGCGGTCTCGCTCACCATGGGGACCTACGTTCTCGAAGCCGTGCAGAAGACGCCGGAGGGCCTCATCACGCAGGTCACGGAGTTCGCCGTCGGCGTGCGCGAGGGAGCCGAGCCCGGCCAGGAGGCGGAGCCGGTTTCGCCGGCGCGCGGGAGCTGAAGCGGTTCACCCGCGGGTTCGAAGCCGCGCGGTCGCTCGCCGGTTCGGCTCGCGGGCGGCCGCGACTCCGAGGTGACGCGACGACCGCTCCAGGAACGTCGGCCCTCGGGTTCGGAGGCGGTCCGCCGCCGCGCGCCCCTCGGCCGTGATCGTCACCCGACATCGCTGCCGACCGTCGCGCGGCGGCGCCTTGCGCTCTGGCCGAGCGGACGCGTCTGCAGTACGTTTGTGCGTTCGCGTGTACCGTTCGAGCGATCGCCGGGAACGTTTCGATTGATGAAACGCTCCGCGACGTCTTTCCGTCCGCGCGTCTGCCGCTGGCATTCGTTCCGGCCCGCGTACAGGCGTATGCGGGCCCGGTCACCCGCGGACAAGTACCGGCCCGGACCGGATTCCCATGATGGAGACCCGACCCGAGGGAGGAAGTTCATGACCGGAACGAACCGATCCCGTTACGTTGCGCTGGCGCTCCTGCCGGTGGCGGCGGCCCTCTTCGTGCCCGGCGCCGCGCGCGCGCAGGGTGGTCAGGACCGGGGCGGCCCGCTTCGGGAAGCGGCGCGGCTCGATCGCGAAGGCGCGACGACGCAGGCGCGGGCAATCCTCGAGGCGGTGCTCGACACCCTCACGTCGCCGCAGGCGCGGGCGCGCGTGCACCGCGCCATGGCGATGTCCTACGCGTTCGACGGCGACTGCGCGAACGTGCTCAAGTACGAGCAGATGGTCATCGACTACTGGAAGACGCGCGAGGCGGCCGAGCCGCAGGAAGCGTTCTACCAGCAGGGCGAGATGGCGGACGAGGGCGCGCGGGTGTGCCTCGATGCCGGCGACTTCGATGCGGCCGAGAAATGGTACCGCATGGGCCACGAGCTGGGGCTGAAGGAGCCGGAGCCGCGCACGCACCCCCGCAGCCTGTGGGACTACCGGCTCGCGCACGCACTGGGGCGCATTGCCGCGCGCCGCGGTGATGCGGCCGAGGCGAAACGGCAGATCGCCGAGGCGCGCAGGATCCTCGACAGTGATCCCGCCATGGCGGAGCAGCAGGAGCGATTCTTCCCCTACCTCGTCGGCTACGTCGCGCTGTACACGAACGACCTCGAGGGCGCCGAAGCCGCGCTGAAGAAGGCCGTCGGCATCCCCCGCAACGCGCGCGACCCGTTCATGAACGTGCTGCTCGCGATGACGTACGAGCGCATGGGCCGCGCGGAGGAGGCGAAGGCGCTGTACCGGAAGGCGTACGACTTCGCGCGGGCGCACAACCCGCCTACGGCCTTCGTGCGACGGTTCGTGCGCGAGAAGCTGGGTGCCGAACTCACCAGTACGCCGGACCAGCGGCTCTGACCGAGTGCGCCGGCCGCGAGGCTCGGGGAGACCCGGCCTCGCGCCCGCGACGAGCGACGACCTGAATGCAACGTCGGACTCACCGCCGCATCGGCTTCCTCGTGGCCTTCGCCGCGTACTTCGCGGCGCTCTGGCTGCTGTGGGAGACGCCCGTCGTCTACCCGATCAAGCTGTTCGTGGTACTGCTCCACGAGCTCAGCCACGCGGCCGCGGCACTGGCGACGGGCGGCTCCGTCGAGCGGATCGTGCTCAGCGCCAACGAGGGCGGGGCGACCTGGACGCGCGGCGGCAACCCGTTCATCACGCTCTCGGCCGGCTATCTCGGCAGCCTCGCCTGCGGCCTCGTGCTGCTCGCGGCCGCGAGGATGCGCGCGGCGCGCGTCGGCGGCGTCCTGACCGGTCTCGGAATCCTCCTCCTCGCGACGGCCGCACTCTACGTCCGCAACGGATTCGGCCTCACCTTCTGTCTCCTCTCCGGCATCGCGCTCATCCTGGCGGCCCGGTGGCTCGCGGCCGCGGCCCAGGCGATGCTGCTGACCACGCTCGGCCTGACGAGCGCGCTCTACGCCGTGCTCGACATCCGGAGCGACATCTTCCGCCACCCACACCTCGATTCCGACGCCCGCCTCCTCGCCGACCTGACCGGCGTGCCGACGCTGGTCTGGGGGACGCTCTGGATGGCGGCCGCCTGCGCGGCGTGCTGGATCGCGTTCCGCCGGGCGTTGCGGCGGGCGTAGGAACACCACGACCTCGCCGCCTGACAACGTCACATGACTCCGCACCCCGATCATCGACGAGGGCGGCGCCCCTGCATGAGTGATTCCCGCGCCGGGTCGTAAACGACCCTCTCACGTGGTGCGCTCCCATGGTTAGAAGCCGGTGCGAGTACCGCACGCTTGACTTGAACAGGGCGGCCCACTATTTAATTTTTGCGTGCAAATCTTAATTTATCTCGAACGCTCATCAAGATTTCCGTGGACGACTTCAACGCGGGGCATTGGGTCCGCCAGGGGAGTTACCGGAGCTTCCAGCCGACGCCGATCAACCGCCAGTGGACGGTGGCGGACATGGCGGTGCAGCAACTCCTGAGCCAGGCGGACCGACAGCTCGGCCGGCTGGACATGTACTCGGAGTACGTGCCGAACATCGACTTGTTCATCAGCATGCATGTGGTGAAGGAGGCGACACAGAGCAGCCGGATCGAGGGGACACAGACGCGTATCGAAGAGGCGCTTCTGGAGCGGGAGGACGTGCCTTCGGAGAGGCGCGATGATTGGGACGAAGTACAGAACTACATCGCCGCGATGAACCATGCGACCGCATCACTGGGCACGTTGCCGTTTTCGTCGCGCCTGATCCGCGAAGCGCACCGGGTCCTGATGCGGGGGGTGCGTGGAGCGCAGAAGCAACCGGGCGAGTTCCGGACGAGCCAGAACTGGATCGGTGGCGCAACGATCGACGACGCGGTGTTCGTGCCACCGGTGCACACCAGCGTCCCCGAGTTGATGGCCGACCTGGAACGCTTCGTCCACAACGACGAGATCTACATGCCGGAGCTGCTCCGAATCGCGCTCGTGCATTACCAGTTCGAGACGATCCACCCGTTCCTGGACGGGAACGGCCGGGTGGGCCGGCTGCTCATCCCGCTGTACCTGGTCGACCGGGGGATCCTCAAGCGGCCGATTCTTTACCTGTCCGACTTCTTCGAACGCAACCGCACGCACTACTACGACAACCTGATGCGGGTCCGTGAGAAGGGCGATCTGGCGCACTGGTTCAGGTTCTTCCTGATCGGCGTGATCGAGACCGCGAAGAGCGGCATCGCCACGTTCGACGGCATCTTGCGGCTCCAGCAGGAGATAAGTGAGCGCATCGGTGCGCTCGGCAGCCGGGCGGGCGCGGCGAGCAAGGTCATCCAGTACCTGTACGGGCGCCCTTTGATCAATGCCGCGAAGGTGAGCGAAGTGGCAGGGGTGTCGATGCCGACGTCGTACAAGCTCATCCAGGATCTGGAACGGCTCGGCATCGTGAAGGAGATCACCGGCGCGCGACGCGGCCGGATGTACCTCTTCGATGAGTACATGAACCTGTTCCGCTCCTGAGCGCCATCAGCCCGATCGAGAGGCGGTTCGGCGTCGGGTAGCGCGTCCGGCCGGGCGCGCGGCGCGCCGCACGCGCGGCTCCGGGGAGTGGCGCTCGCTGCGCAGTCGATACCGGGGCCAGAACAGCACGCCGGGCCGGCACGCGACGCGCGCCGGCCCGGCAGTCCTTCCTCGAGGATCGCGGCTGTCTTCCCCGCCGCGCTACGCCTCCGCGGCGAGGTCGCGCACGGCGTCCGCGAGCATGCGCACCTTCGCGGCATCGCGGGACCGGGCTGCCTCACCGGAGAGCTGGCCGGCGAGCTCCGTCAGTGCCTGTCGCCGCGCCGCGCCGGAGGCGCTCTCCGCGCGGTCGAGCGCCTGGCGCACGGCCGCGATGCGGTCGGCGGAGAGACCGTTCGAGCGCTCGAGCTGGTCCACGTAGGCGCGGGCCAGTGCGAAGCTCGGCGGCCACACGAAGTGTGGCTGGCCCTGCGTGTTCAGGTAATCCAGTTTGACCGTCCGGGCCGCGTCGATCTCGTTCTGCGTGAGGAACTCGCTCGGCACGAGCTGGAAGATGTCCAGACCGCGGGCGATCTCGGAGCTGACGATCACGCCGTTGTACCAGTAGACGGACCAACTCCCGCCGCTCTCCATCCGGTCCGGATTCACTGGGCCGCGGTCGAAGAAGGCGATCTCCCTCGGATGCGCCGGATCGGTCCAGTCGAAGACGGAGATCCCGCCCTGGTACCAGGCCTGGACCATGACGTCGCGCCCGGGGATCGGGATGAGCGAGCCGTTGTGCGCCACGCAGTTCTCGAGCGACGTCTGCGGCGCGGGCAGCTTGTAGTAGCTCTGGAAGTCGAGCTGCCGGTTCTCGATGGTGAAGATCGCGTCCGCGCCCCACTCCTTGGGGTCGTTCACGCGGCACTTGGGCTGGCCGCCGCCACCCCACTCGTCGCTGAAGAGGACCTTGGTGCCGGCGTTGTTGAACGTCGCCGAATGCCAGTAGGAGAAGTTCGAGTCGGCGACCGCCGCAATGCGCCGGGGGTTGACCGGGTCGCTGATGTCGAGCAGGAGCCCGTAGCCTTCGCAGGCGCCGCCGGCCAGGCCGATCGCCGGGTAGACGGTGATGTCGTGGCACTGCGTGGGGCCGGGGCGCGGGCCGTTGTCATTGCCGCGCCTCTGCGCGAAGCGCGCCTCGATGTCGCGCCGGAGCGCGGCACTGTCCGCGGCCGTGGGTGCGCCGGTCCCGCCACGCGCCTTGACGATGCTGTCGAGCAGCGGTGCGATCATGCGGGAGGGGAGCACGCGCGGCTGGCCGCGGATCTCGACGATGAACGCGCCCTCCGCCCGCGCCCGCTCGATCTCCTCGAGGTCCGCCGGCGACAGTCCGTGCTCCGGCGGCGCCACGAGGCCCTCGAAGATCCGCGGCGAATTCACGATCGCCGCATCCTCCGGGTGCGAGAGCGGCACGCGGATGACCTCGATCCGGAAGAGCGCCGAGTTCGGGTCCTCGCTCGGCGGCGCGCTGACGCAGCCGGGCAACTCCTCGGCGGGACGCACGCTGGCCGAACCCGAAACGTAGATGTAGACGTTCTCGGTGTCATCCGGATCCTCGAGCACCGTGTGCGTGTGCGAACCGCGACACGTCTGCACGTTGCCGATGTACTTCGGATTCCGGATGTCGCTGATGTCGAAGATGCGGATCCCGCGCAGCCGGTCGGGGCTGACGGCCTCGGGAACGCCCTGCGTGCCGCAGTCGAGACGGCCACCGCGCCCCTCGCCCGACACGAAGAGGAGATTCTTGTACACCGAGACGTCGCTCTGCGACGCGGGGCAGACGTACCCCTCGACGAGCACCGGCTGGCTCGGGTTCGAGATGTCCCAGACCTGGAAACCGTTGTAGTTGCCCTGGATGACGTAGTTGCCGGTGAAGGTGAGGTCCGAGTTGGTGACGCCGACGAAGTCCCGGCCGGGCGGCGTCTCGGAGACGACGCGCAGGTTCCACGCCGCCTCCTCGGCATCCATCAGACCGGCGCCGAGCCCGACGCGGGGATCGTTGCCGCTGGGCGCCATCGTCGCCATGTCGCCGCCGGGCATCGCCATGCGCGAGGCGGTGTTCGAGGACGCACAGGCGAGCGCGCCGAGCAGCATGGCGGCCAGCGAGAGCGACCCCACACGGCCGACGGCCGGTCGGGCCGCGGGATGAGAGGTCGGGGTGATAGGTGTCATGGCGATCTCCTTTGTTGGCACCGAGCGTAACGGGGAAACTGCCGACGTCGGTGTGATCACGGAGCGCGGCCCTCGGCGGGCAACGCTGAGAGCATCAGTTTCATCCGAGCGATCTCGGTGGTCTGGTCCGCCTGGATGTCCGAGGCAAGTTTGAACGTGAGATCGCCCTGCCCGGCACCGTCGGTGCGGAAGAGGTCGTGCACCATGGTGACGGCTCCGCGGTGGTGCTGGATCATGAAGGTCAGGAAGAGCCGGTCGAACTCGGCGCCGTGCGCCTGCTCGAGCTGCCGCATCTGCTCCGGCGTGAGCATCCCGGGCATCTGCATGGACATGTCCATGCCGCCACCGGCGCCATGGACCATGACGTTCGCCCCCTCGATGTGCACCTCGGGCACTGGCTGCCCGCGGTCGCGCAGCCACCGCTGCATGGTGGCGATCTCGTCCTTCTGTGCGTTGATGATGCGCGCGGCCAGCGTCTGGACCGCCGGGCTGGCGCCGTGCGTGGCGGCGAATCCCGCCATCACGAGGGCCTGCGCGTGATGGCTGATCATGCCGGTCATGAAGCGAACGTCGGCTTCGTTGAAGCGCGTGAGCGCGCTGTCCTTCCGCGCCCGGTAGAGCGCTTCGATCTCGGCCGCAGGCCGCTCCTCCGGACGGACCGCCTCCCCTGCCCCCGTCCCCGCCCGGGTGGCGCCGCTACAGGCCGTCGCGGCCAGCACGGCGAAGAGGGCAGCACTCGTCCAGTGCGTGCGTGATACGCTCATGGCTTTCAGGGTTCCGGGACGATGACCGGCTTCGAGCCGGATGGGGTCCGGGTGCATAATACTCAATCCGGAGCGCGGGGTGAAGGGGGGGTGCATGGCGGGGACTCGCTCCTGCGTGGTGGGCGGCGCTCCACCGCGCCGTGTGGACGTGAGGCGGGTGGCGCGGGGCCACTCCGCCGCAGGAGAGCGGGCGGGGCGGGCAGGCGAACCCTCGGCGAGACGGCCGACGCCTTCCGCGACGCGAGAGCGGCCCGGGATGGATGGGCGAACCGCATGGCCCACGTCCATCGCGATCCCGCGCGCCAGAGCGGGCCGGGACGGCGCACCCCCTCACTTTCCGGAGTCGAGGCCGAACGGCACCGCGCGCCGGGCGTTCCGACGCGCGTCTTCGCCGCCCACCTCCACCTCCCGTATCCATCCCTTGCGCGTTATATACGTCTGTAGTAATATAGCGATGGGCGCGTCACTCCGGAGTCGTACGCGCCGGGGAACCGGGCGCGGCGAGCGACCGCGCGGCTCCGCCCCCGCGGGCGGGCCGCCTTGGAGCGGTTGCCGCACCGCGTCGGAGTCGTGTGCGTCCGCCGCAGGCGCGCCGCGAACGACCGGACGACTCCGAACCGGCCGACGAAGTGGTCGAAATCCAAGTCCGCATGGACCATGCGCGATTCGGGGTGCCCCCCGGGAGCGGGAACGTTTACGTTTACGGGGATGGAGGGCGCTCCCCGTTTCCCGTAAACGTAAACGCTCCCGCTCCAGGCGGCGCAGCCGCCGCTCCCGTTCCCGTGCAGTAACGATGACCGGTTCACGCGAACTCGATATAAAACGCGGAGGGTGCACCCGAACCCGGGATTATACCGTATGTCGATCTTCGAGACGCTGGCCGAGCCGAGCCGCAGGCGGATCGTTGAGCTGCTCAGGACGGGGGAACGACCCGTCGGCGAGCTGGTCGAGGCGCTGGGATTGAGTCAGCCCGCGGTGTCGCGGCACCTGCGTGTGTTGCGGGAAGCGGGGCTGGTCGAGGCGCGCGTGGATGCGCAGCGGCGGCTGTACCGGTTGCGTGCCGATTCGCTGCGCGAGCTGGATGCGTGGCTCGAGCCGTACCGTCTGCTCTGGTCCGGCCGCCTGGACGAACTGAAGCATCACCTGAGCGAGATGGGAGACGATGACTGAGCCGATGCGGGATCCCGGGGAAGGAATTCTGGAGCAGGCCGATGGCCGCTGGCGGCTGCGTTTCGTGCGCGCGCTGCCCTACTCGCGCGAGAGGGTCTGGCGTGCGCTCACGGAGGAGCGGCACCTGGCCGCATGGTTTCCGACGACGATCGAGGGAGAGCTGAGGGCGGGGGCCGCATTGACGTTCCGCTTCCGTGGCGTCGAGGCGCCCCCGACGATCGGGGAGCTGATCGCGTGCGAGCCGCCCCGGCTGCTGGAATTCACCTGGGGCGGCTCGGAGGATGGCAGCACGCCGCTGGAGCACGTGCGTTTCGAGTTGACGCCGGACGGCGCCGGCTGCGTGCTGATCTTCACGACGACGTACGACGCCGTCGGCAAGTCGGCGCGGGATGCGGCCGGGTGGCACGTTTGCTTCGAAAACCTCGCTCGGCGCCTTGCGGGCGAGGAGCCGGTCGCGAATCCGGCCGAGCGCTGGAAGCCGCTGAACCGGTTGTACGCGGAGCGCTTCGGCCCGGAGGCGTCGACGATCGGGCCGCCGCAGGGGCACGAGGAGTACCAGGAGAGCTGAACTCACGCGTCCGCGTGGGTCGGTCGTCCTTGCATGGCGACGGGACCGGCGGCTCGGACGCGATGGGCGGGCACGGGGGGCAACGGCCGCGTCACCCGGAGCGAAAGCGCCTGCGGGAACGCGGAGAACGGGCGTGCCGCACCGGCGGGACCGGAGGGCGCGTCTTGCAGCGCACCGGTTCCGCGTCGAGGTCCCGCTCCAGCCGTCCGCTCCTGACCCAGCGGTGAATGGCGTCGCGCCTGATTCCGAGCTTCCGGCCGGGGCGCTCCCGGAGACGCCGTGTTCCAGGTCGTGCCCGAGTAACATCCGCTCCCCTCTTCCGATCAAGCGCGCCGCCAGCAGCGAAGTGGAGGCGCTAGAGCGGTTGCCGCGTCACTCCGGAGTCGTGCACTGCGGCCTCGAGTGCATCGCGGGCGGCCACGCAGCTCCGAACCGGCGGAGGAAATGCTCTAAGGTGAAGACGTCGCTCCGGGTCCGCAGCACCGGGGAGTTGCCGATCATGAGCGGGTGCGCATGGCCCCTTCCTGCGCAACACCCTCCATCGACGAGCGGGTCGCCAGGATCGCGGCGGGCCGGCACGGCGTCGTCACGCACGCGCAGTTCCTCGGCGCCGGTCTCAGCCCGGACAGGGTGGACGGACGGGTGAGGTCGCGGCGGACGTCCGAGAGCGACCGGCGCCGCGACGCCCGGCCCGCGGCGCAAGGGATCCTCGTGGTGCGCGTGACCTGGCGACAGATCGCCGACGAGCCCGACGCCGTTCCCGTCCGGTTGGCCCAGACCCTCGCGCGAGCGGAGCCCGGAGACCCACTCCGGATGTGACCGAAGACCCGGCGTCCGAGCGCGACGCCAAGCTGAGGGCGGCCCGGAGCGCCATCGACCTCGAGGTCGTAGCGCGCGCCGGGCCGCCGCCTCGGGTGCGAGCCAGGGCGCGCTCGGTCCTCCGGCGACCGGTCCCTCGCTGCCCGGGTTCCGCACGGCGGTCGTCACCCGGACACCGCAGGCGGTGCACGACGGATGCGGCCGGGAGGCGCTTCGGGGCCGGGGAGCGGATCCCGCTCCGTACCGGCGTCATCGGGCTCCGGTGAGCGGGGGTCGCGCGACGTAGTAGTCGTTCATGATGTCGTGCTCGAGCTGGTGGACGACGACATCGGTGAAGCCGGCCTCTCGCAGCATGGCCTGCGCGCGCTCCCGCCCCCACATCGTGCCCAGCCCCTCGCCGCCCTGCGCGAGCGACACCGTCATGCAGTGCATGCACGAGATGGTGTAGAGCAGCGCGCCCAGCGGGTGGTCGAGGTTGCCGCGCAGGTCGCTCGACGCGCGGATGTCCTGCATGAGGTAGACGCCGTCGGGGCGGAGCGTTCGCGCGATCCCGCGCAACAGCGCGGCCGGCCGCGCCTGGTCGTGCACCGCGTCGAACGTCGTCACCAGGTCGAACGCCGCCGGCTCGGCCGTCTCATCGAAATCCGAGAGGTCGCGCGCCTCGAACGTGACGTTGCCGAGCCCCGCGGCCTCCGCCTGCGCGCGCGCCCACGCGATCGCCTCCGCCGAGAGGTCCATGCCGACGAACGCGCTCGCCGGGTAGCGCGCCGCCAGATCGAGCAGCGCACGGCCGCGACCGCACCCCAGATCGGCCACGCGGATCCCCGCGGCGAGGCGGTCCGTCAGCCCCGGCACCAGCGGCAGGATCCGGTCGTGCAGCGCCGCGAGCACCGTCTGCCCACTGTCCTCCGCCATCACCTCATGGAACCGGTTGTAGCGCTCGTACGGCACGCCCCCGCCCTCCCGGAAACAGCGCACCAGTTCATCCTCGACCCCGCCGAGTACCGCGAAATACTGTGCGACCACGGCCAGGTTCTCCGGCGCGCTCCGCGTCAGCAGCGCCGCGTGTTCCGGCGGCAGACGGAACCGGCCGGCGTCGTCCAGCTCGATCACGCGGCCGACCGCCAGCGCCGACAGCCACTCGCGCACGTAGCGCTCCTGAAGCCCGGTCGCTTCCGCGAGCGCATCGCTCGTCACCGCGCCCCGCTCCGCCAGCGCGTCGAACAGCCCCAGCCGATGCCCGATCGATATCATGAACAGCACGGCCGCCTCGTTGAACGCCCCGACCATCCGCTCGCCGAACGCCTCCGCCCGCGCCGCGTCGAATTCGACTGCCGTCTGTTCCATTGCCGCTGCCATGCGGCCCTCCGTCGATGTAGGTTCTCGTGTACAGTACCAACCGGTTGGTATAATTACGACGCGTGGCGACGCGTGTCAAGGGGCAATCTGCCGGCGCACGCCCGTGCGCGTGCGGGTGCGCGGCCCCGCCGCGTCTCCGCCGCCCCCATCCCGTAAACGTAAGCGTGGAAACGGAGGCTTCCTTCGGGCGCCCCCATCCCGTAAACGTAAACGTTCCCGCTCCCGCTCCCGTTCCCGGCAGTTCCCGGCCATGCCGGGCCGTCCTCCCCTCCACCGCACCCCCTCCCGGGCAAACCCCAGCCTTGGCGCCGCAGGCGCCCCTTGATCAATACCAACCGGTCCGTTATCATCGCCGCATGCCGAAGGACGGGACGGAAACACGCACGCAGATCATGGACACCGCCGAGGCGTTGATCCTGGATCACGGCTACGCGGGGACCTCGGTGGAGGCGATCGTGGAGGCGGCGGGGGTCACGAAGGGCGCGTTCTTCCACCATTTCCGCTCGAAGATGGATCTGGCGCGCGCGCTGGTGGAGCGTTACGCCGATCTGGATGCGGGGCTGCTGGAGCGGACGATGGAGGAGGCGGAGCGGGCGAGTGATGATCCGGCGGAGCAGCTCGTGGCGTTCGTGGAGTTGTGTGCGGAGGAGATGGAGGAGTTCGCCGAGCCGCACCCGGGCTGTCTCTTCGCGTCGTTCTGCTACGAAGCGCAGCTCTTCGATGCGGACACGCACCGGATCATTCGTGACGCGACGGTGTTGTGGCGCGAGCGGCTGGGCGCGAAGGTCCGTGAGGCGGTGGCGTTGCATCCGCCGCGCATCGAGGTGGATCCCGATGCGCTGGCGGACATGCTGTGGGTGGTCTTCGAGGGATCGTTCCTGCTCTCGCGGGCGATGGCGGACCCGGAGGCGGTGGCGGTGCAGCTCCGGCAGTATCGCGGGTATCTCGAGTTGCTGTTCGGGGTGGTGTAGGGGCGGGCGTTCGATGCGGGTTCGGGAGGGGGTGGGTGGGGCTAGGCGAGCACGGTCGAGATGTAGCCGGCCGCCTGCGGGAGCAGTCGGTGGTCGCGTGAGGGATCCGGTCAATCCAGCCCTTGTTCGAAGGCATCCGCGCGTCTCTTCCGACGTCGTATCGGCGACCGGACAGCCGCGACGTTGAGCCTGCCCGCCGGAACGCCGCATCCCGGTTCAGCCGCTCCAGCTCAGGGAAGCCGCGATCGTGTCGGCTCCTCTCCAAAGCGGTTGCCGCGTCCCTCCGGAGTCGCACGCGCCCGCGGACCGAGTGCAGCGAGCGGCCACACGGCTCCGAACCCGCGGGTGAACCGTGCTATCCCTGCCGTCCCTGCGATCGAGCCGTCGTGAGCCGCTGGAGTCTCTCCTCCGCGGCCGCGACCTGGCTCGGCGTTGCACCGCGTGCCCGGGCCAGCGCCTCGAGCGCGCTACGGAGCAGCGGTTCCGCTTCCGCGACCCGTCCCTGCGCCGCGAGGGCCGCGCCCAGGACGCTCCGGGCCTCGGCCAGGCTCGGACCGCGCTCGCGCACCGATTCGAAGATGGCCAGTGCGGCGCGCGCATTCGCCTCGGCATTGGCCGGTCGTCCAAGCCGCGTTTCCACGTCCGCGAGCCGGACGAGCGTGAGAGCGGTCTCGGGATGCCTGGCGCCCACCGTCGCGCGCTGCGTCTCCAGCAGGTCGCGCAGCAGCGAGTCGGCGAGCGCGAGCCGGCCCCGGGCCATGTGCACCTGTGCCAGGACCATCCGCGCCCACAGCCCGAAGCGGTGGTCGGGGCGGAGCACCCTGCGCGTCAGCGCAAGCGATGCCTGCGCATTCGTCTCGGCATCGTCGAGCCGGCCGGCGCCGAGATCCAATCTCGCGAAATTGAGCAGAACGGACGCGCGATACGGGTGGTCGCGGCCGAGCACGGCGTCCATCCGATCGAGCGTCCCGGTGAGGTGCGTGCGCGCCCGGTCGAACTGACCCATCGACGCGTAGGCCTGCGCGATCGTGATCTCCGTCCCGAACACGAGCGGATGCGTGGGCGCGTACCGCGCGCGGTGCACGGCGTTCGCCTCCTCCATGAGCTGCACCGCGCGTTCGCCCTCGTCGACGTTGAGGAGGATGAAGCCGAGCACCAGGCGCGCTTCCGCCGCACCCGGGTGATCGCTGCCCCACACCGAATCGGCCATGGCGACGGCCTCCTCGCCGACGTCCACGGCATCCGCGAAACGGCCGAGGAGCGAACGCGCGCGCGCGAGCCCCATGAGCGTCTGCGCGACCGCCGGATGCGCCTCGCCGTAGATCTGCCGGCGCAGCGCGAGCGCCCGGAGGAAGAGAGGCTCGGCCTCTGCGGGGCGGCGGCGGATCATGCGCAGCGTCCCGAGCTCGTTCAGGCTCGTCGCCATCTCCGGATGCGGTGCGCCGCCGAGTCGGGCGTAGCGCTCGATCGACCGCTCGAGTAGCGAGTCCGCGCGATCGAATTCGCCCTGACCATGCGCGGCGACGGCCAGACCGTAGAGCGCCTGCGCGATCCGTGCGTCGTCGGGGTTCGCGCTCCGCCTGAGCAGCGAGAGCGCTTCCGTGTACGCTTCGGAGGCCTCGGATGTCGCCTCGGGCGATCCGGCGAGGCGCAGTGCGCCGCCGAGCGCGAGCAACGCCTCGGCAAGCGCGGGGTGCGGCTCCCCTGCTCGACCGTGCTCGCGGAGGATCGCCGTCGCGGTCCTGGCCAACCCGACCGCCTCCGCCTCTCGCCCCTGCTGGATGCGCAGCTCCGCGAGGCGGGTCATGCTCTCCGCGACCCGCGGGTGCGCCTCGCCGTGCACCGTGCGCCGCAATTCGAGCGCGCGCTCGAGCTGACCGCTCGCGTCATCGAAGAGTCCCAGATTCTCGTAGATCCGTCCCACCTCGGCGAGCAGATCGGCCTGGGATTCCGGATCGCCGGCGAAGTCGTCCGCGATGCGCTCGGCGCCGCGGGCGAGGACCTCCCTCGCGGTGACGGTCTCGCCGCGCGTCGAGTTCGGGTCGGACATGCGGAACATGTCGACCAGCAGCGCAGAGAGGCGTTCCGCCCGATCGCGGTCGGCCGCGGCCTGAACGGCCTCGGCGCGGGCGCGCCGCGCCTGCCACGTCGTCCCGAGGAGGCCGAAGACGAGCGACGCCGCCGCGAGACTCGCCAGCGTCACGGCTGCACGGTTGCGGCCGATGAACCTGCGGAGCCGGTAGCCGACGGAGTCCGGCCGGGCGAGCACCGGCCGGCCGTCGAGGAAACGGGTCACGTCCTCGGCGAACTGGCCGGCCGATGCGTAACGGCGCTCGGGCTCCTTGCGCAGCGCCATCAGGACGATGTGATCGAGGTCGCCGCGGAGCTGCCGGGCCAGATCGCGGGGCCGCGTGTGCCGGACGGCGGCGACATCCGCGGCGGACGTTCCGGCGGACCGGATCCGGCCGGAGCCTGTCTCCAGCAAGGCGCTGGGCGGGCTCGGCTCGCGGTTGCAGACGGCGTGATAGAACTCGAGAGGCGTCGACGCATCGAACGGTCGCGCGCCGGTGAGCAGCTCGTAGAGCAGCACGCCCAGCGCGTAGACGTCCGTGGCCGTCGTGATCGGCTGTCGTTGGAGCTGCTCCGGCGCCGCGTATCCGGGCGTGAACACGAGTGTGTCGGCGGTCCGGGCCGCCATCGCGCCCGCGTCCTCGGGATCGAGCAGCTTCGCGATGCCGAAATCGAGGAGCCGCACCCGACCCTCGGCCGTGACCAGGATGTTCGACGGCTTGAGGTCGCGATGCACCACCAGGTTGCGGTGCGCGTACTGGACCGCCTCGCACACCGTCCGGAAGAGCCGGAGCCGTTCCCGGACGGCGAGCCGATGCGCATCGGCGTACTCGGTGATGGGAACGCCGCGGACGTACTCCATCACCAGATACGGCTGCCCGTCCGGGGTGACTCCGCCCTCGAGCAACGTCGCGATGCTGGGATGCTGGAGGTTGGCGAGGATCTGCCGCTCGATGCGGAAACGCCGGCTGACCTCGTCCGCGCCGAGGCCGGAGCGGACCACCTTGACCGCGACCTCCCGATGGTACTGCTCGTCGACCCGCTGCGCCCGATAGACCTCGCCCATGCCGCCGCGGCCGAGGAGCTCCTCGAGCCGATAGGCGCCGATCCGGGCACCCATCATCGAGCCGGGCACGCGCGGCACCTCGTCCGCCGACGTCACCCCGTCCGGCTCGCCGGCCGTGAAGTGCGCCGCGAGCACGGCATTGACCTCCGCGCGGAACTCCGCGTCCCCGGCGCACGCACGGTCGAGATAGGCCTCGCGCTCCTCGGGCGCGACCGCGAGCGCACCGAAGAACGCGGATTGGAGTCTCTCCCAGGCGTCCGGATCCATGACCGCCTCGATCGAACGGACCGGTTGAATTCCGGCGGAAAAGCCGTAGCTTGCATCTTGCCCACGGCCTGCGCCGGCGACCCGTGCGTAGCGCCGCAGGCCCCCGCGCCCAGTTTACCGCAGCGGCAGAAGCTGCGCCACCGTACGCCGTGCCCGGAGGCTCCGGCTCGAATGCGGGCACTCGGGCTGCACGGCACGCGGCGGCCGTCCGCCGCGGGAACGCAACGCGGAGCGGACCACGTAGCATGATTCACCCTGTCCGACCGCCGCCCTCTCCCCCGGAGCGGTCCGCAGACCCGAATGCCCGAAGGCCCGGTAACCCGACTGCTCGCCCGACTCCGTGAAGGCGACGCCGAGGCGCTGGACCGGCTGATCCCGCTCGTCTACGACGAGCTGCGGTCGCTGGCACGGGCGCAGCTCCGCCGCGAGGACCCGGGCCACACGCTCGGCTCGACCGCGCTCGTCCACGAAGCCTACATGCGAATGGCGGGACGGGGCGAGCTGGGCGCGGCGGATCGCCGTCATTTCTTCGCGATCGCCGCCCAGGCGATGCGACGTGTGCTGATCGACCACGCGCGCACCCGCAAACGCAAGAAGCGCGGTTCGGGTCGCGCGCTCCTCCCGCTCGACGATGCCGCCGCCTTCCTCAGCGACGACGCTGCCGACGAGCTGACGGCCATCGACGAGGCCCTCGAGCGATTGGCGAAGGCGAGCCCGCGTGCCGCGCGCGTCGTCGAATGCCGTTTCTTCGCCGGACTCACGCTCCAGGAGACGGCCGACGTCCTGGAGGTCTCGCTGAAGACGGTCCAGCGCGACTGGCTGCTGGCGCGCGCCTGGCTCCGCAAGGAAGTCGAGCGCGACCTGCTGGCCGCCGAGCCGGACGGCGATGCCGCTGCTCCGCCGGAGCGGCCGGACGACGCGTCCTGATCCACGCGCCCCATCGATCGCCCATCACCCCGTGAGTGGCCGCCGGCGCCTGCCGGAGCCGGTCTCCCCATCCATCAAGGCGACAAACCGCCCTCGAGATTGGACACCGGCGCGGATGTCCATTTGCCGCCCGTTCTGTCGCCATGGTCAGGGGTCAGGGGCGACGCGCGAGGCTGCGCCCCGAACGGCGAGAACCGGGAAGGAGGGTGCCATGCGCCGGGTGCGACGCTGGGTTCCGATCGCGTTCATGCTCACGCTCGCGGGGTGCGGCGACGAGACGCCGCAAGAACCGGAGGAGTCGCCGGGGCTCGAGGTCGGCTCGGTATTCCGGAACTGGTCGATCTACCGCCTCGCGAACGATCCGGCGTTCGACTCGCTCCTCACGGCCGGTGCCCAGGAAGGGGGCGTCGTCGACGTCGTGGAAGAGATCGGCGGACTGGTGGTCCGGCCGCCGGACGTCGGACCGACCGCCACCGCCGAGGTGTTCTCGAACGAGACCGGCCAGACGTTCTGGGTTTCCGCGCAGGCGCCGGCGCCCGACGGGCTGGCCGCGCCGGACAGTGCGGTCGGCAGCGAGTCGAAGCTCGGCCAGGTGCTGCGATTCCGGAAGGACGCGGAGGATGCGTCGCTCCGGTTCATCATCACGCAGGTGCAGCTCGAGGCGATCGATGACAACGCGTCGGAGCCGACGCACGCCGAGTGTCCGTGGTGGGTGCGCGGCGTGCTGGTCGAGTTCGCCGGTGAGTGCGCTGAGTTGATGAAGGGCGAGATCGAGGCGACGTACTACGCGTACACGGATCCGACGCGCACCGAGCCGCTCGAGGCGTTCTACTTCGCGAACGCGACGGCGAAGCTCTTCGGCTGGGGCGCCGAGTGGTACCCGGACGTCTACACGGGCTCGCTCTCGGTCGACCCGCTCTTCCGCTCCGGCGACTTCGACTTCGAGATGGACACGGACGGCTCGGGCCGGCACCCGCGCATCCGGTTGGACGCGCCGGTCGCGGTCGACATCCCGCTCGATTCGGTCGATGCTGGCGAGGCGTTCGAGGTCGTCATGAAGGTGCGGGCCACCGTCCGCAACCGGCGGCAGCGCGAGTCGTATCTCGCGGCGTACTTCCGGGACCCGGCCACGAGCGACGGACTCACGGTCGAGTACGACGGGCTGACGCTGCTCCCGGCACCCGATGAGATCCCTGACGATGTCGTGTGGTCGCCGGCGCCGGCGCCGCCATGCGAACCGAACGCGGCAGCCGGCGCGGGCGGCACGATCGCGTTCGAAACGGCCGCATTCCTGGATGCCGAGTGGCCGGGTGGCAACACCGCGATCGCGGTGACCCGGACCGGGGGCAGTGCCGGCCCCGCGAGCGTGGTCTTCGCCGCGGGCGACGGGACGGCCACCGCCGGATCGGACTACCAATCGGTCACGACGCTGATCCTCTTCGCCGACGGGGAGGAGGGGCGGCGGGCGGTTCCGGTCCCGATCCTCACGGACGATGACGAGGAGGCGGACGAGACCGTGATGCTGTCGCTCACGTCTCCCGGCGGCTGCGCCACGCTCGGTCTGGCGAACGCGGAGCTGACGATCCTGGACGACGACCAGCCGCCGCCGGCCGAATACACGGTGGGCGGGACCGTGACCGGATTGGAGGGCACGGGCCTCGAACTGAGGAACATCGCCGCGGTCATCGCGATCACGGACAACGGCCCGTTCGCCTTCCCAGTCGGGTACCCGCCGGGCCGGAGCTACGACGTCACCGTCGACCAGCAGCCGAGCGACCCGCTGCAGGCGTGCACGGTCACGAACGGCCAGGGCACGATCGCCGATCAGGACGTGACGGACATCCTCGTGACGTGCGTGACGCCGTCGAGCGACTTGCTGGACCCCGGCTTCGGCACGGGCGGCATCGTGAAGGTGGACATCGGCCCCGACTCGGATGACCGCATCGCGACGGCGCTGGCGCTCCAGGCGGACGGCAAGATCCTGGCGGTCGGCAGGAACACGCTGGTGCGCTACAACGCCGATGGCACGCTGGACACCGGTTTCGGCACGAACGGCGAGGTCGCGGTGAGCTTCGGCACCGGCGACACACGGCTGTACGACGTCGCCGTGCAGCCCGATGGCCGGATCCTGGTCGCCGGGGGTGCGGTCGATCCGGTCAGCCTTCCGGCCGACGACGACTTCGGCCTGGCCCGCTTCGAGGCGGATGGCGCGCCCGACGCCGGCTTCGGCAACGGCGGCGTGGTGACGACCGACTTCGATGGCCGGATCGACGCGGCATACGACATCCTGATCCAGCCGGACGGCGCGATCGTGCTTGCCGGCCTCGCGCTCGTAGGCGCCGGGATCGACTCCGAATTCGCGCTGGCGCGCTACACGAGCGCGGGCGTCCCCGATTCGACGTTCGGTGCCGATGGCGACGGCACGGCGACCGTGGACCTCGCCGGCGACTCGGACATCGGCTACGCGGCCGCGCTCCAGTCCGACGGCAAGATCGTGGTCGTCGGGCGGGCGGCCCCGTCCGGCGGCTCCGACCCGGACATCGGCGTCGCGCGCTTCGATGCGAGCGGGATCCTGGACTCAAGCTTCGGCAGCGGCGGCATCGTGCGGGTGCCGACCGCCGACGCCGAGTGGGCGCTCGACGTGGCCGTGGATGCGAGCGACCGGATCCTGGTCTCCGGCAGCTTCGGCACCGACGCGTTCGTCGCGCGCTACGACGCGAACGGGGCTGCCGATGCCGGTTTCGGCGGGGGGATGGTCGTGTCCACGTTGCTCTCCGGCGCCAACGGCATCGCGCTGGACGACACGGGCCGGATCCTCATCGTCGGCGAAGGCGACGACGACTTCGGCGTGGTCCGCCTGCTGGACGACGGCACGGTCGACACGGACTTCGGTACGGACGGCCTCGTCACGGCGGACTTCTTCGGCGGATTGGACGTGGCCAGCGACGTGGTGATCCAGCCGATCGACGGGAAGATGGTCGTCGGCGGATGGATCACGGACAGCGGTCTGCCGAGGGTCGGACTGATCCGGGTGCTGCCCTAGCGCGACGCGGAGGGTGAGCAACCGGAAAGGGCGGGCCGATCCACGTGGATCGGCCCGCCCCTCTCTTCCCCGGTACGACCGCTCGGCGGAGTGTTCGGATCGGCTCCGCGCCCGGCTCCGCGCTACTTTCGCTCGCGCACCCGCCGCGTCAGGGCGTCAGTCGAAGGTCCCGGAAGAACTCCCAGAACCGGTCCGCCGCGTCCCACTCGAGCGGGTTGTTCTCGCCGTTCGGGTACCTGTGCCCGAGCCCCCCGAGCACGATGAGCCGGAAGCTGTTCCCCCACGGCTGACCGAGCGGCGTGCTCCACTCGATGTTGGTCTGGCCGTTCAGCTCGAGCACGTCGTACGGCTCCCACGCCAGGTCGAAGCCGGCGACCGCGGACTCGAGGCAGCCGACGAGCGCGTCGTGGTCGAGCAGAGAGTCGGCGTCGAGCGGCAGCGGCTCGAACGCCGTCGTGTCCCCGTCGACGATGTGCCCCAGGATCTTACCGTCGATCGTGCCGAGTACCAGGATGGCCGGCCGCGGCGGCGCGGCCGTCCAATCCGCGTCCACCGGGTCGCAGAATCGGCCGGCGACGTACGCGAAGGCGGCAATGCGGTCCGTCGCCTCGATAGCCAGTCGCGCGGTCATCGAGGCGCCGTTCGAGAAGCCGGTCGCGTACATCCGCTCCGGGTCCGCGTACGCCGTGCTCTCGAGGTCGTCCAGTATGGCGCGCGCGAACGCCACGTCATCCGCCGGCCATGGCGCGTCCTCGGGGTAGCCGGCCGGCCGCCGCGTCGGATCGATCTCGGGCGCCACGTAGTAGTCGTGCCACTGCGTCGCCCAGCGGTCGTCCTCGATCAGGTAGTGCCTGAGCGCCGTCGGGAAGACGGCGATCAGCCCGACCTCATCCGCCTTCTCCTTCCACCGCGAGAGCCGGTAGAACCGCTCGCCCGTCTGGCTGCCGCCATGAAACATGAGGACCACGGGCGCGGGCGACGCCGCCGTGAAGGTGTGACCGGGCGGCACGTAGACCAGGTACTGCCGCGGGTAGCCGTCCACCTCGACCGTGCGGCAGTTGACGCCGCCGACGTACGGATCCCCGGCCACGCCCGCCGCGTCGCACGGCTCCGGCAGCTCCGGAGGATCCACCGGCAGCTCCATCGGATCCTCGACCTCGTTCATCCCGGGCTCGGCCGGGTCGGAATCGCATGCCGCGGCGAGCGCCGCGACAGCGCCGAGGGTCATGATGATTCGGGCCGGCCACCGGCCGCGAAGGGCGCTTGCGCCAATCATTCGTCTCCTCCGCCATCAGGGTGCCGGGCCGCGGGACATCCCCCTCGTGCGGCCCCGGGATCCATGGCGACGGACGATCGGCGGATTGGACATCGGCGGCGGCGCATCGTCAATTCGTCAGCCGCAGATCCCGGAAGAATTCCCAGAACCGGTCCACGGCGACCCACCCGAGCGGGTTGTTGGCCCCGTTCGGATAGTTGTGGTCGAGACCCGCGAGGATGGCGAACTGGTGGCTGTTCCCCCGGTCCGGGTTCCCGGCCGCCGGCTCGCTCCACTGGAAGTGCACGAGCGTGTTCTCCTCCCGGACGTCGTAGCGATCCCAGTCCAGCGCGTAGGCATCGACCTGGGATTGCATGCACCGGGCGAGCGGGGCGATGGCGAGGATGGAATCGGCATCGAGCGGCATGCTCTCGAGCTCGGGCCCGCCCTGTTGCGCGATGAGCCCGAGGATCTTGTGATCGGCCGCGCCGAACACCTGGAACGTGTTCCGCGGCGGCGCGCTCGTCCAGTCGGCGTCCACCGGGTCGCAGAATCCCCCGCCGACGTACGCGAACGCGGCGATGCGGTCGGTCGCCTCGATGGCGAGCCGCGAGGTGAAGGTGGCGCCGTTGGAGAAGCCGGACGCGTACAGGCGTTCG
Organism: Longimicrobiales bacterium; assembly: GCA_036381495.1. Taxonomy (GTDB): domain Bacteria; phylum Gemmatimonadota; class Gemmatimonadetes; order Longimicrobiales; family RSA9; genus DASVCS01. The sequence continues at coordinate 116,382 of DASVCS010000059.1, forward strand.
GGATCCGCGCGGGCGAGGGCCACGAGGTCATCCAGCATGGCGCGTGCGAAGCCGACGTCGTCCGCAGGCCACGGCGCGTCGTCGGGGTAGCCGTCCGGCCGCTGCTCGAGGTCCACCTCGTTGAGCAGGTTGAACTCGTTCCAGCGGGTCGTCCACCGGCCCTCGTCGAGCACGAAGTACTCGAGGCCGGTCGGGAAGACGGCGATCAGCCCGACCTCGTCCGCCTTCTCCTTCCACCGCGAGATCCGCAGGAACCGCTCGCCGTTGCCGCTGCCGCCGTGGAACATCAGGACTACGGGCGCCGGTGTCTCCGCCGTGAACGTGTAGCCGGGCGGGACATAGACCAGGTACTCCCTCGGGTAGCCGTCCACCTCGACCGTGCGGCAGTTGACGCCCACGCCGTACGGATCCCCCGCCGCGCCCACGGCATCGCACGGCTCGGGGAGTTCCGCGGTGGGCTCGGCCGGATCGGAGTCGCAGGCCGTGGCCAGCGTCGCCAGGATCCAGAGCAGGAGCGCCGCTCGAGCGGCGGGATGGGCGTGAAGCGAGGTTCCGCCAGACATTGGATTCCTCCACCGTGAATGGTCCGGATCGCACGTGCGACGGTGTGCGACCCCGGGATCAATGGCGACGAAGGGGCGGCGAGGTGGACATCGGGCGCGTGGGCGGGGACGGGCCGGGCGCGGTCGCGCCGCGCGATGCACGGACCTCCGCCGGTCGCGCGCGAGACGCGGCGGGTCGTCGCGGGCGCGGAGTGTCCAACTCCGCCCCGGTTTGTCGCCCTGTTCCAATGGAGGCGAGGCAGGTCCGCCCTACGCGCCGCGCGTTCGGACCGACGCCGTTCGCCGATCGTCTTTCCGGAGTTGCGACAATGCTTACACGAACCCACTTCGGCCTGCTGCTCTTGCCGCTGTTCCTCGCCTGCGGCGGCGACGACGACGCGGGGACCGGCCCCGGCCCGGATCCCGCGCACGGTGCGGCGGCGTCGCTCGAAATCTCGCCCGACGCCGCCACCCTCGCCGCGATCGGCGACACGGTCCGCCTCGAGGCCGAGGTGCGTGACCGGGACGGCGAGATCATGACGGATGCAGCCGTGGCCTGGCGCAGTCTGGATGACGATGTGGCGACGCTATCCGGTGCGGGCCGCGTGTCGGCGGTCGCCGAGGGCGTGGCGCGGATTGTGGCGATCTCCGGCTCGGCGGCCGACACGGCGACGGTCACGGTCGAGCAGGTTCCGGCGAGCGTGAAAGTGAGCCCTGCGGAGCTCCGTCTCGGCCGGGGCGACACCGCGCGACTGACCGCCGTGGTGCTGGACGCGAACGGGTTCGTGGTCGAGGGCGAGGATGCGGGACTCGCCTGGTCCAGTGCCGACGAAGCGGTCGCCACGGTGGACTCGGCCGGGCTGGTCACGGCGACGGCGAACGGCGGCGCGACGCGGATCACGGCCACGTCCGGGGCGGCGCACGGCACCGCGGAGCTGAGCGTACTGGACCGGATCGCGTTCGTCAGCGACCGCGACGGCAATGAAGAGATCTACCTCATGTTCGCCGACGGCGCCGATCAGAAGAACCTCACGAACCATTCCTACGAGGACCGCGACCCGGTCTGGTCGCCGGACGGGACGCGGATCGCCTTCGTGCAGGCGGGCGGCAACGACTACGAGATCCATGTCATGGATAGCGACGGTACCGATCGGACCAATCTCACGAACGCCGACGGTTACGACCACTCCCCCGTCTGGTCGCCGGGCGGCGGGAAGATCGCGTTCGTCAGCGACCGTGACGGCAACCAGGAGATCTACGCCATGAACGCCGATGGCAGCGACCCGACCAATCTGACGCAGCACGAGGAAATGGACGGCAATCCCGCGGGATCGCCGGACGGGACGCGGATCGCCTTCGAGAGCCGGCGCAGCGTGAGCTGGGACATATACGTCATGAACGCCGGCGGCGGCGATACGACGAACCTGACGGCGGGCGGCGGCACGGACACCGATCCCGTATGGTCGCCGGACGGTGACCGGATCGCATTCGTCCGTTACGTCATCGACAACCTGGAGATCCATGTGATGGACGACGACGGCGGCAACCTGATCAATCTCACGAACGACGGCGGAGACGACGTCGACCCCGTCTGGTCACCCGACGGGAGCAAGATCCTGTTCGAGAGCGACCGCAGCGGCGACTGGGAGATCTACATCATGAACGCCGACGGCACCGGCGTGGTCAACCTCACGAACGCCCCCGGCGGAGACGACGTCGACCCCGCCTGGTCACCGGACGGGACGCGGATCGCCTTCGTGAGCGACCGCGATGGCGACCTCGAGATCTACGTCATGAACGCCGACGGCGGCGAGCAGACCAATCTCACGAACGACGCTCGCGGCGACGACACCGCCCCGCGATGGCAGCCATGGCGGACGCCGTAGAACGGCGCACCAACCCCGTCGGCCGCGGGCGCTCCGCTTCCATCGTCCCCTCCCGACGGCGGAACCACCCGCCCCATCGTTCGTATTCCACCTTCACGAAGCCGTCAGCCTGGTCCGCGGGAGCTCGCCATGTGGATGTGGATCGGAGTCGCAGTGTTCGCGTTCCTCGTCGTCGTCTTTTTCTACGACGTCGTGCAGCGGAAGCATGCCATCCTGCGCAACTACCCCGTCATCGGACACCTGCGCTACATCCTCGAGTCGCTGGGACCGGAGCTGCGCCAGTACATCGTGACGAGCGATGACGAGGAGCGGCCGTTCACGCGCGACCAGCGGCGCTGGGTCTACGCATCGGCCAAGCGGCAGAACAACTATTTCGGTTTCGGCACGGACAACGACCTCGAGCTCGCGCCGCACCACCTGATCATCAAGCACGCGGCGTTCCCACCGGCGGAGCTGCGGGCCGCGCCCGGGCCGTCCGCGAGCGCTGCCGGACCCTCCGCGCCCACGGCGAATGGCGCGGAGGGTCCCGCTCACGCGCGAACGACCGACGCGACGAAGGCGCCTGCGGGCACGGGTCCGCGCGTTGCAGACCCGCACGGATCGGCGAGCCCATCCGCACAGCCGCGCGAGCCGGCGCACGCAGATGGCCTCCACCGGCTTCCGTGCGCGAAGGTGCTGGGCCGGGCGCGTGGTCGGGCGCGGGCGTTCCGGCCGGAGTCCGTCGTCAACATCTCGGGGATGAGTTTCGGCTCGCTGAGCGCGGCGGCGGTCGAGGCGATGAACCGTGGCGCGAGGCTGGCGGGAAGCCTGCACAACACGGGTGAGGGCGGGATCTCGCCCTATCACCGGAAGGGCGCGGACCTGATCTGGCAGATCGGGACGGCGTACTTCGGCTGCCGGGACGAACGCGGCCGGTTCAGCATGGAGCGGTTCCTGGAGGCGGTCGCCGCGAATCCGGTGCGCGCGATCGAGATCAAGCTGAGCCAGGGCGCGAAGCCGGGGCTGGGCGGCGTGCTCCCCGCCGCGAAGGTGACGAAGGAGATCGCGGCAATCCGACTCATCCCGCTCGGCCGGGACTGCATCAGTCCGGCGTACCACGCGGAGTTCTCGGATGCCGACGGCCTGCTGGACTTCGTCGAGCGGCTGGCGGAGGCGACGGGGCTGCCGGTCGGGATCAAGTCTGCGGTGGGCGAGCTGGGGTTCTGGCAGGAGCTGGCGCGCCTCATGGTGCGAGGGGACCGCGGCGTCGACTTCATCACGATCGACGGCGGCGAGGGCGGGACCGGCGCGGCGCCGCTGGTCTTCACGGACCATGTGGCACTGCCGTTCAAACTGGGGATGAGCCGCGTCTACCGGGTCTTCGCCGAGGCGGGTCTCCACGAGGACATCGTCTTCATCGGCTCGGGGAAGCTGGGGTTCCCGCAGACCGCGCTGGTCGCGTTCGCGCTCGGATGCGACATGGTCAACGTCGGCCGCGAGGCGATGCTCGCCGTGGGGTGCATCCAGGCCCAACGTTGCCACACCGGCCGCTGCCCGACGGGCGTGGCGACGCAGAGCCGCTGGCTCATGCGCGGGCTGGACCCGACATCCAAGGCGGCGCGCGTCGCGAACTACATCTCCACGTTGCGCAAGGAGCTGGCGATGCTGAGCCGCGCGTGCGGCGTCGTGCACCCGGCGCTCGTGACGTGCGACCACATGGAGATCCTCGACGAGCGGTTCGGCGCCATGAACCTGTTCGACGTGTTCGGCTACGAACGGGAGTGGGGGCTGCCCTCGGAGGCCGACCGGGCGGAGATCCGGCGGATCATGGCGGGCGCGCCGCCGGCGGCCACGCCGGTCGTCGTTCACGGCTGACGTCGGGCTCACCCGCATCGGCACGGATGCCGCCCCGAAGCACGCATCGAGCAACCCAACCCGGCATGAGTCCTCCACCCGCCTTTGGTGCACGCTGGAGCATGGAACGGCCGCCCGCGGGGGCGTACGTGCCCGCGGCCGAGTTTCGTTGCATTCGCCGCCCGGCGTATGCCTTGCGTGCGGTCCGCCCGAGCGGCCGCGCGTGAGAACCCGATGCCGAAGACCGAATCCACGCACCCGGAGGCGGCCCACCGCGCCGGCGCCCTGGTCCGCTGGCTGCGCGGGCAACGCCTGCTGCGCGGCCCGTTCCTCTTCACGGACTACTGGGCGAACGTGCTCCGGCTGGGCGGGATCATCCCGGAGCGGCACGTCCGGGATGGGCTGATCGACCCGGCGCTCTTCCGGCTCGGGATCGACCGGCCGGACATCGAACTGCCGCGGTTCCGCCATTATCCGGTCCTCTTCATCGCGGCGCTGCTGCTCCTGCCGCTGCGCTCGTTCCGGCGGCTCAGTCGGTACTGGCCGAAATTCGAGCGCGGCGTGCGCGGCGAGGTGCGCGCCGCGCTGGACCGCTACCGGCTCTCGCTCATCCCTGCCGGCCCCGGCCGGGTCCATGTCCGGAAGGGCGAGCACGTGCTGGCGCGCGACGTCCTCGACCCCTACCGCATCTCGGGGTTCTGTAGCCTCTTCTGGGCCGCGAACAAGATCCCGTTCGCGTCGCTGACCGCCATCCTGATCGTCGCGATCGCGGCGCCGCTCGTCAGCGCCGCCGGCTCGCTCGCCGTCGTCGAGGACTACTGGATCCCGGTCGGCGTGCCGCTCCTCGTCCTCCTCCTCTATCTCACCTTCCGCGACTGGGCGACCGCGCTGTTCGGCGCGCTCCCCCTCGTCTTCGGGCGCTACCTCCTCAGCATCATCGAGCCGGGCCGCGACGACTGGGCGCCGTTCTTCTGGTCGCTCGCCGGCCTCTTCGCGCTCTACCTGCTGGCCGACTGGTTCTTCCTGCCGCGCCCCGTCCCGCCGGCCCTCCTCCTCTACACCGCCGACGGGCCCGGGCGACCCTACGCCCGCGACCAGGACGCGCCCTACTGGCTCGAAGGCCGCTGCTATTGGGTCTGGCGATACCTCATCTTCTCGCCCGCGGAGCTGAACAAGTTCTGGGAGCGCGACTGGGAGCGCGTCGACCTCTGGATCCGCGCGGACGGCGCCGACGCCGGCATGCTCGAATGGGTCGTGACCGACATGCACTACCGCGAGATCTGGATCCCCTACGCACGACTCGGGACGGACGAAACGCTCGCCGCGCACCGAACCGCCGCCATCGATGCCGTCCGCAGCGGCCGTTCCGGGATCTGGCTCCTCGAGGTCGATGTCGACATCATCGTGCACTACCCGTTCTTCCGGACGGTGTCGTTCCTGCCGGAGACGGGCAGTCTCCCCGCCCGCAGCGTGCTGCACGCGCTCGGCGCGCTCTGGAAACGGGCGCGCGATGAGGACGTGGACGCGAATCTCCAGGCGCTGGACCGCGTGCGGCTGCGACTCGGGAAGGACATCCTGGGCGATGTGCCGGAAGTCGCGGTCCGGCGCGCATCGCGGCACCTGGTTTCACAGCCGTGGCGGTACTGGCGCTACCCGCTGGGCGCGGGGACACGCGAGGAAGCACGCCTCTACGGCTACGAGGCGCCCGTGCCGCCGCCTGCGGCGGCGGACCCGGAGCTCCAGATCAAGGTGCGGGATGCACGTTCGTAATACCGGACCAGGTTTTACTTTTTCGATTCGTCTCAACGCGAAATCCATCTGCCCGTGTGCTGCCGAGCTCTGGTGTAGGCAATCGAGGCCGATCGCCGGCCGGGATGCCTCATGGCCGCGCCAGATCGCGCCGGATATCGGCGTTCAATGCGCGCCCGGTCCCGGCGTGGGGTCCATACCGAATCCGGCCAAACGTGTGACGGAATCGGTAAAATCGAAAAAGTAAAACCTGGTCCGCAATCGGCTCACCGCGTCGTCGTCCGCCCGGTCGGCGCCAGGATCTCGCCCGTGAAGTAGCGGGCGTCGTCGGAGGCGAGGAAGACGTAGCTGGGCGCGATCTCCGCCGGCTGTGCCGGGCGCTGCCAGAGGGTGTCGCCGCCGAAACGATCGACGTGCTCCTTGGTGAGCGTGGCGGGGATGAACGGTGTCCACACGGGCCCGGGCGCGACGCAGTTGACGCGGATCCCGCGATCGGCCAGGGCGTCGGCCAGTGATTTGGTCAGGACGTGGATTGCGCCCTTGCTCGCGGCGTAGTCGATGAGCGAGCGGTTCCCCTCGAGCGCCGTGACGGAGCCGGTGTTGATGATGACGCCGCCGCGATCCATGTGCTCGAGTGCGGCCTGCGCCATCCAGAGATAGGCGAAGACGTTGGTGCGGAAGGTCCGTTCGAGCTGTTCGACGGTGATGTCGGCCAGATCGGCGGTCTCGCACTCGAAGCCGGCGTTGTTGACGAGGACGTCGATGCGGACGAACTCATCCGCGGTGCGGCGCACGACGTCGCGGCAGTGCTCACGATCCGTGAGGTCGCCGTCGAAGGCGAGGGCGCGGCGGCCGGCCTCGCGGATCCAGCGGGCGGTCTCGCGGGCGTCGTCGTGCTCGTCGTAGTAGGCAATGGCGACGTCGGCGCCCTCACGGGCGAACGCGATCGCGACCGCGCGGCCGATCCCGCTGTCGCCGCCGGTGATGAGCGCGGTCCGTCCTCCGAGGCGGCCGGAACCGCGATAGCTCTGCTCGCCGTGGTCGGGGACGGGCCGCATCGCGTCGGTCGTGCCGGGCCACGGCTGCGTCTGTGGCGGCGCGCCGCCTTTGGCCCGTTCCTCGGTGAGCGGATCGGGGTCCACGTTCAATCCCGGGTGGCCTCGCGGCGTCTCTTCCGCCATGCTGCCTCCCTCTCGCTGGAGCGGCTCGAGTGAACGGCTGCCGACGAAGGCATCCTGCAGCAGTCGTGCCGGGGGAGGGCTGGGGCTGGGGCTAGGGCTGGGGCTGGGGAGTGCCCGGGAGGGGGTGTGGTGGAGGAATGCCCGGGCAGGGCGGGGAACGGCCGGGAACGGGAGCGGGAACGTTTACGTTTACGGGGGACGGGATGCGAACGGCCGGGCACGGGAGCGGGGCGCCGAAGGAGGCCTCCGTTTCCACGTTCACGGGTACGGGATGGGGGCGGCGCGGAGCGGGACGGAACCGCCGGGAGCGGGACTTCGGGCCGCGCACGCGCTCGCGCACGCGCACGGGAGGGGATCGGGGGGAGGAGCGGCCGGGCGGCCGGACCGCCGCGCACCGGCGGGCTGGCGGCCGGCGACTGATCGGCGAGCGGCCGCGGACGGCAGAGCATGCCCGCGCGTGTGGAGAATGCGACCGGCAGACGGCCGATGCGCATGTCGGCAACCTCGGCCACCGGCGACCACGCCCGCGAGGGTGGAGAATGCGACAGACAGGCGGGCCGTAGCGGGTCCGTGTCGCGTTTTCGGCATATATTCCGGCAAACGCAACACGATCCGAGCGTAGAGAGACCGCGTGCTGCATTTCCCCGAATATTTCGGGGTTTTGTGACACGAACGCTCGGCAGGGGTCCAGGTTGTTGCATTCTCGGTACGCGGGCGGCGGCCGACGGCCCGCGCGATGCCGGAACAAAACGTGCCCACGCGAGATATTCGCGTACGGCGGACCGCCGTTCACATGCTGGACACGTGCGGCAGGATCGGCGAGCGCGGTGGGTCGCGCCGACGGTTCCCGAGGGCGCCGCGCGCGAGTTCGGGGCGGTCCCCGCGGGCGCACCGCGGGCTTCGCCGGCGGTTCCCGCGAGATTCGGGGCGCGGCCATTCGCGTCCGTGTCGAACAACGGCATTCGAGCAACTCCATTGCGGCCTTTTCAGACGACGCGTGCCGGTGTGGCCGGCACGCTCCTCGCGCTCGCGGTCGCCGCGGTCTGCATCCGGCTGGGCGTGTGGCAGCTCGACCGGCGCGAGCAGCGCGTGGCGCGGAACCAGATCCTCGCCGAGCGGTTGGCCGCGCCGCCGCTCGAGCTGACCACCGCCCGCATCGATACGGCCGGGCTGCTCTACCGCGCCGTGACTGCGCGGGGGGAATACGACGAAGCCCGTTCGATTCTCCGGGCCGGTCCCAGCTACCAGGGCGCGCCGGGCGTCCACGTCTACACGCCGCTGCGGTTGGTGGACGGCGGCACGGTCCTCGTGAACCGCGGTTGGCTCCCCGCGGTCGATCCGGCGGCCGTGGACCTGGACGAGATCCGCGAGCCCGGCACGGTCACGGTACGCGGGTTCGTGCTTGCGATCCCCGGGGCGGAGCGGGGCGAAGGTGACGCGGTCCCGGCGTCGCCGGCCGCCACCTCCTCCGGCGCGGATGCGGCGGGCGGAACCGGCGCGCGCGAGCGCGGGGCCCTTCCCGCGCTCCGCGTGGAGCGGCAGACCGCCGCGCTCCGCGTCGACCCGCAGCCGCCCGCGGATGCCGCCGAGGACGCCGGCTTCCAGCGCGTCTGGTACCGGCTCGACTTCGCGGCGATCCGCCGGCAATTGCCGTATTCCGTACCGGACTTCTACATCCAGGCGCTCCCCGACAGCGCGGCGCCGCGCTACCCGGTGCGGCTGCCCCCACCCGCCATGGACAACGGGCCGCACCTCGGCTACGCGATCCAGTGGTTCAGCTTCGCGGCCATCGCGTTGATCGGCTGGATCACGCTGGCCGTACGGCAGGGCGAGGTACGGCGGGCGCGTACGACTCCGAAGTGACGCGACGACCGCTCTGAGCGGAACCGGAGCTGCACGCCGGCCTGCGCCTCGGGGCCTACCGCCTGCTCCGCCGGCGACGAGAAGTCCTCCCATCTCCCCGATGCCCGCGACGTTGCCGTCGACGTCCGCGGGCGCTCGGACCGGCGGCTCCTCGTAGGAGCCGGCGCCCCGGTAGCGACGGGACACGATACGTGGCGTGCGCCGCATCCGTCGGGCGCTGAAACAGGCGAGAACGGTCCGAACGCAGGGTGGCAGGGTTACGGAAGGAGTGCGGATGAGATTCGGGCCGCGCGCGGCAAACACCGCACGCGGCCCGATCTCCATTCAGTCCCCGCCCACCCGCCTGCGGCGGGCGGTGGCGTGCGCGGCCCCGTACGGGGCGCCGCGCACGCGCCGCTTCACTGCGTCGTCAGCGGCTGACAGGGCACCGACAGCCCGCGCGCGGAGCACTCGTCGGCCGGCACGAGCATGTTCTCGAACACCTGATCGCCGTCGCGGTCGATCGGCAGGGTGTCGAGCCGGTCGTAGCGCCGGGCATCGATCCACCGGGTCCCCTGGCTCCACATCAGCGAATACAGGCGGTTGTAGAGCAGCTCGGTGATGAACTCGTCATCGGAGCTGGCCGCCGTGACCGACGTAGGCGGCAAGCCGCCCGCGTGCTCGCGGATCAGGTTGATGTCGTCGATCGCGCCGGGTCGGTTCCCCGTGTTCCAGCGGATCTCGGCGCGGAGCAGCAGCAGCTCCTCGTTCGTGATCCAGGGGATCCAGGCGCCCAGGTCGGCGTCCTCCGGGTTGGCCGGGTCGTTGTAGAGGATCGGCTTGTAGGAGGATGACAGGCCGTTGAGCTCGCGCACCCGTCCCACATCGATGACCTTGGTCGTGAGGCGGAGGTCCGGCATGCCATTGGTCCGCTCCTGCGCGCCCGTGATGAGCGAGGGGTGCACCCAGTACTGGTTGCTGTTGAGCGGGTCCGTGATCGGGTTCGATGGCTCGTTCGCGGCGCTCGAGTAGGCGTAATACACGCCGTCACCGAGCGATTCGGGCAGACCGGCCGTCGTCACGAACGAGGCATCGATCGCGGCGCTCGCCTCCGTCCAGCAGGAGGCGCAGTCCACGAACGTTGCCCGCGCGACGAGGATCTTCGCCGCCAGTGCACGGTTGAAGAGCACGAAAGTCGCCGGCTTGTCGAAGCCGTCGTACCCCGGCGCCACGTCGAACGGGAAGTCGATGCCGCCCGCCGCCTGGAGGTCATCGCGCGCCTCATCCATGAGCGCGGATGCCGCGGCGAGCGCGTCCGCGAACGGGACGAACGGCGCGGGCTCCGCGGTAATGGGACGGTCGACATCGAGCGGGATCCCGAGCTCGCCGGTGCGGACCGCCAGGCGATAGATCTGCCACGCCTTCATGGTCTTGGCGAACCCGGCCGAGGCGCGCCTCTCGGCATCGGTCATCCCCGTCGCCTCCGGCAGCGCCGTCAGATACGTATTGACCGTCCGGATCGTCGAGTAGAGACCGGTCCAGATGCCGGAGTTGCGCCCCGTCGGGTCCTGCGGCCCGCGGATCTGCTCGCCCGTCTCGCGCGGATCGTTGCCCTGCAGGTTGTACCCCTCACGGCCGTACAGGGCGTAGAACGCGATCTCGGTCCCGACGTTGTTGAACGTCCGGGCGAAGATCCCGGTCGCGGCCAGCGCCATGGCGGCCTTCGTCGGCGACTCGGTCAGCTCGTCGACCGTCGGCGCATTAGTGTTGGTGATGTCCATATCGGCGCACGCGCCCAGCAGCAGCGCACCCGCCATCGCGGAGCACAGCACTGCGCTCCGCTTCAGCGATCCCGGTTTCCGGGTCCTTGCGATCACGCTCATCATCAGAACCCCACGGAGATGTTGAAGAAGATGCTGCGAGACGGCGGATACGGCGCGATGTCCAGATTGCTCCGGATCGCCGCGGCGCCGAAGTTCGCCACCTCGGGGTCGAGCCCGCTGTACTTGGTCCACATGAACAGGTTGGTTCCGGTCAACCCCACCCGGATGCTGCGGGTATCGAGGTTGAGCGGCGCGAGGATGCTGTTCGGCAGTTCGAGGCTCACCGAGACTTCGCGGACCTTCAGGAACGTCGCATCCTCGATGTACGGCGTGATCGCGCCCGCCTTGTAACCGTTGTACCGGGCCTCCCACTCGGGCGTGCCGTAGTCCGCCGAGTTCCCGGCGTCATCGAGCAGGAACTGTGTCAGGTTGATGACGTCGCCGCCTTGCTGCCAGTCGAGCACGAAGCTCACGTCGAGGGCTTTGTAGCTGACGTCGTTGACGAAGCCGACGCGGAAGTCGGGCGCCGTGTTCCCCAACTGGCTCAGCGTGTCGGCACGCTCGGTGTCGGAACCTGCGGCGAAGTCGAACCCGACGATCTGCGTGACGGGCTTGCCCACCTCGACACGGGTCTGGCCGAGGGCGCCGAAGCCCGAGCCCGCCGGGAAGAACGGTGGCAGCCCGGCGAGGTCGACCACCTCGTTGCGATAGAGGGTGAACGTGCCGCGCGAGATCCACTGCGTGTTGTCGGTGAGCACGGGCGTGAAGCCGAGCGCGGCCTCGAACCCCCGGTTCCGGAGCTTGCCGCCGTTGAAGATCTGCGTCGTGAAGCCCGATGAAGGCGCGGGCACCCGTTCCAGCAACAGGTTCGTGGTGTTGCGGTCGAATACGGTGAGCGCCCAGTTGAGCCGGCCGTCCAGCGCCAGACCATCGAGGCCGACCTCGACCTCCTTCACCCGCTCCGGCTCGACGTCCTCGAAGCCGGCGACGGTGGACACCGCATACCCCTTCTTGCCGCCCAGCGTGGGCGTTTCGAGTGTCGTGAACTTCTGGCCGAAGAGCGGCTGGTTGCCCGTCTCGCCGTACGCCGCACGGAGCTTCACCTCACTGCCGTCGCCGAGCAGGTTCAGGAAGCGGTACGAGCCGGAAACCTTCGGGAAGACGTAGTACTTGTCGATGTCGCCGTTGACGCTGCTACGCTCGGCGCGCACACCGGCCTCGAGCAGGAGCTGGTCCTCGAACAGATGGAGGGCCTCCTGCGCATACAGCGCCAGGGTCCGCTCCTGGTTCAGCGACTCGACGGACTCGGGGGGCGCGCCCTGGTCCACGTTCCGCTGACCGGGCAACAGGCCCGCGGTTCGGATCCGGTACGTGTGCAGCCGACGGTCCTCGTACTGGAGGCCGAACGACGTCACCGTGGACCAGCTCGGCGCGTTCCACGTGTGGATGCCGTTCACGTTCCAGTTGTAGTAGAGGCTGCGGCCGCCGCTCTCGATCGATTCGCCCGGCTGTTCTTCGACCTGTTCGAAAAAGAGTTCGTTCGGCGTCCAGACGTCGTTCACCTGGTCGAACGCGTCGAGGCCGCCCCCCGCGACCAGTCGCAGCGTCTGGTCGTCGGATTCGATGGCGTTCCAACCCAACGTCAGTCCACCCGTGAACCGGTTCGTCTCTTCGTGGTTCACGCCCAGGTGGGCCAACTGGAGTGGATTGGACGGCGGGCTCACGTCATCCACCGGCGGGACGTAGGTCCCGTCCGGATTCTTCGCCTTGAGGTTCACGAAGCTCGGGATGTAGGCGATGGCGTAGCCCATGCACCCGAAGTTGTTGCAGTTGTTGTCCCAGCCGCGGTCGTTCTCCGAGCGGTTGTAGCCGGTGGAGACCTTCAGGTCGAGCTCGGGGCTGAAGACGTGGTCGAAGTTCACTCGGACCGCCTGGCGGCCCGCGCCGGTCCCGATCTCGATCCCTTCGTCCCGCTTCCAGGTCCCCGAGATGTAGTACCGTGTATCGAGATTGCCACCGCTCACGCTCGCCACGGTCTCGTGCGAGAGCTTGCGGTTGCCGAAGACCGTCTCGTAGTGGTCGTAATAGGGGTTCGGATTGCCCTCGAAGAAGGGGCGGGCGGCCTCGCCGAACTTCGCGACCGCTTCCTCCTCCGTCCACCGCCGCGTGTCGAGGAGCCGGAGCGGCGTGAATACACCGAGACGCTCGGTCACGTTGACCTGCGGCGGACCGGCCCGACCGCGCCTCGTCGTGATGACGACGACGCCGTTCGAGGCCTTCGAGCCGTAGATCGAGGACGCGGCCGCACCCTTCAGAACTTCGATGCTCTCGATGTCCGCCGGGTTGATGTCCGCGATCCGGTTGACCGCGTCCGCCTCCATGGACGGGTTGGCCGCATCGTTCGCGAAGCCGCGACCACCGGGAATACTCGCATTCGAGTAGATCACGCCGTCGACCACGAACAGCGGATCGAATGCGCCGAGAATCGTGTTGTTGCCGCGGATCTGCAACTGGATGCCGCCGCCGGGCGCGCCGGAATTGGTCTGGAGGTTGACGCCCGCGACCTTGCCGGCCATGGCGTTGAGGATGGTCGGCGACGACACCCGCGAGACATCCTCTCCGGACACGTATGCGATGGCGGTCGTTGCGCTCCGCCGTTCCACGGTCGTGGCCTGCCCCGTCACGACGAGCTCGTCCAGGTTGAAGACGTCGTATTCGAGGCCGATGTCGACGGTGTTCCGGCCGGCGGCGACGACCACGTTGACCTGCGTGTAGCCGAACGCGCTGACCTGGAGCGTGACCTCACCGGCGGGCGCCGCGATCGAGAAGCGCCCGTCCGCGTCGGTGAGCACCGGCGTGATGTCCGGCTCACCGAGCACGGCGACGGCGGCGGCCGGAACCGGCTCGGCCGAGCCGGCGCGGGTCACGCGCCCCGTGATCTGTCTGTTCTGTGCCGCGAGGCTCGCCGGCGCCAGCATGGCCAGCACGGCGAGGCCCCAGAGCCCCAACGTACGTTTGCCCATCGATCCTCCAAGAAGGTGGGATGATCCGCTCCGCGCCGGACGATCCCGGCCGACGGATTCCGTTGCGGCGCGTCAATACGAGTCCGCCAGGGCCGAGGGCCCTCGTTCGGTGGCCCGTATGGCCCATGTCCAGAGCCGTCCAGTCTCGCGGCCGGGAGCGGTCGACGAGATGGTAACGCTCCGGGTGAACGGAATGTGACGAGCCAGGGAGCCGTATCGAAAGGATCGGGCGGCGCGCGCTGCGCCGATCCCTTACGGCGACCCCGCCGCGACCCCGTCGAAGCGGTACGGGTCGCGGCGCGTGCCGGGGAGCTGTGCGGTATGGTTAACTCCTGTACCCGCAGCGGTCAAGACCGGCGGTGGGCCGCTCTGTCGCGGGCGGTGCCCCGGTTCAACGCGGGAACATCCGCGAACCGGGCGTGGGCGGGCGGCGCTCATGTCGCGGTGTTGGCCGCGCGGCGCGCGCCGGAGCGCTCGCCTCGCGGTGCTCCCGTGGCGGCGCCCGCGCCGCCGTCACCAGACCGCGTAGTTCGACAGGTGCAGGTTGTTCTCGACGGTGAAGTCGATGACCTGCCCGGGCGCGACCAGGATCGATTCTGTCAGGAAGCTGGCGCTCGAGCCGATGAGGTCGATGAGGAGGCGGATGCTGCTGCCGCCGGAGAAGATGGCGGGCGGCACGGAGAGCAGGACGCGGTTCATGCTGGTGACGGTGCCCAGGCGCGTGCGCGCGCCGTTGCGGACGAGGTAGACGGTCGCGTCGGTCCAGTTGTTGTTGGTCACGCGGATGCGGATCTCGCGTTCCGTCGCCGGCGGCGCGCTGCCGAAGGTGCCGGCGCAACCGGCGAGGATCGTTGCGGCGAGCAGCGCGCCGGGCAGTTTCGTGAGTCGGTACGGCATCTATCCTTCTCCCGCTCGTTCTCGTAGGCACGCCGGCCGAGCGTTCGCGTGCGGCCGGTGCTGATGGCAGTGCGTATCCGCGGGGCCGCGGCGCGCCTGTCGCGCGCCTGCGCGAAGCCGGCGCCCCGCCCCGCGCGGTGGCGGGGGAAGAACCGTGCCGAGCGGCGCCTGCGGGTGGCGTCCGCCGGCGGGACGCGAGATCGCTCCGGGCTCCGTGCAACGTGAGAATTGACAGATGCCTCCGCACCCGTAATTCTACTGGCATGGCACTCACCACGTCCTTCGCGCTCGCGACCCACGCGCTGGTGCTTCTGGCCAGCCGCGAGGAGACGGGCGCGACCAGTGACTTCATTGCGAACAGCGCGAGCACGCACCCGGCGCGCGTCCGGCGCGTGCTGGCCGCGCTCGGCCGGAGCGGCATCGTCGAGGGCCGAGAGGGCGCGGGCGGCGGGTACCGCCTCGGGCGCCCCGCCGCCGGGATCACTCTGGCGGAGGTCTTCGACGTCGTGGTCGACGGCCCGGTCTTCCCGCTCCATCCGCGGGAGCCGAACGCGGCGTGCCCGGTCGGGCGCGGGATCACCCACGCGCTCGAAGAGCTCGACCGCGAGGCCCTGCTCGGACTCCGCGAAGCGCTCTCCCGCCGGACCGTCGCCTGGCTGGTCGAACGCGTCCAGGAGGGCGCCACCGCGGCGAGCTGAGCCGCGTCCACTGGCATCCAACTTGCCTCTCGCGCCATGCCGCCGTCGCCGCGCTGCGACGGCGCGTGGACCGACAACGCGGACCCCCAAGCGCGAGGCGGACGATGGCGGAGGCCAGGGCGACGACGGACCACGACAGGATCCGCGAGTGGACCGAGACGCGACAGGGGTGGCCGGCGCGGGTGAAGGGGACGGGATCCGACGGCGATCCCGGGATGCTCCGCATCGACTTCCCCGGCTACTCCGGCCGCGAGTCGCTCGAACGCATCTCGTGGGACGAGTTCTTCCGCAAATTCGACGAGAAGGATCTGGCCTTCCTCTACCAGGACCGCACGGCGAGCGGCGAGACCAGCCGGTTCTACAAGCTCGTGGACCGCGCCACGGCGGAAGAGGCGGGCGAGGAGCGGCGCTGAGACGCCGGGATACCGGCAGGCCACGAGACGTGCCGGCGGCTCGCTCCCGGCGCGGCCGGGGCAGACCGCTGCTCGTTGTGCATCATCCGGCGTAGGCGCCGGGGCGGATCGCCGTCGGACCGGGCGGCACCGGCGCCGCTCGCGGTCTAGAGCATTTCCTCCGCCGATTCGGAGCTGCGCGGCCACCCCCGACGCACTTGTGGCCGCCGTGCACGACTCCGAACCGATGCGGCAACCACTACTCTAGGGACCGCGCCCCTCGGGCGCGTGCGCGCCAGGCTCGCGTCCGCGCCGGAGCCGACGACGCAGTGTATCGAGGAGCGGCATCGGGGTCAGCTCGCCGTCCGCGATCGCAGCCACTTGCTCCGCCTCCCTCCAGCGCGCTTCGAGTTCTTCGAGCTCGAGTTCGAGCAGGCGCTGCTCGACCTCGTCGTTGAGCGCGATTTCGAGCGCGATCCGGCGCGTGGGGTCGAGCCGGCTCAGCACCGGTCGTTCGCTCGCGATCCGGCCGGTCAACGCGGCGGGCGTGCCGGCCTCTTCGACCAGTCGGACGGCCTCCGTCACGCGCTTCCGGGGCGCGCCCTGGAAGTTCTGGTAGGCCAGGATGCGGCGGAGGAGGCGACCGGCATCCGCGTCGTCGATGCGGTAGCCGGCGTCCGGGTGCCGCGGGCCGCAACGGTAGCAGCGGACGCGCAGCCCGATGCCGTCCTCCTGCGGGGTCAGGATCAGGCGGTCGATCTTCGAGAACGTCACCTCCCGCAGGATGCCGCCGCAACGCGGACACGGCGCCCTGCCGACCCACGCCTTCGAGCGAAACTTCCACCGCCTCGCGACCTCCGGCGCCAGCGTGACGAGGTTGAACACCCCGAACGCGCCCCCACCGGTCGCGATGGCGCTGCCCAGCCCGATCCCGATCGTCACGACCGCCGCGCCGCCGATGATCCACTGGTTGCGCCGGTGTCGCTCGGTGAGCACACGACCGTAGCGCCACCACGCCTCCTCGTTCAGCTCCGCCCGCCCGACCCGGACGACGGTGAGGTCCTCGACGCGCAGCAGCGCGATGTTGTCGGTCCGCGAGAGGAGTCGCGCACGGTCCGTGGTCAGCCGTTCGAGCTCTTCGAGCGCCTCCCAGCGTTCCTCGATCGGCTCGAGCGTCCACCGGCGGCAGGCCTCGCAGATCACCCACAGCCGGCCGCGGGCCGGGTCGAACGCAACGCGCCGGCCGGGCCGGAGGTGTTCGAGCGTCTCGTTCGGCCGGAACGCGGCGTGGCAGTAAATGCAGCGAGTGAACATGGGCGTGTTTGCCGGACCACCGGCGCCGGCGGACGAAGCCGTTGCCGCCGACGCCCGCAAGTTCGGCGTACAGCCGTCCGGCGGCAGGACGAACGAGCACGGGACCGCCCGTAGAACGGGAGCGAGCGGCGCGCATCCTCGCATCACAGCGCCCCGGACGCGGGCGAACGGCAAGCTACGGGGTGCGATGCATGCGAGCAAGCTCGCCACGGCCCGTGCGAGCGGTGCACCCCGCGGCGCAAGCCGCGCGCGGGCCTCGCGGAATGTCTCGGTCATCGCGGCTCCGATCCGCGCGGCGGCCGCCAGGCGGCACGCGCCTCCGCGGCCGCGCACGCCAGCGATGGGAACGACCCGAGCCGGTTCGCGGTTTGATCAGTAAGGTAGGTACGCGCCGGCCCACCCTCTCCCGGTCGGCCGCGTCGGGATCCTGATTGCCGGTTTGCGGATCGCCGGGCACCATCGCAACCAATACCGGCCGTCCCGATGTCTCACCCATCGGGTCGCGGCCGGTGCGAACGTCGCTCAGGGCCACGACCGCGAACCCGCGACCGGTCCGGGCCGAACCGGGTCGACCCACGACACCGCTTGATGGAGCAGAGTCCATGACGACGCAGCGCAGATCGTCCACCTGGATCCTCGGCGTCTGCGTGCTGACGGCGCTGAGCGCGGCGCCGCGCGCGGCGGCGGCGCAGGACGATGAGGTCCGGCGCGAGTTCGACGTGCGGAGCGGGAACCGGCTGGAGCTGGATCTGCGTAGTGGCGGCACGATCACGGTCGCGGGCTGGGACCGCGAGGTCGTGGCCGTCGACGCGTACCGTAGCGGCGCCGACTGCGCGGACGTGCGGATCGACTTCGCTCAGGACGCGGCCGGTGTGCGCGTCGAGTCGTACACCGAGCGGCGGTCCCGCGACACGCACTGCGATCTGCGCCTCGACATCCGCGTCCCGCGGCGGTTCGACATCGAGTTCGAGACGATGGGCGGCGACGTCGCGCTCTCGGGTGTGGAGGGCGACCTCCGCGGCAGCACGATGGGCGGTGCGCTCGAGCTGACCCGGCTGCGCGGTGCGCTGGATCTGACCACCATGGGCGGCAACATCACGCTGACCGACTCCGAGGTCGACGGCAAGGTGCACACCATGGGCGGCGAGGTCCGGATCGAGGACGTCGTCGGGGATGTCAAGGGCACGTCGATGGGCGGCAACGTCCGTTACTCCCGCGTGACCGGCCGGCCCGGACCCGCCGGCACGGCCGCGAAGAGCAACGGCGACGAAGTCCGCATCCATACGATGGGCGGCCAGATCCACGTCGATGCGGCGCCGGCCGGCGCGGACGTCGAGACCATGGGCGGCGACATCAGCATCCGTTCCGCGAGCGATCACGTGAAGGCCCGGACGATGGGCGGCCGCATCGAGATCGGCGCCGTCGACGGTTGGATCGAGGCGACGACGATGGGCGGCGATGTCACCGCGCGCATGACCGGGGATCCCGCCGTGGGCGACCGCCACGTCTCACTCACCTCGATGGGCGGCGATGTCACGCTGATCGTCCCGGCGGGTCTGTCCATGCAGGTCGACATCACACTGGCCTACACCCGCGACAGCGACCGGGACTACCGCATCATCAGCGACTTCCCGCTCGGTCAGGAGGAAACGGAAGAGTGGGAGTACGAGCACGGCACGCCGCGGAAGTACATCTACGGGACCGGCAACATCGCGGGCGGCCGACACCGGATCCGGATCGAGACGGTCAACGGGAACGTGTATTTGCGGCGTGCGCCGTAGTAGGGCTGGGGCTTTCGTATGCCGTCGTTCACCCGATGAGCTGAAACGCGACGCCCGACCCGATCGCGAAGACGAACCAGTAGACGACGTAGAAGCCGACGGCGCGCCGCCCGATCACGCTGCGGGACATGAGGATCGTCGGCACGCAGGTCCCGACGGAGCCGAGCAGGAAGGTGAGGGCCGGGCCGGTGCCGAGGCCGGCGGCGAGGAGCGCGAAGGTCAGCGGCACCTCCTCGCCCTCGCACACGTAGAGCGGGATCCCGACGATCCCGGCGAGCGCGTACGCCCAGGGCCCGGCGGACCCGCCCAGCAGCCGCGCCAGTGCGCCGGCGGGGAGGAGCGCTGAGATCAGCGCGGCGATCGCCATCCCGAGGAGGAAGTAGGGCGTCACGGACCGGAGGATCCGGCGCAGTCCCGGCCAGAACCGCGGGCGTCCGTCATCCGCACACGTCGCGCGCGCCTGTGCATCCGCGCCGTCCGGTCCGCAGCCGCAGTCACCGCAGTGACACGCCTCATCGGCCGCACAGCCGCACGCGGAGGTCGCGACGGGGGCCGGCACCGCCCCGCGTTGCGATGACAGTCCGACGCTGAACCACCGTTCGAAGCGCAGCACGACGAACCCGAACAGGAAGCTCCCGGCGATGGCCGCTGCGATCCGGGACACGGTGAGCTCCCAGCCGAGCATCGCCCAGGTGAGCGCCACGGTCACGGGGCTGAGCAGTGGGCCTGCGATGAGGAAGGCGGCGACGGTGCCCAGCCGGGGCGCGGCGGACCCGCGCAGCCCCGCGGCGAGCGGAACGGTCGTGCACGAGCAGCCGGGCAGCAGCGCGCCCGCGGCGACGGCCGAGGCGAGCGCGCGGACGCCGGTGCCGCCGAAGACGCGCGCCGTCCAGCGCTCCGGCACGAACGACTGCACGGCCGCGCCCGCCACCGCTCCCAGCAGGAAGAGCGGCAGCACCTCGAGCGTGAGTCCGGCGAACTCCCGCACCGCATCCAGCAACGTGCCGGGAAGCCCCCCGGCGAAGGGGTCCTGCATGTCCTGCTCGGTTCGCTCGATCCGTTCGCATCCGAAACGTCGCTCGCGCCGCCGACTCCGGCCGATCGGCGGCGGCGTGCGCGGCCCGGCATCGGCCGGTGTCGCCCGGTCCCGGCCTCGAATGGTACCGCCATGCACGGGTCGCGGGCAAACCCTGGACCCGCTGCCGCATTGCGGCCGCGCCCTCCGCCACCCTCGTGCCCTGCTCCGCCGCGCCCCCCTGGGAACCTCGCCCCGAACGTTGTAGTATTCCCGGAAGTCGAGCCGCGGTTCCGGTCGCGGCCGCACGGCGCCTCTCCCGCGGGCGGCCCATGGCTTCCGTCGCCGAGCAGATCTTCGAGTTCCTCTTCAAGTACCGCCCCCTCGTGTTCCGGAACGGGGCGCTGGCGTTCGACGCGCCCTCCTCGTGGGTGTTGCCGGCCGTCATCGCGGCGGCGCTCGTGCTCCTGGTCGTTTGGGCGTACGTGCGTGCGCGCTCGGCGAGCCGGCGCGATCGCGCGGTTTCCGCGGTCCTGCGCCTCGCCGCGCTCGCCGTCCTCCTCTTCTGTCTGGCGCGGCCCGTCCTGCGCGTGCCAGCCGTGGTACCGCAGGAGAACTGGATCGGCGTCCTCCTCGACGACTCGCGCAGCATGCGGATCGCGGATGTGGACGGCGCCACGCGCGGCGATGTGCTGCGGCGGCACTTCGGCCCGCAGGGCGATGTTCTCGCCGCGCTGGCGCAGCGGTTCCGGCTGCGGTTCTTCCGCTTCTCGGACTTCGCGGCGCGGGTCGACGGCGCCGGCGCGCTCTCGTTCGCCGGCGCGCGCACGGACCTCGGCGCCGCGCTCGACCGCGCGCGCGGCGAGCTCTCGTCGGTCCCGCTCTCCGGGCTCGTCCTGGTGACCGATGGCGCGGACAACACGACGGACGCGCTCACCGCGCCGCTGCTCGCGCTCGAGGCCGCGCGCGTCCCGGTCTTCACGGTCGGCGTCGGACGCGAAGCCTTCGAGCGGGACATCGAGATCGCCCGGGTGTCCGCGCCGCGCACGGTGCTCCAGGGCGGTGCGCCCGTGGTCGACGTCGTCGTCACGCAAACGGGGTACGCGGGGCGGACCGTCGAGCTGGTGGTCGAGGAGGGCGGGCGCATTGTCACGACCGAATCGGTTCGCCTCGCGGAAGACGGCGCGCCGCAGGTCGTGCACGTGCCGGTCCCCGCCGATGAGCCGGGTTCCCGCCTCTACCGGTTCCGCATCGCGGCGCAGCCGGGCGAGCCGATCACGGAGAACAACGCTCGGGAAGCCGTCGTCATGGTCCGTGACGGCCGGCGCGAGGTCCTGTACTTCGAGGGCGTGCCGCGCTTCGAGGCGAAGTTCCTGCGGCGCGCCGTGGAAGAGGATGGCAACCTGCGGCTGGTCGTGCTCCAGCGGACCGCCGACGACCGGTTCCTGCGGTTGGACGTGGACAGCGCCGCCGAACTGGCGGGCGGCTTCCCGGCGACCCGCGAAGAGCTCTTCGCCTATCGCGGGCTGATCCTGGGGAGCGTCGAGGCCAGCTTCTTCACGCACGACCAGCTCGAAATGATCGCCGACTTCGTGGGCCGGCGCGGCGGCGGTCTGCTCATGCTGGGCGGTCGCCGCGCGTTCGCCGAGGGTGGCTGGGCCGGCACACCGGTGGCGGACGTGCTCCCCGTCGAACTGGACGATGCGCGCCGCGGCGATACGACATTTTTCGCCGAGATCCGCATCGGACCGACGCGGACCGGTAGTGCACACCCCGTGCTGCGCCTGGCGGAGGACGACGATTCGTCGGCCGCGCGCTGGGCCGCGCTGCCGCCGCTCACGACCGTGAACCGGGTCGGCGGCCTCAAGCCCGGCGCCGTGGCCCTGCTGCGCGGCGTCGGACCGGCGCTTCCGGAGGGGCAGGTCGTGCTCGCGACGCAGCGCTACGGCCGCGGACGCGCGGCCGCGTTCGTCGTGCAGGACACGTGGCTCTGGCAGATGCACGCGGACATCCCGGTCGAGGACGACACGCACGAGCGCCTCTGGCGCCAACTCCTGCGCTGGCTGATCGCGGATGCGCCGGACCGCGTGCGCGTGGCGCTGCCGAGCGCGCCCGTGCGGCCGGACGCGCCGGTCACGATCCGCGCGGAACTGGATGACGCGACGTTCCTGGGGATCAACGATGCGCGCGTGGTCGCGCACGTCACCACGCCGTCCGGCGCGATCGAGGATGTCCCGCTCTCGTGGAGCGTCGACCGTGACGGCCTGTACCTCGGCCGGTTCATGCCCGAGGCGGAGGGGCCGTACGAGGTCCGCATCGAGGCGGCGCGCGACGGCGAGGTAGTCGAGAGCGAGCGCGCGGTGTTCCGCGTCGCCCCGGGCGATGACGAGTTCTTCGGCGCACAGATGCACGCGCCGCTGCTCCGTCGCATCGCCGACCGGACGGGCGGCCGGTTCTACACGCCCGAGACCGTCGCGTCCCTGCCCGAGGACATCGCCTACACCGCGCGCGGGATCACCATCATCGAGGAGAAGGAGTTGTGGGACATGCCGGCGGGGTTCCTGCTCGTGGTCCTGCTGCTGCTGGCCGAGTGGGCCTACCGGCGGCGCCGGGGGTTGGCGTGAGGGGCGGCGCGGACCGCCGCCAGGGCGGGACTCCGAATGCGCACGCGCTCGCGCTCGCCCCTCGGACGGGAGGCGCAGTCGGCGGATTCCGCCGGAGCGGTGCGCCGGGATCACGGCGGCGGGGCGGACGCGCACGCTGCTGGCCCGGGGCGCTCATCGGGCTGGCGCTGCTTCTCTGGCCGGCAGGCGCATGGGCGCAGGGTGGGGGCGGCGGCGCAACCTCGTCCGGTAGCGGCGCTACGCCGCGGGCCGCCGGGCGCACGCACCTGCTCGTGGTGAGCGGGTTGGGCGGCGCGCCGGAGTTCGCGGAGGCGTTCTACCGGCAGGGCGCCGCGCTGGCGGATGCGGCCATCGAGCGTTACGGACTCGCGGCGGAGGACGTCGTGTTCCTGGCGGACCGGCCGGAGCGCGATGCGGCGCGGATCGACGGCGCCGCCACGAAGCAGGCGATCGCGGATGCGCTGGCCGGGATCGCGGCGCGTGCCGGGCCCGCGGACCGCGTACTGATCGTACTGCTCGGCCACGGCAGTGCGCGGGAGGGCGAGTCGCGCTTCAACCTGCGCGGCCCGGACCTCGGCGCGGCGGAGCTGGCGACCATGCTCGAGCCGCTCGGCGACCGCCCGCTCGCGGTGGTCAACGCGGCGAGCGCGAGCGGCGGGTTCGTCGAGGCGCTGGCCGGCGCGGGGCGTGTCATCGTGACGGCGACCCGTTCCGCCGCCGAGCGCAACGCCACGCACTTCGGCGAATATTTCGTGCGGGCGCTGGCCGGCGCGGATTCCGACGTGGATAAGGACGGGCGGGTCTCACTGCTCGAAGCGTTCGACTACGCGCGCCGCGAGGTCGAGCGCGCGTACGAGGAAGAGAACCGGCTCCTGACCGAGCACGCCGTGCTGGAGGACGACGGCGATGGCGTGGGCACCATGGAACCGGCGCCGCGCGGAGGCGATGGCGCGCTGGCCGCCCGGTTCTTCCTCGGCGGCGGCGCGGCGGGCGCGGCCGTGGCCGATGCGCCGCCCGAGCTGCGGGCACTGTACGAACGGCGGGACCAGCTCCAGGAGCAGATCGAGGCGCTCCGCGCACGCAAGGCCGAGATGGATCCGGAAGCATACCAGACCCAGTTGGAAGCGCTGCTGCTCGAGCTGGCGCGCACGAGCAGCGAGATCCGTGCGCGCGAAGGGGGGACGCGATGAAAGGGACGCTGGCGCTCGCCATTGCCCTGGCCGTCTCCCTGACGGCGCCCGCCTGTGCGCAGCAGCCGGACGCGGCGAGCGCCGCCGCCGCGCTGCGCGAGGGACGCTACGACGACGCGATCGCGGCGTACACGCGGCTCGTCGACGACGGCGGCGGCATTGCCGCGCGGCGCGGCCTCGTGCGCGCGCTCATGGCCGTCGGCCGCTACGACGAGGCCGAGCGCGCCGCGCGCGCGGGCACGGCGCTCGCCGCGAAGGCCACGCCCGCGGGAGCGCGGGACCCGGCGCACACCGGTCCGACGGGGCGTGCGCGCCCGGACTCGGCGGCGGCCGACACCGCGCGCGCCGCAGCCGCGGTCGGCGCGGACGGCCGGACGGCCGCGCCACCGGACGGCGCCGCCGCGCCGCGCTCCCCCGCGATCGAGCTGGCGAACACGCTGGGCGAGGTCCTGTACGCGCGTGGAAAGGTGGAGGAGGCCGAAGCGGCGTTCCGCACGGCGATCGACGGCGGCGCGACGGACGTGGCGGACGCACGCGTGAACCTCGCGATCCTGCTCGAGCGGCGCGGCGCGCGGGCGCAGGCGCGCGAGATCTTCGATTCGTTCATCAACTTCTACAACCGCGGCGATGCGCGCACGGCGGAGGCGCTCACGGCCGTGGGCACGGCGGTGCGCCACCTCGGAAATCGCGATCCGGCGCTCTTCCACGACGCGGTGCGCGCCTACCGCGAGGCGATCGCCGCGGACTCCACGGACCAGGAGGCGCGCCTGCTCCTCGCCGAGCTGCTCCTCGACAAGTACAACAGCACGGACGCGCAGACGGTGCTGCGCGAGGTGCTGCGGGTCAATCCCCGGCACCCGCGCGCGCTGCTGGCACTCGCGCGTGCCAAACGCTTCGACGGCTCGTCCGAGGCGCTCGAACTGGTGCAGACCAGCCTCGAGGTCGCCCCCGATTACGTGCCGGCGCTCGTGTTCCTGGCCGCCCTGCGCCTCGAACTCGAAGATGATGCCGGCGCGCTCGAACACGCCGAGCACGCACTCGACGTGAACCCCGCATCGCTCGAAGCACTCGCGATCCTCGCCGCCACCCACTTCCTCCGCGGCGACACGGCGGCGTACGAGGCCACGCGGCAACGCGCACTCGCGCTCGACCCCGGGTTCGCGGAACTGTACAACACGCTCGCGGAGCTGGCCGCGCGACAACGCCGGTACGCCGAGGCCGTCACCCTCGCGCAACGCGCCGTCGCACTCGACTCGACCTCGTGGCGCGGCTACGGCCTGCTCGGACTGAACCAGCTCCGAACGGGACGGCTCGACTCGGCACGCACGAACCTCGAGACCGCGTTCGCCGGCGATCCGTACAACGTCTGGATCAAGAACACGCTCGACCTGCTCGACACCTTCGGCGAGTACGAGTCGCGCGAGACACCGCGCTTCGAGCTGTTCCTGCACGGCCGCGAGGCCGACCTGCTCTTCCCCTACATGGCCGAGATCGCCGAGCAGGCCTACGACACCCTCTCCGCGCGCTACGGCTACCGTCCCGATCCGCCCGTCCGCGTCGAGGTCTACCCGCGCCACGCCGATTTCTCCGTGCGCACCGTCGGACTCGCCGGGCTGGGTGCACTCGGTGTCAGCTTCGGCAACCTGCTCGTCCTCGACTCGCCCGCCGCCCGCGAGGCCGGCAGCTTCAACTGGGCATCCACGCTGTGGCACGAATTCGCGCACGCCATCACGCTCGGGATGACGGACCACCTCATCCCGCGCTGGTTCTCGGAGGGGCTCTCCGTGCTCGAAGAACGCCGCGCACGGCCGTCGTGGGGGATGGGCGTCACGCCGGATTTCCTGGCCGCGTACGCCGCCGGGAAGCTGCTCCCGATCGAGCGGTTGAACGACGGCTTCGTCCGGCCGAGCTATCCGCAGCAGGTGATGCACGCCTATTACCAGGCGTCGCTCGTGGCCGAGATGATCGAGCGCGATCACGGTTTCGATGCGATCCGCGCGATGCTCGATGCCTACCGCGAGGGCCGTTCGACCGAAGCGGTCTTCCGCGATGTGCTCGGCACGTCGCTCGAAGACTTCGATGACGCGTTCGACGCCTATCTCGAGGAGCGGTTCGGCGCGCGCCTCGCCGCATTGGGTTCGCTGCTCGATGCAGTCGCGGCGGACGGGGACGCCGCCGGCGCGGACGGCGGCATCGGCGTGAAGGCGGCGGGCCCGACGTCGCCTGAAGAGGCCGTCCGCCGCGCCGATGCCGAGCCGGGTGACTTCCTCGCGCAGCTCACGGCGGGTCGCGCGCTCCTCGACACGGACGACCCGGCGGCCGCGAGGCCGTACCTCGAACGCGCGCGCGACCTGTTCCCCGAGTACGCGGGGCCGGACAGCCCCTACCGCCTGCTGGCGCGCCTGGAGACGGAGCTGGGCCGCCCGCGCGCGGCGGCCGCGGCACTCGAGGCACAGACCGCGCGCAACGAGGCGGACTACACCGCGAACGTCGAACTCGCCGGGCTGCTCGAAACCCTCGGCGACGCCGCCGGCGCGGCGGCCGCATTGGAACGCGCGGCCACGATCTATCCCTACGAGATCGAGATGCACGCCCGCCTCGCCGGGCTCTACGAACGACTCGGCGATGCGGCCGGGCTGGTCCGCGAGCGACGCGCCATCGTCGCGCTCGAACCGGTCGACCGCGCCGGCGCGCTCTACGACCTGGCCCGCGCCTATCTCGAAGCCGGCGACACGGCCGCCGCGCGCCGCGAAGTGCTGCGCGCACTCGAAATCGCGCCGGGCTTCGCCGAAGCGCAGGACCTGCTGCTGCGGCTGCACCGGGAATCCGGCGGCGCCGCACACCTCGACCGAAAGGACGGCCGCTGATGCGACGTACGCTCTGCCTCGCGCTCGCCCT
The DNA here is from genome assembly GCA_036381495.1 of Longimicrobiales bacterium. Lineage (GTDB taxonomy): Bacteria > Gemmatimonadota > Gemmatimonadetes > Longimicrobiales > RSA9 > DASVCS01. Next base: position 143,070 of record DASVCS010000059.1, read on the forward strand.
GGCCGCCGCGTTCGCGGACGCCGCGACCGCACGCGCGCAGGGCCCCGAGTACCGCCGCTTCCGCCGGGAGGAGCGCGTCGATTGGGACAACCTGCCGCCCAACGCGCCGTACGACGGGCGTTTCAACTTCGTGCGCATCCGCTTCGAGCAGGAAGGCCGCCGGGGCGGTTGGGGCTGGGGTTGGCGCCGGCGCCCGTTGTGGGGCCACGACTATCCCCGCGCCGGCCGCAACTTCACGCAGATCCTGGACGAGATCACCACGATCCACCCACTCGTCGGCCCCGGCACGATCCTCACGCTCGATGACCCGGAGCTGTTCAAGTATCCGGTCGCCTACCTCTGCGAACCCGGCGGCTGGGTCCCGTCCGATGCGGAAGTCGAAGGATTGCGCAACTACCTGCTCAAGGGCGGGTTCATCATCTTCGACGACTTCTCGGGCCGCGATTGGTTCAACTTCGTCGCCCAGATGCGTCGCGTGCTCCCCGACGCCCGGCTCATCCCGCTCGACACGTCGCACCCGATCTTCCACGCGTTCTTCAAGATCGAGTCGCTCGACTTCAACGGCATGGGCTACCGCGGCCGCAACCCCCAGTACTACGGCATCTTCGAGGACAACGACCCGGACAAGCGGCTGATGGTCGTGGTCAACTACGACAACGACATCGGCGAGTACTGGGAGTACTCCGCGACCGGCTTCATGCCGATCGATCTGACCAACGAGGCATACAAGCTGGGCGTCAACTACGTGATGTACGCGTTGACGCATTGACGGGGCGGCGCGGAGCGCCGCCCGGGCTAGGGCTAGGGCTAGGGCTGGGGATTGCCCGGGAGGGGGTGTGGTGGAGGGGAGGACGGCCCGGGCGTGGCCGCGAACGGCCGGGAACGGGGGCGGGAGCGGGAACGTTTACGTTTACGGGATGGGGGCGGCCGGGAGCGGGGCCGCGCACGCGCCCGCGCACCCGCACGCGCACGGGAGAGGGGGAGAGGGGACGGGAGCGGGGACGGAAAGAGAATCGGGATCGAACGGCGCAGTGGGCGGCGGCAATGCGCACGAGCAGGTATTCGCGCACGCGCACGGCGGGAGCCGGGGGGCCGAGGGAGCGCCCCACCCTAGCCCCAGCCCTAGCCCTAGCCCTAATCAAGAGGAGGAATCTTGGCGTTCATCACGAAGGAGACGGACGAGCCCGTTGCGTTGGCGGGCGAGGAGGAGCTGGCGCTGGCGGAGCGGATGCGGGAGGCGGGCGAGCGGATCTCCGCGGAGCTGCGCAAGCGCATCATCGGCCAGGAGGCGGTGGTCGAGCAGATGCTCCTCTCGCTCTTCGCGGGTGGCAACTCGCTGATCGTCGGTGTGCCGGGACTCGCGAAGACGTTGCTGGTGCGTACACTGGCGGAGGTGTTGAGCCTGGACTTCTCGCGGATCCAGTTCACGCCGGACCTGATGCCGTCGGACATCACGGGCACGGACATCCTCCAGGAGGATGCGGAGACCGGCCGCCGCGCGCTGACCTTCGCGCCGGGTCCGATCTTCGCCAACATCGTGCTCGCCGACGAGATCAACCGCACGCCGCCCAAGACGCAGGCGGCGCTGCTCGAAGCCATGCAGGAGCACCGCGTCACGGTGCAGGGCCGCACCTACGAGCTGAAGGAGCCGTTCTTCGTCTTCGCGACGCAGAACCCGATCGAACTCGAAGGCACCTACCCGCTCCCCGAGGCGCAGCTCGACCGCTTCATGTTCGAGATCGTGATCGGCCACCTGCCCGAGGAGGACGAGCTCGAAGTCGTGCGGACGACGACGGCGATCCAGGACGACGCGCTCGAAGCCGTCGTGACCGGCGATGAGATCCTCTCGTTTCAGCGGCTGGTCCGTCGGGTGCCGGTGGCCGACCCGGTGCTGCGCTACGCACTGGCGCTCACGCGCGCGACGCGGCCGGGCGGCGGGCCGGGCGATGCGAGTGACGTCGCCGCCACGCACGGCGCGGACGGCGGCGCACGCGGCCGTAGCGGCGCCCGTACGGCCCGCGATGGCGGCGCCCTGGACTTCATCGACCAATGGGTCGCCTACGGCGCGAGCGTCCGCGCCGCGCAGTACCTGACGCTCGGCGGCAAGGCGCGCGCCCTGCTGCACGGCCGCACGCACGTCGGCTTCCAGGACATCCGCGCACTCGCACACCCGGTCCTCCGCCACCGCGTCCTCACCAACTTCCACGCCGAGGCGGAGCGTATCACCGCGGACGCGATCATCGACCGGCTGCTCGAGGCGGTGCCGCCGCCGGCGTCGGGGATGTAGGCCGGCCCACTGCGCGCGCCCGGGGCGATGCCCCTGCTCGACGACGGAAGGGAGATCCATGTACCGCCGCGACTACATCCTCCGGATGATCGAGGAGATCGGCCAGGTCCTGGTCCACCTGCGCCGGATGATCCTTGGCGGCGCCGCCCCGGCCGAGGAAGTCGACCGGGAACTCCGTTCCGCCGCGCGGCGCGGGGGCGTGGACCTCGATGTCGCCCGGGTCGCGACCGCCGATACGCTGGTCATGCTGATCTCCGGCGGCGGCGAGGCCGATCCGTCGCGCGGTTGGCTCCTGGCCGAGCTGCTCTATCTGGACGGGCTGGAAGCGGAGACGAACGGCCGGGTGGACGCCGCACGCGCGAGCTACGACAAGGCGCTGCGGCTCTACTCGCTGGTCGCGCCGGCCGGCGGGTTCCTCGTCGGGTGGCCCGAGGCGACGGAGCGGATGGCGGAGATCCGGTCGCGGCTGGAACGGCTGGATGCCGGCGCGACGCAGTGACCAGTGATGATGCCGCGGAAACGGGTGCAGCGAAAGCGCCCGCGGCGAATCGATCGAGCAGCGCGGACCAGACGCGGAGAGGCCTGCATGATGCGCGCGATCGGTACCCCCTTGCTGTTGTCGTGCATGATCCTTCCGGGCGTTGTGGCGTGTCGAGATGAGTCGTCACCACCGTCGCCGCAGGTCGTGGTCACGGATTCGGCCGGGATGCTGTATGTCCGGCTGGCGGATCTCGACAGCATCACCGCGGAGCCGTGGCAGGCGGAAGAGGTCTACAACACGGCCGCGGGCGCCGCGCCCATCGAGTGGTTCCGGGTGACCGCCGCCCGATTCCTCGCGGACGGATCGCTGGCGGTGGCGAACAGCGGGACGCCGGAGATCGTCTTTCTCGACGGTGCCGGCGCGGTGCAGCGCCGCATCGGCGGCGCGGGCGAGGGTCCGGGCGAGTTCCGGCACATTTCGGTGCTCCGACTGAACCGTGCGGGCGAGCTGGTCGTGTACGACCCGCGCCTGGGCCGGTTGACGCGCATCGGTCCGGATGGGGAGATCCTCGGGACCCGGCGGTTCGCGCCGCCGAATCGCGTCGTGGATCTCCTGCCCCTCGCGCTACTGGACGGCAGTCGGATCCTCGCCGTGTACGGCGGCCAACGGATCTTCGCCGCGGGCGGTGAACGCCGGGACTCGACGCCGCTGTTCGTGTTCGACTCGGCGGGCGCCGCCCTGGACACGCTCGGGGTCTGGCCGGCGCAGGAGTGGAGCTACATCTCGTTTGCCGAGGGCGCGGCGCGAAGGGAGGTGGGCTTCGGCCGGACACTCGCATACGCCGGCCGCAACGGGTACAGCGTTCTCGGCAGCACGGATTCGCTCGACCTGACGGTCTTCGACCGCACGGCCCATGCGGTCATGAGAGTCATCGGCGGCGGCGCCAACGATCCGGTGGCAGCCGCGGACGTCGAGCGCTGGCGCGCGGACCAGGACGAGCAGATGGCGGCCGCGCCCGAGGCGCTCCGACGCGCTCTTTCGCAGACCCCGCACCGCGAGACCTATCCGGCGTTCGGCGCACTGCTCCTCGATGACGCACGCCGGCTCTGGATCGGGTCGTACGTGCGACCGGGCCAGACCCGGCAGCGCTGGACCGTGATCGGAGCCGACGGCCAGCTCGACGGGACCGTCTTCCTGCCCGCGGACGCCCGGTTGCTCGATGTTGCCGGCGACCGGCTCGCATTGCTGCGGCGGAACGAGCTGGATGAGGAGTATATCGCGGTTCTGCGCCTCGTGCGTGCGTCGTAGTTCGCGACGGGCCGACCGCGTCGGGGCGAGGCGGCATCGTCCGCGGTCGCGGCGGCCACCTGATGCACCGCTGCGGGAGGGGATCGTCCGGTCCGTTCGACGCGGCGGCGGTAGGGCCATCGGTGGTGCTCGGCTCCCTCATGCTCGCGCACCCGGCGTTCGCGCTCACCTTCACCTTCCCAGTGGGTCGCCTACGGCGCGAGCGTCCGCGCCGCGCAGTACCCGACGCTCGGCGGCAAGGCCCGCGGCCTGCTGCACGGCCGCACGCACGTCGGCTTCCGGGACATCCGCGCACGGGCGCGTGAAGGGGCGATGCTTGCCTGCGGCGGCTCGAAGGACTATCGTTCCGCCAGTACGCCAGGCGAAGCCCCGGACGTGCGCCGCGGTCGGCGTGTGCGTGTCGCCCGGCCCGCCGCATCAGGTATTGTTCCCGTCGCATCTCTCCCCGCCAGTTCCGGATCGGAGTCCGGCCGGCATCGGCGGACCCCCGAGCCGGCGAGTCGTTGCACCTGGTGATGTCCTGTTTGTTCTGGAGACCCTGTATGAACCCGGACACCGCATCCGCCGGCGCACTGCTGCGTCATACCGTGGCCGCGCTCGCATGTTGCGGCGGCAAGGCGATCCGCGGTGCGCCCGACGGTTTCAGCGATTTCCGCATCGGCCCGGGCTCGCGCACGCTCGTCGAGATCGTCGCGGGGCGCGTCGGCGCAGCGCAGGCCGCGCCGCGCGTCGAGTTCGCGTGATCCGTTCCCAACCATCTCCGACCCATCGCGAACCATGACCCAATTTCTCGATTCCGTCGTCGATTGGCTGTTCCGGAACTGGCCGCTGCTGTCCCTCCTCGGCGGCGGACTGCTGCTCTGGGAGTGGCTGGTGCGGATGGAGCCGGCCCGCGCGGCCGTCGTCCGCATGGCCGCCGTCGCCGCCGGCGTGCTCGGCGCGCTGGCCGCTCATCGCGCCGGCTACACGCCCGCGCTCATCGCATATGCCGTGACGGCCACCCTCATCTTCATCGGTGTGCTCCGGCGGTCGAGCAACGCGCGGCTGGTGGGGCGGGCGGGGTGGAACGTGGCCGGCGCCGCAGGCTTCGCCATAGCGTACTACCTGGTGCACATCGGGGCGGTCCTGTAGGGGCGGCGCGCCGCCAGCGTTCGAGCCCATCGGACTCCGCAGCACACTGAGGTGCTGCGGATGGCCTCCCGCATCGGTCACGCCGACGTGCTCGGCGTGCTCGAACCCGAGGGTGGCTCCGACTCCCGGCAAACCGGTTGCTCACCCGCACCGCGCCGATTATCTTCAGTCCACTCCCCGATCCTTTTCTTCCATTCCCCTGGAGGCATCCCGATGCGACCGCTGATGCTCGCGCTGGCGGGCCTGCTCGGCATGTCGAGCATTCCTGCCGTCGCGCAGGAGGACTCGGTCGATGAACGCTGGATGGCCGAGTTCGAGAGCTCCCTCACCTACCAACAGGGCACGATCACCCTCGGCGATGGGCTCGCCACGCTGCACGTGCCGGAAACGTTCCGCTTTCTCGGCCCCGACGACGCGGCACGGGTCCTCGTCGAGGGCTGGGGCAACCCGCCGGGCGAGCCGCCGCTCGGCATGCTCGTGCCAGCGGCCGTCAGCCCGCTCAGCGACGAGGGCTGGGGTGTGGTCATCACCTACGAGGAGGACGGCTACATCGAGGACGATGACGCGGCGGAGCTGGACTACGCCGAGCTGCTGCGCAACATGCAGGAGGCCACGCGCGAGGAGAACCCGGCGCGGATCGAGGCGGGTTACCCGCCGATCGAGCTCGTCGGCTGGGCGGCACCGCCGCACTACGACTCGACCACCCACAAGCTCTACTGGGCGAAGGAGCTGAAGTTCGGGGACTATGCCGACCACACGCTCAACTACAACATCCGGGTCCTGGGGCGGAAGGGCGTGCTGGTGCTCAATGCGGTCTCGGCGATGCGCCAGCTCGAGGCCGTGGAAGCGGACATGCAGTCCGTGCTCGGCTTCGTCGAGTTCAACGAGGGACACCGGTACGCGGACTACATCCCGGGCGTGGACAAGGTCGCAGCCTACGGCATCGCCGGGCTGATCGTGGGGAAGGTCGCGGCCAAGGTGGGACTGCTGAAGCTCCTGCTCGGCTTCGCCATCGCGGCCAAGAAGTTCGTGGTCGCGGGTGTGGTGGGGCTGGCGGCGGTCCTCGCGAAGGCGTTCGGGAAGAAGGAGCGGGAGCCGGACACGGTGTGAACGGCGCCCGCGCTTACAACGGCACCTCGAAGATGCGCGTCGTGAGGACGCCATCCTCGATGCGGACCCACCGGTAGTGCAGCGGCTGGATGCAGTAGAGCGGGGTCTCCTGTGGCACGAACTGCGGCGCGGTCGATCGCAAGCCGAAGACGGGAACGTCGCCGACCGTGGTCTCATACGTACAGTGGGCGTGGCCGCAGAAGATGCCCAGGACCGGCCTGCCACGCAGGATCGGCCACAGCTCGTGCACGTTCTCGGCAATGAAGTCGTCGACCCAGGGGATCCCGCTGGGGACGACGTGGTGGTGCAGGAGCAGCACCGATGGCACGTCCGCCGCGAGCGATTCGCGCAGGAAGCGAAACATCTCGGGATGACCGAACGCCTTCGCCGGGGCACCCCAGTCCAGCCCGATGAACCGGACGCCGCCGTGCTCGAACGCGAAGTTGTGCAGCGGCCGCGGGCTCGTCTGCGGCACCAGCCAGCGGAAGAAGCGGTCGCGGTCGTCGTGGTTGCCGGCGAGGAAAACCATGGGGACGTCGCGCCGGTGGCCGACGGAGACGATCCGATGCCCCGGCGCCCCGTCGGCGCCGCTCCGGGCGTCGAGCAGCCGGCAAACGTGTTGGTACCCGTCGTCGGACGGCACATCGACCGCGTCGCCGGTCGAGACGAGGAAGTCGATGTCATCGATCACGTGGCCGGCCATGTGTTCCAGCACCACGCGGAACGCGTAGGCGGTCGAGTACCCGCAGGTGAGGTCGTCTTCGGCCTCTCGCAGATGGTGGTCCGTGATCTGGACGAACGTGCACGTCATCGATCCGCTCACCCCCGCACATCGTCGAGCGCTTCGGTCAGCTCGGCCACCATCCGGTCCGCCGCGAAATCGGCCAGTGACGCGAGTGCGCGCTCGATCTCGATGGTGGACATGCGGGCGAGGGCGATGGCCGTGACGACGTCGTTGACCGACCGGTCATCCGCGCTGACGACGGAGGCGCGCACCGGCTCCGTGGCGTGAACGTCGGTGCTCCAGATGATGCGGCCGGTCTTCCCGTCGAGGAGCAGCACTTCGGAATCGATCGAGAAGTAGGCGCCCGATGTCCACGAGGAGGCGACGATCCCATATTTTCGGACGCGCAGTTCGAGTTCGTAGTCGGGGGCGGGCGCGTCCGTGACCGGCCGGGCGCGCAGGTGTCGCGCGGCGTTCTGGTGGGCGCGTTCGGCCATCCGGCCGCTCACGTCCACGGCGGCGGCCGCGCTGTCGAGCCGGGCGCGAAGCCGGTCCGCCTGCACCTCCCGGGCGATCTCGGCGCCGACCCGGAAAAGTGATTGGATGGGATTGTCCGGGTCCACGTGCAGCGAGGCGCCGGTCAGCACCTCCGGGTACGGCGGCGCGATGGTCACGACGGAGAGCGTGCGTCCCCGAAAGTCGTACTCCGCCAGGTGGTGCTTCGGGCCGCAGGCCGAGGCGAGGAGCGCCGCGCCGGCAACGGGCGCGAGCGCGGCGATGCGTGCGCGCCGGGAGAGCGCCCGGATCGGAAGATCAGCCATCATCGGCTCCTGGAGCGGTTCGCCTGGAAGCGAAGCGTGGATGTGGCCGGGGAGGCAGACAGGTATACACCGGCGGCAGCGGCGGGGGTTCCGGGGGCTGCCGAAAGCACGACCGGGTCGGAGACCGAAACAACCTTCTAAGGAAAGACGCAAATGACGCTCCTGAACGCAGCCGTTGTCGCCGTTGCCGTTGGAACGTGTGCCGCTTCTGCCGCGGCGCAGGAAACGGGTCCCACAGACGCTTCACCTCTGGTCATCGGTGAGACGTTCACGATCGACTCCCGGGTTCTCGGCGAGACCCGCCGCATCAACGTGTATCTCCCTTCCGGATATTCCGGTACGCCCGAGGGTCCGCTGCCGGTCCTCTACATGCCGGATGGCGGGATCCGGGAGGATTTCCTTCACATCGCCGGACTCGTCCAGATTCTGGTGGCGAACGGGAGCATGCGGCCGTTCCTGCTGGTGGGTATCGAGAACACGGCGCGCCGGCGCGATCTGACCGGTCCGACCGAGAATCCCGAGGACCGGACCATCGCCCCCGTGGTCGGCGGCTCCGCAGCCTTCCGCAACTTCATCCGCTCCGAGCTGATGCCCGCCGTGGAGGCGCGGTATGAAACCACCGGCGAGACGGCGATTGTCGGCGAGTCGCTGGCCGGACTGTTCATCGTCGAGACGTTCCTTCTGGAACCCGACCTGTTCGACACGTACATTGCCTTCGATCCGAGTCTCTGGTGGAATAACGGCGCGCTGGTCGAACACGCCGCCGAGCGCATCGGTGCCGCCGCGGGGCGTTCCATCTACCTGGCCAGCAGCAGCCAGCCGGACATCGCCGAGCTCACCCGGAAGCTGGCGGACATCATGGCCGCGCACGCGCCGCCGGACGTGCGGTGGCACTATGAAGCCATGCCGGAAGAGACCCACGCGACGATCTACCACCCGGCGGCACTGCGCGCGTTTCGCCTCCTGTTCGAGCCGGAGGCGGCGGATCGGTGAAAGCGGCCGCGGACTCCCGCTGGTCATCGAGGGACGGCCTGAAGAGACCGTGAAGGATGTCGGACAGATCATCCGGAGCGACGCCGGTCGCACGGCCCTGCCGTGTGGCCGGCGCTCCACCGTGACTCATCACTGCAAGGGAGCGTGAACCATGCCCACGACGGTCGCACCCTCTTCGATCACCGGCCGCGACCGTGTATCGCGGCTGGTGCGCGCCGGCCTGCTGACCGGCATCACCGACGGTCTCTTCTCGAGCGTTCTGAGCGTCGCGTTCTACGATTCGACGGTGACGCGCCTCTTTCAGGGCGTCGCCGGCGTACTGCTGGGCAGGGCCGCGCTCGACGGCGGAACCACGACGGCCCTGATCGGCGTCCTCATGCATTTCGGCGTGGCCTTCGCCTGGTCCGCCGTGTTTCTGTTCCTGATCCTGCGGTCATCATGGATCCGACGCGTCCTCGCCGCTCGATACGGCGCGCTCAAGGTCGCGGCGCTCTATGGACCGTTCATCTGGATGGTCATGTCGCTGGTGGTCATCCCGCTGCTCACGAGGCGCCCGCCAGGGATCGGCATTCGCTGGTGGATCCAGTTCTTCGGTCACGTTCCGTTCGTTGGAGTCCCCATCGTGGCCTCCATCGGCAGAGGTTTGCGCGGCGCCGAGGATCAGAGCGCGTAATCACCGGTCGGCGTACGGGAGCGGGCCGTGCCGGCGGCGGATCCGGATCCCGGGAGGCGCCCCCGCCGGCTGCGCGTGGAGGCGCTCGCCTCGGCGGGAGACGCGGACTTCGCCGTGCCGTGGTCGCTCACGCACGGGGACCGGGTCCTCATGACACTGCCCCGGGGAGCGGTGGTGCGGCAGACGATCAACCACCTGATCCATCATCGCGGCCAGCTCAGCGTGTATCTGCGGCTGAACGACGTGCCGCTGCCGCCGATCTACGGCCCGACGGCGGACGAGGGGTGGGGTGGGTAGGCGGCCTCGGTGACTCCGGCGTGATGGGACGGCCTTACCGGAACCGCTCGCGGATCGCGCGGATCTCCGCCTGTAGATCCGCGATCGGATCGAGTACGCGGCCGTAGTCGATTGCTGGCGAATAGATACCCGCGTAGGTTGGAGCGGCGCTACGCAGGGAACGTGAACGGCACGCGGGCAGCAGAGAACAAGCCTCGAGAGTTGCCCGATGCCACACAGCCATCGAGGTCCATGAAACAACGTAGCCGCGTCGTCCTCGCCCTCGCCTTCGCGGGCGCGTTCTTCGCCGTCGGGCTCCCCTACTGGCGGCTGCCGTACAAGGAGTTGTCGCTACCCAGCGACCTGCTCGGCTACGGTCTCGTCGCGGTGGCCGCGCTCGCGTTCACTGCGTGCATCGCCGGCGGCGTTCGCCTGCTCCCCGCGGTCGTCGTCATCGGC
>DASVCS010000060.1:0-14951 GCA_036381495.1 Longimicrobiales bacterium
TCCGGAACTCCGCCCGCCCCAGATGGTCGTGATACGTATCGAAGACCAGCGTCAACTCGTCGCTGTCCACCGCCCCGTCGCGCCGCGTCAGCCGCGTCCGCACCCCGGCCGCCCCCAGCTCATCGTACATCCGCGCACCCACGTAGAGCGCGGCCTCGTCGTACACGAACCGCACCTCCGTCCGCTGCGTCGCCGGCGCGCCTTCCTCCGGCTGCGACTGCCGGAAACCCGTCGCCGGCGCCACCTCCCGCCACACCGCCTCGTCCAGCCGCCCGTCCAGCACCACGGGCGTCGAAGCCCGGACCGCTCGGACCACCGGCGGCAGCGTCGGATGCACCGAGTTCCTCGATTGCGCCGACCCGATGGCCGGCACCCACGGGAGAACCGCCACAAACCCGATGAACGCCGCGCGCCCGGCAGACGGGATGACGATGGGACAGGCCATGCATCGTGCTCCTGGAAACCGATGGATCATCAAGACGGGCCGGACTGCTGGAATTTTAGCACTCGGCCGCCCGGGGCCGCAAGACGATGCCCGCACGGACCCGTGGCACGCTCACGATGCCGATCGCCGTACGCCGAGGACATCGGTTAGAGGGGCTCGGGGCGCAAAGGGTTGCAACGTGGGCGGGACGGGGCACGGGCGGCGCGGGGCGTGCGCGGCCACGGTCCCGTGCGAAGCGCCCACCGCCGCCGTTGCGCGGGCGATGGCGTCCGCTTAGCATTCGCCGCGCATGCCGTATGCGTGCCGCTTCGCCGTACGGGCGAGGCGCCGGACTCGGATCGACATCGAGGCAGATTGCCATGCATCGCACGCGAATTCATCGCTGTCTCCCCCTGGGGTTGTCGCTCGCCATCGTTGCGCTCTGTCCCGTCGCGGCATGGGCGCACCCGGGCGTAGGCCCGGCGAGCGGGCTCTTCCACGGCTTCGCCCATCCGATTCTCGGCTGGGACCACGTCCTCGCCATGGTGGCCGTCGGCCTCTGGGCGGCGCAGCGCGGAGGGCGCGCCGTGTGGGCGCTCCCCGCCGCCTTCGTCGTGACCATGGCGGCCGGCGGGGTGCTCGGCGCGGCCGGGATCCCGCTGCCGGGCGTCGAGGCCGGGATCCTGGCCTCGGTCCTCGTCCTCGGCACGCTCATCGCGGCCGCCGCACGCTTCCCCGTCGGCGTATGCGCCGCCGTGGCCGCGATCTTCGCCCTGTTCCACGGGCACGCGCACGGCGCCGAGATGCCGGCCAGCGTCCAGGGACTCGCCTACGGACTGGGATTCTGCACGGCCACCGCATTCCTGCACGCCACGGGGGCGCTGCTCTTCGTCTCGATGCGCCGGCCGTTCGGCGCGCGGCAGCTCCAGTGGGCACGTTTCGGCGGCGCCGCGATCGCGCTCGGGGGTCTGGTGCTCGGGCTCGGGTGAGCGGTTCCGGCGCGCCACGCGCCTGCGGGGCGATCCGCGTGCAGCGACAGCGTCGTCGGCTGCGCCCGAGACGATCGGCGCGATGGCAATCGCTGGAGCGGTTCAGCCGCGGGTCCGCGTCCGCGCGGCTGCTTGCCGCGCGGACGCGAACGACTCCGAAATAATGCGACAGCCGCCCTAGCGGCGCCGGGCGGCCTGCGCTCGCCCCGCATCGACGACGATGGCTCCACGGTCGCGCTCCCCGGTCGCCGCCGCCGCGCACTGAACGCGATCGACACCGCGCCACTCCTCGCGGCGCGCCTGAACACACCGGCTGTTCCCCTCCCTTGACACGCTCGTCGCCACTAATTATCCATCCATCCGGATGATGCGATCAAATGCGGCCGGCCAGCCGGATGCCGTCTTCGGACGGCTATCCACACTCGCCGATGCGACCCGAACCCGGGTGCTGCTCCTGCTCGAGCGGCACGAGCTGACGGTCGGCGAGTTGTGCGATGTGTTGCAGCTCCCGCAATCGACGGTGAGTCGTCACCTGAAGGTGTTGAGCGATCAGGGCTGGGTGGTGGCGCGTCCGGAGGGGACGAGCCGTTGTTATCGCGTGCTGCTGGACCGTCTGGATCCGTCGGCGCGCCGGCTCTGGCGGGTGGTACGGGAGCAGACGGCGGGGCTGGCGCGGGCGGAGCAGGATGCCCGGCGGGTTCCCGGGGTGCTCGCGCGGCGGCGGACGAAGTCGCAGGAGTTCTTCTCGTCGGTGGCCGGGCAGTGGGACCGTCTGCGGGCGGAGCTGTTCGGCCGGCGAGCGGAGCTGTTGGGGCTGCTCGGCCTCCTGGATGGCGAGTGGACGGTCGGCGACCTCGGCTGCGGCACGGGCCAGGCGACCGAGTCGCTCGCGCCGTTCGTGCGGCGGGTGGTCGCGGTCGATGACTCGGAGGCGATGCTGGAGGCGGCGCGGCAACGGCTGGCCGGGCTGGCGAACGTCGAGGTGCGGCGCGGGAGCATCGAGGCGCTCCCGCTGGGTGATGCGGAGCTGGACGCCGCCGTCCTCTTCCTGGTCCTGCACCACCTCGCCGAGCCCGAGCGGGCGCTGGCCGAGGTGGCGCGCGTACTGCGGCCCGGCGGGCGGGTGCTGATCGTCGACATGATGCCGCACGACCGGGAAGCGTACCGGCAGGAGATGGGGCACGTCTGGCTGGGCTTCCCCGCGGACCGGCTCGCCCGCTGGCTGACGGACGCGGGCTTCGGACGCTACCACTATCGCCCGCTCCCCGCCGACCCCGCCGCGCGCGGCCCGGCCCTGTTTGCGGCAAGCGCGGTGGCGCCCGGGGCGCCTTCGGCGCCAGGCTAGGGCTAGGGCTAGGGCTAGGGCTGGGGCTGGGGAGTGCCCGGGAGGTGGCGTGGTGGATGGGGGGACGGCCCTGGAAGGGGAGCGGCGGAGGGAGGAGTGCCTGGGCATGGTCGGGAACGGCCGGGAGCGGGAGCGGGAACGTTTACGTTTACGGGAGCGGCGCCTCTGCGGCGCCGACGGGAGCGGGAGCGTTCGCGGGATCGGGGTCGGGGTCGCGGGGCAGCGACGACGCGCTCGCGCACCCGCACGCGCACGAGCACAGGCCCGCCCCGCAAGGCCGGGAGCGCAGGCGGCGGGTGCTGCCGGAGGGAGCGGAGCCGGGGGTGCGGCGGGGTGAGCGGGGCGGCGGACGGGGGCCGGGCGGCGGGGCGGGCGGGGAGGCGGCGGATGGAAGAGCGGCTGGGCTGCGGCGCGGGGGAGGCACGAGGCGGAAGAGGGGGTGGGCTGCATCGGCGCAGCGACCGGAGCGCAGCACCCGCCGCCGGAGCGATGCGCCCCGACCCATACACGCCGGCCGCCGCCGCGAGGGCCGCCACCGCGAGGGCCGCCGCCGCGAAGGCCGTGACCGGCATCGGTGCAGCGACCGCGGCGCAGCACCCGTCGCCGGAGCGATGCGCCCCGACCCATCGAGCCCAACGGAAACAAACGCGGACGAGCACGAACCAACGACGCGAGGAGATACGATGGACACTGCAACCCGACCCATGCACCCCTTCGAGGCCGCCGAGGAGGCGGGCCGCGAGCCCTTCAAGGTCGCCGACCTCTCGTTGGCCGAGTGGGGTCGCAAGGAAATCGAGTTGGCCGAGCACGAGATGCCCGGCCTGATGGCGTTGCGCGAGGAGTATCGCGGGCAGACGCCGCTGGCCGGCGCAAAGATCATGGGTTCGCTGCACATGACCGTGCAGACGGCCGTGCTGATCGAGACGCTGGTCGAGCTGGGCGCCGATGTACGCTGGGTCTCGTGCAACATCTTCTCGACGCAGGACCACGCGGCCGCCGCCGTCGTCGTCGGCCGTGACGGCGCGCCCGACGATCCCCGGGGCGTGCCCGTCTTCGCGTGGAAGGGCGAGTCGCTCGAGGAGTACTGGTGGTGCACGGACCAGGCGCTGCTCTGGCCGGACGGCACCGGCCCGAACCTGCTCCTCGATGACGGCGGCGATGCCACGCTCCTCGTCCACCGCGGCGTCGAGTTCGAGCGCGCCGGCCGCGTCCCCGACTTCGACCCCGAGCACGAGCCCGAGGAGTGGGGCGTGATCCTCGATCTGCTGCGTCGGATCCAGCGCGATGACCCCACCCGCTGGAGCCGCACCGCCGACGGGATCCGCGGCGTCTCCGAGGAGACGACCACCGGTGTGCACCGGCTCTACGAGATGGAGCGGAAGGGGACGCTGCTCTTCCCCGCGATCAACGTGAACGACTCCGTGACGAAGTCGAAGTTCGACAACATCTACGGCTGCCGTCACTCGGTGGTCGACGGGCTGAACCGCGCCACGGACGTGATGATCGGCGGCAAAGTCGCCGTCGTGTGCGGCTACGGCGAGGTCGGGAAGGGGTGTGCGCAGGCGCTGCGCGGACAGGGCGCGCGCGTCGTCGTCACCGAGATCGACCCGATCTGCGCGCTCCAGGCCGCCATGGAGGGCTACCAGGTCGTCCGGCTCGACGACGTCGTCGAAACGGCCGACATCTTCATCACCGCCACCGGCAACCGCGACGTCATCACCGCCGACCACATGGCGCGGATGAAGGACAAGGCGATCGTCGGCAACATCGGCCACTTCGACAACGAGATCGACATGGCCGGGCTGAAGAAGGTTCCCGGCATCCGCCGGATCAACATCAAGCCGCAGTACGACGAGTGGCGCTTCCCCGACGGCCACGGCGTGCTGATCCTGGCGGAGGGCCGTCTGCTGAACCTCGGCTGCGCAACGGGGCACCCCAGCTTCGTCATGAGCGCCAGCTTCACGAACCAGGTCATGGCGCAGATCGAGCTGCACACGCGCGCCGACCGCTACGAGAACCGCGTCTACGTCCTGCCGAAGAAGCTCGATGAGAAGGTCGCGCGCCTGCACCTCGACCACCTCGGCGTCGCACTGACCACGCTGACGCCCGCCCAGGCCGACTACATCGGCGTCCCGGTCGAGGGCCCCTACAAGCCCGATCATTACCGGTACTGATCGGCGCCCTGCGGGCGCCGGGGCTGGGGCTAGGGCTGGGGCTAGGGCTGGGGCTGGGGCTGGGGGCTGGACCTGAGGCGCGGCTGCGCGCCGATCCTCTCCCTAGCCCCCGCCCCCTCGCACGCTGCACAGTCGACGCGCCCGCGCCAACGAGATGATGCGGGCATTCCCCTCCCTAGCCCCAGCCCCAGCCCTAGCCCTAGCCTGGCGCCGAAGGCGCCCCGGCACCTCACCACGCCCCCGGTGTACGACCCGCATCCCGAGTAGTGAATCCCAGCAGTGCCCGGCAGGATGCCCGCGGAGTGCCTGACCGTCCTGGTTGTCGATGACGAGCCCGCCCTGCGTGAAGTCCTCTCGCTGAGAATCGAGGATTGGGGGTATGCCGTGCGGACGGCCGCGACGGTCGAGGAGGCCGCGCGGCTGCTCGAAGATCGGCAGGCGGATCTGGTCATCTCGGACGTCGTCCTCCCCGAGGCTTCGGGCCTCGACCTGCTACGGCGCCTCCGCGCGGATGCGCCCGACCGCCCGGTGATCCTCATCACGGCCCACGGCAGCATCGACACGGCCGTCGAGGCGATGAAGGAGGGGGCGCAGGATTTCCTCACGAAGCCGCTCGACTACGGGAAGCTGAAGTCGCTCCTGGAAGCGGCGGCCGCGGATCTGCGCGACCGCGGTACGGCGCGCGCGCTCGAGGCCCGACTCGCCGGTGCCGGGATGGGTCGCCTGGTCGGCGACAGCCGGCCCATGCGGGCGCTGTTCCGGCTGATCGAACAGATGGCGACCAGCGACGCGTCGGCGATCATCACGGGCGAGAGCGGCACCGGCAAGGAGATGGTCGCCCGCACGATCCACGAGCTGAGCGCGCGGCGCGGCAAGCCCTTCGTGGGCATCAACGCGGCCGCGATCCCGGAAGGCCTGATCGAGAGCGAGCTGTTCGGCCACGAGCAGGGCGCGTTCACCGGCGCCACACGCGCCCGGCAGGGGTGTTTCGAGCAGGCGGACCGGGGCACGCTCTTCCTCGACGAGATCGCGGAGATGCCGGCCGCGCTCCAGCCCAAGCTCCTGCGCGTCCTCGAGGAGCGGCGCGCGCGGCGGCTCGGCGGGAGTCGCGAGGTCACCTTCGACGTGCGCGTCCTCGCGGCGACGAACCGCTCCCCGCTGGATGCGGTACGGGACGGCCGGCTGCGCGAGGACCTCTTCTATCGGCTCAACGTCTTCGAGCTGACGGTGCCGCCGCTCCGCGAACGCGTCGAAGACATCCCGCTGCTCGCACAGCACTTCATCCGCGACTTCAACGCCAAGCACCAGATGCACGTCGAGGGCTTCCGTGACCTGACCGGAGAGCTGCTCGTCCTCTACCGCTGGCCCGGGAACGTGCGCGAGCTGCGCAACGTGATCGAGCGAGCCGTCATCCTCGCGCGCTCCGGCTGGATCGAGCCGCGGCACCTTCCCCCGTACCTGCGGGCCCGAGAGTTGCGCCACGACCCGGCCATCGTCGTGCCGATCGGCACCACGGCGGCCGAAGCCGAGAAGCTGTTGATCCTGAAGACGCTCGAACACGTCGGGAACAACAAGGCCGAGGCCGCGCGCCGCCTCGGACTCGATGTGAAGACCATCCGCAACAAACTCAGGTCGTACGGCCAGTCACAGGACGGCTCATGAAGGTGGCGACCCGGCTCTCCGGCGCGTTCGGCGTACTCGTCGCGATCCTCGTCGGACTGCTCATCTACCACGTCCGCACGACGCGGGATGCCGTCGCCACCAGCTACGAACTCTCCGGCATCTCCGCCCGTCTCTATCTCAGCGCCACCAAACAGATCGCGCGCCTCGGCCAGCTCGAAGAGGCCGCCAGCAAGTACGGCGTCACGCGGGACCGCGGCTATCTCGACAAGTTCGACCAGGCGCTCGATGCGTTCGATGCCGATCTCCGCTACCTCGCCTCGCTCCCACTCGCCGGCCGCGAGCGCGACGAGCTGACACGCCTCGCGCGGCTCTGGGCCGCCTTCCTGCCCGTCGCCCACCGCCTCCGGCCACTCGTCCTCCGCGCGACCGACGCACCCGCCGCCGACTCGCTCGCGTTCCTCCACCAGCAACTCGATCGGCTGCGCGCACAGGCGCGCCGCGTCAGCGACGCCTCACAGGCCGTCATGACCGCGCGGATCGGCGACTCCGCCGAGGCCGCCCGGCACGCCGAGCGCCTCTCCTGGATCGCCGCGGCCGTCGCACTCGTCCTCAGCGTCCTCGTCGCCACCTGGATCGTGCGCTCGATCTCCGAAGCGCTGAACCGCCTCAAGGAGGGCACCCGCCAGGTCGCCGACGGCAACTTCGCCTACCGGCTCGAACCCCGGCGCAACGACGAATTCGCCCAGCTCGCACGCGACTTCAACGTCATGACCCGCCGCCTGGGCGAACTCGACGAGATGAAACGCGACTTCCTCTCGAAGGTCTCCCACGACCTCAAGACTCCGCTCGCCTCGATGCAGGAGACCATCCGGCTCCTCCTCGACGAGGTCCCCGGCCCCCTGACCGACCGGCAACGCCGTCTGCTCGAACTCAACCTCCAGAGCGGGGACCGACTCTTCGGCATGATCTCGAAGCTCCTCGACCTCTCCGGGATGGAGGCCGGCGCACTCACACTCGACTTCGATGACCACGAGATCGGCGCACTGGTCCGCCTCGCGCTCGAACGGCTCGAGCCCCGCGCCAAGGAGTCCGGGCTCCGCCTCGCCGCCGACATCCGCGAGCCCGAACTCCCCGCGCGCTGCGACGCGGAACGCATCGCGCAGGTGCTGGACAACCTGCTCGAAAACGCGATCGAATTCTCACCCGAGGGCACCATCATCCGCGTCGCCGTCCACGCCTGCACGAGCCGCCCCCGGGAAGTGCCCGTCAGCCGCTGGCAGATGGTCAGGCGAGCGGACGGCGCAGGCGCCATCCTCATCGCCGTCGCGGATTCCGGCCCGGGGATCCCCGATGCCGAAAAGGAACGAGTCTTCGAGCGCTTCTTCCAGTCGGAGACCGGACGCAGGGCGCGCGGCCGCGGTGTCGGCCTCGGCCTCACCATCTGCCGCGAAATCGTGGGCGCCCACGGCGGCGCCATCTGGGTCGCCGACCACCCCGGAGGAGGCAGCATCTTCTACCTGCTCCTCCCCGGCGCACCACGCCGCGTCCCGACCGCGGAACCCGCGCTCGTCCACCACGCGCCGCCCGCGATGAACGCATGAGACGCCACTCCGCCACGCTGCTGCTCGGCCTCCTCGCCGCGACCGCGTGCGCGACGAGCCGCTTCGATCAGCACTTCGAGGCACAGCGATACGAAGCCGCCATCCGCCTCTTCGAAGCCGACCCCGAACTCCAGCAACAGGAACGGGCCCTCTTCCGCGCGGCCGTCGCCTACGCCCTCCCCGGCAGCCCCGTTCACGACCCGGCACGCGCTCGCGAGATGCTCGAACGATTCCTCACGCGCTACCCCGACAGCCCACGCCGCGCCGAAGCCAGCCGCATGCTCGCCCTGCTCCGCCAGGTCGAACAGCTCGAACGACGCGTCGCGCAACGGACCGCCGAGGCCGAGGCACGCCGCTCCGAACTCGACACCCTCCGCTCCCGTCTCGAAAGCCTCGAACGCCGCCTTCAGCAGCAGACCGGCGAGGCCGACCTCCTGCGCCAGGTCGTCCGGCGACTCGAAGCCGATCTGCGTCAGGAGGAAGAACGGCTCCGCGCGCTCCGCGAAGAGCTGCGGCGCCTCAAGGAAATCGACCTCAAACCCGCCACCCCCGACACGCTCCGGTCGCCACCGCCCGATACGACACCGCCCAACCCCGGCGCAAGACCGGACTCCACACCGCCCGCCGACCCACGCACCGGCTGAAATCGCCCGATGAAGCACCGCCGGCCGCCGGGATGCCCGACGGCCGGCGGCAGGGACACGTTCCAGGCCCCTGGCTCGGGCCTACCCCTGCGGCCCGCCACCACCCGTCACCCGCAGCTTCCCGGCGCAGGTGCCGTTCTCTCCTTCGAACGTGATCGTCCACTCTCCGACCGCAGCCTGGCTCGCGTTCAACGTCAGGTTCACACCCGCCGCATCCAGCATCGTCGCCACCGGCTCGATCGCGAGCACCTGCACGCCGCTCTCTTCCTGGATCGTCGCGCGCAACGTCTTGCCAATGTCCTGCGAGTACGTCGCCACCACCCCGACCTCTTCCGCCTGGACCGCAATCTCGGCGGGATCCAACGCCGCCGTACACTGCTGCGACGGAATCGGAGGACGCTCCTGCGCGTTCGCCGTCGCCGCCGTCATCACCACGGCCGCCAGCGCGACCGCCAACATCGATCCGGGCATTGATTTGATTCGCCTCATCATGTCTCTCCTCCCGTTGAATTCTGGGATGACCTCCGTACAACACGCGACCGGACGAGACACGACCGGCCCGTACGCAACGTGGGCCGGTGTAGGGGCAACGGGCGTACCAGGGTCGGCGAAGACCCGTAAATATCACAACGACAATTATTTACACGACTCTCACCACACACGCCGAGCCGGCGTCGATCGGGGAATCAGGGAAAATTTCCCGGTCGCGCGCCGTCCGCCCGTCGGTTGGCGCCGCACGCGGCGGGCGACCGCTCGGGCGGGAGCCCCGGCCCACGGTGTGTGATGGATTCAGTGTCGAGCCGTTCCATTTTGCGGTTCCGCGGCCTCCCTTGTCCCGCGAGGCGCGCGTCGCGAGATTCCGTGCCGGCTACGCCGGGCCCGATCGATCGGGCGTGGACCGGCGGCGGTGGGAGCGGCCGTGGTGCAGGCAGGAGCAGGGGGCCGCGGTTCTCACGAGAGCGGGCGACGTGGAAGGAAACGGCCGGAAGCGCGAGCGGCGGACGAGGGCCAGGGACAGTCATGGCATGGTGAAGACGAGGGCGGCGCGCCCGGAGCGTGTGCGCGGTCAGGCGGGGAGCGGCTCCGAGCCGCCGGTGGACCGGCGCCGGGGGTTGCGGCGGCTGCTCGCGTCATGGGGCTCGCGGCGGCGGGGGGCGGAGCCGGCGGGCGCATCGCGGGAGGGGGAGCCCGGCCGCGCCGGGAGTTCCCCGTCGGCATCTCACACCCGTGCGCGCCGGGTCGCGCTCCGCGGTGTCCCGCTGCTCGCCGTCGCCATCATCGCGCTCCTGGTCTGGCTGGTGCTCTACCCGAACCTCTTCGTGCTGGTGGACAGCTTCCGCGGGGAGGCGGGCCCGACGCTGGCGCATTACGTGCGGTTTCTGGGGACGCGGGCGGAACTCGTCGCGCTCTGGAACAGCATCTGGATCTCGGCGGGGAGCGTGGTCCTGGCCGCGCTGGTCGGCGTGCCGTTCGCGTTCCTGTTCACGCGCCGCGAGTTCCCGGGCCGCCGCATCCTCGGCGCGCTGGCGGCGCTCCCGGTCTCGTTGCCGCCGCTGGTCGGCGTGATCGCGTTCCTCTTCCTGTACGGTGAGACGGGGTTCCTGACCCGGAGCGTCCAGGAACTGCTCGGGCTCGAGGACCCGCCCTGGCGGCTGGCCGGCGCATGGGCGATCCTGCTCGTCCACGCCTACACGATGTACGTGTACTTCTACCTGTTCACCGCAGCCGGTCTCGCGCGCCTCGACCCCGCGCACGCCGAGGCCGCGGCGGCGCTCGGCGCCTCACGCTTCACTACGCTCCGCCGAGTCACGCTCCCCATGCTCGCGCCCGCACTGGGCGGCGCCGCGCTCCTGGTCTTCATGACGTCGATGGGGTCGTTCAGCGCGCCGTACGTCTTCGGCGGCGGGTTCCGCGTACTCACCACGCAGATCTTCGCGAGCAAGCTGAACGGTGACCTGGGACTCGTCGCCGTCGAGACCGTCGTCCTCGCCGCGACCTCGCTGCTCTTCCTCGTGTTGCTACAGCGCTACGAGGCCCGGCGCGCGTATACCGGCACGGCCAAGGGCGTCGGCCCCGCGCGGAAGGATGGCCCGGCACGCGACGACGGCGCTGCGCGCGACTCGCACGGCGCCGCGAAGCGCAGGGCGGCAGGGCTCGCATGGACCGCGGTGGCTACCGGCGCCGTCGTCTTCCTGCTGCTCCCGCACGCCACCGTCCTCCTCGTCTCCTTCGTGCCCGCCGGGAGCTGGACCACCGAGCTGCTCCCGCCGACCTACGCACTCGGAAACTACCACGCGCTCTTCACCGAGCCCGCGCAGTGGCGGCCGGTCCTGAACTCGCTGCGCATGGCCACGGCCGCGACGGCCGCCAACGTCCTCCTCGCGTTCGCCGCCGCCTATCTGCTGGCGCGCCGCCGCTTCGCGGGCCGCGGCCTGCTCGGCGCACTCGTCATCCTGCCATGGGCGCTGCCCGGCACCGTCCTCGCCATCGCCCTGGCCACCACCTTCAGCGCGAATCAGCCGTGGGCCGGCCGTCTCGTCCTGGTCGGTACCGCCGTGATCCTCCCGCTGGCGTACTTCATCCGCAACATCCCGCTCGTGACGCGGGCCGCGCTCACCAGCTTCCGCCAGTTCGACCCGGCGCTCGAAGAGGCATCGGCCTCCCTGGGCGCGTCGTGGACCCGCACCATGCGACGCGTCGTCCTGCCGCTCGTCCTCCCCGGCCTCGCCGCCGGCGCGCTCCTCGCCTTCGTCACCGCGCTGGGCGAGTTCGTCGCATCGATCCTGCTCTACACGCACCGCACCCGCCCGATCTCGATCGAGATCCTCTCCCAGCTCCGCGCCTTCGACTTCGGCGCCGCCGCCGCCTACTCGGTGCTCCTCATCGCCCTCATGGCGCTCGTCTTCCTGCTCGGCTACCGCCGCGTCGGCGACGAGCCGACCGCCGGCGGCGCCGGCTGATCCTCGGCTTCCCGCGCCGGCCCCCCCATCGTCCCGTCCTTCAGCACCCACATGTACCGGTCGGGACCGCACAGCACGACGTCCACCACCGCACGGGCATCCTCCTCGAAGCTGCGGCGGTCCGGCAGCGACCGGTAACAGAGGGGACCGCCGGCGGCCGTCGGCGGATGGTTGTGCGCCGTCCCCACGTAGCGATCCGCCGCGCACGGATGATAGCGTACGCTCGTCGAGCTCGGCGCTTCCATGCGCGCCAGGCGGAACCCGTCGATGACGATCCGCCCGCCCTGACGGCTCCCCTCGAGACAGAGCACGAATTCGACTTCGGTGATGTACTGGTAGAGATAATTCCAGGCGTCGACCACCTCCTTCGCGACGACGACCGGCCCCGAACCCACGTACGCCCCCACCTCCGACGCGGGGGCACGCGCCTTTCCGTTGCCCGTGCCGGCCGCCGTCTGCGCCTCCACGGGCACGCTCGCGCACCCCAGGAGGACGGCCACCGCCACCATCGTGAGCTGCCGCACTGCCACCTCCAAACCTGCTCCCGCGGTCGCCCGCAGGCCTTTTTCCCGGCAGGGCGTGACGTCCACACGCCCTAAACGAAAACCGCCACGGTCGCGCCGGACCGTGGCGGTGTCGCGGCCCTCGCACCGGGCCGCCGGGTACGTTCCATGCAAACGATGCGCCGCGTGGCCGAAATCAGGATCGGACTCTCCGGGTGGACCTATCCCGCATGGCGCGGCTCGTTCTATCCGCCGGGACTGCCGCACCGGCGCGAACTCGAATTCGCCAGTCGCACCGTCGATTCACTCGAGATCAACGGCTCGTTCTACCGGCTGCAACGGCCGTCCGACTTCCGACGCTGGCACGACGAGACCCCGCCGGACTTCCTCTTCGCCGTCAAGGGGAGCCGCTTCATCACCCACATGAAGAAGCTGCGCGACGTCGAGACACCGCTCGCCAACTTCTTCGCGTCCGGCGTGCTGCGGCTCGCCGCCAAGCTCGGCCCCATCCTCTGGCAGTTCCCGCCGGGCTTCGGCTACAACGCCGACCGCTTCGCCCGCTTTCTCCGGCTGCTCCCCCGCGACACCGCGCAGGCCGCCGCGCTCGCCCGCCGCCACGATGCCCGCCTCGAGGGACGGAGCTGGACCCGCGCCGAGCACCGGGGCCCCATTCGCCACGCCTTCGAGATGCGCCATCCCAGCTTCTTCACACCGGATTTCATCCACCTTCTCCGCCGCCACGGCGCAGCCCTCGTCTTCGCCGACTCGGCCGGCCACTGGCCGTATAGCGAGGACGTCACCGCCGACTTCATCTACATCCGGCTCCACGGCGCCGAGCAGCTCTACGCCAGCGGGTACACCGACGCCCAGCTCGACTGGTGGGCCGAGCGAATCCGCGCCTGGCACGCGGGTCGGACGCCGCCGCGGACCCGTCGGGTCGCGCCCGCTCCACCTCCCGCCCGCACGCGCCGCGACGTCTTCGTCTACTTCGACAACGATGCCCGGGCCCACGCGCCCGCCGACGCCATGCGCCTCGCCGCGCGGCTCCGCTCGCGACGCCGGGCCGGGCCGGCCGCCGCGCCGCCACGCCGGCAACGGCGCGCCGATCTCCGGCACGCGCGCGACCGGCGCGACGTGACCGGATCGTAGCCGCCCCTCGGGTGTACCTACCTCCGCGTTGCGCGCACCGGCGCGTGCGCCACACCGGACCACGCGATCGGCTCCAACCGCGTCCGCCCACCGGCCCCACGCCGAACCGGCGCCGGCCGGCGTCAATACGATCGCTCACGGCCGGCCAATGATGCTCGAAATCGACCCCGGCGTCGCCGCACCGGCGTGCGGCCGACCTTCAGCCTGGACCGCCAGCTTAGATGAACTCTAAGGAATCCTTCGAGGCCGAAGCTCTCCCGCACCTCGATGCCGTCTACCGCTTCGCACTCCGGCTCGGCGGATCGGAGGCCGACGCGGAAGACCTGGTCCAGGAAACCTTCCTGCGCGCTTACCGCGCCTGGCACCAGTACACCCCGGGAACCCGCGCGAAGAGTTGGCTCTTCACTATATGTCGGAACGTCTTCCTCCGGCAGCGGCAACGCGACGACCGCCGGACCGAGGTCGTCCAACAGGCCGCGGTCGCCGCAAACGCCGGCGGCGCTAGCCACGACGCGGACGGATTCCTCTTCGCCCACGCCTCGGCCGTCGATCCGGAGGGCGAGTTCTTTCGCGGGATCATTGACGACTCGATCATGGACGCAATCGACCGACTGCCGACCGAATTCCGGGATGCCGTCGTCCTCAGCGACCTCGAAGGCCTCTCGTACGCCGAGGCCGCACGCGTTCTCGATGTCCCCGTCGGCACGGTGAAAAGCCGACTCTATCGCGGCCGACGCCTACTCCAGCAGGCGCTCTACGAGTACGCCGCCGAACAAGGTTACATCCGGACCCGATGAGTCAGACCACCTGCCGGGAAGCCCTGGCCCGCCTCTACGAATACCTCGACGGTGAACTCACCCGCGAAACCGCCGAGCGCATCCGCGAGCACATCCAGATCTGCGAATGCTGCTTCCCCAGCTTCCGCTTCGCCCAATCCTTCCACGAGATGCTCCGCCGCGTCTCGAACGGACAGCCGGCCGCGCCCGATCACCTGCGACGCCGCGTCGCCGAACTGCTCCGCACCGAAGGCCTCGAACCCGAGGCGTGACGACGAAAATCGTGCGCGTGCGCGTGCGCACGAATCAGGGCCGACGCCTTGCAACACGGTGCCGGCGGCCGGCCACGACCCCCCGGCCTTGCGATTTCCGAACAAATACCGAACATTAGCCGCCCGGACGGGTACCCCGGATGGATGACCACGAGAAGCAGCGAGACGCGAGGAACGCAGACGGAGAGCAGCCGACGATGGTGATGCCGGACCGGAGGGAGCGGGTTCTTCCGCGCCTCATCGAGGACGAGATGAGGCAGTCGTTTCTGGACTACTCGATGAGCGTGATCGTGCAGCGCGCGCTGCCGGACGTGCGCGATGGGCTCAAGCCGGTGCACCGGCGGATCCTGTATGCGATGCACGAGTTGGGGCTGGTGCCGAACCGTGCGTACAAGAAGAGCGCGACGGTGGTGGGGGAGGTTCTGGGCAAGTACCACCCGCACGGGGATGTGGCGGTCTACGATTCGCTGGTGCGGATGGTCCAGGACTTC
>DASVCS010000061.1:0-20965 GCA_036381495.1 Longimicrobiales bacterium
GAGGTCTACATCCTGATCCTGCCGGCGTTCGGCATCGTGTCGGAGGTGCTGCCCACCTTCGCGCGCAAGCCGCTGTTCGGCGCGCCGGTCGTCATCTACTCGGGCGTCCTCATCGGCTTCTTCGGCTTCGGCGTGTGGAGCCACCACATGTTTGCGGCCGGCATGGGGCCGGTGGCCGACGCCGCGTTCGCGATCGCGACGATGCTCATCGCGATCCCGACCGGCGTGAAGATCTTCAACTGGCTGGCCACGCTGTGGGGCGGCACGATCCGCTTCACGACGCCGCTGCTCTTCGTGATCGGGTTCCTCGTCCTCTTCACGCTCGGCGGGATCTCCGGCGTGCATCACGGCTCGCCGCCGGCCGACCTCCAGCAGACGGACACCTACTACGTCGTCGCGCACTTCCACTACGTGCTCTTCGGCGGCTTGATCATGGGCGTCTTCTCCGGCTTCTACTTCTGGTTCCCGAAGCTCACGGGCCGGTTCATGGATGAGACGCTCGGCAAGTGGAACTTCTGGCTCTTCTTCATCGGGATGAATCTGACGTTCTTCCCGATGCACTTCGCGGGACTGCTCGGGATGCCGCGCCGCATCTTCACCTACTCGGCGGATCTCAACCTGGGCACGATCAACATGATCGAGACGATCGGCGGCTACCTGACCGGGGTCGGCATGCTCGTCTTCCTGTGGAACGTGCTGCGGAGCCGCAAGCACGGCGAACCGGCCGGCCCGAATCCGTGGGACGCGCACACGCTCGAGTGGGCAACAACTTCGCCGCCCGCGGAGTACAACTTCGCGAACATCCCGGTCGTGCACAGCCGCGAGCCGATGTGGGAGGACCCCGAGCGCGTCGCGACCGAGGCGCGCGGTGAGCCGGCCGGCCCGATCCACATGCCGTCGGGCTCGTACTGGCCGATGTTCACGGCCGTCGGGATCGTGCTTGCGCCCGCGCTGCTCATGACCGAGCTGTGGTGGCCGCCATTGATCGGGCTGGCCTGGATCGCGATCGGCGTGCTAAACTGGGCCTACGAGCCGGCACACTGAGCGGCCGGCAGAATACGAATAGATGTTGATCAACGGAACGAACGGGGATCGATCATGAATCATTCAGCCGCGATACCGGTGCCGCACGGGGCGCCGCACGCCGAGACGGCGACGGGGCTCGATACCTGGAAGCTGGGTTTCTGGACGTTCATCGGCTCGGAGACGCTCTTCTTCGGTTCGCTCATCTCGACGTACATGGTCTACAAGGGCCGGAGCGTGGCGGGGCCCTACCCGCACGATGTGCTCAACATCCCGCTGACGTCGGTGAGCACCTTCGTGCTGCTCATGAGCAGTCTCATGATGGTGCTCGCGCTGGCGGCGGTGCAGCGGGGTGATCGGCGGGGCACGCTGACCTGGCTGATGGCGACGGCGCTCTTCGGCGCGACCTTCCTGGGATTCCAGGCGTTCGAGTTCACGCACTTCTACGGCGAGGGGCTCACGCTGAGCAGCAATCTGTTCGGCTCCTCGTTCTACGTGCTGACGGGCTTCCACGGCGCGCACGTGACCGTGGGCGTCATCTGGCTGCTCGCGCTGTGGGTCCAGGCGTTGCGCGGTCGGCTCGGCCAGGCCGATGCGCTGACGGTCGAGATCGCCGGGCTCTACTGGCACTTCGTCGACGTGGTCTGGATCGCGATCTTCACCCTGGTCTATCTGCTGGAGTAGGAGCGGACGTATGAGTGCAGAGATGCCCAACAGCACGCAACACGAGATCGAGCACGACGTGCGCGCGCACCCGGGCGCCAAACAGTACCTGGTGATCGCGACGATCCTGACGATCCTGACCGCCGGCGAGGTGGCCGTCTTCTACGTGCCCGCACTCGCCTCCGTGCTGGTCTACATCCTGGTCACGCTCTCGGCGGCGAAGTTCGCGCTCGTCGTCATGTTCTACATGCACCTGAAGTTCGACAGCCGGATCTTCAGCGGCGTCTTCCTCGCCCCGCTCGCGCTGGCGGTCGGTGTCGTGATCTCGCTGATCATACTCTTCCGGGTGTTGCCGCAGATCTGAACGATGTCGCTGCACCTGCCGGCCGGCCTGCTCCTCCTTCACGAGGGCGAATTCTCCTGGAGCGCGTGGGAGGTGCACCCGAGCATCTGGATCGGGTGCACGCTCTTCGCCGCGATCTACCTGGCCGGCATCGGTCCGCTGCGCCGGCGCTACGGACTGGCCGACCGGGTCGACCCGTGGCGCGTCGTCTCCTTCCTCTCCGGCGTCGCGATCCTCTTCCTCGCGCTCACCGGACCGCTCCACACCCTGAGCGACGACTACCTGTTCAGCGCGCACATGGTGCAGCACATGCTGCTCATGCTGATCATGCCGCCCCTGCTCCTGGTCGGCACCCCGGCATGGCTGCTGCGACCGCTGCTCCGCCCGAGAGCGATGATGCGCACGGCGCGCTTCCTGACGCATCCGGCCGCGGCGTTCCTTCTCTACAACATCGTCTTCGTGGGGTGGCACTTCCCGGAGATGTACAACTATGCGCTCGCCCACCACGGCGTGCACATCGTCCAGCACCTGATGTTCATGGTCGTCGCCACCATCATGTGGTGGCCGGTCACGAACCCGGTGCCCGAGCTGACGCGGCTCAACAGTCCGCTCCAGCTCCTCTACCTCTTCGCGTTCGGGATCCCGATGTCCGTGGTCTCGGCGTTCATCACGCTCTCCGACAAGGTCGTCTATCCCTGGTACGCCGCGGCGCCACGGGTCTTCGACATCACGGCCATCCAGGATCAACGACTCGGCGGCCTCATCATGTGGGTTCCGGGGATGTTGATTTATTGGGCCGCCGTGACCATCGTGTTCCTGCGCTGGTCCGCCCGCGAGGAGAAGGAGGAGCCGCACGTGCAGCGGCTCGCGGCGGCCGCGCGGTAGGAGCGGCCGGCGGCATCGTTTCGAGATGTGCGCGCGTCGGCGCCCGACGACGGCCAAGCCGCGCCGCCGGGGCCCGGCGCCGCCCGTGACGAGCGAAGCCGGCCGGCACGGCGGCTCCGCATCCACCCCGGCGCCGAGGCACGCATGTCGCTCATCCTCTTCCACCGCTTCCTGATCACGAGTGCGATCGTCTTCTGCGGCGGCTTCGCGGTGTGGGAATTCCTCGCCTTCCGGCGCGAGGGCCGCCTCTCGATGATCCTGCTCTCCCTCGCGTTCGCGCTCGCGGCCGTCGGGCTCGCCATCTACCTGCGGCTGCTCCGGCGCTTCCTCAAGCTGCCGGAAGCATCGACCGGCGGACGGCCCCGCTCGCGCTGAGCCGTGGGCGCGCGCTCGCGCACGCTCACCCGACTCATCCTCGCCGCCGCGCTCGCGCTCGCCCATCCGCTACCGAGCGCGGCGCAGCAACGGCTCGACCTCGACCGATTCCAGCCGTGCGAGGGGTGCGCGATCGAGCCGGTCCTCGACCTTCGGCTGGGCGAGCCATCGGGCGCGAGGGTCATCGAGACCGAGGACGCCAAGCCGGTGTACGATGACGCCGGGTATGGGTACGCGGTGTATACCCGGTTCCCGACGCGGATCAAGCGCTTCGATGCGCGTGCCGCGGTCGTGCGGACGCGGCGGCACTACGGTTCACGCCGGTGGGAATCGGACACGGTGATGCTGCTCCTGCGCGCAGGCGAGGTGCTCGCCGCACAGGTCGAGTACGACGAACGGATGGCCCCCCGCGTCGTGCCGTACCGGCTCGATGTCCGACCGACGCTGCCGGAGAACGGCGCGGATCCGCCCTTGATCCGCGTACGCGCATCCAATAGCCAAATATACACACGGAAACATCAAGAACGTTGACAACCGGTCGTGTGGGGATCATCATTGGAATCGCGTGGACTGTCGAGGCGGATCCCGTTGTCGCCCGTCCGGCAGCCCGTCCGATCTCGAGTCTCCCACATCCCCTCAGGAGGCGATCATGCCTGCGAACACCCATCTGGCGGAACCGGCAGCCCCACCGCGCGTGGCCTTCCCTTTCCTGATCGAGGCTTGCGCGCCGTTCCTCGAGAATCCCGTACTGTTCGCGGCCTGCGCGGCGGCCGTCGTCGCACTCGATCCGTAGCCGATACGGGAGTCCGACACCGATTTCAACTCGATCCCAACGGGAGGAACTCATGGCTTCCATGAATGATGATGTCGTGTCCGGCGGGATGTCCGCGGAGGGCGAGGATCCCGAGTCCGGTAATGTCGGGTCGAACGGGATCTCACGGCGGCGCTTCGCCGCGTACAGCGCCATGGCGGCGCTGGGCGCGTTCTGGCCGGCGGGCGCGCTGTTCGCGGGTCCGCGCGCCGCGAAGGGGACCGTGCTGAGCGAGGAGAAGGTGCCCCTCGAAGATGGCGGCACGCGCTGGACGACGGTCGTCAAGCTCGAGGACCTGCCGGGCACCGGAGCGAGCACCGTGCAGAACATCGTCATGACGCAGCGGCCGACCGAAGGCGGCGACGTCATCGAATACGACATCACGATGACCCCGGCCGTCGCGACGAAGGATGGTCACGCGCGCGTCGACCGCATCCACGCCCGGTACACGTTCGTCCACGGCCCCGTCAAGGGTGACGTGCGCGAGGACACGCTCACCATGTCCGGCACGGTGGCCGGCGTCGAATTCAAGACCAAGACGCGCAAGGTGCTGCGCCCGATCAACGGCGATGCCATCCTGCCGCAGTTCAGCACGGAGCAGAAGCTCCAATTGATGCTGCGCCTGGCGGGTATGCGCGGCGGCGAGATGCCGCACGACATCCCCGGCGCGATCCGGTTCTTGGATTGAGACCGGGCTACAGCTGGGGCTGGCCTGGAGGCGGCGCGGTGGAGGGGAGGAAGACCCAGGCATGGATGGGAACGGCCGGGAACGGGAGCGGCGGCTGCGCCGCCTGGAGCGGGAGCGTTTACGTTTACGGGGGCGGTGCCTCTGCGGTGGCGACGGGAACGGGACCGAACGGCGGGCGCGGCGGCGAGCGCACACACGCACGCCCCCACCGCGCCCGAATCCGGCCCTGCACACCCCAGCCCCAGCCCCAGCCCCAGCCCGCGGCGCCCAACGGGCGCCGCCCTACACCGGTTCCTCGATCGATGGCCCGGACAATTCCCTGATCTCGCGGCGGAGCAGTGGGTGCTCGGCCAGCAGGTAGCCGCCCATGGCCAGTGCCGCCACGAGGTTGCCCAGTGCGATGTTCCACCATCCGAGGGTGTCGAGGATCCACTCGGCGAACATCGCGAGGATCCCGATGAAGAGCGCCTCGAAGGTGACGAAGGCCAGGATCGCGCCCAGGAGGAGCGGCGGTTGCTCTTCGGCGCCGCGCACGACCGCCGCCGCGATGATCCCGACGATCAGGAAGCTCGTGATGTGGATCAGCGTGTAGGAGGCCACGGTCGCGGCGGTGATGTCGACCTGCGCGACGCCCCGCGCGCCCCGGAGCAGTGCCGAGCCGAGTGCGGCGGGCGTGAAGAGGATCCGCCCGCTCAGCGCGTCGAAGATCAGGAACCAGAGCGCGACCGCGCCCGCGCCGATGAGCCCGGCGACGAGCCCTTCCCGGACGACGCGGTGCCGGCGCAGCACATCGCGCCAGCTCACGCGCCGGACCACGCCCTTCAGGTGCAGGTACCCCATCAACACGATCCCGGCCAGGACACACCCGCCCAGCACGACCGGCCAGCCGAGCGTCCGCACCACGTCCACCCCCGTCACCGCGACGCCCACGTAGAAGAGCAGGTCGAAGAAGAAGAAGCCGAGCACGATTCCGAGCAGGAACCCCGGCGCCACCTCCGCCCGGCTCAAGAGCCACGTCACCGCAACGCCGAACGCGAGGAACAGCAGGTAGTGCAGCACCGTGTAGCTCGCCACGAGGCCGAACGAGACCTCGACCTCCGCACGGCCCACCAGTGAACTGGCCAGGAACGCCGGCGTGTAGAACGGGCGACCCGCGATCAGGTCGACCACGAGGAACCAGATGACGAGTACCGTAGCCGCCAGGAACCCCGCCACCAGCCCTCGGATCCAGATGGAGTTGCGCGCTTCCACGATCGCCTCCCGCGTCGCAGGGGTTGCAATCCTTTACGCACACCGCCGGCCGTCGGCCCACGGGCGTGAGAAAAAGGATGCGAAGGACAGCGATTCCACTGTGCAATCGCCGTGCTGAGCGTTCGATCGTTCCGCAGCGCCGGGCTCGTGCCGCGCCAACATCGGCGCGGCTCGGGCCGGGACCATGCGTGAAGGCGGCGGCGGCCCCGGAGCGGGCCGACGCGCCGGTCAGTCGTGTGCGGCGTCGCCTGCGCGCGCGCCCCGATCGAATACGTGGCGGCGGAGCAGGAACCCGCCGATCGCGAGTCCCAGGAGGAGCGGGACGGCTGCGAGCAGCAGTCCGGCCCAGAGCATCCCGTGCATGAGGCCGCTGTTCACGGGCGGTTCACTCGGCGGCCGGGTGGCCGCGGGTCGAGGGGATGCCTCATCCGGGGACCTTGTCGATGACCATGAGGAGGAGCAGTGCCGGCAGATAGGCCACGGAGGCGTAGAACAGGCGCCACGCGCGGCGGTCCGTGCGGCGCAGCGTCATCCCGGCGCCGGCGGCCAGGAACGCGAGCCCGAGGGCGAGCGCACCGAAGAAGTAGAGTTTGCCGGTCAGTCCGTGGAGTGTGGGGAGCAGACTGATCGGGAGCAGTGTCGCGCCGTAGAGCAGGATCTGGCGTCCGGTGCGGCGGCCGTCGTCATCGCCGAGGCTGAGCATGACGAACCCGCCCTTCCGGTAGTCTTCGCGGAAGATCCAGGCGAGTGCGAGGAAGTGCGGGAGCTGCCAGACGAAGACGATCCAGAAGAGCGCCCACGCGCCGGGTCCGAGTGGTTCGCCGGCGGCCGTCCACCCGGCGAGGATCGGGAGCGCGCCGGGGAAGGACCCGATCAGCGTCGACAGCGAGGTCTTCCGCTTGAGCGGCGTGTAGACCAGCACGTAGCTCAGCAGGCTCAGCCCGACGATGACCGCGGTGACGCCGTTCACCAGGATCGCGAGGTAGAGCAGTCCGGCGGCCGCGAGCGCGAGCGCGAAGAGCACGGCCTGGCGCGGGAGCACCCGTCCGCTCGGCAGCGGGCGGTACCGGGTGCGGCGCATGCGCGCGTCGATGTCGCGTTCGACGTATTCGTTGAGTGCACCGGCGGCGCTCGACACGAGTGCGGTACCGAACAGCGTGTGGCACAGCAGGATGAGGTCGAAGGCGCCCCGTGAGGCGATGTAGAAGCCGACGGCGGTGGTCAGCAGGACCAGCCGCGTGATCCCCGGCTTGGTCAGCTCCATGAACGCGGCCACGCGGTCCCTGGCCGAGGGTGCGCCGGCACCGGGCGCGGGCGACGACGTCTGCCGCGTCTGGTCTTCGAGAGCGAGCATGATCGATCCAGCGTGTTCCGTACAGCGACTCCGGCTCACCAGCCCTCGGTCAACACCGCGAGCACCAGGATCATCGCCAGTGGCAGCGGCGAGGCGGCGAGCAACCACATGCGTCTTGGCTCGAACTTAAGGTGCATGTAGTAGAGTGCAACCAGCAAGGCCTTCCAGACCGCGAGCACCACCAGCGCAATGATGATCTGGACCTTGGCGAGCGCCAGGAACGCCACCGAGACCTCGACGATCGTGAGGACGAAGAGGATCGCCCAGATCAGGACGTAGTTCGGCTGCTTGCCGTGACGTGCCGCCGGGCCCGCCGGCGCCTCGTCCTGCGGCCGCGGCTGCCAGCCGAGCAGGGCGAGGCCGGTGCCGATGAAGGCGCCGACCAGTGCCCCGACCAGGACGGGCACCGTCGCCGCCCCGATCAGATAGCCGTCCGCGCCGCCGAGGAAGAGTCCGACCGCGCCGAAGCTCGACAGCGTGCGGCGTAGCGTGGATTCGTGCATCGCGTGCCTCTCCGTGCCGGAACCGCGCCGACCCGCGCGGTTCAGATCAGGTAGACGATCGTGAACAGGATGATCCAGACCAGGTCCACGAAGTGCCAGTACAGCCCCATGATCTCGACGCCGCCGTGGTCCGCCTGCGTGTACGCGCCGCGGAACGCCTTGAACGACGTGAAGCTCATGCACAGCACGCCGATCGTCACGTGCGCGCCGTGGAACCCGGTCAGCGTGTAGAACGTCGCGCCGTAGAGCGGCGCGCCCTCCGCCGCGTAGAGCGACGCGATCGGCACGAACCCCTCCGACGCCAGCTTGAAGTACTCGATCCCCTGGACGCTCAGGAAGAACGCACCGAGCGCGACCGTCGCCAGCAGCCACAACCGGAGTCCACGCTGATCGCCGGCCTCGATCGCCGCGAACGCCTTCACCATCGTCACGCTGCTACAGATCAGGACGAACGTGTTGAACGCCGTCAGCGGTACGTTCAGCACCGTGCCGGGATCCGTGTACGCGTCCGGGTGCGCGAAGCGCAGGATGATGTACGCCCCGATCAGCCCGGTGAAGAACATCACCTCCGAGAGCAGGAAGACCCACATCCCGAGCTTCAGGTTGTAGACCCCCATCCCGGGCATGGTCCGCCCGGCCGGCATCGCCATTGTGGCTGATTGGCTCATTCGATCCACTCCTTTGAGAAGCTCGTGCGCGTGCGCGTGTGGGTGGCCGGGAGGTCGCGGCCCGCGCGGTGCGCGGATCGGCGACTCGACACCACGGCTCGTTCAACCCCCTGCCGGGATCGGCTCCGGTGCCGGTGCCGGCCGCTGCACGGGCGGCCGATCCTGGGGCAGGTAGTCCTCATCCGCATCGGGCGCGCTGTACTCGTACGGGCCGCGGTAGACGGTCGGCGTCTCGGCGAAGTTGCCGTGCGGCGGCGGCGAGGGCGCCGCCCACTCGAGCGAGTTGGCGCGCCACGGGTTCGGCTCCGCCTTCTTCCCGCGCAGCAGGCTCCACAGGAAGTTGCCCGCGAAGAGGAGCTGCGTCGCGAAGAGCAGGTACGCGCTCACGCTGATGAACTCGTTCAGCGGCCGCAGTCCTGCGAGGTGTGCGTACCCGGTGTAATCGTAGATCCGCCGCATCATCCCGGCATCGCCGAGCTGGTGCATCGGGAAGAACGTCAGGTTGAAGAAGATGAACGTCAGCGCGAAGTGGATCTTCCCCACCGTCTCGTTCATCATCCGGCCGAACATCTTCGGGAACCAGTACGTGATCGCGCCGAAGATCGCGAACAGGCTGCCGCCGAACAGGACGTAGTGGATGTGCGCCACCACGAAGTACGTGTCGTGCAGGAAGATGTCGACGGGCGTCGAGGCCAGGAACACGCCCGAGAACCCGCCGATCACGAACATCGCGACGAACCCGATCGCGTACAGCATCGGCGCGTGGAAGTGGATGTCGCCGCGCCAGAGCGTGCCCAGCCAGTTGAACACCTTCACGGCCGTCGGAATCGCGATCACCATCGTCGTCGACATGAACGTGGCGCCGAGCATCGGGTTCATCCCGCTCTGGAACATGTGGTGGCCCCACACGATCCAGCCGAGGAACGCGATCGATGCGATCGCGATCACCATCGCGTGATAGCCGAAGAGCGGCTTGCGCGCGCCGTTCGAGATGATCTCGGAGACGAAGCCGAACGCCGGCAGGATCAGGATGTAGACCTCGGGGTGGCCGAAGAACCAGAACAGGTGCTGCCAGAGCAGCGGCTGACCGCCGCGCTCGGGGAGATAGAACCCCGTGCCGAGCACCTGGTCGAAGAGGAGCAGGATCAGTGCACCGGTCAGGATCGGGATCGCGAGCAGGATCAGGATCGACGTGATGAAGAGCGCCCACGTCGGGAGCGGCAGCCGGAACCAGGTCATCCCGGGCGCGCGCATGTTGATGACGGTCGTGATGTAGTTGACCGAGCCCATGAGCGAGGAGAAGCCCAGGATGATGATGCTGAGCGTCCAGAAGACCTGGCCGTTGTAGACGCCGCTGTACTCGGGCACTGCGCTGAGCGGCGGGTAGGAGGTCCAGCCGGCGCCGGCGTGGCCGCCGGCGACGAAGAAGCCGGCGACCATGAGGAGGCCGGCGGGGACGGCGGTCCAGAACGAGAGCATGTTGAGGCGCGGGAACGCCATGTCCGGCGCGCCGACCTGGAGCGGGATGAGGTAG
Organism: Longimicrobiales bacterium; assembly: GCA_036381495.1. Classification (GTDB taxonomy): domain Bacteria; phylum Gemmatimonadota; class Gemmatimonadetes; order Longimicrobiales; family RSA9; genus DASVCS01. The sequence continues at coordinate 10,099 of DASVCS010000061.1, forward strand.
TTGGCGAAGACGCCGACGAGCAGCGGCATGATCGCGAAGAAGATCATGAGCGTGCCGTGCATGGTGACCAGCGAGTTGTAGAACTCGGGGAGCATGACTCCGCCCGGCATGCGTGTCTCGCCGAGTGCGGCGCCGCCGGGGAGCGGCTGGCCGGGCCAGCCGAGCTGCCAGCGGATGAGCATCGCGAGGAGCCCGCCGATGATCAGGAAGAGCAGGCTCATGAAGAGGAACTGGATCCCGATGATCTTGTGGTCGGTCGAGAAGATGTACTTCCGGATGAACGACCGGTCATCGTGATGCAGTGCGTGCGCGGTGTGCTGGACCGCGGCCACTGTAGTCATAGCGCTTCCCCCTGGTCTCCGTTGCTTGCGGACGATCGGGCCGTGTCAGGACGACGCGGCCGCCTCCTGCCGTTGCCAGCGTTCGAAGTCCTCGGCCGTGTGCACGGTCACCGAGCCACGCATGTGGTAGTGTCCGAGGCCGCACAGCTCGGCGCAGCCGAGCACGAACTCGCCCGTTCGCGTGGCCTGGAACCAGACCTGAGTCTCCATCCCCGGCACCACGTCCTGCTTGACGCGGAACTGGGGGAGGAAGAACGAGTGGATGACGTCTTCCGAGGTCATGGTCACGCGCACGGCGCGGTCGACCGGCAGGTGGAGCTGGTTGCGCCGGACGAAGTCGTCGGGCGTGTCGAGCCGGCCGTCGGGACCGGGATACGTCACGTTCCACTCGAACTGCTTGGCGTGGATCCGCAGTTCCAGCGCGTCCCGTGGGAACCGGTCGGGGCTCTTGAGACCGAGCCAGGTCTTGGTGCTGCGGAACGCGAGCAGCGCGAGCAGCAGGAACGGCACCACCGTCCAGATCACCTCCGCGCGCCGGTGCCCGTGGATGTACTCGGCCTTTGCGCCCTCGCGGTGGCGGTAGCGGATCAGGAAATAGATCAGCGCCACCTCGACGATCACGAACATCGCGGCCGTGACGTAGAGGATGAGCGCGAAGATCGAGTCGATCTCGCCGCCGAAGGTCGAGACGTTTTCCGGGAAGCCCCACTGCATGGTCGTCTTCTCCTGTGCCGGGCGTCCGTCTGAGCGCCGCGCCCGAGGTCGCGACGCCGGAGCCGGCCGTCGCGCGGCCGGCGCGGTGTCTGCCCTCCTACTTCAGTCCTGCCTCCCCGCGGTTCCGCGCCTCTGCCGGCTCGCGGGGCCGGGGCGCGGGGCCGGCCCGCACGGGTCGGGTCGGGCCGGCCGCTGCCTCGCGGGTCGCTACTCGAGCGTCGTCGCCGCGTGCGCCGCGTGCGCCGCCGAGCCGTGGCCGCGTACGATCAGCGGCGCGCCGAGCGGCACCGTCGCGGCGACCGCGCCGGCGTCGTAGGTGAACTGGATCTGCTTCGTCTCGCTCGCGCCGACCGTCACGTTCATGGTCTGGACGCCGTACTTCTCGTGCCACGCCTCGATCACGTAGTCGCCCGGCGGCAGGTTCGGGATCGTGAAGCTGCCGTCCGCGGCCGTGACCGCGTAATACGGATGGTCGACGACGCCGATGTACGCGTGCATCCAGCCGTGCACGTCGCACTCGACCGGGATCATGACCTCGGGCACGTCGAACGAGCGCTCCGTTTCCATGTTGACCGGCTGGCTCACGTTGAAGCCGCGGTTCTCCGTCGGCGCCACACTGATGTTGTGGAGCAGCCCGTCACTGTTCCTGATCGTCAGCGTCTGGCCGGGCTGGATCCCGAGGATGTGCGGGTGGTAGAGGCAGCCGTCCTGGTTCAGCACGACCGGTTCGGACGGGGCGGGGAACGCCCGATCGCCCAACCCCTCCTTGATGTAGACGAAGACGTTCTGCAAGCCGCCGCCCTCGCCCACGATCACGTCCTGCGTCGTCGCGCCGGACGGGTGCTTGGCCGCGCACGTCGGCTCCTCGCTCATGTCGATCGGCTCGCGGGCGGGCGGCGTCCCTTCGAGAGCGATGCGGCCGGTGATCGTCGCCGCCGTGGCCGGGTCGACGACCGGCGCGGCCGCGGCGTCGGACTGCGCCGCCGCCTCCGACGTCTGCGCGTCATCCGCCGGGCCGCCGGCGCCGCACGCCGCCATGAAGATCGCGACTATCGTCCCCAGCGCGATCCGGGATCCACTCGTCTTCGACATCATGCCTCCTTGGGATGGGATGAGGAGCTGTTCATCCGGGATTGGCCCTCGTCCTGCCGTTGCGACTCGCGCCGCTGCGCGCGCACCACGAAGATCATCCCGAGCCCCGCCGTGAGCAGGATCGCGACGGCCGGCGTCGCGTACACGGTCTTCGGCGTCGGCTCGTCCAGATAGAGGAAGTACCACGACCCGATCGCGGCGCGCGTGCCCGCCTCGCCGTTCGAGCCGTCCCAGGCGTAGAACGCCAGGGGGATCGGGCGCCCGGTCCGGAACTGGAGCCGGTTCGCGGTGTCGGGCGTCGCCAGCGGGCGGTGCAGCACCAGGCGCCACTCGCCGTCTTCGAAGACCGCGGCGCCTTCGAGCGCGCCGTCGCTCGCGGGGAGCGGTTCGATGCGGCCGAGCCCCCGCGCCAGCGCTTCTTCCACGCCCGCCGGCTCGCTCCGCCAGCGCCAGAGATAGACCGGCTCGCGGGCATCGCCCATGAGGAAGTAGGGGCGTTCCATCCCTTCCGGGATCGTGAGCGGGAACTGGACCGCAATGGCGTCGGGGAGCGGGATCGCCGCGCCGGTCACGGAGTCGACCATGGGCGGACCGCCCTCCTTCGGCTCCATCACCGCCGCGATGCGCTCCTGCCAGGAAGCCCACGCGGGGTCGGGGCTGCGCGACGGGTCGTGCCACACCAGCCGCAGGGCGAGCGCGCGGTCGTCGTGCAGCGCCTGCACCCACACGCCGTCCACGGTCGGCGAGAACCACCGCGGCGCCGTGATGATCTGGCCGACCAGCGGGATGTAGTACCGCTCGACCGCGGCCCAGGCGCTGTCGTCCGGCGTGGTCGGCAGCGCGCCCTCGGTGCGCGCCGCGCGGATCACATCGCGCACCCGCGGCGGCTCCTCGGGCGAGAGACTCCGCACGTACTGCGCGACGTGCCAGAGCTGCTCCTCCGTCATGAAGCCCGACGCGATCAGGTCGCTGAACGACGGCATCGGCGTGCCGTCCAGCCCCGTGCGCAGCCGCATGTAGATGTCCTCGACCGAGCCGCCGCCGTTGAAGTGCCAGTTCTCGGTGAGATCCGCGGGCCGGATCGGCTGGCCCTCGTCATCCTCCTGCGTCGGCGCCGACGGCCCATCGCCGCGACCCGCCTGGCCGTGGCACTTCCAACACTCGATCTTCTCGTAGAACTCGCGCCCCTCCGCCACCCCCTCGTCGGTGAGCGCCGGCGGATCGCCGGGCTCGATCACCTCCGGCGGCGCCGAGGCACGTGCGAAGAAGCGCGAGAACGTCTTCAGGTAGCCGACCAGCGCCTCGCGCTCCTCCTGGCTCAGCCGCTCCTCCCACGCGGGCATCGCCGTGCCGGGCATCCCCTCGTCGATGACGCGCAGGATGTCCGCATCCGTCGGCAGCGCGCCGCTCGGCGTGCTGCGCACCTGGTAGAGCGCACGGGTGAAGTTCCGCGGACGGGGCAACATGTACGCCGCCGCGTGGCCATCGCCTCGCCCCTCGGCCCCGTGGCACCCGGCGCACCAGCGGTCGTAGGTGACCTTGCCGAGGTCGGCGTCCTGTGCGGCAGCCGGGGCCGGAGTGAGGAGTGCTGCGAGGGCTAGGGCTAGGGCTAGGGCTAGGGCTGGGGCTAGGGGCCGGCCCATGGCCACGGTCGTACGCGAGCGCGTGCGCGTTGCCGCTGTTTTCGGGCCACGAGCGCCGGCCTGCTCCCGGCGGCGCGGATGGCTCCGATCCCAGCCCCGCGGGCGCTCCCGTTCCCGGCCGTTCCCGTGCGCGAGCGCGTGCGCGACCCGCTCCCGTAAACGTAAACGTTCCCGCTCCCGCTCCCGTTCCCGGCCGTTCCCATCCAGCGCCCGGCCCTCCCCGGGCCGTCCACCCCGCCACCGCGCCCCCTCCCGGGCGCGCCCTAGCCCTAACCTCCTCATGCCTCCCCTCCTTCCCCGGCTTCCTCCCACGTCCGCGGGGTCCACCCCGTTTGTTCGTAGAGGAAGATGATGACCGCCCAGATCTCGTCTTCGGTCAGGAAGTTCTCCCAGACCGGCATGGCCGAGTTCCAGGGCGTGCCCTCGCTCGGTAGTCCGGGGCCGCCCTTCGCGATACGCCAGAAGACGAAGCTCTCGGTGAGCTGCGCGATCGTGCCGTTGTCCTGGAAGCTGAGCGGTGCGGGGTTGAAGCCGTGCGCGAAGTGGCCCTGCCCGTCCAGCCGGTCGCCGTGGCAGGGGAGACAGTTCTGGTAGTAGACGCGCTTGCCGACCTCGTAATCCTCCGTGATGCTGCCATCCGCGCGCAACGGGTTCTCGAGGCCCGTGAGCGTGAGCGTCCGGCCGCGGAAGGTGATCTGCGACGGCGGCGCCGGGTGGATCGAGCGGAGCGCCGGCGGCGCAGCCACGGTCTGACTCACCTGCCGGAAGGTGATGAAGCCGACCAACAGCGGGACCGCGACGAGCAGTGCCGCGCGGATCGCCCGTTTGTCGGCGTCGACGAGCGTCGCCCGGATCGGCGCGCGAAACGCCGACCAGCGCGCTTCGCTGTCGCTGACGTAGATCAACACGCCCGCGAGCACGATCGCCATGTACTCGATCAGTACGCTGTCCGGGATCGGTGCGCTCCGGAGCCCCAGCAGCGGCGGCACATACGCGATTCCGAACTCGAACACCAGATAGGCCGCGACCAGGATCACGGCCGCCTGCCCGAACGGGTGTCGCAGGACTTTCTTCATCGCGCCTCCTCGAGCCCTCGTTCGGCTCCGCCTCCCTCCGCCCCGGCCCTCATCCTCACTTCGACTCCGCCAGGTACCGCACCAGCGCTTCGAGCTGTGCCGCGGTCAACTGCTGCCCGAAGTTCGGCGGCATGGTCCCCGCGACCGCCTCGTAGCCCGCGGCCGTATCCGCATTCGGCTCGAGGATCGAGCGGCGGATGTAGGCGACGTCGTGCCGCGCACCGATCCCGTCCAGCACGGGCCCGATCGCGCCGCCCTCGCCGCCGATCCGGTGGCACGCCCGGCACTGGTGTTCCCCCACGATCGTCATCGGGTCCAGGCTGGCCGAGGCGCTCGGCGCCGCACCGCCCGCCGCCCCACCGCCGGCGCCCGCCCCAGCCGCGCCGGCCGACTCCGATGCCGCCGCGACATCCTCGGCCGTCACCGTCACCTCCCCGCCCACGCTCTCGAGGTACGCCACGAGCGCCCAGATCTGCGTGGGCGAGAGCACCCGGTCCATCTCCGGCATGATCGGTTGATAGCCCTCGACCACGTGCGCCGTCGGGTCGACCAGCGACTGGTGCAGGTACGCCTTGCACGACATCCCGGCGACGCGACTGCCACAGCGCGCGCCGATCGTCCCCGCACCCCCCTCGTCCGTCAACAGGTTCGGCGCGCGCGTCCCCAGCCCATGGCACGCCGTGCACCCGCCCGCGCCCTGGTACAGCTCCTCGCCCGCCGCCACCAGCGCCGCCGGCGTGACCTCACCGCTGAACGTGAGCGTCTCCGGCACTTCCGATTCGACCTGCGGGATGGCATTGGCGAGCAGCGTATAGAAGCCCACCGTCACCAGCACCACCGCCAGGATCTTGAGGTTCGTCCCGAGCATGGCAGTCATCCGTCGGGCGGCTGCGCCGCCCGGGCTAGGGCTAGGGCTGGGGCTGGGGCTGGGGTGGGGCGCTCCCTCGGCCCTCGGCCCCCGCCGTGCGTGTGCGCGAATACCTGCTCGTGCGCATCGCCGCCGCCCGCTCCGTCGTTCGATTCCGATTCCGTCCCGTGCGCGTGCGCGAGCGGGTGCGCGTGCGCGTCTGCGTGTGCATCCCCGTTCCCGTAAACGTCAACATTCGCGCTCCCGCTCCCGTTCCCGGCCGTTCCCCTCCAGCTCCCGGCTCTCCCCGGGCCGTCCACCCCGCCACCACACCCCCTCCCGGGCACTCCCCAGCCCCAGCCCTATCCCCCTCCCGCCGGCACCAGCACCTCCGGCTCCGGCGTGGGGGCCGGCACGAGCGTCGGCTTCTCGACCAGGCCGCCCAGCCAGAAGACCAGGGCGATGAGCCCGAGGAACACGAGGACGCAGAAGCTGATGACCAGTGCGGCCGTGCCGAGTGCGGGCGTGGCCGCCCACGGGCTGGCATCCCGCATGACTTGCCAGATGTGCCAGTGCTGGCGGATCCCGCTCCGCGCAAAGCCCATCAGCCCCATGAGCCACGTGAAGGTGACCGCGAGCACGAAGAGCGCGTACTGCGAGCGCTCCGGCATCTGCCCCCAACGGATCTGGCCGTGGGACTGCGCACCCCGCAGCATCAGCAGATCCAGCGTCATCACGGACGCGATCGTCGCCAGGACCGCCAGCACCTGGTAGACGCTGAAGCCGATGCGCACGATCGCCGTCACGAAGTAGCCGTAGATCCCGTAGAAAAGGACCACGCCCGCCGCCGCCACGAAGAGCGCGGCCTGCACTATCGTTCCCGTCCGCGCCCACGCCACCACCGGCCGCTTGTTCGCCCGGCGATACAGCAGGAACGAGAGGAACGTCGTCAGGATCAGCAGGTTGACCGCCGTGTTCTTCGCGCTCATCACGCCGAGCGCGCCGAGGAACGGGTGGTGCGAACCGCCCATCGCCGCCAACTCCTCGCGGTTCGCGATCATCGTGTGCGGCGTCGCCCACACGATCACGCCCAGGATCAGCACCAGCAGCATCCACTTCGTGTACGGCGTGTAACGCTCCGCACCCGGGATCCGCCCCATCCCGACCCACAGGTAGTAGTTGCCCGCAAGGAAGAGCACGCCGATGAGGAACGCCTGGATGATCCAGAGCCAGCTCATGAAGCCGCCCATCATCGTGATCCCCATCGACTGGTCGTACTCGTAGATCTCGCGGCCCAGCCAGTAGCCCGCGAACGGGAGCACGATCAGCGCGCCGATCGCGATCGAGTTGCCGACGTACCCCATCCAGTCGTAGTGCGCGCGCTCCTCGTCCGTTTTCGCCGACAGGAACCGGTACGCCGCGTACGCACCGACCACCGAGCCGCCGAACACCACGTTCGCGATCAGCCGATGAATGTTGATCGGCATCCACGTCGCGTTCGTCATCGCGACGAAGAGATCGATCTGGCTGGCCGGCGTGTCGGCCGTCACCTCGGCCGGCGGACTCATCATGTAGCTCAGCCAACTGTCCGCAATGAACATGACCGCCGTCCCCCAGAGATTCAGCAGGATGCCGAGCCCCCAGTGGCCGAGCTTGGCGCGGCCCGCATTCCAGCGGTCCCAGCCGTAGTAGTAGACGTAGAGCGTGAACGACTCCAGGAAGAACAGCCCGACGTAGACCCACATCGAGACCTCGAAGATCTCGGCGAGGTGGGTCCAGAAGCGGGGGTAGATGGTCGTGAGGACGAAGACGAGGACGGCGCCCCAGATGGCCGTCGCGCTGTAGGCCACGAGCAGCAGGCGGGTGAACTCCTTGGCGAGCCGGTCGTAGCGTCCGTCCTTGCCGAAGATGCCGACGGCCTCCATGACGACGGCGAACATGGGGACACCGAGCACGAATGCGGCGAACATCAGGTGAACCTGCGCGGAGACCCAGATCGCGATCCTGCCGCCGACGACGGGGAAGTCGCCGTACTGCCGGGCGATGGCGGTCTCCTGTGCGTCGAGCGGTGCGACGGCGAGCAGGACGAGCGCGGCGGCGCCGAGTGCGGCGGGCGCCCAGCGGGCGAGGCGGGCTCGGGTCAGCATGCCGGTCCGCTCCGGCTCGGTTTCGGCCCGGCGCCGCGGGCATTGCCGTACGCGATGGCCGTTGTTCTGACGCGCATGTTCGCGCTCCGGCGGTTACGGTCCATACGGGGTGAGCTCCGGGTTCGTGCGTACCTCCGGATCCGGCGGTTCGGCCGCCGAGCCGGTCCGTGTGCCGCGCAGGAAGAACGGCAGTCGTTTCGAGAACTCGACGGGCAGGGCGCGCCGGACCTCGTCCATGAGTGCGGGCGTGATCTCGGCGTGGCCGTGCTCGTTCGCGTACGCCTCGATGCGCGCGGTGACGACGCCGCGCACGAAGCCGGGAACCCGTTCGAGCCGCCGGCGCGCTTCGGGCGACCAGCGCATCTTCGGCGCGGCCGGCATCCCGTAGGCGACGGGGCGCGCCGCGTCGATGACGGGGACCGTGCCGTCGGGCTCGTAGGCGCACGATTCGTCGGCGCCGAGCAGGTCGCCGGTGGTGGCGTAGGCGCGGGCGCGGCAGCCGCCGCAGATCCGGCGGTACTCGCAGCGGCCGCACTTGCCGCCGAGCTCCGGGACGGTTGCGGCGATCCGCGCCCGCGCTTCCTCCGCGTCGGCCGGGAACGCCTGCGGGTCCGGCCTGGCGGAGCCGCGATCCGCCGCGTCCGCGCGCCGGCCGTCGCGTCCGCCGGGCGCGTCGGTGCCCGTCGCACCGTTCGTGGCCGTGGCGGCCTGGCCGCGCAGGCGCCGGAAGACGGGCGAGCGCATCCAGACATCCGAGAAGCTCTCCCGCCGCAGGTCGCCCGCGACCACGGGCGTGTACGGACACGGCGTGACCTTCCCCTCCGGGGTGATCCGGCAGTATTGCACACCGCACGGGCAGCGGGTCGCGTAGTCGAGCAGCGGCGAATCGGGATCGCTCTCGTAGACGTGTCGCATGATCTGCGGCTGACACTTCGAGCGGACCATCATGCGTCCGCGGTACTCGCGCTGGAGCCGCACCAGCGTGCTGAGCACCTCTTCGTTCTCGGGCGGCGTGAGCCCCGGCATCGCCGCGCCGCGCCCGGTCGCGACCAGGAAGTAGACGTTGAACGAGACCGCGCCCCGCTCGGCGGCCCACGCGGCCAGCGCCGGCAGCTCGTCCTTGTTGCCGCGCGTGACCGTGGTCTGGATCACGAAGTCGAGGCGTTGCTCGCGCAGCCGCTCGACCGCCGCCAGTGTGTCCGCGAGCGCGCCGTCGCCGTGACGGAACCGGTCGTGGTAGCGGCCGTCGAGCGAGTCCACGCTGATCGCGACGCCGGTCACGCCCGCCGCCTCGAGCGAGGCGATCCGCTCCGCCGTGAGCCGCGTCCCGTTCGTCCCGACCACCACCGTGGCGCCGCGGGACACGGCGTGCGCGGCGATCTCCTCGAGATCCTCGCGCAACAGCGGCTCGCCGCCGCTCAGGATGAACATCGGCGCCGGACGCGTCTCGGTCCCGGTCGCGTTCCACGCCCACGCACGCGACCCGCCCGGCGCCGCGCTCGGCTCACCGGGCGCGCCCGCCGCGGCGGCCATCGCGACGCGGTTCGTCTCGAGGATCTCGTCGGCAATGCGCAGACACTCCGCGGTCGTCAGCTCGCCGGCCGACGTGTGCCACCCGCCCGCGGCGATGTAGCAGTGCGCGCACGCCAGGTTGCACCGCCGGGTCAGGTTCCAGGCGATGACGTGCGGCACCGCGGGCAGCATCGGGCCGGCCGCCGCATCCCGCTCGATGCCGCGGGCCGGCCTCCGGAGCGGTGTGGCGACGTCCACGGCTATCCGCCTCCCGCGCCCGGGCGCCCGCGCCGCACCACCGCGGCGATCACGATCCAGAAGGCCAGCACACCCGCCCAGAGCAGGATCTGGCCGAGTTCCGTCACTGCGCGCCTCCGTTCTCCGTCTCCATGAACGCCTCGACCGCCCGCTTCGCCTCCTCGGGCGACGCGACGGCGAAGTCCACCGGACAGCGTTCGAGCGCGGCATCGAGGTCGCGGATCGGGCAGCGGCTCACGCCCGCGGCCTTCGCCTCATCGATGAACTTCCGCATCTCGGGCGTCAGCCCGTCCACGCCCTCCGCCGCCGCCTTGAGCTGCTTGGTCTGCAACTCCTTGAACATCACCAGCATCGTGTCCACGTCGAACTCATCCGCCTCGATCATGGCCTGCTTGTTCTCGTCCATGACCCGCGTGGTCACCCGCCAGATGGCGCGCTCGCGCGCGAACCGCTCGACCGTGTTGCGCGCGAGCGGCCGGGCGATCAGCGGGACCGCCGAGAGCCGCGCGAACGCCTCCTCGGTCCAGACGATCGGGTCCTTCGCGTTCCGCGGACGCAACGAGACATGCCCCGTATACGGACACTTCGCCTCGACCATCGGCGGGTCCGCCACGACATCGTCATCCCGGCCCTCGACCACGGTCCGCTTCATCGCCTCCTCGGCCTTGACCTCCGCCAACGCCAACTCCTCCGCCGTGCCGATCCCCATGATCAGTTGCATGTGGGTGGGGAGCAGCTTCTTGATGGCTTCATCGAGTCGGGCGCTCGTGACGATGGGGAGGGTAGGGCTGGGGCTGGGGCTAGGGCTGGGGCTGGGGCTGGGGTGGGCAGGGCCGGATTCGGGTGCGGTCGGGGCGTGCGCGTGCGCGTGCTCGGCTCCGCCGCGCCCGCCGATCGATCCCGATGCCGATCCCGACTCCTCCGGCGCCGCAGGCGCCGCCCCCGTCAACGTAAACGTTCCCGCTCCAGGCGGCGCAGCCGCCGCTCCCGCTCCCGGCCGTTCCCCTCCAGCTCCCGGCCGTCCCCCTCCAGCTCCCGGCCCCCCCCGGGCCGTCCTCCCCTCCACCGCACCGCCTCCCGGGCCCTCCCCAGCCCCAGCCCCAGCCCGAAGTTCCGAAGGTCCGTAATGCTCCAGCACGTACTCCTCGACGGCTTTCCGCGCGATTCCCAGCGCGAACGGCGGGACGCGGAGGATCCGGACCTCGGCGTCGGGCGCCCATTCGAGACCCGTCTCGCC
>DASVCS010000062.1:0-6732 GCA_036381495.1 Longimicrobiales bacterium
GCATGCGGACGAGTTCATCCTGCACGAGGGGGGCCTGGTCGATGCCTGAGGAGTTGATCCCCCTAGCGGAGGCGGCGCGGCGGGCGGGCGTGACCCGCTCCGCGCTGCTCCATGCGCACCGCAAGGGCCGCATCGTCCTCGGCTGGTTCGGCCCGGTGCGTGGCGTGACCGTGGCCGAGCTCGAGCGCTACGTCGCCTCCCGGCGCACCTGGAAGCGCGGCGGGCACCCGCGACCACGGCGGGCGAAGCGTGCGGGTGATTGCGGATAAGAGACCTTATCCGCAAATCCCCGCACCCGCCGCCCTGTGCTATCCTCTCCCCCGGAGGAGAGCCGCCCATGCCCGAGCCGCCAGATCCGGTCCGCCTCCGCGTCGAGGAGGCCGCCCGCCGGCTCGGCATCTCCGAGTCGGCGCTACGCAAGCGCCTCCAGCGCGGGCAGATACCGTCCGTCCGCGAGGGGCGCACCGTCTGGGTGCTGCTGCCGCCGGACCCGTCCGGACCGCGTCCGGACCCGTCCCCCGACGGCGACATGGCCGGGCCTGCGATCCGCCCCGATGTCCAGACCCTGGAGCGCCTGGTCGCGACTCAGGCGGACGCGCTCGCCGACCTGCGACACCAGCTGGCGGTGCGCGAGCGCGAGGTTGAGCAGCTCCACGTCCTCCTCAGTCAGGCCCTCAACCGGCCGGCGCTCCCCCCGCCGCGCCGGCCCTGGTGGCGCTTCTGGGCGCGCTAGTCCGCCGGCCACTGCCAGTCGGCGGGGAGCGCGTCGGTCACCACCACGTCGGTCCAGTCGGCGAGGTAGGCCGCTAGCCAGTCCTCGTCCACCTCCGACCACGGGTGCGCGATGGCTACGCGCCCGTCGACCGACGCCGCGTAGGTCACCTGGTTCGTGTCGGCGTCCGGATCAAACCAGACCCAGACCGGACCAGTCCCACCCTCCAGGTCCGGCGTCGCCGCGATCTCCCGGAGCGCGGCATCCGCCGTCGCCCGGTCGGGAAACACGATCACCACCATCACGCCGTCTCCATCCGCGCCCGCCGCCGCGCCCCGGCCCAGCCGGCCCCGCGGCGGTGAGCGGTCGGGTCAGGTGGGCGGGCTCGCCGCGTCAGACCAGGACCTCGAGATCGTCGATACGCCAGTTCGTCACCGTGTAGGAGTTGCTGCCCGCCGCGATGCCCGCCAGCGTCGCGGTGCTCAGATCGCTCGACGTTGTCGTGCCGATCGTCACCCCATCGAGCGTGAGCGTGTGGCTGTCGCCCGACACGATGACCTCCAGCGTGTGATCGGCGTTGAGCAGGTTGCCCATAACCTGCTCGGTGACGATCTGGCTAAAGCTACCGGCGATCTTCTTGTGCAGGCTCACCTTGGTCGTGCTCACCACTGCGTCCCAGCGCAGACGCGCGAAATAGTAATTGTTCGTGTCGACGAACCGATAGATGACCTGGAGATGGTGATCGCCTTCCGACTGCATCGGGTTCGAGCCGAGGTTGACGACGGCCCGGAACGTGCCGTCGCTGACGCCGGTATCGAGCGTGGCGATCTGGAGCCCGGTCACGGCGGAGGGCTGAAGCCGATTGCCCTGAATGGTAAAGGTCCCGCTGTGGACCGTCCACGCCTGCCCGGTGTCGGCGGTGTGCGCTGCCAGGCTCGTCCCGTCGGGTCCGGTGAACGTGTCGCTGGCCACGACCAACAGCGGGTCGCTCGCCACCCCCAACTCCGCAATCCAGCCGAACTTCGCCAATGACGCGCCCGGCGCCACATCCACGTTGACGTCAAACGTGGTTGCGGTCGGGTTGCTCACCCAAAACCGGGTCGCGGCGCCCAAGTCATTGAGCGGCGTGACCTGGATCTCAGACACCCTCGGGGCGCGCGCCAGCCGGTGCGTGACGGTGACGGTCGTCGCGGTGGCGGGGATGACCACCGCGCCATTGTCGCGCGAACGGCGCGCGCCACTCGTGTAGCGCACGAGATCGCTCTCGCCGTGGCTGCCATCCCAGTGCGTCGCGGTGCCGGTCGTCTCCGCCGTCACATCCACGACATTGCCGGTACCGCCCGTGATGATCTCCAGGACGCGCCCGGCGCTGGCCGTGACCGTGGCATCGACCACGCAGTGATTGACCGGCGCGCCGGTGTCCCCGACGCGGATGTGGACGTCGTGCGTGCCGCCCGAGACCTTGCCCGAGAAGCGGCAATGATCCCCCGTGATGTGCACCGCTGGCCCCGCGCCGGCCCCGCCCTTGAGCACGGCGTCGCCGATCACGCAGTGGTCCGCGTTGATGACCACGTGCTGCGGCTGATTGTTATTGTTCACCTGCGTGAACAGCATCCCGACGTAGGAGTGCGCACCGTTCAGCACCAGCCCGCTGCTCACGTTGCTCTCGGTCTGGAGATGTCCTGCCCGGAGCTGTGCGTCGCAGTAGACGCCTTCCTGCTGGCAGTTCCAGATATGCGCGAACGAGACATCAACGGGTGCCCCGATGATCCAGAGCCCACGCCCACCGGCCCCGCCACATGTGTAGTCCCAGATCACGCCATCCGAAACCCCGTCCAGGACCAGCCCGTGCGAGCCCGCGTTCATGACATAGAGCCGGCCGATCACGCTCTGGTTGACCTCGTCGATGCCGCTGAACGGCCCAGCGATGATGGCACCGGACTCCCAGTAGATGCCACGCCCGCGCGGTGCCCAAATGAGGACGTTATCGATGTATCCGTCTTTGGCAAACAGCCGAACGCCATCGCCCGCGCCTGCCGTCTGGGCCGCCTTGTTCCCGTCGAGGCGGAACCGCAGGAGGTGGATGCCATGCTGCATCCCGTCGCTCACGCGCCAGACATTCGATCCGGTGAGCGAGTCGAACTGGCTGGATTTGATCGCCGCGTCGAGGTTGGCCCCATCGGCCACCCGGATCGTGGTCGCAGCCGGGCCCTGGCCCATCAGCGTGGTGCGGCTCGGCACGAGAATCGGCGCCGCGACGACGAACGTGCCCACGGATAGCACGACGGTGCCACCGCCAGACCCCAGCGCCGCGATCGCCGCGTTGATCTCGACCTGATCGTCCACCCCGTCGCAGGCATAGTCGGCCAGCGCGCGCTCGGCCGGACTTGCGTCACTCGCCGCGACGGTGAGCACCGGCACCCGCGCGAGGTAGCTCGTGTCCGGGATGCCGTGGACGCTGGTCGTGGTGGCGCTGTGCGCGTCCACCTTTGCCTGTGCGCCCGTCTGCGTCTCGACCGCCGCGCCCCCCACCCGCAGGCTGCCGGCCGCGGTGATGTCCACCAGCTCTGTCCCGGCGCTGTCCTGCACGGAGAGCAGATCCGCCGTCTGGCTCGCCCCCCCCTTGAGGGTGAGCGGCACCACGTCGGTCAACGGCTGGATCGTGTTCTGGCCGGCGACGGAAGGGGTTTTGACCAAGCCATAGGTGATGGTGGCATCCGTGACCGGCGCCAGGTCCGCCAGATCGACCGTCCCGCCCGGCGCATCAAACGGCACCTCCACCGCGTAGACGCGCGTCTCACCGCCGACGCGCTCGATCACTTGGTAGGTGACGCCGGCCGGCTGCGTGGTCGGATCGTTGGTCGCGACTAGTGGCTGCGCGATGGCCCCGGTCGCGTCCAGCGTGGCCACGATCGGCCGCGGCGGCACGATGACGTTGCCGTCACTATCGAGGAGCGCCGTGCTGAGGCGAAACGTCACCGTCCCGCTCGCGGGGTTGCCCTCGGCGTCCTGGTAGCGCGCGGTGACGGTGATGGTGGTCAGTGCCATGGTTGCCCCCTACGCCAGATCGGCCCGGATATGCACGGTGTCGTAGCCGTCGTTCGGGAACGTGCGCACCTCGCCCGAGGGGAATGTGACCTCCCACTCGGCCTGCCAATCGCCCTCGGTGTCGGTGTCGCCGGCCGCCCAGGTGTAGGACACCACGCCGCCGGCGGCGTTGGTCACCGTGGCGGCAGCGCTCACGAGCGCCGGCTGCCCCGCGCGGCCCAGGTGGAACGCGACCGTGGCCCCCGTCAGATCGACCGGACCGGTCGCGTCGGAGAGGGTCGTACTGATCGTGCCGCCCACGTCGTTGCGCTTGACCCAGAACTCAGCCATCCTGCTCGCCTCCTGTGCTGCGTGCCCGGCCGTCCGTCATCGCCGCCGAGCCGGTCCGTCCGCTCACCACGGCCGTGCTGCTCGTGATCCCGCTGGTCGTCGCGCTGGTACGGGTGCGGCCGCTCACGACCGCCGTCGAGCCGGTCCGCCCGCTCACCACGGCCGTGCTGCGGAGCGGCGGGCGCAGCACCATGAGCCGCGCGCCGCTGGCGGTGAGGCTGCCGGCGCCGGTCAGCACCGCCGCGCCGTCGATCAGGAGCCACCCCGCGGCGGTGAGCACCCCCACGCCCACCAGCGTCCCGCCGGCCAGGACGAGCACGCGCCCGTCGGCCACGAGCGTCCCGTCGGCCGCCAGCAGCGCCGCGCCCTCGACGATGCGCTCGCCCGGCCCGGCCGCCAGTGTCCCCAGCCCGGTGAGCGTCGCCGCCCCGTCGACCACGATGTCGCCGGCCGCCGTGAGCGTCCCGGCCCCGGCCAGCGTCGCCGCCCCGTCCACCAGGATGCCGCCCACCGCGGCCAGCGTGCTGGTGCCGGAGAGCGTGGCCGCCGCGGACACGAGCTGGAGGCCGTCCGCCGCCAGCGTGTCGGACCCGGTGAGCGCGGCCGACGCCGGCACCACCCGGATCGCGCTCGCGGCCAGCGTGCCGGTGCCGGAGAGGGTGGCGGCGCCGTCGACGACCTGGAACGTGGTGTAGTCGACGATCAGGCGCGGGCCAGCGTGGGTCGTGTCGTCGAAAGACGAAAAAATGGCCGCATTGGATCCTGTCGGCTGACCGCCATCGACATGGACCCGGAACCCGGTGTAGCCGCTCTTGTTGATATTGGCGTCGGGGTTGCTGAGCGTGAAATCGTTGTCTGCGTTCAGGGTCAGGCTGGTGATCGCCGTGCCTGCGTGTGCGCTGGTACCAGCCGTGTTGGTCCAGTCGGATATGTCGATGGGCCAGTTGCTAGCGGGGTACCACTCAATGGTGATATTGCGAGCATCAACAGAGGCTCGTGATGTCACGACGGCCCGGAACGTGGCGCTATTGACGGTCGCCCCGGCAAGCGATGACGTATCGAAACGAAACAGACAAACGGCGACGTCATAGCCACTCGCCGGGAACGTGCGAAACCTCCGCATCGCCTGGACGAGAGCATTATTGGTACTGAATGTCGATCCACTGGTCGGCGGGTAGGCTGCCGAACTCGCGGATACCTCCCCATCGTCCCCGCTCGCCGCCACGCTGAGCGTCGTCGTCGGGTCGATGCGATAGGGGAACGCCTCGGGCGGCAGCGTGCTGTCGTCGAACGAGAACCGGGCATGCGCCGGGACCGACAGGTCCCACGCGCTGCACTGATAGATCACCCCGTTCGCGCCGATGACAAACGGGCGGCGGATCAGAAACTGGCCCGCCCGGATGTTGCCCTCGTCGTCGACGTGGATGCCCTGCGCGTTGGACAGGTACAGCCAGTCATAGGTCTGTGGTCCGCGCCGCGACTCGACGACGGCGTTGGATTTGACACCCCACGGCGACGGCTCATACTGCCACGGGACGCCGTTGTATATGACGGCGTCGCCTGAGCCCGTGCCCTGGAACACCCACTGCCACGACGTGTTGGTGGGCAGGTGGGTCAACGTCATCGCCGAGTAGTTGGCCTGGATGCTGATCTCCGCCGTGGTGACGGTCCAGGTGCCGGGCGCGCTCCGCTGGACGACCAGCTCCTGGGGATCGAGCCAGGGGCCGCCCGGCGTCGCCTGGAAATGGAGCCGCCGCCCGATGACCGCCTGGTAGCGACCATTGCCCAGGTCGAAATGCTTCGCGCCGCGCGTCCGGCGCTCCGGCAGCTCGACGGCATCGGCCGGCAGGCCCCAGCGGCGAGGGTCGGCGCGCGTGGCTGGCATTCGCCGCACCTCTAGTCCAGCGTTACGTCGAGGCTGCCCGCCGCGACCCGGAAGGTATCGCCCGCGTTGACCGTCTTACTCGTCGCCAGCGCGCCGCCCCACAGGAAATTGCCCGCCGTGGCCGCGTCCCAGATCCCGACATGGGTGATGGTGGCCGCCGGCATATTGGCCCACTCCAGGTCGGCGTCGTTGCTGGTGGCACCGGCCGCCGCTGCCGCGAACGAGCCGGCCTGCCGGGCGTAGCTCCCGCCGCTCACCTCGCTCGCCCCCGTCTCGCCTGGGTCAGCCGTATGCAGGCTCACATACGGCGTCGCTACGCTATACGCGGTCGCGTTGAACACGGCGTCCAGGAGTTTGAGTTCCAGGTAGTTCGAAATCGACATGTCTGTCCCCTTTCGCTCAGATCGTCGCCGGTGCCGTCACGCGCCCGCGCACTAGCCCGCGTGACGGGTCGCTCTCGACGTCCGGCTTAGCGCGCGCCGTCCCCTGGCTCGTCTCGATCTCGATCTCATCTCGGCTCACCCGCCAGCGCCGCACCAGATGCCCGATGTCCACCGGCCGGCCGTCCGCCGACGGCACCCAGACGCGGCCGCCCTGGTTCCCCGACGATCCGGTGCCGCCGTGATAGCCGCCGTCCCGCGCGTGCCGCGCCGGCTCATACTCGATCCAAACCGGGTCGCCTTCATTCAGCGTCGCCATGATCCGCCTCCTTGTCGGGGAGCAGCCCGTGTCCTTGTGCCCAGTCCCGTACCCAGGC
>DASVCS010000063.1:0-51513 GCA_036381495.1 Longimicrobiales bacterium
CTTCCGGATCCTCGCGACCGAGGGGACGTGTCGCTACGTGCGGGCGCGCGGCGTCCCGGCGGAGCGGGTCTTCAAGGTGGGTGAGGGCCGGCCGGACATCGTCGACCGCATCATCAGCGGCGAGGTCGGCCTGCTGATCAATACACCGCTGGGCAAGAAGTCGCAGCACGACGACTACGCCATGCGGCGGGCCGCGATCGCCAGCAAGATCCCGTACTGCACCACGATGTCGGCGGCCTCGGCGGCGTGCGATGCGGTCATCGCGCTGCGGTCGTTGCGCCGC
Organism: Longimicrobiales bacterium; assembly: GCA_036381495.1. Taxonomy (GTDB): domain Bacteria; phylum Gemmatimonadota; class Gemmatimonadetes; order Longimicrobiales; family RSA9; genus DASVCS01. Next base: position 284 of record DASVCS010000063.1, read on the forward strand.
GGCGTACAGAGTCTCCAGGAGCGGTTCGAGGCGGCGTTCGTGGCGGCGGCCTCGGGGTGATCCGGCGCCGCCCCGCGTGAGGGCGAGTCCGTGCGTGGCCGTCCGCTCCGCCGGCACGGATCCGCCGCGGTGGCCGGTCGCCACCCCGACCGCTGCCGCCCAGGGTCACCGTGGCGCCCACGAAGACGTGTTGCGGCGCCCGTCCTCCCATCGCCATAATGCGCGGTAGCGCGCACGACTGCGCTGTCACCCGGTATCACTCGTCAGTCGAGGAGGCTGTAATGATCGGTCGGACATCGCTCCGGGCGTTCGCCCTTGTCGCGATCCTTCCCGGCGTCCTGCTCGCCCAGGGCAGGCCCGCGGCGGACCCGCCTGCGGTGCCGCCGGCGGAACCTTCGGTCACCCACCACACCGCCCGCATCGGCGGCCAGGCGGTGAGTTACACGGCCACGGCCGGGACCCTCCCGATCGTCGAAGATGGCGACACCATGGCGTTCATGTTCTACGTCGCATACATCCGCGACGGGATCGAGGACAAGAGCGATCGGCCGATCTTCTTCTCGTTCAACGGCGGTCCGGGCACGGCATCGTTGTGGATGCACATGGGCTACACGGGACCCCGCCGCGTGGTGTACGATGAGGAGGGCTTCCCGCTGCGCCCGCCGGCCCGGATCGAGGACAACCCCTACTCGATCCTGGATGTGGCCGACATCGTCTACATCGACCCCATCGCGACCGGCTTCAGCCGCATGGCGCCCGGGAAGGACGAGCACAAGTACCACGGCGTGATGGAAGACATTGCGTCCGTCGGCGAGTTCATCCGGCTCTACACCACGCAGCACGACCGCTGGGGCTCACCCAAGTTCGTCATCGGCGAGAGCTACGGCACCACGCGCGCCTCGGGGCTGGCCGGCTATCTCCAGAGCGAGTACCAGATGTACCTGAACGGGGTCATCCTCGTCTCGATGACCGAACTCGGCGTCGATCGCGGCGACGACGTCTCGTACGCCACGGCGCTCCCGCACATGACGGCCACCGCGTGGTACCATCACCAGTTGCCGGCGGACCTCCAGGCGCGCCCGCTCGAAGAGGTGCTCGCCGAGTCGGAGGCCTTCGCGCTGGGCGACTACCTGCTCGCGCTCGCGAAGGGGCACGACCTCCCCGAGACCGAGAAGGCAGAGGTGATCCGCCAGCTCGCGCGCCTGACGGGGCTCTCGCCCGAGTACATCGAGAGCGCGAACCTGCGGGTTTCGGTCGGGCGCTTCCGCAAGGAGCTGCTCCGCGACCAGCGGCTCACGGTCGGCCGCCTCGACAGCCGCTATACCGGCGTGGATCAGGATGCGGCGGGCGAGAGCTACGACCACGATCCGGCGATGGTCTCATGGAACGGTCCGTTCGGCGCCGCGGTCAACCAGTACCTCCGGGAAGAGCTCGGCTACGACACCGACCTCCAGTACAACGTCTGGGGCGATGTGCGGCCGTGGAACCGTGAGGCGCGCACCACCGTGGGCGAGATGCTGCGCAGCGCCATGACGGAGAACCCCTACCTCAAGGTGCTGATCCAGGGCGGCTACTACGACGGCGCGACGACGTACTTCGACGCCAAGTACACGATCGCGCATCTCCAGCCCGGCGGCGAGCTGCGCGACCGGTTCCGCTTCGCCTTCTACCCGAGCGGTCACATGATGTATCTGCGCAAGGAGGACCTGGCGCGGGCGAAGCAGGACCTGGTCGCCTTCGTCCGGTGGGCGCTCGAGGCGACGCCTCAGGCGCGGCCGGTCACGACGGCGGCGGCGGGCGCGCAGCCCTGAGCCGAGGGCGTGGGGCGGCGGCGCGGCAGCGGCGGTTGTTCGCATTCCGCCGTCCCACGCCGGCGCGGGCACGCGCTAGAGCGGTCGTCGCGTCGTGTTGGAGTCGAATGCGCCGGCGGTACGAGGGGGGCGAGCGGCCAAGCGGCTCCGAACCGGCGGGCGAATCGCTCGAGCGGGCACGCGTGCCCGCAGTCAGTACGTCGGCCGGACCTCGTGCTTTCGCAACAACCGCTGGAACACCTGGCGCGGAATACCGGAATTGCGCGCGGCAAGCGAGATGTTGCCGGCCGCGCGCTCCAGCGCGGTCGTCACGTACTGGCGCTCGAAATCCGCGATCGCACGTCGCTTGGCCTCGGGGAACGGGATGGCGGGGGGCGCCGGGCCGGTCTCGGGCGCGCCCGTCGCGGTCCCCAGGTCGGCCGCGGCGATCTGATGCGTTCCCGTCCCGATCGCGTACGCCCGTTCGACCGCGTTCCGTAGCTCCCGCACGTTCCCCGGCCACGCGTACCGCCGCAGCAGCTCCTGGGCATCGGGCGCGAACGCGCGCGCGGGGACGCCGAACCTCGCCGCAGCCGCTGCCGAGAAGTGATGCGCCAGGAGCAGCACGTCATCGCCCCGGGCCCGCAGCGGCGGCACGGTGAGCCGGACGATGTTCAATCGGTAGAAGAGGTCGGCCCGGAACCCGCTCTCGGTGACCAGCCGGTCGGGCGGCCGGTTGGTCGCCGCAATGACCCGGACATCGACCGGGACCTCCTCGGTACCGCCGACGCGGATGACCGTCCGCTGCTCGAGGACGCGCAGCAGAGCCGCCTGATCACGGGCGCTCAGCTCGCCGATCTCGTCCAGGAAGAGCGTGCCCCCCGCCGCGGCCTCGAAGATCCCTTTCTTCTGTTCTCGGGCATCCGTGAACGCGCCTCGCTCGTGACCGAACAGTTCACTCGTCAGCAGCGTGTCCGTGAACGCCGCGCAGTTGACCGACAGCATGCGCGCGCCCGCCCGGTCGCTCGCCGAATGGATCGCCCGCGCCACCAGTTCCTTGCCCGTTCCCGACTCGCCACACACGAGCACCGTGTCCACCGGGCTCCGCGCCACCTGCACGACCTGCCGTTTCAGCGCGAGGATGGCGGGACTCTCGCCCACGATCGACGCCAGCGCGGGGGACTCGCCGGCCTCGTCGCGCGGACCGCGCGCCGAACATACCTGCGCCAGCGTACGCAGCAGTTCTTCGAACTCGAAGGGCTTCGCGAGATAGTGGAAGGCGCCCGCCTTGATCGCCTCCACGGCGCGCGGGTACGCCGCGTACGCCGTGATCACGATCACCGCCGGGCTGGCGCTCAGGCGCCGGAACTCCGGCACCAGCTCGAGCCCCGATCGATCCGGCAGGTTCTGGTCGAGGAGCACGACATCCGGTGGCTGCCGCATCGCCAGCGCCAGACCGACGCGCGCCGTGCCGGCCGTGGCCACCGCATACCCTTCCGCCTCGAGCGCCTCGCCGAGGAACTCGCGGAAGTTGCGTTCATCATCGATGACCAGGATTCGCCTGCGCATGCGCAATCGCGGACGAAGTAACGAGCTGCCGCGCGACGGCTCCGCTCGCTTCCCGGGCCGGACCGCCGTCGCTACGCGCGTGCCGGTTTACCGGCTGCGTCGGTGCCGATGTTCGCAGGATGGGTTCGTTCAATAGATAGCGCGCGGTAGCACGACGTGCAACACGGTGCCGCCGCGCGCGCCCGGCTCGATCTCGATGCGGCCTTCGAGACGCTCGGTTTCGCGGCGCGCGAGCGCCAGGCCCAATCCCGTGCCGCCGGGCCGCGTCGAGACATTCAGGTCGAAGATCCGCTCACCGAGACCGGCCGGCACGCCGGGGCCGTTGTCGCGGATCGCGAGTTCGGCCGTCGCGGCCCGCGCCGTGAGGACCACCTCGACGCGTCCGCCATCACCGACGGCGCCAAGCGCGTTGGCGACCAGGTTCGAGACGATCAGCCGCAGTTGGTTGCGACCGCCGTGCACGAACACCTTCTCGGCAGGATGGTGTTCCAAGAGCGTGATGCCGCGGTCCTCGGCCATCGGGCGCAGGTCGGCGATACAGGCCTGCACGAGCTGGCGGAGCTCGACGGGCTCCGGCAGCTCGGTCGCGCCGTCGTGGGTGAAGCGGAGCAGGCCGGTGACGAGATCGTCGATGCGCTGCACGTCGCGGCGGATGCGCTGGAGCCGGGCGGCGGCGATGCCGTCGCGCTCGAGCAGGTGTAACCCCATCTTGAGACCGGCGAGCGGGTTCTTGATCTCGTGGGCGAGACCGCCGGCCAGCGCGCCCATCGCGGCAACGCGCTCGCCTTCGGCGAGCTCCTGCTGCGCGCGCCGCAGCGCGAGGTAGCTCTCGGCGTTGCGCAGTGCGGCCGCGACGCCCTGCGCGAGCGTGCGCAGCACGGCCTGCTCGGGTGGCTCCCTGACTCCGCCGTGGCGACGATCCGCGAGACGGATCGCGCCCATCAGCTCGCCATCGGGCCGGTAGATCGGAACCAGTCCATCCGGCTCGTCACGGATGCGCTGCGCGAGTGCATCGCGGGGGACGCAGGCGAGAGCGGCGTTCTCGTCGATGCCCCAGGCGTCGGCGAGTTCACGGACGAGGACCAGGGTGGCCTCGGGCGTGTCGAGCAGCGATGGGATCTCGCGGGCGACGCGGCGCCCGATGCGGTGCGGCTCGAGCTCGGCGCCCACGCGGTCGACGAAGCCGTGGGCGAGCGTCTCGAGTTCGGCCCAGCGCGCGAACATCCGGCGGTCGACCATCTCGCGAGCCCAACGGAGCACCGGCGAGAAGATGATGGTCGCCAGAAAGATCGCGGCGAAGAGCAGCCACTCGACCCCGCCCAGACTGCGTCGCGTCGAACTCAGGACCACCGCCGCGGCACCGGCGACCGCCATGCCGTAGAGCACGGTCAGGAGGACCGAAACGGAGGAGGCCAGCCGCCGCTGCTGGTGCCAGTAGCCGAAGCCCGGCGCACCCAGCGAGGGGAGGAACAACGCCGCACTCACGGGGAGCACCAGCAGCGAGAGGCCGTTGATGCGCCAGACGATTTCGTTTACGCCGCGCTCGCCCCACACGATCAGGCTGACCGACAGGATCGCGCTCGTCGCCGTGATCAGCAGGATCGCAAAGATCAGCCAGCGTAGCGCCGTCGGCAATTGCTTCGACCGCCATTGCAGATGGCACGCGGCGCCGACCGCCAGGAGCTGGAACACGAGTCCGGCCACCGTCCGCAGCTCGCGGGCGGGGCCCAGCACCGCCCACGCCATCGGGTCGCGGAAGAGGTCGGTCACCGCGGCGAGCGTCGCCAGCAGGGCGCCGTAGATGATCCACCAGAACCACGGCGAGCGGAGCAGGGGAGGACGGCGGACGTAACACGACAGGAAGTGGAACATCAATGCCGGAAAGGCGAAGCGGTGCGCCGCCGCCTGGAGGTGCCACCCCACCTTGGCCGCCCTCAGGATCGAGCCCGCGCCGGGCACCCCGCTCGGCAGCGTGATCGGCGCCAGCGACAGCAGCGCGGCACCCAGCAGCAGGCCCGGCACGTGGTCGCCGCGCCACACGAGATACGCCATCCCCAGGACCCACGCCCCCAGCGCCAGCAGTACGCGATACCAGAAGTAGCCGGAGTAGCTCGCCGAGTTGGATGACACCGGGATCGCGAATCGCAGCGAGTCCGCCCCGCGGCGCACCAGCAACGCGATCGTGTCCCCGGGTTCGGCCTGCTCCCGCACGCGCGCGATCGTCGCCGAGTCCGCCGCAACCCCGTTGATCCGCAGCAGCACATCCCCCGGCTGGAGCCCGATCGTATACGCGTGCCGCATCACCTGCGTCGCTACATGCTCGCCCCCCGCCGCCCCCAGCAACGGCCCGGCCGACCAGCCGAAGAGCTTCTCCCCGCCCACCGGCGGCAGCGAGAACGGCGTATTGAGCGGGAGCAGCAGACCCAGCGCCAACAACGCCACGCGCGGGATGAGGAGCGCACTGCGGACGCCGGGCTCGTGGAGCGCCGGGGGCGATCGCAGACTCACGGTTCCACCTCGGGCATCGCCACCTTACACGGCACTGGCCGGTGGGATTCGGCGGGACGGGCCCACCCGTGTGCGAAGATCATACCGGCTCGGGGCGGGGCCGCCTGGCATTCCATGACCGGGGCCGGATGATACCCGCCCAATGTAGCGCGGACAAGCGCACGGCGCCGCCGGACCGCCGTCCCGAGCCCCGCCCCGGCCGGCGCCCGACCGTCGCGCGGCGGCCAGCGCGACCGCATCGCAGATGATGCGGTGAGCGCATCGAAACTGATGCGGTTCGGTCGGCGCCGCCCGGACGCGGACGGCGCCGCGGGTGCGGGAGCGGAACGCGCGGCGGACGCCGTGGACACAGGGTTTGGCGGGCGCGGTGCGGTGCAGGGCGATCCGGTCGGTGGTCGTGGCACGGCCGTTGCCCATGAACGGCGTGCTTCACCACTCGATCGAGATCGCGGCTGCTCCGCCGCTGGGAGTTGCGGTGCACGAATCACAGGAGGCTCCGTATGCCAGACATCCGTCGTAGAATCCTCGGGCCGGTGGTACGCGCCCGTTCCATCCTGGCCGTGGTGGCGGCGCTGGTGCTGCCGTCTGCGGCGCTGGCGCAGACGGGTACCGTGACGGGCGAGGTCGTGGATGGGGCCACGGGTCGGCCGATCGACGGGGCCCAGGTCACGATCGTGGGGACGTCGCTGGGATCGCTGACGGACGGCCGTGGTCGGTTCCTCATCCCCGGCGTGGCCGCGGGGACGTACACGGTCCGGGTCCAGTACATCGGCTACCAGACGGCCACGCAGGAGGCGACCGTCAGCGATGGCGAGACGGTGCGGCTCCGGTTCAGCCTGGGCTTCAGCGCGATTGCGCTCGACGAGGTGGTCGTGACCGGGACGGCGGGTGCGGTCGAGCGGCGCAAGATCGGCAACTCGATCGGCACCGTGAACGTCTCCCAGGTGCAGGAGCTGGTGCCGGTCGCGACGGTCGGTCAGGCGTTGCAGGCGCGCATCCCGGGCGTACGCTCGATCGGGACGGTCGGCGGCGTCGGCGCGAGCCGTGACCTGCGGATTCGCGGGACGTCGAGCTTCCTGCTCGGGCAGCGGCCGGTCATCTACATCGACGGCGTGCGCGTCGACAACACCGCGGGCGAGTGGGGCGGGATGGCGTCGGCGACGTGCTGCTCGTTCAGCGGCGGTGCCGGTGAGGACCGGCTGAGTGACCTGAATCCGGAGGACATTGAGCGGATCGAGGTCCTGAAGGGCGCGGCGGCCGCGACCCTGTACGGCGTCGAGGCCGCGAACGGCGTGATCCAGATCTTTACGAAGAAGGGGCGCAGCAACAGCCCGCCGCGCTTCACCCTCTCGACGACGTTCGGGTTCAACCGGCAGCGAGCGAACCTCTCGACGAAGATGAACCCGCGGTTCACGGGTCCGGACGGTTTCCGCGCGCTCGATCCGAACGAGACGCTGATCGAGAACGGTCCGATCACCATGGCCGACCTGACGGTACAGGGCGGCGGCGAGGACGTGACGTATTTCGTCTCGGGCGGTTACAGCTTCGAGGAGGGCTCGGTCAAGCCGAACTCGCAGAAGAAGGCCAATCTGCGCATGAACCTGACATGGCTGGCCTCGGACGCGTGGAGCTTCGACCTCAACACCGCGTTCGCGAAGAACGACATCCTCTCGCTCCAATCGGGGAACAACTGGACATCGCTGCTCGGCAACGCGGTGCTGGGCAATCCGGAGAACGCGACCGCGGACCGGCCGTACGGCGAGCCGTGGGTCACGGTCGAGGACATCAAGGCGATGGACACGTTCTCGAACACCACGCGCTGGACGGCGAGTCTGAAGGCGACCTTCCGGCCGACGGGCAATTTCACGCATCGCATTGCGTTCGGCTTCGACAACATCAACGACCAGAAGGCGCGCCTGCTGCCTTTCGGCCATTTCTACACGTACCTCAGCACGATCGGCGAGCGGAACATCGGCTACCGCCGCGCGACGAACGTGACGTTCGACTACCTGGGCAACCTGGGGTTCGACCTGACCTCGAACATCACGTCGGACCTGTCGTTCGGCATGCAGGGCTTCTGGGAGACCGACGAACGGAGCATGGCCACCGGCCAGGGCTATGCCGCCGAGGGCGTGACCACGGTCGGCGGTGCGGCCAACACGTTCGGCGATGAGGAGTTCGAGGAGACGATCAAGATCGGCTTCTACGGGCAGAACCGCCTCTCCATCGACAACAAGCTGTTCATCGGCACGGGGCTGCGCGTGGACGGCCATAGCGCGTTCGGCGTGAATTACGGGCTCCAGGCGTTCCCGAAGGCGGACGTGGCCTACGCGCTCTCGGAGGAGGGCTTCCTGCCGGAGCTCATCAGCAACCTGCGGCTGCGGGCGGCCATCGGCATGTCGGGGCAGTCACCCGGCGCCTACGATCAATTCCTTTCGTATGCCGCGACCGCCGTTCTGGGCGATGTCCCGGGCGTCACGCCGCAGAACCCCGGCAATGCGGACCTCGAGCCGGAGAAGACCACCGAGATCGAGGCGGGCTTCGACCTCGGCCTCTTCGAGGACCGGATCGGCGTCACGTTCACCGGCTATCACTCCATCACGCGGGACGCGCTGCTGCCGATCGAGTTGCCGCCCAGCGAGGGGTTCGCTCAGGCGCAGCTCCGCAACGTCGGCGAGATCCTCAACCAGGGCTGGGAGGTCGCGATCACCGCGCTACCGGTCCAGACCTCCGATCTGGTCTGGACGACGCAGCTCAACCTGGACGGCTCGAAGAACGAGGTCCTGGACCTCGGCCCGACCGCGGATAATGGCCGGCTCGGCGACTTCCGTGAGGGTTACCCCGTCATGGGACTCTGGGGTTACGAGATCGTCGGCTACGACCCCGCGACGAACCGGCACACGCGCTCGGATACCGTCGTCTACATGGGACCGTCGCTGCCGACGTTCAACGCCTCGCTGGCCAACACGATCCAGATCGGCGCGTTCTCGATCTACGCCCTGGTCTCCGGCGAGAAGGGGGCCGTGTTCAGCAACGGCGACCGGCCGTATCGCATCCGTCAGGGCGCGGGCGATGAGCTGCACGCGACGTACGACTTCTCGGATCCGGCAAACCCCGTACCGACCGCGCAGACCGACTCGCTCGTCAACTACTTCACCCTCGTGAACGCGTACGACAAGCGGGACAATATCCGCATCCGGGAGGTTTCGGTCTCGTACGTGGTCCCCGACGCCTGGACCAATGCGCTCGGGCTCGGGCGGACCACGATCTCGCTGGCCGGACAGAACCTGCACTGGTGGGACGACTGCCACTGTGCGGACCCGAACGGGACCTACCTCGGCGGCTCGAGCTTCGGCACGGCCGCGGGGTTCCTCGCCATGCCACAGCCGAGACGGTTTCTGATGTCGTTGCGCACGAGTTTCTGAGCGGGCGCGAGACATGGGGATCCGTTCACGACATCCGGAACCATCGGCAAGGACGACGAAGATGAAGAGGATTCAACGGCTGCGCCCGGCGCTGTTCGGCGCCCTGATCTGCATGACCGCCGCGGGGTGCGATGACCTGCTGGAAGTCGCGGACCCGCAGCGCTACTCGTCGGAGGATCTGGACCAGGCGCTCGAGACGGTGGCGAACGGCGTCGAAGGCGACCTCTACGAGGAGTTCGACCACTACATCATCTATACCGCGCTGAACAGCGACGAGTACCAGCACACCGGGACGTGGATCGGTTACGACAACTACGACCACGGGCGCTTCATCTATGGCAATGCCAGCGGGGGTGGCGGCGGTGGTGCGAGCGATGGCGTGATGAACGACCTGCTCGGCGTCCGTGCCTTCGCGATCGACGCGCAGGCCCGGTTCGAGCGCGTGTTGGGCGGCGATGCCGCGACGAGTCCGTTGACGGCGCGGGTGAAGGCGGTCGAGGGGTGGGCGGACCTGCTCATTGCGCAGAGCTTCTGCGAGGCGCCGGACGCGCCGAGCGGCGTGGCCATCCCGGACACGGAACTCTACGCACAGGCCATCGCCGAGCTGACGGACGCGATGGCCGTCGCGGATGCGGCGGGCAAGGCCGATATCGGGTTGTGGGCGCGTGCCGGCCGCGCGCGGGCGCACCTGATGCTGGGGCATTACGCGGAAGCGCTGGCGGACGCGCAGGCGGTGCCGGATGACTTCATCTGGTACGCACAGTTCTCGAGCAACAGCGGCCGGCAGAACAACGATCTGGTGAACCTGACGACGAGCGGCTTCAACCTGGCCGCCTCGGTGCGCGAGAAGTGGTGGGCCTCGGTCGACACGGTGGCGGATGCGATCCTCGATCCGTGGACGGGCGAGCCGGATCCGCGGCTGCCGGTCCTCTATACCGGCGAGATCGCCGTGGACGGCGTGACGCCGCATTACAGCCAGTGGAAGTACCGGAATCTTGATGCGGACATCCCGGTCGCCGACGGGCGCGAGATGCGGTTGATCGAGGCCGAGGTCTACTGGCGGCAGGACCGGCTGGCGGATGCGGTGGCGGTTCTGGACGCGTTGCGTGCTGCGGCCGGCCTGGACCCGCTCCCCGATGCGGGTGGCGATGCGGCGGTGGTCTTCGACTACCTGCTGCACGAGCGCTTCGCGGAGCTGTTCCTCGAAGGGCAGCGCATGAACGACCTGTACCGCTTCGGTCTGGTCGATGACTTCATCGCGGACGGATCGTTCGGCGAGGAGACCGAGCCGGTGCGTCCGGTCAAGTTCCCGCTCACGCAGGATGAGGCGATCAACAACCCGAACATCGAGGACGACGCCACGCAGCGGTGCCTACCTCTCAGCAGTTGACCGTGGCGGGTCCGGTGTCGTGCGAGCGGGCGGCACCGGACCCGCCCGCGGAACCGTCGCGTCGCGTCGCGGACTTGCCGTCCACGAGGCGGCGTGGCATCCTGCATCCGTTCGGTCGCACGTCGCGGCGGCGACCGATCCACCTGGTTCTCCGGAGCACAGCGATGCGCAGGTGCATTGTCGCGGCGGGCGCGGGGATCGCGCTGGCCGCTGCGCTCGCGCCGGTCGACGCCGGCGCGCAGGTCGTCAGTCAATCGGACCTCACCTTCGAGGACGTCGACCCCGATTTCGAGCTCACGCTCGAGCAGGTCGCCATGGACACGCGCTGGCTGGGCGTCCCGCCGCGGGAGATCACCTGGTCGCCGGATGGCGAGTGGATCTACTTTCGCTGGCGCGAGGATCCCGCGCCCGGCCAGGAACCGGAGACCGACCCGTGGTACGCGGCGAATCGGGACGGGACGAAGGTCCGGCGCGTCTCCGACGAGGAGGCTGCGCGCATCCCCTCGGGTGACATCGTCTGGTCGGCAGACCGGCGTGCCGCCGCGTGGTCGCGCGGCGGCACGCTCTTCTTCTGGACCCGTGATGAGGGGACGCGCGCCGTCCTCTCGAGCGCCGACGGGCCGGGTGACCTCTCGATCTCGGCCGATGGCTCGCACGTCTTCTTCGCGATGCGCGGCGCCGGTGGCGGCGGGGGCGAAAGCGGCACGGAGGCGCGCAGCGCCGACTTGTGGGTCTACGACGTAGCAGCCGAGCGGCTGCGGCAGGTCGCCGAGGTCGTCGCCGCCCCGGAGACGTACGACGAGTCCGAGCAATGGCTGCGCGACCAGCAGCTCGAGTTGCTCGAAATCGTGCGCGATCGCAGGCACGACCGTGAAGTCGCCGACTCCGTCCGCCGCGCACGCGACCCCGATGCGCCCCAGCCGATCCCGATCGCGGAGGGCGCCGCCGCGCGCGACATCCGCCGCAGCCCGGACGGCCGGTTCCTCACGTTCCAGTGGGTCAAGGACCCCGGCGGCGATCACCGCACCTACTACCTCGAGTACGTCAACGAGACGGGCGCGGCGGAGCCGCAGCGGGCGCGGCCGAAGGTGGGCGCGCCCATGCCGGAGTACAGGATGGGGATCGTCAAGATCGATCCGTCGGTGCCGGCCGACAGCGTCGAGGTCCTCTGGGTCGATGATGGCACGGAGAAGGAGACGATCCTCCACGGCCCCTACTGGAATCCGCAGGGAACCGTGGCCGTCGTGCAGATCCTCTCCATGGACCACAAGGACAAGTGGATCTCGCGGCTCGACCTCGAGACCGGCAAGACCACGGTGATCCACCACGAGCACCAGGACGAGTGGATCGGCGGCCCGCTGGTCGGCGGCCGCTGGCAGCCGGGCTACCTCCAGTGGCTGCCCGATGGCAGTGCGTTCGGCTTCGTCTCGGAGGCGAGTGGCTGGTCCATGCTGTACCTCGGGACGCCGGACGGCACGGTCACGCAGCTCACGCACGGCGAGTGGGAGGTGCGCGGCGCGGATCTCTCGCCCGATGGCGAAACGTGGTACCTGGTGACGAGCGCGGAGCATCCGGGCGAGGAACACCTCTACCACCTGCCGGCGCGCGGCGGTGAGCTCGTCCGGATCACGCCGGGCGAGGGGATCCACCGGCCCGTGGTCTCGCCCGACGGCGAGCGCGTCGCGACGACGTTCGAGACGCCGCTGCTCATGCCGGACCTCTACCTGCTGGACAACGAGCCCGGCGCGGAGCAGCGGAGGATCACGAAGTCCGGCACGGACGCCTACTATCGCTACGACTGGGCGGAGAGCGAGATCATCACGTTCCCGGATGCGAACGGGCTGCCGACGTGGGCCGAGGTGTGGGAGGCGCCGGAGACGCCCAATCACGCGGCCGTCGTTTACGCCCACGGCTGCGGCGAGTGCGCGCAGGCGGTCGACAAGGGGTGGACCGGGGTCCGCTCGATGCTCTACGCCAACTACCTGCGCGAACAAGGTTACGTCGCGGCCTCGATCGACTACCGCGGCAGCTCGGGCTACGGGCACGACAACCGCACGTACGCCTACCGGCAGATGGGGATCTCCGATGTCGACAGCGCGCTCCCGCTCCTGGACATCCTGGCCGAGCGCTACGGCGTCGACCGGCGACGGATCGGCCTCTACGGCTGCTCGTACGGCGGGTTCTTCACGCTCATGTCGCTCTTCCGGCACCCTGGCGCGTACGCGGCGGGCGTGGCGCAGTGTTCGGTGACGGACTGGGCGCACTACAACCAGGGCTACACGAGCCGGATCCTGAACGGCGCGCCCGCGGACGACCCGGAGGCGTACCGTCGCTCGAGCCCGATCTACTACGCCGAGGGGCTCGAGGATGCGTTGCAGATCCAGCACGGCGTGGTGGACAACAACGTCCAGATCCAGGACGTGTTCCGGCTGGCGCAGCGGCTGATCGAGCTCGAGAAGGACTTCGACCTGATGGTCTACCCCGTCGAGGCGCACGGCTGGCGCACCGATCCGAGCCGGCTCGACAGCTACAAGCGCATGACGCGGTGGTTCGCGCGGCACCTGCTCGGTGAGGTTGCGACGAAGGCCGCCGGCACGGGCCGCTGATCGGGCGTTCGCCGGACCGTGACGTCGTCCGATCACGATCCCGGAACCGCTCGCGGAGGGGAGGAGGCGCCGCGGAACCCGGATCGGCACGGTCGAGGTCCGGGCGTGCGGCGTGGTGAGTTCGATGTTTCGGGCGTTCCGCAACACGACAGGAGGACGCATGAATGCAGCGCAACGGGTGCGCGGGCTCGTGCTCGCGATGGTCGCGATCGGCGCGTACGCGGCCTCGGCCACGGCGCAGTCCCGGGGGATGGAACCCACTACGCGGCGCGGGCCGGACGAGGGGGAGGGTCCGTTCGACCGGCTGGTGATCCGGGGCGCCATCGTCATTGATGGGACCGGCGCGCCGCCGCGTGGGCCGATGGACATCGTGGTCGAGGGGAACACGATCACGGCCGTGCGCAGCGTGGGCGCGCCCGGCGCGGAGATCGACCCGGACCGGCGCCCGGCGCCCGGAACGCGCGAGATCGATGCGACCGGGATGTACGTGCTGCCCGGGTTCATCGACGTGCACACGCACACGGGCGGCCCCGGCAAGGCGCCGCAGGCCGAGTACGTCTACAAGCTCTGGCTCGGACACGGGATCACCACCGTGCGGGGCGTGCCTTCGGGAAATGTCGAGTGGATGCTGAACGAGCGCGCACTGAGCGAGCGCAACGAGATCGTCGCGCCGCGCATCGTGGCGTGCGCGCGACCGGGCTCGGGCGCCGAGTGGGATCGCCCGATCCGTACCGGCGAAGACGCGCGCGCTTGGGTGCGCTACGCCAAGGAGAAGGGGCTGGACTGCGTCAAGCTCGGTGCGCACGACCCCGAGATCATGGCCGCGCTCCTCGACGAAGCCGACAAACTCAGCCTCGGCACGGTCGCGCACCTCGACCAGATGGGGATGGCACGCATGACGGGCCGGCGCGCCGCCGAACTCGGCCTCGACGAGATGACCCACTACTACGGCCTCTTCGAGTCGCTCCTCGACGAATACTCCATCCAGGACTGGCCCGTCGACTACAACTACAACAACGAGTACCACCGGTTCGGCCAGGTCGCGCGCCTGTGGAACCAGATCCACCCGCCCGGCAGTGACGAGTGGAACGAGCTGATCGACTTCTTCCTCTCCCGCGACTTCATCATCAGCCCTACGCTGACGATCTACGTGGCGGGGCGGAACGTCATGGCGGCGCGCAACGCGGACTGGCACGACGAGTACACGCTCCCCTCGCTTTGGGACTTCTATCAGCCGAACCCGGAGTCGCACGGCTCCTACTTCTTTCATTGGACCACGGCCGACGAGGTGGCGTGGCGGAAGTTCTACCAGGTCTGGATGCAGTTCCTCGACGACTACAACGACGCCGGCGGCCGCCTGGCCGTCGGGTCGGACGCCGGGTTCATTTACCAGCTCTACGGCTTCGGCTACATCCAGGAGCTGGAGCTGTTGCAGGAGGCGGGCTTGCATCCGCTCGAGGTGATCCGCGCGGCCACGCTGTACGGCGCGGAGGCGATCTTCGAGCCGCACGAGCCGGATGGCGAGCCGATCCAGTACGGCGTGATCCGGCCGGGTCTGCGCGCCGACCTGCTCGTCCTCACGGAGAACCCGCTCGAGGACTTCAAGCCGCTGTACGGCACGGGCGCACTGCGGCTGAACGAGGAGACCGGCGAAGTCGAGCGGGTGCGGGCGCTCAAGTACACCATCAAGGACGGCATCATCTACGACAGCCAGAAGCTGCTCGCGGACGTCCGACGCATGGTCGTGGAGGCGAAGCGGCGGGGGGTGGCGGCGGGGTCGGGGACCAACTGAGCGCCGCGCCGCCACGGCCCAGCCCTGACGGTGGCGAGGCCGTGCGCGGCCGACCGGGCGCGGGATCCCCTCAGGCCGACGTCGGGGGCCCCCGGGGCACCACGTGACGCGCGGCCGCACCCTCGGCGCTACGCCCCGCCCGCACGGTTTCGAGAATGGAGGAAGGTCGATGAACGCGCGTGGGTTCCGGATCGTCCTGATCATCGCGTCGCTGGCACTGGCCGCCGGGCCGCTCACCGCGCAGACGCCGGTGGCCGAATGGCTCGTGCTCGGGCCGGTCGAGCTCGATGCGCCGGTCTTCTCGCCGGTCACCGATTCGACACTGCTCGAGACCACGCGTCTCGCGCGCGACCTCGCCTGGCCGGCCGCGGGCGATCCCGTCGCGTGGCTCGGTCACGCGCCGCTCCGCTGGGAGCGGCGTACGGCCGATGACGACGGTGCGCTCGACATGACCGCGGACGGGCGCGCCGTCGTCTACGCCACGGCGTACCTGGAAGCCGACCGGTGGCAGGAGGCGCGCATCGAAGTCGAGAGCGCCGGCGCGCACCGCGTGTGGCTCGACGGCGCCGTGGTGAAGGCGGACCGGGTCGAGCTCGCGCAGGGGAAGCACTGGCTGCTGGTGCAAAGCATCGCGCCCGAGGACGGCGCCTGGCGGCTTTCCGCGCGCGTCGAGCCCATGACGCCCGGCGCGCGCGTGAGCGTCTCGGCCGACCCGCGCCACCCGCTCGCCTGGGCGGACCTGTGGCGGCTCCGCTCCGTCAGCGACATCGCGATCGACCCCACCGGCCGCAAGGTCGCGTGGGTCGTCCGGCACGTGGATGCGGAAAACGACCGGTACGCGTCACGGCTCGAAATCCACGGCCTCGACGATGGCGCACTCCTCGCCGAGATCGGGCTCTCTCGCGCCGCCGCCGACCCCGCGTGGTCGCCCGACGGCCAGCGGCTCGCGTTCACGACGCCCACCGACCAGGAGGACGCCGACGGCCGCGACCTCTGGGTCTGGCCCCCCGGCACCGCGGGCGCCGTTCGCGTCCTGCGCGCCGAGCCCGGACTCGGCGACGTGCAGTGGTCGGCCGACGGCGAATGGCTCTACTTCACGGCCTCCGTGCGGATGGGGCCGGAGCCCGACAAGGTAAGAGAGCGCGGCTACCGCCGCCTCACCGAGGTGTGGCACCGGCCGACGTTCTGGCGGAACAAGACGCACCTCTTCGCCATCCACGCCACGCAGCGGACACGCGTCAAGCTGGCGGGCGATGCGACGTACTCTGTCCGCGCGCCAACGCTCTCGCCCGACGGGCGGCGCATCGTGTTCGCCCGCGATGTCCAGATCACGGAGCCGCCGTTCCTGCGCAGCGAGCTATGGGTCCTCGAGCCCGGGACGGGCAATGCGCGGAAGCTCGTCGACCTCGAACGGGTGGTCTTCAACGGGCCGGAGGCCTTCGCCTGGTCGCCCGATGGCAACGCGGTCGCCTTCTGCTCGAGCGCGAAGCTGATGCTCGAGGGGGAGGACCCCGAGTTCAGCGTCTACGAGAGCGAGCTGTACGCCGTCTCGCTCGAGGAGCCGGAGCTCAAGCACCTGAGCGAGGGGTTCGTCCCCTCCGTGGGTTCGGGGCTCGGCTGCGGAGAGCTGGCGTGGAGCGCGGAGGACGGGCGCATCTACGTGGGCGCGCTCGACGGCGCGCGCGTGGTCCCCGCCCGGACGACGGCGCCGGTGCCCGCATCGCTGGACGGCATCACGCTCGAAGTGCTGCCGATCCCGGGCGAGGTGATGGGCGCGCACGACGTCGCGGCGGGGTGGCTCGTCGCCACGGTCGAGACGCCGGTCACGCCGCAGGCGGTTTATCGGGTGCGGCTGGCGGACGGTCGGGCGACCGTGCTGGCGGAACCCAATGCGGGACGCCTCGACCGCGTCGCCATGCCTGCGTGGGAACGCTGGGACTTCAAAGACTCGGAAGGATGGACCATCGAGGGGTGGTACTGGACGCCGCCGGATTTCGATCCGGCGCGGCAGTACCCGCTGCTCGTCTACTACTACGGCGGTACGCTCCCCACGGAGAAGTCGTTCGACCAGCGGCTGCTCTGGTACGCGGCGAACGGGTACGTCGTCTACGTGCTCAACCCGGCCGGTACGCCCGGGTACGGCCAGGCGTTCGCGAACCTGCACATCGACGACTGGGGCTACCCGGCGGGTACGGACATTATCGAGGGCGTGCGCGCCTTCGTCGCCGCGCATCCGTTCATCGATGCGGAGCGCATCGGCAACTTCGGCGGCTCGTACGGCGGTTTCATGACGATGCACCTGCTGACGCGGACCGATCTGTTCGCGGCGGCGGTCGAGCTGTACGGGATCAGCAACATCGCGGACTACTGGGGCGCGGGCTGGTCGGGCTACAGCTACACGGAGGGGACGTGTCCGGGCTGTTATCCGTGGAACCGGCCGGACGTCTTCGTCGAGCGCTCACCGCTCTTTCACGCCGACCGGATCCATGCGCCGCTGCTGCTCATGCACGGGGATGCGGATACGAACGTGGTGCCCACCGAATCCGAGCAGATGTTCACGGCGCTGCGCATGCTCGGCCGCGAGGCGGAGCTGGTGCGCTTCTTCGGCGAGAACCACGGCATCGGCTCGACGCCGTCGGTCGCGCGCACGCGCGACACGATGATCCTCGAGTGGTTCGACAAGCATCTACGCGGCCGACCCGCGGCGTGGGCCGCGCGCTGGGGCGCGGCCGGCGCGGCGGACGCCGTGCGCACGGCGGCGACGCCGACAGTGCATCCGTAGCGGCGCGCAGGCGCGCAAGCCGGGCGATCGGCGCGGCGTCACCCGGCGGGAAGTGACGGACAGCGCGTGATCCGCTCTCCGGGGCTGGCGAAACCGGCCGCTTCCCGCCAGTTTCCTTCTCGATCTCGACGGCGGCGCCGGGACCGGCTCTGAGGAGCGGCGCGTGTGCGCCGGCGGACCGGGGCGCTGCCGCGGTCGTCGCTCCGTTCCCGGGGGCCGGGACCGTGTGCGCTTCGAACCCGGGGGACCGTTCCGAACCGAGGGGAACCATGAAGAGACGCGATTTCATCCAGACAGGTGCGTTGGGCGCGGGGGCGTTCGCCGTCCTCGGGACCGGCGCGTGTGCGGCGGGGGAGAACCCCTCGGCGGCGGACCAGGAGCTGCCGGAACCGATCGCCGCGCTACGGTCGCGGGCCGATGAGGCGCCGCCGCCGATCACGGAGGAAGAGCGGACGGAGCGGCGGGCCCGCGCGCAGCGGCTCATGGCGGAGCAGTCGATCGACGCGCTCTTCATCGGGCCGGGCGCCTCGCTGACGTACTTCGCGGATGTCCGCTGGGGACGCAGTGAACGGACGTTCGGCCTGCTGCTGCCGCGCGAGGGTGATGGCGTGATCATCTGCCCGGCGTTCGAGAAGGAACGCGCGGAGAAGGGGGTCGCCGGCCGTTTCGAGATCCGGACCTGGGAGGAGCACGAGAGCCCGTTCGCCCTCATTGCCGGCACGATCCGCGACATCGGCTCGGCCACGGGCCGCCTCGCGCTGGAGGAGTCCACGCGCTACTTCATTGCCGCCGGCGTCGCCACGGCCGCGCCCGCGCTCGACATCGTTTCCGGCGACGGGGTCACGCATGCGTGCCGCGGCGTCAAGACCGCGCACGAGATCGAGTTGATGCGATTCGCCAACCGGGTCACGCTCGAGGCGATCCTGGCGGTCTTCCAGTCGCTGCGCGAGGGGCTGACGCAGCGGGATCTCGGGCGTTACTTCCGCGCTGCCACGGAGCGGCTCGGCTTCCCCAGTGGCGGAGGGCTGACGCTGATCGGAGAGTCGTCGGCGTACCCGCACGGTTCGGAGAACCCCGGCGCGCTGCGCGAGGGCGACGTCGTCCTGGTGGATGCCGGCACCTCCGTCCACGGCTACCAGGCGGACATCACGCGCACCACCGTGTTCGGCACGCCCAGCCCCGAGGCGACGAAGGTGTTCGGCATCGTCCGGGACGCGCAGGCGCGCGCTCTCGAAGCCACCGCGCCCGGCAAGACCTGCGGCGAGATCGATGCCGCGGCGCGTCAGGTCATCGAGGCCGCCGGGTACGGTCCCGGATATCGCACCTTCACCCACCGCCTCGGCCACGGCATCGGGCTCCAGGGCCACGAGTGGCCGTACCTGGTCAAGGGGAGCAACGTGGTGCTCCAGCCCGGGATGTCTTTCAGCAACGAGCCGGGCATCTATCAGTACGGCAAGTTCGGCGTCCGCCTCGAAGACATCATGGTGGTGACCGAGACGGGTGCCGAGATGCTCACGCCCACGGCCGAAACGCTCGTGTAACGCTGCGCCGCCAGGGGCCCGGGTCAGGACTCCGCGCCGGCGTCAGCCGCCGCTCGGCAAGGCCGAGCGGTCTCGGCCCTTCTGCGCCTGAGCCTCGGCCCGAGCCTCGATCCCGGCGCCGCATGCGCCCGACAGGAGATCGCATGACTGCACCGACCGCACTCGTCATGCATCCGGACTGCGCGCTGCACGACACCGGCTGGGGCCACCCCGAGCACCAGGGACGGCTGCCGGCCGTCGTGAAGGCGTTGTACCGCGACACGCCGGCTCTGCTCGAGCGGGTGCTCCAGAGGGAGGCCGTACCGGCCGGGATCGAGGATCTGCGGCGCGTCCACACCGCCGGACACATCGAGCGGGTGCGGCGCGCGGTCGAGGAGGCGGCCGCCCGCGGCGAGCAGGTCTTCCTCGACGCGGACACGCCCGTCTCCGCGGCGTCGTGGGACGCCGCGCTGGCGGCCGCGGGTTGCGCCGTGACGGGCACCGCGCTGGTCCTCGACGGCGCGGCCGCGACGGCGTTCGCCGCCGCGCGACCGCCGGGACACCACGCCACAGCCGAGGAGCCCATGGGCTTCTGCCTCTTCAACAACGTCGCGGTCGCGGCGCGTTGGGCACAGGCGGAGCGAGGCATCGAACGCGTGCTGATCGTGGACTGGGACGTCCACCACGGCAACGGCACGCAAGACATCTTCTACGAGGATCCGTCCGTCTACTACCTCTCGCTGCACCTCGCGCCGCATTACCCGGGCACCGGGAGTGCGGCGGAGCGCGGGGCGGGCCCGGGGGAAGGCACGACGCGGAACGTTCCGCTCCCCGCCGGAACGACGGGCGCCGCGTACCGGCGCGCCTTCGATGCCGCGCTCGACGCGACGCTCGAC
The DNA here is from genome assembly GCA_036381495.1 of Longimicrobiales bacterium. GTDB lineage: Bacteria > Gemmatimonadota > Gemmatimonadetes > Longimicrobiales > RSA9 > DASVCS01. The sequence continues at coordinate 20,562 of DASVCS010000063.1, forward strand.
GAGTTCGCGCCCGAACTCGTGCTCGTCTCGGCAGGCTTCGACTGCCTGGCCGGCGACCCGCTGGGCGGGCTGGCCCTCGAGCCGGCGACGTTGCACGGCCTCACGCTCGAGCTCCTCGACCGGACGCGGGCGACGGCCGAAGGTCGACTCGTCGCCGTGCTCGAAGGCGGATACGTGCCGCAACGGCTGGGAGATGGCGTCCTCGACGTGGTCCGCGCGCTCGCCGGACTGCCGTCCGAGGATTGACCGCCCGCTCCCCGCCCCTCTACATTGCGCGCCATGTCCCTTGGGGATCCGAATGTCCCGCAGCGCCGAGGATCGACGGACGTGCCGACCGGTCCCGGCGCCGCAGCCGACGCGCGAGGTGCGCCGTTCCCCGTACGGCACCCTTCCGCACTCGATCTCGCCCGGCTCAGCCGGCTTCGCGTGTTCCCGCCCGGGGGCGTGCCGTTGTACCGCCATATCGCACGCCTCGCCGAGCTCGGACCGGATCGTGAGTTCCTGCTCGCGCCGTGCGGAACCGGTGTCACGGCGCAGTTCCTGGCCGAAACCTCGGGCGCCAGCGGCGCGGGCGTCGATCCCGATCCCGCGCTGATCGAGGCGGACACGGCGCGCACCCGCGCCGCGGGCCTCGCCGAACGGCTCCACTTCGAGTCCGGCCCGTTGACCGACCTGCCGTATCAGGATGCGGTCTTCGACGTCGCCGTCGGTGAAGTCGGCCTCGCCAGCGCGGACGATCCGGCCGCCGCCGTCGCCGAACTCGCGCGCGTGACCAAGCCGATGGGCACCGTCGTGCTCGTTCAGCTCATCTGGGCCGGCAACATCGACGAGCCGTCCCGTGACCTGGTGGTTCAGGCGCTCGGCGTCCGGCCACTCCTGCTGGTCGAGTGGAAACAGCACCTGCGGGATGCCGGCGTCGTCGACCTGTACGTCGAGGACTGGTCCGATGCCGCGCCCACACTCCGCCACCCATGGACGCTGGGCGGACTCGCCGAGTTCCACTCGGTGCGTGACCGGCTCGCCGTGCTCCTGCGCGCCGCGCGCCGCTGGGGATGGCGCGAAGTCCTCCGCGCGATGCGCGCCTGGACCGAGGTCGGCGCTCGCGTCGCCGATGACCGCATCCTCGGGCTGTCCCTGATCCGTGGCACCAAATGGGTCGGCCCCGATCAGGCGGGGCCCGGCGAGTGATGGAGCCCTCCGGTCGCCGGGTCAGCTTCGCCGTCGACGCCGACGGGGCGTTGCGCAGCGACCTCGACGACGCCGCTCTCAGACGCGCGATCGGTGCACCGGACGCGCGACTCTGGCTCGACATCGACTCGCGCAACGACGCGGACTGGCGCCTCCTCTCCGAGGTCTTCCACTTCCACCCCCTCGCAATCGAGGACACGCGCTCGCCCAACTGCCGGATCAAGCTCGAAGAATACGAAGGCTACCTCTTCGTCGTCGCGCGCGAGATCCGCTTCGCCATGGAAACGCCCGAGCCGTACGACATCGACACGCGCAATCTCTACCTCTTCCTCGGCGCAAACTTCATGGTGACCGTCCACGCCGAGCCGTCCCACGCGACCACGATCGTCGCCGACCGGCTCGAAGCGGGGCCGGACCCCCTCGCGCGCGGCGTGGACCACCTCGCCTACGTGGTGCTGGATACGCTCGTCGACCAGTACTTCCCGTGCCTCGACCAGATCGACGACTTCGTCGATGAGCTCGAAGCCGAACTGTTCGGCAACGGCGAGGTCCTCGAGAAGACGTTCGAGCTGAAACGGGCGCTCCTGGCGCTCCGCCGCAACCTGGCGCCGATGCGCGAGGTCATGGCCTCGCTCGCCAACCGCCCATCCGCGTACCTCGGCGTCGAGACGCAGATCTATTTCCGCGACGTCTACGACCACGTCGTCCGGCAGGTCGAATCGATCGAGACGTACCGCGAACTGCTCACGGGCGCGACCGAGACGTACCTCACGCTGGTCTCGAACCGGATGAACGGCATCATCAAGGCGCTCTCCGTCATCGCGACCGTCGTGCTGCCGCCGACCCTCGTGGCGAGCATCTACGGGATGAACTTCGACTGGCTGCCGGGGCGCCACAGTCCGTACGGCTTCTGGATGGCGTTCGCCATCATGGTCGGGCTCACCGGTGGACTGCTCGCGTACGTGTGGCGGAAGGGATGGCTGTGAGGGCGCCATCGGCACGCGCGCGGCGCAGTTCTCACGACTGAACACGGGATCGACACGTGAAAATGGATTCGAACAACGTCGGCGGCTTTGCCGGGCTACGCGAACGATGTGACGAGATCCAGGCCGCCCTGCGCGAGCTCGGGCTGGACGGCTGGCTGCTCTACGACCTGCACGCGCGCAATTCGGTGGCGGCGAGCCTGCTCGGGTTGGGCGACCTGACGCGCCGGTACTTCGTCCACCTGCCGGCGCACGGCGAGCCGCAGGCGATCGTGCACGGGATCGAGCAGGCGCCGTGGGCGCAGTGGCCGTGGCCGAAGCGCGTGTACGTGGGCTGGCGCGAGCTGGATGCCGCGCTGCGCGAAACGCTCGCAGGCGCGCGCCGCATTGCCATGGAGGTCTCGGCCGGCGATGCGGTGCCGAGCCTCGATCTGGTGCCGGCGGGCGTCGTCGAGCTGGTGCAGGCGGCGGGGCCAGAGATCGCCTCGTCGGGCGAGCTGATCACGCGGTTCTACTCGCGGTGGACCGCGGAGGCGCTCGCGTCGCACCGCCGGGCGGCCGAGGTGGTCGCGGGCGTGGCTCGCGATGCGTTCCAGCACGTGGCCGCCGCCATCGAGGCGGGCGAGGAGATCACGGAAGGCGGCTTGCACGCCTGGGTCACGGCCACGCTCGCGGACCGCGGGTGCGGTGTCGGCGCCGACTGCATCGCCGCGAACGGGATCCACGCGGCGGATCCGCACTACGCGGCGGTCGGCGCCGGCGCGGCGTTCGGGCGCGGCGACGTGATCCTGCTCGACCTTTGGGGCAAGGAGTCCGAGGATGCGATTTTCGCGGATCAGACGTGGATGGCCTACCTCGGCGAGAGCGTTCCCGACCGGGTGAACGAGGTGTGGACCGCAGTCCGCGATGCGCGGGATGGCGCGGTGGATTTCTTGCGTCGTCAGTCGGCCGGCGGCGTGGCGGTCCAGGGATCCGAGGTCGACGACGTGGCGCGCGGCATCATCGCGGATCGGGGCTTCGGTGCGGCGTTCATCCATCGGACGGGGCATTCCATCGACCGGTCGTTGCACGGCATGGGCCCGAACATCGACAACCTCGAGACGCGGGAGACCCGGCGACTGGTCGCGGGTGTCGGATTCTCGATCGAGCCCGGGATCTACCTTCCGGGTGAGCTGGGCATCCGCAGCGAGATCAACGTGTATCTGGGGGAAGACGGGCCGGAGGTCACGCCACGGAACGTTCAGAGCGAGATCTTCACACTCTTCGGCGCCTGAGCATGGACGGTGCTGCCTCCTCCGCCGACGATCGGCCGTCGGATGGCGTGGACCCGGAGACGACCGCGCCCGGCGGGGTGGAGGGTGTCCCTGCGGAGACGGATGCGGCCACTGCGCGGGCGGAGGGGGGGAAGGCTGAGCCGGCCGCGCTCGGCGGGATCGCCGCGGCGGCGGGGCGCGTCCGGGCCGGCAGGCGCCTGATCGATCCGCCCACCGCGTACTACTTCCTGGGCGTGGTGCGCGCGCGGGCGCGGCGTTCGCTCTCCGCGTCGGACGCGGACGCGCCGTCGCGCGTGCGCTACCGGGACGTCGAGGCGCTCGTGCGTCCATGCGCCTTTCATCTCCCGCCGCTCGACGAAGCGGGACTGGTCGCCCACCAGCGCGCCGTCGAGACCGTGATGCGCCGGGCGACGGTGCTCCCGGCGCCGCCGGGCGTGATCTTCCGCAGCCGCCGAACACTCCTTCGCTTCCTCGAAGACCAGTACCTCGCGCTGGATGACGGGCTCGCCTTCGTGGACGGCCACTGGGAGTTGCGACTCCACGTCACACCCACACGGCTGGCCGACGCCGGGCCGGAGCTCGATCGGCTGGCCGTCCACGCCTACGCGGAACTCCGCCGGCTGGCACGGGCCGCCGTGCCGTTCCGCCGCGAGGAGCGCCGACTGCTGAGTGCCGCGTTCCTGGTCGAGCGCGGCGCCTGGATCGCCTTCATCGAGCGCGCCGAGGATCTCGGCGCCGCACACCCCGAGCTGGTCGTGGACGTGACGGGCCCCTGGCCGCCGTACGATTTCGTGCGCATGTCGCTCTGAGGTCCCGATGCTGGTCGATGTGGCGCTGCCGGTGCCGGTCCCGCGTACCTTCACGTACCGGCTCGAGCACGGCGAGGCGGCGGAGGGGACACGGGTCCTGGTCCCTTTCAGCGGCCGCCGCCTGGTGGGGTGGGTGGTGGGCCGTTCCCGCTCGGCCGTCGAGCCGACGCGCATTCGCGCCATCCTCTCCGTACTCGATGACACGCCGAGCGTGCCGCCGGAGTTGCTCCGCCTCTGCCGTTGGGTCGCGGAGTACTACGTGGCGCCGCTCGGACAGGTGCTTCGCTCGGCGCTGCCGGCCGCGCTCTCGGACGCGGCGCGGCGCACGCCGCCGATCCGGACGCGCCGGATCCTGCGACTCGTCCGGGAGCTGCCGAGTCTGCGGCTGCGCGAGGAGACGTTCGGCCGCGCCCAACGCCAGCGTGCGTGCTTCGAGCTCGTGGAATCGCTCGGCGGCAGTGCCGAGGTCGCGCACCTGGTCCAGCGCGCCGGCTTCTCCTACCCGGTGCTGCGCGGCGTGGTCGCGAAGGGGCTCGCGGTCTTCGCGGAGGAGCCGGTCGAGCGGGACCCGTTCGCGGCGGTCCCTGCCGCGCCGCCGACGGCGCACGTGCTCACCCCCGCGCAGCGGGCGGCCGTCGATGCACTCGTTGCCGCGGCACGGGGCGGCCGCGCCGCCGCCCAAACGTTTCTGCTGCACGGCGTGACCGGCTCGGGGAAGACGCAGGTCTACATCGAACTGCTCCGGGAAGTGGTCGAGCGGCGCGGCCGCGGCGCGATCGTCCTCGTCCCCGAGATCGCGCTGACGCCGCAGACCGTCGCCCGGTTCCGCGCAGAGTTCGGCGATGCCGTGGCCGTCCTGCACTCGGCGCTCTCGGACGGCGAACGCTACGACGCCTGGCGCGCGCTCCGCCGCGGCGAGCGGCGCATTGCGGTCGGCGCGCGCTCGGCCGTCTTCGCGCCGGTCCGGGACGTCGGCGCGATCATCGTCGATGAGGAGCACGAGGCCACCTACAAGCAATCGGACGCACCGCGCTACCACGCCCGCGAGGTCGCGATCGTGCGGGCGCGCAGCGCCGGCGCGGTTTGCGTGCTCGGCAGCGCCACGCCATCCCTCGAGAGCTGGCACAACGCGCGGGCCGGCAAGTTCCGGCTCCTCGAACTCCCCGACCGCATCGGCGGCCGTCCGCTCCCGCCCGTCCGGCTCATCGACTTGCGCGGCGCCGGCAGTCGGCAGCCGGAAGCGGCGACGGCACGCGATCGAACGTCGCCGGCCGGCGCCGCGGGCGGGGCAGAGGACGGCGCGGGAGATCACCGTACCTCGACGCCCGTCATCCTCTCCGCACCGCTCGTCGACGCCGTACGCGAGCGCCTCGCGCGACGCGAACAGATCATCCTGCTCCTCAACCGCCGCGGCTATGCGACCTTCGTCCAGTGCCGCGACTGCGGCGCCGTCTGGCAGTGCCGGCAGTGCAACGTGTCGCTCACGTACCACCGTGGACGGCGCCGCATGGTCTGCCACTACTGCTTCCACGAGGAGCCGCCGCCCGTCACCTGCGAACAGTGCGGCTCCGGCGACCTCTCGTTCCGCGGCATCGGCACCGAACAGGTCGAGCGTACCGTCGCCGAGACCTTCCCATCCGCCCGCATCGCCCGCATGGACGTGGACACGACCTCGGGCAAGTGGGCGCACCACGAGATCCTCGGCCGCGTCGAGCGCCACGAGGTCGACATCCTGCTCGGCACCCAGATGATCGCGAAGGGGCTCGACTTCCCCGACGTCACCCTGGTCGGCGTGATCAACGCCGACGTCGGAATCAACCTCCCCGACTTCCGCGCGACCGAACGCACCTTCCAGCTCCTCACCCAGGTCGCCGGGCGCGCCGGCCGCGGACCCAAGGGCGGCCAGGTCCTGATCCAGACGGCGCTCCCCGGCCACTACGCCATCACGGCCGCCGTCGCCCACGACTACGCCGGCTTCGCCGACCGCGAGCTGGCCGAACGGTCGGGGCCACGCTACCCACCCCACGCGCGCCTGGCCAACATCATCCTGAGCGGCACCATCGAGACGGCGGTCGAGGAAGCCGCCAACGCCGCCGCCGACTGGCTTCGTACACGACTCTCCGGGCCCGCCAGGGGCGTCCAGCTCACCGGACCCGCGCCGTGCCCCATCGACCGCATCCGCGGCCGCTGGCGCTGGCACTTCCTGCTCCGCAGCCGCGCCGCCCGGCCACTCGGCCACGTCCTCCGCCAACTCGCCGAGGAGTACCCGATCCGGCCCGGCAAGGCCGAGCTGCGCCTCGCGCTCGACCGGGATCCCGTCGCGCTCCTGTGAGACCCGCCGTCGAGACCGTTGCCTTCGGCCCACCACCGGGTGTAAACTATTGGGATGCGCCGACCTCGCGCGTGAACAATGACGGGGACTCCGGCGTAGAATAACTCGGACGCGTTCCAGGAGGAGAACATCGCCACAATGACTTGTCTGGCGTTGAACGCTTCCTTCGAGCCTCTGACGATGCTGTCCGTCAAGCGCGCACTGCGCCTCGTCATCGATCAGAAGGCGGAGATCCTGGAAGTGGATGATTCACGGGTGTTCCGGTCGGAGCGGCGCGAACTGCCCGCCCCACTGGTCATCCGCCTGGTCCGCTACGTCCATGTCCCACGCAAGTTCCGCCGGCAGGTCACCAACACCTTCCTCTTCGCGCGCGACCGCTACCAGTGCCAGTACTGCGGCCGCCATCGCACGGAACTGCGCGGCCGCGAGTTCCTGACGCGCGACCACGTGATGCCGCTCTCCCGCGGCGGAGACAACTCGTGGCAGAACTGCGTCACGGCCTGCTCGCCCTGCAACAACCGCAAGGGCAACCAGTCCCCCGATGAGGCCGGGATGCGGCTCCTGCACACCCCCGTCGAGCCGAACTACGTCGAACTCGTCTGGGCGGTCCGCCGCATCACGCCGGTGCAGGCCAAGTACATCCGCATGTTCTACGGCGCGGACGTGCTCGAGGCGATCTCGGGGGCGGAAGCGGCCTGACCGCCGGCGGCCGCGCGGCTCGGCGGTCCGCCGCCGCACGGCTGCTTCCTGGCGCCCACGCCTTCACGATCCGGTCGAAGTCGTGCTCGAAGCGCTCGAACCGAGAGTGGCATCTTCCAGCAAACCATCGTAACATTCAGGCATCACCGATCACCGCACTCCGGCGATCCTCCACTCGAATCCGGTGGGACCTGATGAGGAATCGGCATCACAAGCTCGGAATCGCGCTGGCGTGTGCGGCGGCGGCGTTCGTCGTCGTCGGCTTCTTGCTCCCCGCGCAGCAGCGTCCGGGGCCGCGCCTCTTCCAGGAGGTCTTCACGCTGGTCTCGAGCCGCTTCGTGGACAGCCTCGATGTTTCGGCGCTCTACGAGAAGGCGGCCCGGGGGCTGGTCGAGGAACTCGATGACCCGTACGCGTCGCTCTACAGTCCGGACGAGCTCGAGGACTTCACGATCACCCACGAGGGTCATTACGCGGGCGTGGGGATGATCGTCGAGGACCAGGACGGCGCGGCGATCGTCTCGCGGGTGTTCCCGAACACGCCATCGGAGCGTGCCGGGATCCGCGTCGGCGACCAGATCATCGCGCTCGACGGCGAGTCGACGCGCGGCTGGGAGTTGAGCCGTGTGGCGAACGGGCTGAAGGGGGAGCCGGGTACGGTGGTCGAGGTCCGGCTCGCGCGGCCGGGTGCCGAGACGTCGATCGACGTTCGCATGACTCGCGCCGAGATCCACATCCCGGCGGTGCCGTATGCGACGCTCCTCGATGACGGTGCCGGCTACATCCCGCTGCTCCAGTTCAGCGAGAGCGCGGCGGAGGAGGTCGAGGCGGCCGTCCGGCGGCTGGTGGACGAGGGCGCGACCGGCCTGGTTCTCGACCTGCGCGGCAACGGTGGCGGCATTCTGGACGAGGCGATCGCGATTGCGGGACTCTTCCTCCCTCGTGGTACGCCCGTCGCGCGGCAATGGGAGCGCGTGCGGAGCGAAATGGTCTACCGCTCGCCGGCGGAGCCGCTGGCTCCGGATCTCCCGCTCGTCGTGCTGATCGACCAGTGGTCCGCATCCGCGTCCGAAATCGTGGCGGGCGCGCTCCAGGACCACGACCGCGCGCTGCTCATCGGCGCGAGGTCGTTCGGCAAGGGCCTCGTCCAGAGCGCGTACCGCCTCGATGGCGGCTACATCCTGAAGATGACCACGGGGAAGTGGTATACGCCGAGCGGCCGGTCGATCCATCGGGAGCGTGGTGAGGACGGCCGGCTCGTGCAGGCGCCGGACAGCGCGGCGGCGGACAGCGCGCGCCCGATCTTCCACACCGATGGCGGACGGGTGGTCTACGGCGGCGGCGGCATCGTGCCGGACATCGCCGTCGCGCCCGACACGCTGCCCACCACCGCGCGCGAGTTCGTCGAGGCGGTCGTCGCGCGGTCGCAGGACGTACACCTGACGCTCTTCGACTACGCCTTCGAGCTGAAGGACACGGTCGAGCCCGGCTTCGAGGTCCGCCCGGAGTGGCGCGACGAACTCTACCGCCGGCTGCAAGCGCGCGGCGTCTCGGTCGATCGCGAGATCTACGACCGCGCCGCGGGCTACATCGACCGCATGCTCGCGGAGCGCGTCGCGCGCCTCGCGTTCGGCGATGCGGCCGCCAAGCGGCGCGAGATCAAGGATGACGCGCCGCTCCGCCGCGCGCTCGAACTGCTGCGCGAGGGCGGGACGCAGCGCGAGCTGATCGCGCGGGCGGAGGGCGTGGCGAGCGGCGGGTGATGCCGGGATCGGCGTCTCCCGCGCCGGCCGCCTACAGCGCGAAACGCCAGAGCGCCTGACTGTTCGCGGGGTCCTCCACCCGGTACGCCTTCACCCGGTACACGCGCTCGATCAGCTCGGTCGGGATCGACTCGGCGCGATCCGCCTCGTGGACGAGCCGGCCGCCATCGAGCACGAAGAAGGCATCGCCGTAGTGGAGCGCGATGTTGAGGTCGTGCAGCACCGCGATGACCGTGCAGTTGTGGTTCAGCAGGTCGCGCGCGATGTCGAGCAGGTGGATCTGGTAATGGATGTCCAGGCTCGTGGTCGGCTCGTCCAGGAAGAGGAGCCGGTGCTCGCCGGCGTCGTCGTAGTTCCAGATCTGGGCCAGCACCCGGGCGAGCTGGACCTTCTGCTGTTCACCGCCGGAGAGCGTCGAGTACGGCTGGGTCCGCCGTGCGTCCAGCCCCACGATTTCGAGCGCGCGGTCGACGATCTCCCGGTCCCGCGCGGAGGGTGCGCGCCGGAAGTGCGGGTAGCGTCCCATCATCACCACGTCCTGGACGGGGAGCGGGAAGGCGAGCTCGACGTGCTGCGAGAGCACGGCGCGTTTCCGCGCGAGCGCCTCGGGCGTGAACGTGCTCACCGGGCGCCCTTCGTAGCGGACCTCGCCCGCGGAAGGCCGGAGCAGCCCGGTCGCCACCTTGAGCAGCGTGGACTTGCCCGCACCGTTCGGGCCGAGGATCACGTTGAACCTGCCCGGCTGGAAGCGCGCGCTCACGTCATCCAGGATGAGCGTGCCGCCCGCCCGGACCCGGACCGCCTCGACCTCAGCCATAGAACCCGGCCGCGCCCGACCCCTGGTTCCGGAGCAGGATCGCGAGGAAGATGGGCGCCCCGACGACGGCGGTGATGATGCCGATCGGGAGTTCCGCCGGGGGGATGATGATCCGCGCGGTGATGTCGATCCCTTCCATCAGGAGTGCGCCCATGATCGCCGATGCAGGGAGGAGGAAGGTGTAGTCGGGCGATTTGAGCAGGCGCAGGAGGTGCGGCACGGCCAGTCCCACGAAGGCGATGACGCCGACCATCGCCGTGGCGACGGCGACCATGATGGTGTTGACCACGAGGAGCCGCCAGATCAGCTTCTGCGGCTCCATCCCGAGGAATGCCGCCTCGTTCTCGCCCAGCATCAGCGCGTTGAGCGCCTTGCCGTAGCGGAGCGACCACAGGAAGCAGACCACGAAGAAGGTGCCGACGAGGGTGACGCCGCGCCAGTCGGCGGTGGTGAAGGTCCCGAGGTTCCAGAAGGTGATGTTGCGCGCCTGCGGGTCGCGCGCGATGTACGAGAGGAATCCCGTCCCCGCGGCGCACACGGCGTTGACCGCGATCCCGGCGAGGAGCAGCGTGAAGACGTTCACCTTCCCGAACGACGTCGAGAGACGGTAGACCAACACGGTCGCCCCGAAGGCGCCGATGAACGCCGCGACCGGCACACCGAGCGAGCCGAGCGGGCGCGCGAGCGCGAGCGCGCTGTCGCTGCCGAAGACGAAGACGGCGGCGGCACCGAGCGCCGCGCCGGCCGAGGTGCCGACCAGGCCCGGCTCGACGATGGGGTTCCGGAAGAGACCCTGCATCATCGTGCCGGAGACGCTCAGCACGGCGCCGGTCAGTCCGGCGAGGAGCACGCGCGGCAGACGCAGCTTCAGGAACACGTTGCGCCCCAGCTCGTCGGCGGCGGCGGCGGCCGGGACCCAGCCGAACATCTCGCCCAGGTAGCGGACCATGTTGCCCGGCGTGAAGGTGAACGCGCCGATCCCTGCCGAGGCGATGAGCGCGGCCACCAGCAGGATGCCGAGGAGGAGATGGATCTGGCCGTGTGAAAGCCGCTTCAGCATCTTGGACCGGACCCGTGCGAGTCCCTCGGCGTGCCGGCGGTCGGGATCGCGCTCCGGCGACGTTCGCCGCTGAACGGCGTCGGCGGGCGGCGGCTCACGGGTGCAGGACGGACGCGAGCTTCCGCACCGTCGCCGGCGTGCGGGGCCCGAAATAGATGATCTCCTGCTCCTCGATCCGATAGATGCGCCCCGACTTCCCGGCGGGCGTGAGCGCGACGCCGGGCAGCGTCGCGAACTCCTTCGCACTGCCGAACCGGTCGAAGCCGAAGTCCGTCGCGATGATCACGTCGGGGGCCGCCTGCGCGATCAGCTCCGGCGTGAGCCGGGCCATCCCGCCCACCGAGTCGACCGCGTTGATGCCGCCCGCCCAGCGGATCATCCGGTCTGCGGGGCTGCCCCGACGCACGGCGAGGTAGCTGTTGCTGATGCGCCCGAAATGGATGAGGAGCACCCGGGGCCGCTCCTGCTCGGACCACTGCGCGGTGTCCTGCCAGATCTCCTGCATCCCGCGCCGCCACTCCGCCAGCACGCTGTCCGCCGCCTGTTCGCGGTGGAAATACTCGCCGAGCCGCTTCAGCAACTGCTGCGCGCCCTCGACCGTGCCGCCCGGCTCCATCACCTCGATCGGGATGCCGACCTTCCGGAGCTGGTCCAGGACGGCCTCCGGGCCCACATTGCCGTCCGTCAGGAAGAGCGTCGGCTTCATCGAGATGATGCCCTCCGCACTCAACGCCCGGTGGTAGCCGACCGATGGCAGCTCCTGGATCTCGGGCGGATAGATCGAAGAGAGGTCCCGCGCGACCAGGTCCGACTCCGCGCCGATCGCGTAGAGGAACTCGTTGATCTGCTTCGAGACGCTGACGATGCGACGCTCCCCGGCACCCGGAGAGCCGGAAGCGCCGCACCCCGCGGCGACGATGAGCGCCGCCATCATGAGCGCGCCCGTGATTCTGCTCATGGCCTCGGTCTCCGCCATCGGAAGTTCGTGATTCACCGGATTCTCCGCGCCGCCGCACGCCCGTGCCGCGGGACGGCCTCGTTCGGACACGCCCCACCGCCGGGCGCGTAGATCCGACGCCCGGCACGGCGAACCTCTACCGTGCTGGCTCCGGACGCCTCGCGCGTGTGCACCGGTCGGAGATGAACACGCGCATGTTAAGCGGGCGGACGTGCGTGACGCAAGCCGCTCCCGCCTTAGAACGAAGGAGAGGGCGTGCTGCCGGTGCCGGATGAAAGACGGATTGGCGGGCGCGGGCGCTCCCATCTCGTAGTGCAGAAGGGAGGGGCGTCGTGAGGGCTCCTGCTCACAATCTCGCTGATATTGCGAAAAACGGCGCCCGCCGGCCGGAGCGGGCGGACGCCGTAAATCGTTGTGTCGCAATGAGCGGAGGCGGAGGGACTCGAACCCCCAAGGGCTTGCGCCCGCCGCATTTCGAGTGCGGTGCCTTACCAATTAGGACTACGCCTCCGTGTCGTCCCTACCGACGCGGCCCGGCCGGGGCCGCGCGTGGACCGGGCCCGGCGGCCGACGGTCGCAACGGGACACGCGCCGCGAAAGCGGCACACGGGAAGATAACCAACGGCCGAGTGCCGCTCAAGCCCTTGATTTCTAGCGCGGCTGTCGCATCGGTCCGGAGTCGCACCCGCGCCTCGCGATCGCGCCACAGGCGGCCGGGCGGCTCCAAACCGGTGGGCGAAACGCCCTAGCCGGCGGATCCATCCTCGCGCAGCAGCACGAACATGGTCCGGGCGACGGGCGGGAAGCGCTCGCGGCGGCGGAGCCGGTCCGCACGCAGGACGCGGAGTCCGGCCCGGTGGAAGAGCATCCGCCATTCCGCCTCGTCGCGGACGCGGCCCCGCCACGGGATCCGGTGCTTCCGGTTGAAGCTCCGCGAGTGGAGCCGGCCCCAGATGCGATCGGCTCGTGTGCGGGGCGTGTCCTCGAATACGAAGAGCGGCCCGGCATTGACCCGTGCGGCTTCCCGTAGCAGCGCGAGCGGATTGCGCGCGTGGTGCAGAACGAAGGCGAGGACCGCGCCATGGAAGGCGGAGGCGCGGAACGGCAGCCGGCGCCCATCGAAGACGCAGAACCGACGCAGCGCCTCGTTCGCCACTGCCACGTCGCAGCCGACGGAGCGGCACCCGACACGCTGCTCCAGCAACGCCCCGACGTAGCCCATGCCGCAGCCCAGGTCCAGGAACCACCCACCCGCGGCGATGTCGCCTGCGATGCGCGCGACCGCGTGGCGCGCTTCCCGCCGGCGGATCGCCCGGGCCACGCCGTCGCGGACCACGGTGATGCACGAGGTCGGGCGTCCGGCAGGGGCGGTCGCCATCCGAGCATCCGTCGAGTCGGGCACCGTCGCGCGGTCCGGAGCGGCCCGGCGGGTTCCGGGGCCGGCGCCGTCGCGGCCTCGGACTCGCGCTCCGAAGTTTCGCGCCGAATCCGGACACCGCCCGCTCCGCCGCCGTCGGTTTCCCTCCCGGCGAGAATCGGGCCGGGCGCCCCGACGTCCTCGCATCGACCTGGGCGAGAGCCACACCACGACGCTCGCGCGGCTCGTCACGCTGATCGGCGACGCGCTCGGCATCGAGCCGCGCCTCGAACGCCTCCTGCTCCAGCCCGGCGACCTACGCCGCCGGTCCGCGGATCGCCGCACAGCCCGCGGTCAGCGCAGGCTCGCCTCCCGCTCTCGCCACGCAAAAGGCCCGACAAGGCATACCGCCTTGTCGGGCCTGATCTTCGGTCTGGTCACGGACTTCGTTCCGCTCACCAGAGCCAGTCGGGGAGACTGGATTTGAACCAGCGACCCCTGCGTCCCGAACGCAGTGCTCTACCAGGCTGAGCTACTCCCCGAACGATACCTCCAGCGGACGGGGTGGGATTCGAACCCACGAGGGCTATTCACCCCACACGATTTCCAATCGTGCGCCTTAAGCCACTCGGCCACCCGTCCGAGGCTCGGCACGCCACCCGATCGGTCGGTCCGCAACGCCCCGCACCGGCCGCAACGGGTCGGCGGCCCATCCGCGGCGGGCGACATCCGCCTCGGTCGAAGCGGAGAGGGAGGGATTCGAACCCTCGAGGGTCTTTCGACCCAAACGCCTTAGCAGGGCGCCGCCTTAAGCCGCTCGGCCACCTCTCCGGACCGCAGGACCCGGGATCGGACACGCCGGCGGGAAGGGCTCCCGACCGATGCCGCCCACATCCCCGTCCTGCCGCATTGCCCCTCCTGGGTTCGAACCAGGACTCTCCTGATCCAGAGTCAGGCGTGTTGCCAATTACACCAAGGGGCAGTATTCCGCCTTCCACACGCCCGGAACGCGTCCCGCTCGAGACGGTTCGCCGGACGCCGACCACGGCTGTCCTGCACGCCGCGGCTACGGACCCCGGTTCGCCGCCACTCCTCGGGACCATCCGACCGGGACGACCCTTCGCCGAACCTCAGAGCGGGAGACGGGGCTCGAACCCGCGACCCTCAGCTTGGGAAGCTGATGCTCTACCAACTGAGCTACTCCCGCAAGATCCCTTCCGTCACGGCGTACCCACCGGCGGCGGACCGGGTTCCGTCCAGAGCCACCTGTCGGACTCGAACCGACGACCCCGTCATTACGAGTGACGTGCTCTACCAACTGAGCTAAGGTGGCGTCACGCCGCCGTATCTCCGTGAGTCCGGCGCTCCCAGGCGGCGAACCCCATCCGTCCGGCGACCCCAGTGGAGCTGAGGGGATTCGAACCCCTGACCTCTGCAGTGCGATTGCAGCGCTCTCCCAACTGAGCTACAGCCCCGACCCATCCTCGTCGGAACTCCACCACCATCTCGGAACCGAAGCTCCGCATCACTGATGGTACCGCCCCGATCCATCCTCGCGGCGACCTCGCCGGCCGCTCCGAACCGCGTTCCACGGCACGGCCACCGGCGCGCCCCGCCCCAACCATGGGCGCGAGAGGACTCGAACCTCTGACCTCTACGATGTCAACGTAGCGCTCTAACCAACTGAGCTACGCGCCCGACCCACCAACGCATCCATCCCAGTGCGCGGCGCTCCGGTGACCGGGCTCCGCGCCCGCCCGCCGCTTCACCCGCCGGCGGGGGCGCGGTCAGTGGTGGGGGTAGGATTCGAACCTACGTAGGGCGTGGCCCAGCAGATTTACAGTCTGCCCCGTTTAACCGCTTCGGTACCCCACCATCTCGGTGGCGCGAACACCCCGTCGGGGCGCCCGGCCGCCATGCCCACGACAGGACTCGAACCTGTACGCCGTTTCCGGCACTGGTCCCTCAAACCAGCCTGTCTACCAATTCCAGCACGTGGGCCTCGAACCAGGGCGGATCGGATCCGCCCGATGCTCGGAGTGGGACTCGAACCCACACGGGGTTAACCCCCACAGGATCCTGAATCCTGCGCGTCTGCCAATTCCGCCACCCGAGCGAGACGCCAGTGGAGCTGAGGGGAGTCGAACCCCTGACCTCCTGAATGCCATTCAGGCGCTCTCCCAACTGAGCTACAGCCCCGATCCATACCTCGTCGGAACTCCACCAGCAACTCGGAATCGAAGGTGTCGAGTCACTGAGCCACGGCCCCGATCCGCCTCTGCCGTCACCTCACCAGCATCCCGGAACCGTAGTTCCGGATCCGACCCTCGTTGTCAAGAAGCGTTCCGCGTACCGCCACGGGGCTGACGGGACTTGAACCCGCGACCTCCGGTGTGACAGACCGGCACTCTAACCAGCTGAGCTACAGCCCCAACCCATCCCGTACCGGGCCCTCGCCCGCGGGCTCGGAACCTGCCTCCGAGTCGCTGAGCTACGACACCCTCGCTCGATCTTCGAGGCCGCCCGTCGAGCGATCGGCCTCGTAGCTCCTGCCGCGTCGGACTCCCGACGCCGGGGCCTCATCAGAGCGGGCGACCGGACTCGAACCGGCGACCTTCTGCATGGCAAGCAGACGCTCTACCAACTGAGCTACGCCCGCGTTCTCTCCCTAACCGAGCCCTCACCAGCCATTTCGGAACCGAAGGTTCCGAATCACTGAGCTACGCCCGCGTCCTTTCCCCTCCCATGCCCCCAAGGGGAATCGAACCCCTATTACCAGATTGAAAGCCTGGTGTCCTGACCATTAGACGATGGGGGCTCGACCCCGAGAGCTCGCGACGGGGATTGAACCCGTGACCTCTTCCTTACCAAGGAAGCGCTCTACCCCTGAGCTACGCGAGCCCTGACCTCCCGAGTACCCCCACGGGGAATCGAACCCCGGTTTCCTGGCTGAGAACCAGGTGTCCTAGGCCACTAGACGATGGGGGCCTGTTCTGTTCACCGCATCTCCGGCGCCGATCGGGTCGAGCCCGGGGCCGCCGTCGGCGTCTTTTCAGCAGGCCCGGAGGGACTCGAACCCCCAACCGCCGGTTTTGGAGACCGGTGCTCTACCAGTTGAGCTACGGACCTAACTTCGCCCGTCCCCGACGCATCGTGAGCCGGAGGCCACGAGGTCTCCCGGGGCATGGCCAGGGACGGAATCGAACCGCCGACACCACGATTTTCAGTCGTGTGCTCTACCAACTGAGCTACCTGGCCGTATCGGACTCCGGACTGCGTACTGGCGCCGTGGTCCGGTGCGCCGAAAAAATCCCCGCCCGGCTCGTCTTCGGCGCGGGCGGGGCAGTACGGAGACACCCGAGGCCGGCCTACCGGTGCGCCCCTCCCGTATGGGATTCGGCATCCGACCGGGTGTCACTGTCCGTTTCGATGCGGGCATTGCCGAGGCGCGAGTGACCGCGCAAAATCGGACGTGCTGCCTGCACCGCGACACCTCCGGTCGACGACCTCGGACCGAGTCCGAGAACAATAGCGGGGGTGGGATTTGAACCCACGACCTCCGGGTTATGAGCCCGGCGAGCTACCAGACTGCTCCACCCCGCGTCAAGATCAGGACGCTTAATCTAACCGGACGGGCGGGCGGTGTCAACCCCGGACGGCCCGTGCGGTGCGCGCGTCCACAGCGCTCAATGCTACAGAAATGGGCGTGGATGTCAAGGGCGTGGGGCGTGCCGCTCGGGCGGTCCCGGTGTCACACCGAATTCGTTCACCGGTGAACGCGATCGCGCGCTCGGGCTCACCCACCGCGTCGCTCGTGAAGGTGCGGATGCCCTCGAGCGTCGTGCCGGTGCGGTGCGCGGCGTAGGTGATGCCCGCCATCGGCATGACGATGGCCACCAACACGGAGTCGGGCGCGGGGGTGAGCCAGTAGAAGGATGACGACCTCACCGGGCCGGGTTGCCGCCATTCGTCCAGGTCCAGGAAGGCGCGACGCCCGCCGTGTCCGATCGTCTCCACCCAGTCGGCCGGCAGCGTGATGGTGCTGAGCACGAGGGTGTCTGCGGTGTGTCCTGCCGCGGGCCCGACTCTCGGTGCCGTCTCGAAAGACAGGGCGAAGCACTCGGCCGACGTCGCGCTCGGCATCAATCCCGACTCCACGGAACAGGCGGCGAGCGCGCACCAGGCGAGGAGGCCGACCGATTTGCGCGCGACGGGCCATCGACCAGGGCGCCTGCGAGGCCGACGCGTGTGGCGTGTCCCGAAGCGGGATGGTGGCGATGGATTCATGCTGGATCGGTTCGTGGGGGCGCGGCATCGCCGGGTGCGCGGCATCGAGGAGTCGCGTCGTCCCGGACGTCGCGCTCGTGCTCGGAAGTCGGGGAGCGGACGATCCGGCGCGCGGCACGGAATCGGCCTCGGGCCGCTACCCCTCCATGATTCCGCGCCGGCCGGCGCGCGTCAAGTGTTCCGTTCCACACCCCGCGCGGCGACGGCGCGGAGACCGCCGCCGGCGGGGCGTGCCGCCGTCCCGGCCGCCGGCGCGTGCCGGCCACGCGGATGCCGTGGCGCCCGCGGGGTCCGCGCACTACCGTAGGGGTACGCCGCTCGTTGGAAGCGCGCGTGCCGCTGACCATGGAGGCAGGGATGCGTCGAATCCGCTACCAAGTCGCGTGCAGCCTGGACGGGTACATCGCGGACGCGAAGGGGGGAACGGACTGGATCGTCGCGGAGCCGGAGATCGATTTCGGTGCGCTCTTCGATCAGTTCGACACGCTGCTCATGGGGCGACTGACGTACGAGGACCTGTTGGGCAGGGAGGGCGCGCGCGGATTCTGGGGTAAACGCGTGCTCGTGTTCTCCCGAACGCTGCGGCAGGAGGACCATCCCGAGGTCACGATCGTCGCCGATCGCATCGAGGCGGAACTGGCGGCGCTGCGGTCGCAGCCCGGGAAGGACATCTGGCTGTTCGGCGGCGGCGAGCTGTTCCGCAGTTTGCTGGAGCTGGGTTGCGTCGATACCGTGGAGCCCGCGATCATCCCGGTGCTGGTGGGCGGCGGCCGCCCCCTCCTCGCCGCGCCGGCCGTGCAGAGGCGGCTTGCGTTGACGGGCCGGCGCGTGTACCCGAGCGGCATTGTCTGGCTCGAGTACGCGGTGCAGCCGCCCGGCGCGACCGGGTCGTCACGGCCGCTGTAGCGGCGCGGCCGCGCCGAAATCGACGGTAGTCGCGCCGAGCCCGACGGGCGGCTCTGCACCGGGGGCACCGAGCCGGAGACCGGCACGTCGGGACACCCGAAGACATCCCGAACAGGACGAACGATGGAGATTCCGCTGCGATACGGCTGCAACCCGCACCAGGGGGCGGCGCGGATCGTCGTTTCCGGAGAGACGTCGCCGCTCGAGGTCCGGAACGGCGAGCCGAGCTACATCAACATCCTCGATGCGCTGACCGCCTGGCAACTGGTGCGCGAGCTGAGCGCCGCGACGGGCAAGGTCGCCGCGGCGTCGTACAAACACGTCAGCCCCGCGGGCGCGGCGGTGGCCGGTCCGGTTTCCGAAGAATTCGCGCGGTCGCAGATGCTGGACCACGTGCCGACGGAGCCGACGGCACAGGCGTACGTCCGCGCGCGAGGCGCGGACCGCGTGAGCTCGTTCGGCGATGCCGTGGCCGTGAGTCACCCGGTCGGGCCGGAGCTGGCCGCGATTCTGAAGCGGGAGGTCTCGGACTGCATCATCGCGCCCGGCTACGACCGCGCCGCGTTCGACGTCCTCGCCTCGAAGAAGGGCGGCCGCTACCTGATCCTGGAGATCGACCCGGACTTCGAGCCGCCCGATATCGAGCGACGGGACGTCTTCGGGCTCACGCTCGAGCAGGAGCGCAACCGCGGGAGGATCGGTCCCGAGCTCTTCCGCGCCGGCGATGGGAGCGGGCCGATCCCGGACGACGTCGTCGAGACGCTGGTCGTCGCGACGACCGCGCTCAAGTACACGCAGTCGAACTCGGTCTGCGTCGCATGGAACGGCCAGGTGATCGGGATGGCCGCAGGGCAGCAATCCCGGATCCACTGCACGCGCCTCGCCTGTGCCAAGGCGGAGACGTGGATGTTGCAGACCCACCCGAAGGTGCTCGACTTGCCGATCCCCGACGGGATGAGACGGCCGGACCGGTCGAACGCGATGGACCAGTTCATCCGTTGGGCGGAGTTGTCGGAACCGGAACGGCACGCGCTCCGCTCGACGTTGATCGGTGATCCCGAGCCGATCACGGCCGAGGAGCGGCGGGAATGGTTCCGCGGCTTTGCCGATCTATCCCTGAGCTCGGACGCGTTCATTCCATTCCGGGACAACATCGATCGCGCCGCACAGACGGGCATACGCTACGTGGCGCACGCCGGTGGCGCTGTTCGCGAGGAAGACGTCCGGTCCGCCGCGCGCGAGCACGGGATCATTCTGATCGAGACCGGCGTCCGGTGTTTCCTGCACTGAGCGGTGTGGCGGGCCCGATCCGCGATGGAGGGCGTTGCGCCGGTCGTCGCTCGCGCCGGCCTCCGCAGCGGCGGTGGGGGGATCCCGGCTGCCCGCGTGACCGGTGGGCGTGACGACGCCCGGGCCGACCGAGGTCGGCCCGGGCGGAGATCGCCCCGACTGCGGCGGGACTACGAGCCGTTGAGGACGGCGCGCGTGGTGGCGACGGCGTCCGCGGGCGGGTGATCGGAGCGGCTGATCGGCGCCACCCAGACCTGGAGAGCGTAGTCGCGCCGGATCCGCCGCGCGAGTTGTACGGCCTCGCTGCGGCTCGGCAGCGCGCCCACCCGAACGCGGTGGTAGGTCCGGCCGTTCAGCGCGACCTGACTCACCCAGACGGGGATCCCCGAGCGGCGCACGCGGTCCGCCAACAGCCGTGCGCTGTTCGCATCGTTGAAGGCCGCCACCTGGACCGTGTACATTCGCGACGTCGTGGGCTGCGCCGCCACGCGCTCTACTGCGCCGGCCCGACGCTGCTGCTCGAGCGCACGACCCAGGTCGGTCACCTGCGCACGCAGCCGCGCCAGCTCGGCTGTGTTGGCCGCGACCACGGCGGCCACGCTGTCCAGTGTCGGCGCCGACGGGCTCGGGGTGGGCTCCGGCGTGGGCTCCGGTTCCGGCGTGAGCGTCGGCTCGGCGGCTGGCGGCTCCGTCGTCGTCGGCTCCATGACGGGCGGCTCCGCGGCGGGCGGCTCCGGCACCGGCTCGGGCTCCTGCCGCTCGAACGCGAGTACCCTGGGCTGCGATGGTAGCTGCCCGAACCGGAGCTGGACGGCGAGCCGGACCACGCCGTGGTGGACGGGCCGGATGCTACGCCCGGTCGCCGGATCGCCGAATGGACTCTCGATGATGACGCGGTCCGCGGCCTCGAGCCGGAGCCCGGCGGAGTTGCGCGGGAACAGGTCCGCGCCCAGCCCGATCAGCGCCGTGGGGCGGGTCACCGGGTCCTGGTAGAAGTTCGCCGCCAGGCTCGGGCCGAGGCCCGAGTTCACGTGCAACGCCCCGCCGCCGATCGCGACGTACGGCGCGATCGTGCGCCCCGGGTCCGGCGGCAGTAGCCGGAACAGGAGCGCGGCATTGCCGGAGTAGAGGTTGAAGTCGCTGCCGTCGCCGGTCTCCATTTCCCGCTCGGCGTAGTCCCCGCCGATCCGCAGCCCGACGCGACCGCTGCCGAGCCACCGCTCGATCTCGAGTCCCGCCAGCCAGCCCGTGGCCAGCCGCGTCTCGATCGGGTCATTCGGCGCCAGGTCGCTGAACCGCGATGCACCGCCGTAGACGCCCAGCGCACCCACGTGGGTCTGCGCGGAGAGCGGCGCGCTCACCAGCAGCAAGAGCAACCCGGCGCTCGCCAGGGTTCGATCGGACACGCGCATACGACCTCCTTCTCCGGTTCCGCTATTCCGGCGCGCGCGCTGCCCGCGCCGGCTCCGAATATTGCGCCACGTCACCCGCACGTCCATGTCGTTTCCATTCTTGATTCGCCGAACTCCGGCCGCGAAGGCCGCCGGAGCGAAGGGTTGGGATATTGCACGTTCAGTGCTCGCGCGGCGCGGCTCTGGCCGTCGGTGGCGTAACACGGTTCTGGACAACCACTTGGATGCGATTGTCACGGGCGGGCGCGGGTGCGAGCGGCGTCGCGAGTCGCTACGTCGTTCCAAGAATCGTCACAATTGTTCGAATCCCGGGCCACTGGCGGCCTCGGCAGCGCATGCCCGCGCCGCTCATCGGTCGATGCAGAACAGGTATTCCTCCACCGAGTCGCCGCGGTAGGTTCGCCTCGCGCCGTCGGCATCGGAGCGATAGCGGCGGTAGCGGCGGGTGTACTTGCGGTACGTCCCGGCGCGGCCGTAGCGCTTGAGGATCCGCTCGATCGACGGTTCCGGGATGATCCCCTCCGAGTTGTAGCTCATGACGATGTGACGGCAGCGGGCGGAGGCGACGAGCGTCTCGAGCGCCGCCTCGCAGCGTTGCCGGCGCGCCCAGTCGCTGCGCTTGTCCGCGTCCTGGAGGAGGCCGGTCTTGCCCCGCAGCCGGACCGGACCGTCGAACCAGCCCATGGCGATGAGCTCGGGAATATGATAGTAGCCCGGGTACTGCCGTGCATTGTAGGGTGGGTCGATGTAGAGCAGGTCGAACGGTTCGAGTCCGGCGACGAGCGTCGCGGCATCGGCGCGGAGCGCCCGACAGCCGTTGCGGCGCACCACTCGGGGCGCGCGCAGCTCGAGCGGACGTAGCGCGTTCGACTGCCAGCTCTTGATGCACGCCGCGTAGACGCCGGCCGTGTTCGCCACCCGGTCGGCGGCCTCGAGCAGCGCCGCCAACAGGAGCGCGAAGCCGTCGCCGTCGATCCTGCGGTCCCGGCGCCAGCCTTCGAGCGTGGCGCGGATCGTGTCGACCTTCGCGGCGTTCTCCGGCGTGAAGTACATCCGATCGTTGCGCCGGCCTTCCTCGCCGCCCGGCGTGAACGTCCGGTGAAGGAACCCCGGCTCGGCGGTCAGTCCGTTGAGGTACGCGACGACCTGGCCGAGCGTCGGCACCCGCGCGCCCACGTCCCCGCCCAGCGCCCGGAAGTCCGGCGGTCGCGCCACCTGCACGTACGCGCGCGCGAAGACGTACGCGTACTCCATCACGTCCGAGGCAATGACCCTCCAGCCGCGACGCTTCAGCGCGCGCGCAACGCTCGCCGTGCCCGTGAACGGATCCACGGCCGTGCCGGGCCGGATCCCGCGCGCCCGCAGCACCCGACCGATGAAATCCAGCAGCTTCGTCTTGTTCCCGATGTAACGCACGGGCGGGAATATAGCACCGCGGCGCCGCCGATACCATCCAACGGGAGACCCGGGGTGTCACGTTGCGTCACTGGACGGCTCGACCGGCGCGGAGGGCATGGCCCGGCAGCGATGTTGGCGGGGGACTTGCTGAACGGGAATCCCGGGGTCGTGCCGCGGGCACGGCCGCCACCCGTTTCGGGAGGTCGCCATTGCCGGGACGGCGCCAGGCAGAACCGGTGGCTCCGGCCGCCGCGCACGCGTAGAGACGAGCCCGATGAAATTTGGTAACAGCACGTTACGAGCACCCGGCCGCGTCCGCCGGTGCGCCGGCGCGCGGGCGGCGGGGGTCGATGGTGCCGCCGCGGGTGCGCGCGCGGGCGGGATTCATTCTGCGGCACGGCCGCGCAAAGCGTTGCATCCGCGCAACGGTCGGTGGTCGGTGCGCCTGCTCGTGGCGCTGGTCTGCGGCATGGCGTGGTGGCCGTCGTCAGTGGCGGCGCAGGCCACGTACAACGGTGACATCGCGGTGCTGGGGGCGAACGTGCTGGTGGGTGGCCTGACCTCTGCTGTGGGTGCGTGGTTGAGTGGCGCTCCGGTGGTGGAGGCGCTGGGGAAGGGGGTGGCGGGCGGGTCGGTGCAGTACCTGGGGAAGCGGCTGGTGACGGTGGATGCGCCGGGTGCCGGGCTGGCGGGCAGGCTGGTGGCGGCGGCGGGTGCGTCGATGGTGCGGAACGGGGTGGCGGGGCGCGATCTGCTGGCCGAGTTCGTGTTCCCGCTGGGCCCGGTGACGCTGTACTGGAAGACGGTGCCGGACAGCGGGTCGGTGCGGGCGCGGGTGCACCTCGGCCGGACGATCTTTCTGGCGCGGATGTTGGCGAAGGACGACCTGGAGCTGGACTGGTCGGAGACGTTGTCATCGGGTGCGCCGGTGCTGCATGCGCCGGGCGAGGTGATCGAGGGGGAGGATGGCGTCGGCATCGGCGGTCTCGAGTTGTGGGGGACGGTGGCGCTGAGCGACCCGATGTTGTTGCCGATGGATGATTCGGGTCGGATGCTGGCGCACGAGCGGGTGCACGTTCTCCAGGATGATTTCCTGAACGTCGTGTGGGGAGATCCGCTGGACGACTGGCTGTTGGAGCGGGTGCCCGGGGGTGGGTTCGTGGGGCGCTACGTGGATCTGGGCATTGCGTATATCGGGGCGGCCGCGGCGATGACGGCTGCGGTTCCGTACGAGGAGCGACCATGGGAGAGGGAAGCGGCGTATCTCGAGACCGGCTGGTGATGCGGCCGGCTGCGGTGGCGGTGCTCGTGGCACTGGTGGGCGGCGGGTGCGGCGACGTTCCGTTGCTGGACCCTTCGGAGGGCGTCGCGTTGGCGGGTGCGTACTTCCAGGTTCACGTCGTGGATGGGGCGGCGGGTGCGCGCGTGGGTTTGCGGGGGCACGCGTATGGTTTCGAGTCGGGCGACGCCGCCGAGATGCATTACCTGGACGCGGGTCGGGTGCTGGTTGCGGGGCGGCCGGCGGAGCGGGAGTTCGTGCGGCCTGCCGAGCCGGTGTACGTATTCGATGGGGAGATGCCCACGACCCCGCAGCGATTGGGCGTCCAGGTACACGGGTCGGAAGCGGTGCCGGCCTGCACGCTGACGTTGGGTCTGCCGATCGTGACGCTCCCGGAAACGGGACGCCTGGTCGATCGCGACGCGGACCTGGTGCTCCCGGTCGAGTTCGGTTCGGAGCCGTTGCCGGCCGGACAGAACATCTCCGTGAAGGTGCGTCTGGTCAGCGCCGGCGGTCCGGACGCGGGGACGAGCGTGACACTGGAGCGCGACCAGGTCGGGTCCTCGCTGGTGATTCCGAGCGCGCTCCTGGGGTTGATGCCGGAGGGCGCGACGATTCTGGCGGTCACTGCCGAATGGGACCAGACGGTCTCGCGGATGTCGGCTCCGCCGTGCGCCCCCGAGCTGGAGGTGCAGGCACGCTTCGAGGCGGCGCAGCCCGTGCTGCTGTACTGAGGCGCCATGTAGCGGGCGGCGCGGAAGGATGGCCGGCGCCCACCCTTGTCGGCCGTGTCGGGGCTGGCGTAACTTTTTGTCATGCACAGTCGTGAGTTGGTCTACGAGGCGGCGCTGCTGGGTGCGCGGCCGATTCTGCGTCTCGCCGCGCCGTTCCATGCGAAGCTGGGACGTGGCCTGCGCGGGCGACGTGGGGCGGTGGCGGGGTTCGAGGCGTGGGCCGCGGCGGAACGGGATCCGGCGCGACCGCTGGTGTGGGTGCACGCGCCATCGGTGGGCGAGGCGCTGATGGCGCAGGGGATCATTGCGGCGCTGCGGGACCATCGCCCCGAGCTGCAGATCGCGTTCACGCACTTCTCGCCGTCCGCGGAGCGGGTCGCCGGGCGTGTGGGGGCGGATGTGTACGGGTACATGCCGTGGGACGTGCGACGTGCGGCGCGCCGGACGCTCGCGGCGTTGCGGCCGGCGGTGATCGCGTTCGTTCGAACGGAGGTCTGGCCGGTTCTGGCGCGGCTGGCGGCCGCGGAGGGGGTGCGGTTGGCGCTGGTGAACGCGGTACTGAGCCGGACGTCGAGCCGTCTGGGCCCGGGTTCGCGCTACCTGCTGGGACCGGCGTACGGGCGGTTGCACGCGGTGGGTGCCGTGGCGCCGGCGGATGCCGGCCGGTTCCCGCGGCTCGGTGTGGTCGCGGAGCGGGTTCGGGTCACGGGCGATGCGCGCTTCGATCAGGTCTGGGAGCGGAGCGATGGGCCGGACGCCGGGGCGGTGCAGCCGCTGCTGGACCGGCTGCGCGACCCGACCGTGACCACGGTCGTGGCGGGCTCGACCTGGCCGGCGGATGAGGCGCGGCTGGTGCCGGCGTTCAGCCGGGCGCGCGAAGCCGCTCCGATGCGCCTGATCGTGGCGCCGCACGAGCCGGACGCATCGCACCTCGCGGGGCTCGAGCGGCGGCTGGAGCGGGCGGGGCTCGGACACGCGCGCCTCGCGGCGGTCGAGCAGGGTCGCGATCCGCTCCCCGACGTCGTCGTCGTGGACCGGCTCGGCGTGCTGGCCGACCTCTACGGGATCGCGGATGCGGCGTACGTCGGCGGCGGTTTCCACGCCGCGGGGCTGCACTCGGTGGTCGAGCCCGCGGCACTGGGCGTCCCGGTGTTGTTCGGCCCGCGGCACGGCAATGCGAGAGAGGCGGCCGAGCTCGAATGGGCCGGTGGCGGCTCGGAGATGCGGGACGCGAACGGGATCACCCGCATGCTCGAGGTGCTGGCGAAGGATGCGGTCGCCCGTGCGGAGGCCGGCGCGGCCGCGCGCGCGTACGTGCGCTCGCGGCTCGGCGGTGCGGCGGCGAACGCGGCGCTGCTCGCGGAACTCGTGGACGCGGGCCGCGCCCGGAACCCGGCGTAGCGGACCCGGCGCGCCGTCCGCTTCCGGAATCCCGGGACATGGGGTGCCGCCCGCGGGCGCCATCGCCCCCCGCGGACCGGCAGCCCACGCGATGCGCCGAGGGACCGGCCGTGCAGGCGCGCTACGCGCCGCCCCGCGAGCGGCCGGCGCGCCTTACCGCCTGGCGCTCTTCCTGGATGCGGAGGTCCTCCTCGACCGTCTCTCTCGCGCCCTCGGCCTGCGACGGCTTGTCCATGATGCCACCCGCCAGGTCCTCGGGGGTCAGCGGCCGGACCGGCCAGGTTCGCCGCTGCTCGATCCTACGTAGAGGACCGGCCCACTCGTGCCCGAACGCTCGCCGGGCCTTCCCCGGCGCCTCACGCTCCGGCGCGCTCCGGCGCCGCGGGGCTTCCGGCGGCTCCTCCGGCCTGTACATGGCTCCCTCCGGTACGGGTTCGCGGACATCCGATCTAGCCGCACGAAGTGGACCACGCCGTGCGTGGCCGACGGTTACGCGGCTGGCGCGACTGTGACGTCGAAGACGCCGGTCCGCACCCGACCCGCGTGCCGGACCTGGACCCAGATCCGGTAGCGACCGGGACGGGGGAACGCATAGGGAAACGAGACGACGCCCGCCGCGGCCTGGTGGCTCGCGTGCTGCGCGCCGGCGGCCATGGCGTCGGCCGCGGCGGCGGACGATGTCATCGCCGGCGCCGTTACGGCCGGCGCCACAGGTCCCCGCGCGAGTCGCTGCTGCGCGGCGACCGAGATCGTGCCCATGGGATGGAGATGGACGAACACCGCGCCATCGGCGCTGGCGATCGCGGCGTGCGCGGCCATCCCCATGTACGGCTCGATCCCGACGGGCGCGCCGTCCGGGCTGCGCAGTTCGAAGCGCAGGACCGCCTCCTCACCGGCAATGATGGGTGCGGTTCCGGCCATCCAGTGCATGGCGTAGCCGTCGTCGAACGCGTGGGTCCCGCCGGGGCCGGCCGCGGCGGCTCCCATCTCGAGCACGCGCCACGAATCGTCCGGATCGCCGGTCGCGGCGGCTGCCGTCCGCTCGACCGCCGCGGCGGCGGGGATTTCGACCGTGTCGACCAGTGTCTGAGCGAAGCCGCTCTCGTGCACCACGTCGGCGTAGAGGCGGTAGCGCCCGGGCGGGAGCGGCGGCAGCCGGGTCCGGAACGTCGCCGAGTCCACGGGCGCGGGGTGGAGGTGCGCGAAGGCGTCCATCCCCGGATCGCGCATCAGGAACATGTGCATCATCTTCCCGTGGTCCGGGATGAAGGGTGTCATACGGCCTTCGAGCCAGGTGGGGTCGACGATGTCGAGGCGGAGCACGCGGCCGGCGGTGTCCGTGCGCGCGGCGGTCTCGATGCGCAACGGCTCGTAGAGGTTTTCGCGGTAATCGGTGTCGATGGCGTTCCACCACCGCTTGCCGCCGGTCAATGCCAGGATCAGCGTGAGGAGTGCGCCGGCCTGCGTCCAGCGCGCGCGCCGGCGGCGCCGGGCGTCGGGCGCGGCACCGGGGGGGAGCACGCCCTCGCGGGCCGCCGCGCCCACCAGTGTGAGGAGCCCGGCGACGAGGAGCGCGGCCAGGACGAGCAACACCGCGCCCAGTGCGGGGCTCATCGCGAGGGTGCGCAGCGCCACCGACTGCACCGGGACCACCACCGTTCCGGTCCCGGCCGCGCCGTCGATCGTCACGTGCACGCTGTACGCGCCGGACGTCATCAGCCACAGTTCGGCGCTGTAGAGCCCCGGCGCGTTGGGCACCGGGACGGCCGGATCCGGGGCCGGCGCGCCCTCGACGCCGGCATCCCACCGCACCGGCTGGACAGTGACGGCGCGGATCCCGGCGCCGCTCACGCGGATCGTGATCTGCGCGAGCCCCGGCACCACGCCGGGTGGGCGGATGGTGATCCGGACCGGGTAGGGGCCCGCTTCGCCCTCGAAGTAGACGTTCGGGCTGCCGACGTGTGCCGACGTGACGAGCGCGACCGCCGCGACGACCGCGAGCCGCGCCACTCCGCGCACCGCCGTCATCGCCGGACCCTCGCCATCCAGTCTCCCCACCACAACCCCGCGCGCGCCGAGACCGCGGCGAGCCCGAGCGCGATCAGCAGCCCGTTGCGCAGCGCCGCCGGGGTCCGGTCGGACGGATAGAACTCGCCTCGAACCGTGTACGCGTCCGGTGGCAGGCCGTAGAAGAAGTTGTCGGTCGCGAAGAAGCGGTTCCGCGATGCCGGCGAGAGCAGGAACTCGGCGAACGGCCACTGGACCACGAGGAACGTGACGAGGAAGATCCCGCCGAGCGCCGCGGCCAGCAGCCAGCGGCGCCGGGTCGTGCCGAAGCGTTGCAGCGCCAGGTCCAGGAAGACCGCGGGCACGGCCAGCAGCAGCGGGAAATCCGGTGGCACCATGTGCGTCACGTCCTGGAAGATCGGCCCGAGCCGCGGCTCCGCGGGAAAGAGCGGCAGGATCCAGATCATGAGCAGCCGGATCACCGTGTAGACCCCGACCACGGTCGTCGCCGGCCAGCGCAGTCGGGACGCGCGCCCGGCCGAGAGAATGCAGAACGGGAAGACGCCGCACACGACCTGGTAGAAGATCGCGCTGTGCATGTAGATACGGAACGAGAACTCGGTCGTCATGATCGCGATCACCAGGACCAGCAGCCCCGCGGCGTAGGCGAAGAGCGCACGCGATCGCGCGAGCGCGCGGGCGCGGCCTTCCGCCGCCGCCCCGACGGCGACCCGCGTTCCGCTCCGGTGCGAAGGGAGGTGCTCTCCGACCGTGTCCCCGTTCGAGGCCTCCTCCTCTGCTCCGACCGCGACCTCCGCCTCGCTCCGGTTCTGCGCGGCGAGCGTCATGAGGACGGCGCCGACCACGATGGCGCCGATGCCGAGCGCGAGCACGGTGTGCGGCGGGCTCAGGATCTCGACATCGAGGCCGTAGGCGTTGTGCCACCAATCGTCGAACGGGGCGGATGTGATCATCGCGATGGCACCCCAGATGCACGACCATGCGCCGAGCGGGCCGTGGAAGCCCCAGAACCGGACGCAGGCGGCCTTCTGTGCCGCGGTGCCCGCGAACGTCGTGCGGAGCACGACCCAGCCGCAGGAGAGCCCGGCGACGATCCCGCCGAGGTAGATCGCCATGTGGGCGGGCGTCCAGAACGTGTCGCGGCCGATCGTCTTGTGCCACGAGATGTCCCATTCCACGCCGATCACGATGCTCGTGGCCGCACAGACGACCGCGTAGATCGGCCAGTAGGAGAGTGGGGCCGGACCGGGCTCGACGCGGGGGGTTGGCGGGGACGACGAGGCGAGCGTCGCTTCCATGGGGCCTCCGACCTGGTCGGGAACGGGCTGGACTGCTATCGTCAAACGGATCCCGGCGGCAGCGGCCGCCGGGAGTCACGCCATTGCATCAGATAACGCCCGGCTTGCCGGATCGCAATGTCCGCGGATCGTGATCCTCGTCGCGCGCGCACGGGATGGCGCCGGCCGGCGGTCCGAATCCTGCAACATATCGCGTGGCACCCGTTTATAAGCCCCGGCGGCCCGGCGATCCACAACTTTTTGCTCCGTGGGCCGAAATTAGTTGCATCCTGGGAAGGCGAAAGACCGTGGTTCGAGAGACTGGCCCGGACGGAGGAGACTGGATGGAGCGGATCGGCCGCCACAAGCGCACGGGCATCAAGCTCGCCGTGGCACTGGTGCTGGGCTACGGCGCACTCGCCCTGGCGCGCGGCGATGACTCCGACGAACGGCGCCTGCCGGCTGTCGATCCTGCTGGAAGTCGTGGCGCGGAGGCGGCCGACCCGGTGGAGCCGCCGAACGTCCAGAAGCGCCTCGAGCCGCGGCAGCTCGAGGCGGATGCCTCCGCCGGCGCGCCGCCGCCCGGCGCGCTGCCGTGGCTCGCGGGCGGCGTGGTGCCCGCCGAGCCGACATCGGCAGGCGTTGCGGCCGCGCAGGACTCCGCGGCGCCTCCGACCTACGTGCTCCCCCCGCTGGGCGAGGACGTCTTCCCGGCCGCGCAGGCGCCGCGGGTCGCCAGGCCGAAGGCCGTGCACGGGATCTATCTCAACGCGTGGGCGGCCGGCTCCCCGCGGAAGCGGGCGAAGCTGATCGCGCTGGCGGAACGCACCGAGATCAACACGTTCGTCATCGACGTCAAGGATGCGACGGGGTACGTCAGCTACGAGACCGGCGTCGCAGTGGCCCGGCAGATCGGCGCCGATCGGGATGTGCGCATCCACGACGTGCGCGCGCTGCTGGATACGCTGCGCGCCAAGGGGATCTACCCGATCGCGCGGATCGTGGCGTTCAAGGATCCGCTCCTCGCCCGGCGCCACCCCGAATGGGCCATCCAGGAGGCGGATGGCTCGGTCTGGCAGGACCACCACGGCGAGCTGTGGGTCGACGCCTTCAACCGCAACGTGTGGGACTACAACATCGCGCTGGCGCGGGAAGCGCTCCTGCTCGGCTTCGCGGAGGTGCAGTGGGACTACGTACGGTTCCCGGACGTGCCGTCACGCTACATGCGCACCGCCGTCTACCCCGCACGCGCGGGCCGCAAGCGCGCCGAGGCGATCCGCGAGTTCCTGCGCTATTCGAGCGAACAGCTCGCGGACCTCAATGCGCCGATCACCGCGGACGTCTTCGGGCTGACGGTCTCGGCCAATGATGATATGGGGATCGGCCAGAGCTGGAGCCAGATGGTGGATGTGGCCGATGTGCTGCTGCCGATGGTCTACCCGTCGCACTTCGCGAAGGGGTCCTACGGTATCCCGGAGCCGAACGCGGATCCGTACCGCACGATCCTGACGGCGCTCGGACACGCGGTCGAGCGAACCGTGGGCGTGCCGGATGCGGCCACGATCCGGCCGTGGCTCCAGGACTTCACGCTGGGCTGGCCGGACTACGGGGCCGCCGAGGTCCGGGCGCAGATCGAGGCGACGTACGACGCCGGCCTCTCCGAGTGGATCCTGTGGAATCCGGGGAGCGACTATACGGAA
>DASVCS010000064.1:0-4000 GCA_036381495.1 Longimicrobiales bacterium
CCGGTCGAGGCGCCGCAAGTAGCGGACCGGACGGAAGATCGGCGCGGGTTGGATTGCACACCCCGCTTGCCTGCTGACGGGATGAGTGCATCGGAAAGGAGCATTCATTCCCGAAAGATGTTCGACGAGATGTTCGACACCTCGGCGTCCTTCTACCCGCCCACGGAACCAGCCCGCCGACTCAGGCGGGCTCCCGTCGCCGCTCCCGCCGGGGGTGGATCGACCGAGGGCTTCCAGCGGCTCCAGGAAGCGAGGCGGGTGCTGGAAGACCATCACCGCAGCGGAGGCGCGCGGTGAGCCGGGACCGCCTGGTGAACCGGATCATCGACCTCCACCGCTGGACGGGGGATCCGTTCGGCGTATTCGCCGCGGAAGCGCTGCGCGCGATCGGCGTGCCGGTCCGGGAGTCGCCACCGGCCGAAGAGGATGCGGTCGAGGACGTGCATGAGGCCGTCGCGCTCTGGCTCGCGATGGCGGCGGAGGCGGAGCCGTTCGCCGACGTTCTCGGGCCCGTCTACAGCGAGGTGGCGAGTCGCGGCAAAGTGCAGCGGGCCGGCCAGTTCTTCACGCCGTGGGAGGTCTCGGTCATGATCGCCGAGCTCCAGCTCCGAGACTGGGAGCCGCGCCCCAATCCGAGCGACCCGGACGGCCGTTGGCGCATCCTCGAGCCCGCGTGCGGGTCGGGGGCGATGCTGCTCGCGTCGCTCGACTTCGTACGCCGGCGGCACGGGCCCGACGCGCTCCGGCTGTGGGGCGTGGAGGCGTGGGACGTGGACCTGACCTGCGCACGCACCTGCGCGCTCCAGCTGCTCGCGAATCTCGCGATGGAGGACTGGGCGCTCGGCGAGCTGCTCGTGATCTGCGGCGATTCGCTCAGGATGGAGATCCGGCACATCGTCGCGCACGCCGAGGCCGCGCCGCTCGCGGGCGCCTCGCCCGCCGAAGCGCCTGCGCCTACGCCCGCACGTGCGGGTCGCGCGGACATCACCCTGCCCCGTGCGGACCAGCTATCCCTCTTCGATACCGAGGACGCCGCATGAAGATGATCGACCGCATCCGCAAGGTGCGCGAGACGCAGGACGCGCGCGAATTCGTCGAAGTCTGGAACCGCTGTCAGGGAGACGAGAGCCGGATGACCACGCTCGACGCGGTGATGCTCACGAACCGCGGCGTCCGTCTGAACCGCGCGATCCAGGAGCAGGTGGCGGAGCACATTCACGACCTGTGCCCCGGCGGCAGCGTGCACCCGACGCGCGCACGGCTGCTGGCGCTGGAGGTCTCCCGGGCGCGCGACCGGGCGCTCACGAAGGAGTTCCCGGAGTTCGTCGCGTTCCTCGCGTGGGTGAAGGACGTGCTAACCGAACGACGGGAGACGGCAGCCGGATGATCCCGATCGAGCAAACCGTCTTCGGCCCGCGCGGCAACTGCATGGCCGCGTGCTGGGCGTCGATCCTCCACTGCCCGATCGACGAGGTGCCGGACTACCAGGGCATCGACGCCGCCGGCGGGAGCTGGATGAACGCGGTCAATACCTGGCTCACGAAGCACTACGGGCTCCTGTACGTCGAGCTCGAGCGGTGGATCGCGCCGTTCGTCGTGCCGCGGGGGTGGCACCTGATCAACGGCGACACCCCGCGGGAGGGGAACGGCGGGCACAGCTGCGTGGGCTTCCGGGGCACCCTCGTCTGGGACCCGAACCCGGCCGGCCCGGGCATCCGCCAGGTCGATACGTGGGGGCTGCTGGTGCCGATCGGGGCTGACCAGAAGCAGACGTGGGAGCGGGAGTGGGACGGGTGCGTGTGCGGGATCTGCCGCCGGGAGGGTCAGTAGACGGATGCGCGATGTCGACGTCGCCCGGATCGTAGGCGATCCCCGCCTCACGCCCGATGCCGTGCGCGTCGTGCTCTACGTCGCGACGCGAGGCGACGGGGAGCATGAGATCGACGCCTGCGAGCTGATGGCGCTGCTCCGGTGCAAGAGCGACAAGCCGGTTCGCAACGCCGTCCGGCTCGCCGAGACGTACGGGTACCTGCGCTGCCGCCAGGGCGGACGCGACCACCCGAACCGCTACACATACCTCTGCCCTGTGGCGGACGTATCCGAGACATACACCTCCCAGGGGGCAGAGGTAAAAGATACTCCGCCCCAGGGGCAGAGCTATCCGACATACTCCGCCCACAGGGCAGAGGTATCCGCCATCACGCGCGATGATACTAGGCAGTCAGACAGAGAGAGAGATAGTCAGGAGTCCCCCCCTGTAGTCCCCCCCACGACTCCCGTTCTCGACGAGCGGGCGGAGCTGGCGATCGCCCAGCACAACGGGCTGCTCGACGGCTGCCGCGGGGCGCTGCGCGATTACCTCGCCGCCCGGGTCCCGCCGCCGAAGCAGTTCGGCTACGTCCAGCGCGTGGCCACGGTCGTGAACGGGCTCGGCTTCAACTGGAATCCGCTGGGCGGCGACGGCATCCCGCCACCCGCCCGCCCCGGGCTCGTCGCGGCGGCGCTGAACGAGCTGCTCGCGACCGGGGAGCGGACGGCCGACCCGCCGATGAAGTGGTCGGACGGCGATCCGCGGAACCTGCTCACGAAACTCGAGATCCTCATCAAGCAATCGAACCGAGAGGACGTGCATGAACGACGGAACGGACGCCGAGATCACCGCGGAAGAGCTCCGGCGGCGGGCGCAGGCGAAGCGGGGCATGGGCGGGGCGCCCAGGGCTCCGGCCGCCGCAGTGCCTTCCAGTATGAGTGATTCGACCGTGGTCCTGAGCACCGAGCTGAAGACGTTCAGGTGTGGCGACTGCCGCGCCGAGTTCACGACGACGGTCGTGATCGGCCCGTCGGGATCGCCGCTCACGTCGCCGAGCCGATGCCAGGCCTGCCAGGCGAAGGCCGAGGCCGAGGAGCGGCGGCGGCAGGAGGAAGAGGAGCGGGAGCACCGGGAGCGCATCCGGCAGGCTCGGGAGCACGACCTCCTCGACATGCTGCGCGCGACCGGCGCGAATCCCTGGGAGCACGGCGGCTGCACGCTCGACAACTACGACGCCTCCGAGAGCGGCCGGACACCGCTCGAGGCGGTGCGGGAGTTCGTCGACGCCGCGAGGACCGCGGGGAAGTACGACCGCGTCCGCGGGCTCTACCTGTTCGGCGAAACGGGCACCGGCAAGACGCACCTCGCCGTTGCGGCTGCCCGGGAGCTGCTGCTCGAGCCCGGCTTCGCCCGCACCGACATCGTCTTCGATCACTCCCTCAGCTTGATCACCCGGATCCAGGACACCTACAACACCCGGGAGAGCACCGAGGCGATCCTCGACCGCCGGATCGAGGCACGGGTCTGGATCCTCGACGACCTCGGCTCCGAGAAGGCGTCCGACGACGTCGTTCGACGGCTCACGATGATCTTCACCGAGCGGGCCGGCCGGCCGACGCTCGTCACGTCTAACGACCCGCCGGACCGGCTGGAGAGCCGGCACCCTGAGTACTTCCGGCTCCAGAGCCGCCTGGGCCCCGCGTACTTCCGGACCGTGTCCGTCCGCGGCCGCGACCGGCGCTTCGACCGCCCGGCGCTGGAGGTGGCCTCGTGATCCGGTCCCTGCGGAAGACGTGGATCTTCACGGTCGCCTCATCCGACGACGGCGTGGGAGGAGGTGAGAGGTGAAGGAGACGACGACGATCCGGGAAGCCGCACAGCGGGTGCTCGATGGGCTGCGGCACTACACGGACCCGGACGACGTGACGCGGGAGTGGTACGAGATCGACGATCTGGCGGCCGTCGACGCACTGCGCCAGGCCCTCGCTCTCCTCATCGGTGAACTCCGGCACGCCGCCGCCCGCGCCCTCTCCGCCCGCCCCGCCGACAGGAGCGAGAGCGATGAGTGAGCGCAAGCCGATACGGGTGTTCTACTCGCCGCTGTCCGAGCGGTTTTACGCCTCGCAACACTACCGCGAGGAGCGTACCGGGGCCGTGGTTATCACCGGCGCGAAGTACGATGTGACGGAC
>DASVCS010000065.1:0-48084 GCA_036381495.1 Longimicrobiales bacterium
TACGGCGCCGCCGGCTCTGCTTCGTCCCTAGCGCCCCCGGTGTGCGGGAGAGCGCCCCCCAAGGCGGGGCGGCTCCCCTCCACGCCGGGGGCGCTCTCGCTTCGCCCCCCCTCCCCCCTCCGCTTGCGCCGGATCCGCCCCTCCGTCACATTGCGTGGATGGCGCAACCAGGTCGGTCCGAGCACCCGGGAGCGGAGACGCGCGCCGGCTACGTGGCCGTGGTCGGGCGGCCGAACGTCGGCAAGTCGACGCTCCTCAACCGGCTGGTCGGCGAGCGGTTGAGCATCGTGACGCCGCGCGCGCAGACGACGCGAGAGCGTGTGATCGGGATCCTCAGTGAGGCGGGGGTTCAGATCGTCTTCATCGACACGCCGGGGTTGCTCGAGCCCCGGTATCTGCTTCAGCAGTCCATGTTGGACGCGGCGCTCTCGGCGGTCCGGGAGGCGGATGCGGTGCTGCTTCTGCTGGATGCGACCCGTCCGGACGAGCGCGTGCCGCCGGGCGCGGCGGCGGAGGCGCTGCACCGGCGACGCGACGCGCTCTTCGTCGCCATCAACAAGGTGGATGCGGGCGAGAGTGCGGCGGTCGAGGAGTTGGCGGGTTGGGTCGTGCGGGAGTTCGGCGTCACGCCGTATCGTATCTCGGCGCTCGAGGGGAGGGGCACGGATGCGTTGTTGGCCGCCCTGGCGGCCGCACTGCCGCCATCGCCGTTCCTCTATCCGCCGGATGAGATCGCCGTTCAGCCTGTGCGGTTCTTCGTCGCGGAACTGATCCGGGAGACGATCTTCGAGGAGTACCGCGAGGAGGTGCCGTACAGCACGACGGTGCGCGTCGAGGAGTTCCGGGAGGCGGAGCGGCCGGTCTTCATCCGTGCCACGGTGTTCGTCGAACGCGAGAGTCAGAAGGCGATCATCATCGGGCGGAAGGGCGCCGGGATCCGTACGCTGGGCCGGCGCGCGCGGGAGAAGGTGGAGGCGTTCCTCGGCACGGCCGTGATGCTGGACCTGTGGGTCAAGGTAATGCCCGGGTGGCGCAAGAAGCGGAGTGCGCTCGCGCACCTCGGCTACGCGGTCGCGACGCGAGAGCGCGCGCGTGGCGGTGGGCGGCGGCGCGGGAGGAATGCGGCGCGAAGCGGTCCGACATCGGGCGGCGCGGAGCGCCGTCCCGCGCGGGGACGGGAGGGCGGCTCACGAACGGAACGATCCGGGAGGTAGAATGCTGGACCCGCAGTTGCTCGAGATCCTTGTTTGTCCGCGGTGCAAGGGGGAACTGGAGTATCGCCCCGACGCCGCCGAGCTGATCTGTCACGCGTGTCGGCTGCGGTTCGAGGTCCGCGAGGACATCCCGATCATGCTGCTGGATGAGGCGAAACCGCTGTAGCGGCTCGCGCAACGGACGTCGCTCGGTGCACCGGCGCGGGTGCGTTGCGGTCCTCGCCCTCTGGGCCGCCGTGGGTGTCGGTCTCGGTGCGCCCCGAGCGGCCCCCGGCCAGGAGGCGCCCCCTCCGCCCGCGCCGGAACCCGAGCAATCCGCCGCGGAGTGTTGCCTGGTTCTGCTCCTCCCGGTCGGTGCCCGCGCGATCGCGAGCGGCCGAACGCTGGTCGCGGTGGTCTCCCCGGACGCCGTCTTCGCGAATCCCGCCGGCCTCGCGGGGTTGCGATCGGGACACCTCGTGCTCCATCGGACGAACATCGCGGCGGATGCGACGGCGCTGTCGGTGGTCGTGACGACCGAGCGGGTCGGGACGTTCGGGCTCTCGTACGAATTGCTCGATTTCGGGGAGATCGAGAACACGGACGAGCAGGGGCGGACCGTCGGCTCGATCACGCTGCGGCACCACATCCTGGTCGCCTCGTACGCGACCTCGGTCGTCGGCGGGCTGGCGGCCGGCATGAACTACAAGCTCTACCAGTTCCATATCGGCTGTCGTGGCCAGTGCGACGATGACGTGGCCATCTCCGCCACGACGCATGCGGTGGACCTGGGGATCCGCTATCAGCCGGAGCCGTTCCCGGCGGTGCAACTCGGTATCGTCGTGACGAACATCGGATTCCCGCTCCAGGTGGTCAACGCGCAGCAGGCGGACCCCTTGCCGGTGCGGATTCGCCTCGGCGCGAGGTACGAGGTGCTGCACCACTTCCGCGCGGAAGACGGGCTCCGCCTGTGGGTCGCGGCGGAAGTCGAGGAGCGCTGGCGCGAGGCGGGCGACCCGACGCCTTCCGTGGGGATCGAGCTGAGCGCGCGTGACGTCGTCTTCCTCAGAACCGGCTTCGTCCCCGGCGATGGCGTCGGCACGGGAGTCGCAGTGGGACTGGGCGTCCACTACGCGAGGTTCACGGTGGCGGTCGCGAAGTCGTTCATGACCGGGCTGGTGGATGCCACCGAGCCGGTCCAGGTCTCGTTGGGGATGAGCTTTTGAGTGTCTCGGGGCGGAGTGCCGCGCACGCACTGGCTGCCGCGTCGCTGCTCTTCTGGGGTGCGGCCGATGCGCCGGCCCAGGCCGTGCGGCCTCGCTACGCCTTCATCGACACGACGGAGGTCCCGCGTCCCGAAGCGCCGCCAGGGCCCGGACGCCTCTTCCTGCTCTCCGCGGTCGCTCCCGGTGTCGGCCAGTACCGCCTCGGCTCGGGGCGCTGGGCGCCGTACGTCGCGATCGAGGTGTGGAGTTGGTTCCACTATCTCGACCGGCAGGACGATGGCCGGGATTTCGAGCGCCGCTACCGCAATCTCGCCTGGTCCGTGGCGCGCCGCGGCGGCGCGCAACCCCGGCGCGACGGTGACTTCGCGTACTACGAGGCGCTGGATCACTTCACGGAGAGCGGCGCCTTCGACCTCGAGCCGGCGCGTCCGGGCATTCAGCCCGAGGAGGACGAGACGACGTTCAACGGCTCGATCTGGGCGCTCGCCCGTGCCATCTATTTCCCGGCGGACGTCGAAACCTTGCCGGATACGGCGGCCGCCTACCAGGAAGCGCTGGCATATTACCAGGAGCACGCGGTCGGCCCCGGCTTCGCGTGGTCGTGGCGCGGGCGCGCCGCCGAGCAGGAGCGCTACGGCGAGTTGATCCACGAGAGCGATGAGGCGCTGCGCTCGGCGACGCGAACGCTGGGACTGATCCTCGCGAATCACCTCGTGAGCGCCGTGGATGCGCTGATCTCGGCTCGATTGTCGGGCGATGAGCGGGAGTCCCCCGTCGAGGTCCGGAGCGGATTCACCCGGAGCGCGGGCGGCCCCGGTTGGAGTGTGTCGGTCCGCCTCGCGCTGCCGCGGAGATGAACGTGCCGGTCGGCGCCGACGAGGTCATCACCTATCTGCGCACGGTCGCGGGGCGTCCGCTCAAGGCGAAGGAGCTGGCGCGCGGGCTCGGGATCGACACCGAGGGCTACCGGGACTTCCGGAAGCTGCTGGGCCGGCTCGAGCGGGAAGGTCTTCTCTACCGCGTGCGGCGCCAGCGATATGCGGTGCCCGAGAAGATCAACCTGGTGGTGGGCCGGCTCCAGACGATCCGCAGTGGTGCCGGCTTCGTGATCCCCGAGGATGGGGACGAGGACCTGTTCGTTCCCGGTGAGGCGCTCGGCTCGGCGGTCGACGGTGACCGTGTCGTCGCGCGCGTCGAACGCCGACGACGCGGAGAGCGCAGGGAAGGGCGGATCATCCGGGTGCTCGAGCGCGCCCGCGCGTCCGTTGTCGGCGTCTATCACCCGGCGCGGAACTTCGGCTTCGTCGTACCGGAGGACCGCAAGCTGACGCGGGATATCTTCATCCCGCCGGGGCAGGAAGGCGGCGCCCGGGCCGATGACGTGGTGGTCGTCCGCATCGCGAGCTGGGGCGACGAACACCTGGGCCCGTCGGGCGAGGTCGAGCGAGTGCTGGGTCCCCTGACGGAGACCGGCGTGGACGTTCTGGCCGTGCTCTACGGCCACGGGCTCCCGGTCGAGTTCCCGCCGGAAGTGGAGGCCGAGGCCGCGGCGCTCCACGAACGGGGGATCCACCCGGAGGACCTGGTGGGGCGCCGCGACCTGCGCGATCTCCTGGTCTTCACGATCGACCCCGCAGATGCGCGTGATCACGACGACGCCCTCTCGATCCGGGCGGCCGGCGATGGCGTATGGGAGGTCGGCGTCCACATCGCGGATGTCGGCACCTACGTGCCCGAGGGCGGCGCCATCGATCTCGAGGCGCTGCGACGCGGCACGAGCATCTACCTGGTCGACCGGGTGGTTCCGATGCTCCCGGAGCCCCTCTCCGCCGACCTCTGCTCGTTGCGGCCCGGCGAGGACCGCCTCGCGCTCTCGCTCCTCCTGACCGTGGCCGCAGACGGCCGCGTCCGAGAACACACCCTCGTCCGCAGCGTGCTCCGGAGCCGGCACCGATTGTCGTACGACGATGCACAGGGCGTGATCGACGGTGCGCTCTCGATCGACCCCGACGTCGATGCCGCGATCCGGCAACTGGTCGAGATCAGTCGTGCGTTGCGGCGCCGTCGCGAACAGCGCGGCAGCATCGACTTCGACTTGCCGGAGGCCCGCGTCATCCTGAACACGCACGGGGAGCCGACCGACATCCAGCGGGTGCTGCGCCTCGAGAGCCACCGCCTGATCGAGGATTTCATGCTCCTCGCCAACGAGACGATCGCGCGCAGGGCAGCGCGCGCGAAGCTGCCGTTCCTCTTCCGCGTCCACGAGCCGCCGGACAGCGATCGGATCGAGCAGTTGCGCGACTTCGTCGCGACGTTCGGCTACCGGCTCGGCCGCCAGGCCGCGCCGACGCCCAAGGAATTCCAGCGGCTCCTCTCGCAGGTCCGCGGCCAGACCGTCGAGAACCTCATCTCGACGGTCGTGCTCCGCTCGATGAAGCAGGCCCGCTACAGCCACGAGAACCTCGGCCATTTCGGGTTGGCCTCGCGCCACTACACGCACTTCACCTCGCCGATCCGGCGATATCCGGACCTCGTGGTGCACCGGCTGGCCGCGCGGGCGTTCATCGACGGCGAGCGCCTGCCCGCATCGCTCCGCGAAGAAGTGCTCCCCACGATCGCCCGCGTGGCGAGCGAACGGGAGCGCGTCGCCGTCGGCGCCGAGCGCGACAGCATCGACCTCAAGAAGGTCGAGTTCATGCAACGCCATCTCGGCGACGTCTTCGACGGCACGATCAGCGGCGTCACCTCGTTCGGCCTCTTCGTCCTCCTCGACCAGTACTTCGTCGAGGGCCTCGTCCACGTCGGCTCGCTCGACGACGACTACTACCTGTACCTCGAAGAGCAGTACGCGCTCGTCGGCGAGCGCACGCGGCGCCGCTTCCAGCTCGGCGACCGCCTGCGCGTCCGGGTCGCCGCCGTCGACCGCGAGGAGCGGAAGATCGACTTCCTCCCGATCGCCCACGGCGAGGTCCGAGGCGGTGCCGCCGTCGCGGAAGGCCGCGGTAGCCTTTGACATACGGCCGCACGGCTGCTAGCTTCCCGGAGTCGTCGTATCCGCAGACCTGCCCGGCACATGCGCTTTCACCGGACCGTGGTCTTCCATTCCCCCCGTGGACGGAGGGTCCCGACCGTCGTCGGCACGCTCGCGCGGGAGCGTGGGCTGGAGATCCTGGCGCTGCGTCGCAAGGGCGACATCGATGCGCTGGTGAACCAGTATTTCCCGGCGTGTATCATCATGGATGGGAGCGGAGGCGCGTCGTGCATACGGCTCTGCCGCGCGCTCAAGGGGGATCCCTTCACCGCGATCGTGCCCATGGTCCTCTTCCTCGACGGCGGCGACCGCGAACTCGTGCTCAGCGGCCTCGAAGCCGGCGCCGATGAGGTGCTGACCACGAAGATGGAGGCCCGCGAGCTCGAACTCCGCCTGCGCATGGCGCTCGATCGTGCACACCGGGACGTGAGCGTCCATCCGACCACGCGGCTGCCGGGCACGGTGCAGATCGAGCGGGACATGGCCGAGCGGCTGCGACGTGGCGAAGTGTTCGCGGTGTGTTACGCCGATCTCGACCACTTCAAGGAGTTCAACGACCGCTACGGCTACAACGAGGGTGACGGGGTGATCCGGCTCCTGGCCCGCATCCTCCGGGACGTCGTGAAGGGGCACGCCAGGACCGGGTTCATCGGCCACATCGGCGGAGACGACTTCATCTTCAACGTACCGATCGAAGCCATGCGCCCCTGTTGCGAAGAGATCATCGAGGTCTTCGATGAGCTGATCCCGTACCAGTACGATGAAGCCGACCGCCGGGCCGGCTTCTTCCTGGGAAAGGACCGCCGCGGGAACGTGCTCCGCGTCCCGCTGATGACACTCTCGATCGGAGTGGTGACGAACCAGCATCGCACGTTCGAGCACACCGCCCGGATCAGTGAGCTGGCGACCGAGATGAAATCGTACGCAAAGACGCTCTCGGGCTCGGTCTACGCAGTCGACCGGCGCCGGGATCCGGTGCCCGTCGCCGCCGGCGGGGCGCAGGCCGGTCCGCTGTCGCAGGTGACTCAATCGACCGGGGACGCATGAACATCCGCTGTCCGCACTGCAACACGCTCTACAGGATCGACCCCGAGCGTGTGTCCGCCGGAGGGGTCCGCGCCGCGTGCGCCCGGTGCGGTCGTGACTTTCCGGTCCACCGGGAGATGGCGTCCGAGCCGGTTCGGCCGGCGCCTCGGGCGGAGGCACCGCCCGTCGGCATTGCGCAGGCGGCGCCGCGCTCCGCCCCGCCTGCTGCCGCCCCGCCGGTGGCCGCAGCGCCACCGACGGCGCGACCGGCCGCCGCAGCGCCCGTGCGACCCGCACCGCCTCCTTCGGCCGCGCCACCGGCCCCGCCACCGGCCGCGCCCGCGTCGGAGCCGGCCCGGCGACCGGCCGGCGCGCCGGTCTTCGGCCCGCAGGACCCGATGGAGCGGGCCCAGCGACTCGCCCGTGCGCTGGTCTCCGACATCGTGGCGTACAACCCGGACCGGCGGGCGCGCAGCCTCGCCGCCGGCTCGCTCCGGTCGGACTTCCGCGAGGAGATCCTCAAGAGCTGGGAGGAGTTCGTCACGCAGGTCGGCGACAAGGTGGCGCGAGAGACGCCCTTTTTCCGCGATGCACTGAACGAAATCCTGGCCGGCGGCGAACAAGTCTTCTGAATTTTTCGGTCCGTCTTCCGTTGTCGCGGCGCTGGAATTTCGTTATATTGGAGGTGCGCGGTTAGACTGAGGCCGCCCGGATGGGCGGCCTCTCGTTTTGCAACGGGGGTGAGTTCGATGAACAACGAGACCCGAGGCCGACTGGCGGCGAACCGCGAGCGCATCGATGCGCTCGGAGGTTATCTTTGACGTCTCGGTGAAGCGCGAGCGCATCGAGGCGCTCGAGCGGCGCATGGCCGAGCCGGGCTTCTGGGATGACACGGAGACGGCGCGCGGCGTGATCGCCGAGGTCAAGGAGCTGAAGAGCTGGGTCGAGCCGTGGCAGCGTCTCGACAAGAAGGCGGCCGACCTGGATGAGCTGGCGGAGTTGCTCGCAGCGGATCCCGATCCGGCGCTCGAGGCGGAGTGGAGTGCCGAGGTCGAGGCGCTGGGTCACGATGTCGAGAAGCTCGAACTCCGCAACATGCTGCGCGGCCCGGATGATGCCCGCGACGCGCTGTTGACCGTGCATCCGGGTGCGGGCGGCACGGAGTCGCAGGACTGGGCCGAGATGCTGATGCGCATGTACACGCGCTGGGCCGAGGAGCACGGCTTCGCGGTCGAGGTGCTCGACCTCCAGCCCGCCGAAGAGGCGGGGGTCAAGAGCGTGACGCTCGAGATCCGGGGGCAGTACGCGTACGGGTA
Organism: Longimicrobiales bacterium; assembly: GCA_036381495.1. Classification (GTDB taxonomy): domain Bacteria; phylum Gemmatimonadota; class Gemmatimonadetes; order Longimicrobiales; family RSA9; genus DASVCS01. Next base: position 7,793 of record DASVCS010000065.1, read on the forward strand.
TCTGAAGGCGGAGAAGGGCGTGCACCGGCTGGTCCGGATTTCGCCGTTCGATGCGCAGGCCCGGCGCCACACGTCGTTCGCCAGCGTATTCGTCTACCCGATGGTGGATGACGCGATCGAGGTCGAGATCAACGAGAAGGACCTGCGGATCGACACGTTCCGCGCGGGTGGCAAGGGCGGCCAGCACGTCAATAAGACGGACTCGGCGGTCCGGATCGTCCACATCCCGACGGGGATCGTGGTCTCGTGCCAGAACGAGCGGAGCCAGGGACAGAACAAGGCGACCGCGATGAAGATGCTGCGCGCCGCGCTCTACCAGCACGAGCTGGAACGGCGCCAGGCCGAGCGGGACCGTGTCGAGGCCGAGAAGACGGAGATCGGCTGGGGCAACCAGATCCGGTCGTACGTCTTCCAGCCGTACACCATGGTGACCGATCACCGGACGGAGCTGAAGGTCGGCGATGTGCAGCGCGTGATGGACGGTGATCTGGATCCCTTCATCGAGGCGTACCTGAAGGCGTTCGGCGCACGCGTGGCGTAAGGCGCCGGTGGTCGCGGCGTGCGCCGTGGAAGGGGGAGAGTCGAGAGGTGACGGAAGGTCAGCCGCAGAGCCAGGTGGTGCGCGACCGGCACGAGAAGCTCGAGAAGCTGCGGCGGCTCGGTGTCGAGCCGTTCGCGTACCGCTACGAGGTCACGCACTCGGCGGCCGCGGCGCGCGAGGCCTTCGAGGCCGCCGAGCGCTCGGGGAGTCTGGATGAGGCAGGCCTCGGCCCCGATGTCCGTCTGGGTGGCCGCCTCGTCGCGTTGCGACCTCACGGCCGCAGCACCTTCGCCGACATCGCCGACCGGAGCGGCCGGATCCAGATCTACATCCGCCAGGACGACGTGGGCGAAGACCGCTACGGCCTGCTGCCGCTGCTGGACATCGGGGACTGGGTCGGCATCGAGGGGCGGATGTCGCGCACCCGGATGGGCGAGGTCACGGTGCGTGTCCGGAGCTTCGAACTCCTCTCCAAGTCACTGCGACCGCTCCCCATCGGCAAGGAGGAGATCGATCCGGAAACGGGCGAGCGCCGCACGTGGGGTGGGATGGCGGACGTCGAGCGTCGCTACCGCCAGCGCTACGCGGATCTGGCCGTCAACCCGGAGGTCCGGCACGTCTTCCTGGTCCGGTCGCGCGTGGTCCGCACGATCCGCCGGTTCCTCGATGACCGCGGTTTCATCGAAGTCGAGACGCCCGTCCTCCAACCGCTCTACGGCGGCGCATCCGCCCGGCCGTTCACCACGCACCACAACGCGCTCGACATGCCGCTCTACCTGCGCATCGCCGATGAGCTGTATCTGAAGCGGCTGATCGTGGGCGGGCTCGAACGTGTCTACGAGATCGGCAAGGACTTCCGCAACGAGGGGATCGACCGGACGCACAACCCCGAGTTCACGATGCTCGAGTTCTACCAGGCCTTCGCCGATTATGAGGACATGATGGCGGTGGTCGAGGAGCTGATCCGGAGCGTGGTCCGCGAGGTCACCGGCGGTGGGGAACGAATCACCTATCAGGGGGTCACGCTCGATTTCGGCGAACGCTTCCGGCGGCTGGGTTACTTCGAGGCGCTCACCGAGTACGGCGATGTCGACGTACAGGCGCTCGATGACGCCGCCCTGCGTGAGGCGGTCCACTCGTTCGGCATCGAGGGCGTCGAGGCGATGAGCCGGCCGAAGCTGGTCGATGAGCTGTTCAAGGAGCTGGTGGAACCGCACCTCGAGCAGCCGGTATTCATCACCGACTATCCGCGCGACCTCTCGCCGCTGGCGAAACCGAAGCGAGGCGATCCGTCGCTGGTCGAGCGATTCGAGCTGATGATCGCCGGCCGGGAGATCGCGAACGCCTTCAGCGAGCTGAACGATCCGATGGACCAGCGCGAGCGGTTCGCGGCGCAGGTGCGCCTCCGGGAGGCCGGCGATGAGGAAGCGCAGACGTACGACGAGGACTACGTCCGCGCGCTCGAGTACGGCATGCCGCCGACGGGTGGAGTGGGGATCGGCATCGACCGGCTCGTGATGCTCCTGACCGACCAGGCGTCGATCCGTGACGTCATCCTGTTCCCCACGATGAGACCGGAATGAGGCGAGGAGCGTGAAACGGCTCGAGTGGTACATCGCGCGGCGCTACCTGGCGTCGCGGCGGCAGGGACGTTTCCTCTCCCTGATCACGCTCATCGCGGTCGGCGGGATCACGCTGGGCGTGACGGCGCTGATCACCGTGATCGCGGTCATGACCGGCCTTCAGCGCGATCTCCAAGCCAAGATCCTGGGCTCGAACCCCCACGTGTACGTCTTCGAGCAGGGCGGCGGCTTTCGGCTCGGCCGCTGGTCGCAGGTGCTCGAGCAGGTGCGCGGCGTGCCGGGCGTGGCCGGCGCGGAGCCGTTCATCCTGACTCAGGTCGCCGTGCTCCCCGCCGAGACCGAATACGCCCAGTTCGGCACGCTCTACGGCATCGACACCAATTCCGACGGCCCGCCGCTGACGCAGATCCAGGAGAAGCTCCGGAGCGGCGAGTACGCGCTCGGACCGACGCAGAGCGGGCTCCCCGGCGTCCTGGTGGGGAGCGGACTCGCGGCGAAGCTGGGTATTCTTCCCGGCGACGTCATCCGGACGGTCTCGCCCGAGAACATCCGGACCGGGCCGCTCGGTGAACTGGTCCCGGTGATCCGCCAGTTCGAGGTCACCGGCACGTTCACCACCGGGATGTACGAGTACGACAACCAGAACCTATACACGGACCTCGCCTCGGCGCAGGACCTGCTGGGGCTCCCGGCGGACACCGTGAGCGGGATCGCGGTCAACGTGACGGACGCCTGGGAGGCCGCTGAGATCTCCGAGCAACTCGGTGCGCTGCTGGGCTTCCCCTACTGGACGCAGGACTGGATGAGCCTGAACGCCAATCTCTTCTCCGCGCTCAAGCTCGAGAAGCTGGCCATGGGCGTGATCCTCTCGCTCATCATCGTGGTCGCCGCGTTCAACATCATCAGTACGCTGATCATGGTCGTCACGAACAAGACGCGGGAGATCGGGATCCTGAAGTCCATCGGGATGACGGATCGCCGCGTGCTGCGGATCTTCATTCTCCAGGGTCTCGCGATCGGAGTGATCGGCACCGTGCTGGGCACGGCCGGCGGCCTGACGCTCGTCTGGCTGCTCGACCGCTACCGGTTCATCACTCTGCCGGGCGACGTGTACATGGTGGATACCCTGCCGGTCGCACTCGACCCTCTCGACCTGGTCCTGATCCTCGCGCTCAGCATCCTGATCGCGTTCGCCGCGACGCTCTACCCCGCGCGCCAGGCGTCGCGGCTCTACCCCGTGGAGGCGATTCGCCATGAATGAGCCGCATGGCACGGCGCCCGCCGGCGGCGCGGTCGAAACCGCCGCGGACTCGACGGTCTCGGTCCTCGAGGGCCGCGACATCCACAAGGTCTTCACGGGCGGCGACGGGAGCGAACTCACCGTCCTGAACGGGGTAGAGATCCGCGTCGCCCCGGGGGAGGCGGTGGCCATCATCGGCGCGAGCGGTGCGGGGAAGTCGACGCTCCTGCACCTGCTCGGCGGACTGGACCGGCCGACGCGCGGCGAGGTGCTGCTTGCCGGCCGCTCGCTCGCGTCGCTCCCGGACCGGGAGCTCGCCGCGGTCCGCAACGCGCGGATCGGGTTCGTCTTCCAGTTCCACCACCTCCTGCGGGAATTCACGGCGCTGGAGAACGTCATGATGCCGCTCGCGATCGCCGGGACCGAACGTGAGGCCGCCCGGGCGGTGGCCCGCGAAATGCTCGACGCCGTCGGCCTCGGCCACCGGCTGGAACACAAGCCCGCGCAACTCAGCGGCGGCGAACAGCAGCGCGTTGCCGTCGCCCGCGCACTGGCGAATCGGCCGCTCCTCCTCATCGCCGACGAGCCGAGCGGCAACCTCGATTCACACACGAGCGAGCAGTTGCACGATCTCTTCTTCCGACTCCGCGCCGAGCGAGGCGTGGCAATGGTCCTGGCAACGCACAACCGGGAGCTGGCGGATCGCGCGGACCGCATCCTCCTGCTCCGAGAGGGACAGCTCCGAAGCTTTTATCCGGCGTAGGCGGAACCATGCGGTGCGATCATTGCGAGCAGAACGAGGCGGTCATCCACCTCACGCAGATCGTGAACAACCAGATGAGCACCTTCCACCTCTGTGAAGCGTGCGCGGCCGAGAAGGGCCTCGATCCGGGCGTCCAGTCGCAGAACCTGCCGCTCACGGGGTTCCTCGCGCAGTTGGGTCACGCCGCCTCCGCTGATTCCGCGGCGGGCGGCTGCGCCTTCTGCGGCCTCACGATCGAGGACTTCAAGAAGACCGGTCGCCTCGGCTGCCCGCACTGTTACGCCACCTTCGCGACACACCTGCGTGGCCTGCTCCGCCGACTCCACGGCAGCACGCAGCACGTCGGCAAGATCTATCTCCCGCCCGACCCCACGGAGGCCCAACGGCAGGAACGGCTGACCGGCCTCCGCCGCAAGCTCGATCGGGCGGTGGCCAGCGAGGACTTCGAGCGCGCCGCTCAGATTCGCGACCAGATCCGCGCGCTGGAGGCGGTTTCGTGATGCTGGACCTGGGCGCGACCGATTTCGGACTCGGATGGCTCGAGGCCAGTGGCCCCCACTCCGACATCGTCCTCTCGACCCGTGTCCGCCTTGCGCGCAACCTCCAGGGTCACACCTTCGGCGTCCGACCCCGCGCCGGCGATCCGGAGCAGGTCCTCGAACGCACGCGCGCAGCCATCCGGAAGGGGACGCTGCTCAAGGATGGCGTGGACCTCGAACTCGCGTCGCTGCCGAGACGCTCGCGCCGCATCCTGCTGGAGCGGCACCTGATCTCCCGCGAGCTGGCCGGCTGTGGGGATCGCGAGCCGCCCCCGGCCGCCGGACTCTTCATGGGACCGAAGGAGTGCGTGGGCGTCCTGGTCAACGAGGAGGATCACCTCCGTCTTCAGGCGCTCCTCTCGGGGCTCCGGCTCCAGGAAGCCTACCAGTTGGTGGACCATCTCGATGAGGAGCTCGGCGCCGAATTGCCCCTGGCGTACCATCCGGAATTCGGATTCCTCACGAGCTGTCCCACGAACGTCGGCACCGGGCTGCGCGCATCCGTGCTGGTGCATCTGCCGGGTCTCGTGCTGACGAAGGAGATCGGGAAGGTGTTGCAGGGGATCGGCCAGCTCGGTCTCACCTTCCGCGGATTGTACGGCGAGGGCTCGGAGGTCGTCGGAAATTTCTTCCAAATTTCGAACCAAACCACGCTCGGCAAGGGTGAGGAAGACCTGATCGACCACCTGCACACGATCGTCGGTCAGGTGATCCAGCACGAGTTGCAGGCGCGGAGCGTTCTCATGCGCGACGCGCCCGCCGTGATCGAGGACAAGATCTGGCGGGCATACGGGTTGCTACGCTATGCACGTTCGCTCGCCTTCGAGGAGGTCATGAACCTGCTCAGCGGCGTGCGGCTCGGCGTGAGTATGAAACTACTCCCAGGGCTCAGTGTATACACGCTGAACAAAACCATGATCTATGCACAGGTCGCTCACCTCGAGCAGGCGGCCGGCCGAACCTTGTCGGAAGCGGAAAGCGATTTGCATCGTGCGGCCTATGTCCGGCGGATCCTCTCTTCCGAAGGCGACCTCGGGACGGAGGGGCGAGAGCCGGATGAGTCGGCAGGAGCGCAAGGGGCCTGAATCGGGAAATCGACGTCTCCGGCTACGAGGGCTTTCATGAATTACAACTTCACGGACCGGGTCCGCAAGGTCCTGGCGATGGCACGGGAGGAGGCGATTCGGCTTCAGCACGACTACGTCGGCACGGAGCACATCCTCCTGGGGCTGATCCGGGAGGGCGAAGGCGTGGCCGCCGCGGTCCTGACGAACCTGAACGCCGACCTGGAGCAGATCCACGAGCGGGTCGAGGAATCGGTGCGGAAGGGCAAGGCGACCATTGCGCTGGGGGAGTTGCCGTACACGTCGCGCGCGAAGAAGGTGCTCGAGTACGCCATGGCGGAGGCGCGCGAGCTGAACCACTCGTACGTGGGAACGGAGCATCTGTTGCTGGGCCTGCTGCGTGAGGAGAAGGGGATCGCCGCGCAGGTCCTCAACTCGCTGGGCGTCACGCTCGAAGACGCGCGCGCGCAGACGCTGAAGCTGCTGGGCAGCGATGTGAACCCGGCGCAACCCACCGGTGCGGGTGGACCGGCGCCCAAGGGTGAAAAGAAGAGCAAGACTCCGGCACTCGACCACTTCTGCCGGGATCTGACCGAGCTGGCGCGGAGCGGCGAGCTGGATCCGACGATCGGCCGCAGCAAGGAGATCGAGCGGGTCATGGAGGTCCTCAGCCGCCGGAAGAAGAACAACCCGGTGCTGATCGGGGAGCCGGGGGTGGGGAAGACGGCGATCGTCGAGGGGTTGGCGCAACTCATTGCGAAGGGCGAGGTCGCCGACAGTCTGCGGGATCACCGCGTTCTCGCGCTGGACATGGCCGCGGTGATCGCGGGGACGAAGTACCGCGGGCAGTTCGAGGAGCGCCTCAAAGCGATCATGAACGAGATCGCGCAGAACAAGAACATCATTCTGTTCATCGACGAGCTGCACACGTTGGTCGGCGCGGGCGCGGCGGAAGGCGCGATCGATGCCTCGAACATGCTGAAGCCTGCGCTGGCGCGGGGCGAACTCCAGTGCGTGGGCGCATCGACGCTGAACGAGTACCGCAAGTACATCGAGAAGGACGGCGCGCTCGAGCGGCGGTTCCAGACGGTGATCGTGGACCCGCCGACGGTGGACGAGACGATCGAGATCCTGAAGGGGCTGCGCAAGCATTACGAGGAGCATCACAAGGTGGTGATCCCCGATGATGCGCTGGTTGCCGCCGCGCGGCTCTCGGAGCGCTACATCACGGACCGGTTCCTGCCGGACAAGGCGATCGACGTGATCGACGAGGCCGGCGCACGAGCGCGGCTGGCCACGCAGGTGCCGCCGCCGGAGGTCGCCGATCTCAAGGAGCAGATGGAAGCGCTCGCGGCCAAGAAGGACGAGGCCATCCGCGACCAGGACTTCGAGCGCGCCGCGGAGCTGCGCGACCGGGAGCGGGAGCTCCAGAGCGAGATCCGCCGCAAGCAGGAGGAGTGGGAGCAGGAGCGGAAGGCCCACCGTCCGAAGCTCGGCGAGGAGGAGATCGGCTTCATTGTGAGCCGCTGGACGGGGATCCCGGTGACGCGCCTCAAGGAGGCGGAGACCGAACGGCTGGTGCGGATGGAGGAAGAGCTGCACCAGCGCGTGGTCGGGCAGGACGAGGCGATCCGGACGATCAGTCGCGCGATCCGGCGGAGTCGTGCGGGGCTCAAGGATCCCCGGCGTCCGATCGGCAGCGTCATCTTCAGCGGTCCGACGGGCGTCGGCAAGACCGAGCTGGCGCGCGCGCTGGCCGAATTCCTCTTCGCCGACCGGGAGGCGCTGATCCGCGTCGACATGAGCGAGTACATGGAGAACTTCTCCGTCTCGCGGTTGATCGGCGCGCCTCCGGGGTACGTGGGCTATGAGGATTCCGGGACGCTGACCAAGGCGGTGCGGCGCAAGCCGTACTCGGTCGTGCTCCTCGACGAGATCGAGAAGGCGCACCCCGACGTCTTCAACATCCTGTTGCAGGTCCTCGATGAAGGGCACCTGACGGACAACTACGGGCGGGTGATCGACTTCAAGAACACGGTCCTGATCATGACGTCGAACCTCGGTGCTCGCGACATCAGCAAGGGGAAGATGCTCGGCTTCCACCAGCGGGGTACCGAGACGACGTACGAGGTGATGCAGCAAAAGGTCAGGAGTGAGATCGAGCGGGCGTTCAACCCCGAATTCCTGAACCGCGTCGATGACATCATCGTCTTCCACACGCTCACGAAGGCCGAGATCGGCCAGATCGTGCACATCATGCTCAAGGAGGTGCACCATCGGCTGGCCGACGAGGAGCTGCGCCTCACGTTGACGGACGAGGCGATCGCGTTCCTCGTGGACAAGGGATACGACGAGACCTTCGGTGCTCGACCGTTGCGGCGGGCGATCCAGCGGTACCTCGAGGATCCGCTCTCGGAGAAGATCCTGACCGCGGAGTTCACCGCCGGTGACGAGATCGAGGTGGATGTGGCGGCCGAAGGCGAGGCGCTCGAGTTTCGGGTGCCCTCGTCGACCAAGACCTGATCGCAGGAGTATGGACGCGACCGATGTCGTGTGAGGAGTCGACTCGGGCCGTCGCGGCGGCGGCGGCCCTTCTGTCCGCCGCCGCCGTGCTCGCGGTGCCGGCCCGCGCACAGGAGGCGCCGGTGGCCCCGCCGGTGGTCGTCGTGGACAGTGTCCTGGTGCAGGGCAACGCCCGCCTCCAAACCGCTGTCGTCCTCGGTGAGTTCGGCATCCACCCGGGGGACACGATCACCTACCGGGACGTCAACCGAGGGATCCGTCGTCTGTGGACGAGCGGCCAGTTCGATGATGCGGTGGTCCGGGTCGTCGCCGACTCCGCGAATCCGGGCGCGCCGGTCACGCTGGTGCTCGAGGTCGTCGAGCGGCCGTACATCGCGGCGATCGAATTCGACGGGCTCGAGCACCTGAGCGCGAGTACGGTCAAGGACACGGCGGACCTCGATGACGGCGCGCCGTTGCGTCGGGCGAACGTGGCGGAAGCGGAAGTGCTGATCCGCCAACTGCTGGCCAACAAGGGGTTCCGCGTGCGCTCCGTCGAGCACCGGCTCGAGGAGATCGAGGGTCGCGCAGGGCAGTACCGGCTGGTCTTCGATGTCACGGAGGGTCAGCGGGTGGCGATCGCCGAGATCGTCTTCGAGGGCAACGAGGCCTTCTCCGATGGCGACCTGCGCGACGTCCTGGGGACGAGCACCGAGGGGTTCTTCTGGTTCAACAAGGGGACGTACGACGAGGCGGAGCTGCGCAAGGACATCCGCGAGCGGCTGCCGACCTTCTACGCGCGGCACGGATACATCGATTTCGCCGTGACGGGTGATTCCCTGGTGGTCGATGCCGAGAGCGGCAAGGCGCGACTGATCATCGGCGTCGACGAGGGGCCCCAGTACCAGCTTGCGGGCTTCTCGGTCCGTGGCAACAGCCGCTTCCCGACGGAGACGCTGGAGCAGTACTTCGAACGGCCGACGGGTGGGCTCCTGGCGCGTTTCGGCCTCGGGGGGAGCGAGGTCCGCCAGCGCGGCGAGGTGTTCGACCGCGTGGCCTTCGAGGAGGCCACGACCCAGGTCAGCCAGCTCTACTGGGACAACGGTTATCTCGGTGCCCGTGTCGAGCCGGTCATCGAACGCACCCAGACGCCGGACGGCGAGCCGGCGGTGCGGGTGGGGTGGGACATCGTCGAAGGCCAGGTCGCCTACATCAACCGGGTGGCGATCGAGGGGAACACGCGCACCCACGAGGACGTGATCCGGGAGCGGATCTACCTCTACCCGGGCGACGTCTTCAGTCAGGAGCTGCTGATCCAGAGCTATCAGCAGATCATGGGGCTCGGCTACTTCGAAGCGCCGCTGCCGTACCCGGAGATCGAGAGGACGGAGACGGGAGACGTCAACGTCACCTTCAAGGTCAAGGAGAAGCAGACGGGGACGTTTCAGTTCGGCACGTCGCTCGGCGGCTGGGGCGGTCTTGCCGGCTTCATCGGCTTCGACGAGCCGAACCTCTTCGGGCAGGGGAAGTCGGGCCACATCCGCTGGGAGTACGGGCGCTACTCGAACAACTTCGAGGCCAGCTACGGCGATCCGGCGATCGCGGGATCGCGGGTGAGCGGCTCGATCTCGCTCTTCAACGCGCGGGACCGGTTCTCGCCGCTGGTCAGCGAGGGTCAGCGGCGGCGTACGGGCGCGGGACTCCGCTTCGGCGTGCCGTTCCCGCTCGACCCCCGGTTCACCCGCATCTTCCTCGGCTACACGCTCTCCCGGACGTCGTACGAGCAGAACGACGGCGTCGACTCGTCGATCTTCGGTCTGCCGCCGGGCGTGCTCAGCAGCGTCTCGCTGGGCATCACCCGTCAGACGCTGAACAGTCCGCTCTTCCCGACGCGGGGTTCGCGGCAGGAGATCGAGGCGACCTTCAACGGAGGGCCACTCGGCGGCGATGGCGACTTCCAGAAATACACGGCGAGCGGGAGTTGGTGGGTCCCCGTCGGTCAGGTCGGCGGCCAGCGGCCGGGCTCGCGCCCGATCCGCTTCGCGCTGGGCCTCTCCGCCGAGGCCGGCCTGCTCGTCGGTGATGCGAGCCGCTTCCCCTTCGAACGGTTCCTCCTCGGCGGCGTCCAGTTCGGCACACCTCTCCGAGGCTACGAGGAGAGCACGATCACGCCGGAGGGTTACTTCGAGCAGGGACGCGGCGTCTCGAGCGCCGCTCGCTTCGGGAACGCGTACCTCCGCATGAGCGCCGAGTACGCCATGCGCTTGAACGACAACATCTCGCTCTCCCTCTTCTATGATGCCGGTAACCTGTGGCACGGGTTCGATTCCATCGACCCGACCCGCCTCTTCCGCGGTGCCGGCGTCGGGGTCACCGTCGTGACGCCATTCGCGCCCCTGGGTCTGGACTTCGCGTACGGCTTCGACAAGGATGATCCCGGTTGGCAGCTCCATTTCAAGTTCGGCCAATTCTTCTAACCTGAAAGAGGTCCGGAACCGAATGCGAAACGTCCTCGCAACACTGCTCGCAACGGGCGCGCTGAGCGCTGCCGCCGCAGCGCCGGCGGCGGCGCAGGCAGCGCCGAAGCTCGCCTACGTCAACACGCAGCGGATCCTCGCGGAGTTGCCGGCCGCGCAGCAGGCACAAGAGACGCTCCAGCGCGAGTTGCAAGGGTACCAGCAGGAGCTGGGCAAGCTGGAGGAAGAGATCAAGAAGATGATCGCGGACTTCGACCAGCAGCAGCGAATGCTTTCGGAGGAAGCGCGGCAGACCCAGCTCCAGGCGATCCAGCAGAAGCAGATCGAATACCGTCAGCGCGCGATGGAACTCGAGCAGCAGGCGGGCAAGCGGCAGCAGGAGCTGGTGCAGCCGGTGATGACGCAGATCCAGACCGCGATCGAGGAGATCCGCGAGCAAGGCAACTACGCCTTGATCTTCGATGCGGCGGCGGGCGCGATCATCGCGGCCGACACGACGCTCGATGTGACCGACCAGGTCCTCACGCGTCTGAAGGCGTCGGGTTCGAAGCCGTAGACGCCTCTTTTCCCGGTTCCCTGAGTACGATCCTGTTCGTGAGACCGATGCCGCGTGCGCGTATCTCTTTCGGCCCCGGGCGGCGTGCAGCATCGGCGCGTCCGCCGGAGGATGCCCGGGCGGTGGCGCGCCGTCGGCCGCGGAGTGGCCTCGCGCCCTCGATTCTCGACCGCCACGGCGCCTGCCGGGCGGTATCGATCAGCTCGTGAAGGCGTCGGACGTCGCCCGGCTCGTGGCCGGACGGTTGGAGGGCGAAACCGACCCCGAGCTGACCGGCGTGGCGCCGCTCGAACGGGCCGGCCCGGACGAGCTGTCCTTTCTTGCACACCCCCGGTACCTCCCGTACTTTGAACGGACTGGTGCCGGCGCGGTGCTCGTCGGAGATGCTCTGGCGATCCGTAGCAGTGGCACGGTCGTACGGATCGTCGTCTCCGACGTCCATCGCGCGCTCGCGGCGCTGCTCCCGCATTTTTATCCGGAATCGCGCCCGGCGCCGGAAGTGCATCCGACGGCGGTCTTCGGCCCGGGGGTCCGGACCGGCACCGAACTGGGGGTCGGTCCGTACGCCGTGATCGGACGGGACGTCCGGCTGGGTGACCGGGTCCGCATCGGCGCTCACGTCGTGGTCGGCGACGGCTGCGAGATCGGCGACGACGTGGTGCTGCATCCGCACGTGGTGCTGTATCCGGGCGTGCGGATCGGCGCGCGGTCCGTGCTGCACGCGGGGGCGCGCGTCGGCGTGGATGGGTTCGGCTATGTCCAGGTGGAGGGCGAGCACCGGAAGATCCCGCAGGTCGGTCGGTGCGTGATCGGCGCGGATGTCGAGATCGGCGCGAACACGACGATCGATCGGGGCTCGATCGGTGCGACGGAAATCGGGGATGGGGTGAAGATCGACAATCTGGTCCATATCGGACACAACGTGCGTGTGGGCGAGCGATCGGTGATCGTGGCGCAGGTCGGCATTGCCGGAAGCTGTGTGGTCGGCCGTGGAGTGACGCTGGCGGGGCAGGTGGGTCTGAGCGGCCATCTCGAGGTGGGCGATGGCGCGACGGTCGCGGCGCAGGCGGGCGTGTTCGGCGACATCCCTGCGGGCGCGGTCTACAGCGGCTATCCCGCGCGGCCGCACAAGGAGGCGTTGCGGGCGCAGGCGGGGATGTTCCGGCTCCCGAAATTGGCTGCACGGCTGCGGGCGCTCGAGCGGGCGGTGCGCGCTGAGGAGGTGGGGGAGGAATGACGGACGGGCCGAAGCAGCAGACGGTAGCCGCCGAGGCGGCGTTCGAGGGCGTCGGACTCCACACGGGCAAGCCCGCGCGGATCCGCTTCCGGCCGGCCGGCGCGGACACGGGGATCCGGTTCCGGCGGGTGGATCTCGAGGGCGAGCCGGAGGTTCGGGCGACGCTGGACGCCGTCGCGTCGACGGATCGGGGCACGAGCCTGGCCGCCGGCGAGGCGCGTGTCGACACGGTCGAGCATGTGCTGGCCGCGGTCTCGGCGTGTGGAATCGACAACCTCGTGATCGACGTGGACGGGCCGGAGGTCCCGATCGGGGATGGCAGTTTCCGGCCGTTCGTCGAGGTGCTCGAGGAGGCCGGCCTGGCGGCGCAGGAGGCGCCGGCTCCGGTCCTGTCCGTCGGTCGGGCACTCAACGTCGAGGCCGGCGGCGGCGCGAGCTACGCCGTCGTGCCGGCGGCGCGGTTCCGAGTCTCCGCCACGATCGAGTTCGATCATCCGCGGATCGGGCGACAGTACGGTTCGTTCGACATCGGGCCGGAATCCTTCGCGCGCGAGGTCGCGCCGGCGCGGACGTTCGGCTTTCTGCACGAGGCGGAAGCCTTGCGCGCGCGCGGCCTGGCGCTCGGCGCGACGTTGGAGAACGCGGTGGTGCTGGACGCCGATGGCGTGGCATCCGGCGAGTTGCGTTTTCCCGACGAGTTCGTGCGGCACAAGGTGGGGGACATCATTGGCGATCTCGCGTTGCTCGGCGCGCGCGTGCGTGGCCACGTCGTGGCGGACCGGCCGAGCCACGCGGGCAACCTGGCGCTGGCAAAGCAGATCCGGGCGGCGGCGGGTCCGGGCTCGGCGATGCCGATCGTCGACATCGAGAAGATCATGCAGTACCTGCCGCACCGCTATCCCATGCTGCTCGTGGACCGGATCCTCGAGTTCGAGGCAGGGAAGCGGATCGTGGGCATCAAGAACGTCACGATCAACGAGCCGTTCTTCCAGGGCCACTACCCGGGGCACCCGGTGATGCCCGGTGTCCTGGTGATCGAAGCGATGGCGCAGGTGGGCGGACTGCTGTTGATGGAGGCGGTCGAGGGCGTCGAGAGCAAGACGATCTACTTCATGTCGCTGGACAACGTGAAATGGCGGCGCCCGGTCACGCCGGGTGACCAGATCCGCTTCGAACTCGAAATGTTGCAGCTTCGACGGCATGTGTGTCGGATGCGGGGGGTCGGAACCGTGGACGGGCAGGTCGCGGTGGAAGCCGAGATGATGGCCGGAATCAGGGACCGCTGAAGGAGACGGCAGACGTGCTGGATGCCAATGTCTTCCCGCTCAGCGACGTGCACCCGACGGCGGTCATCGACCCGGGCGCCGAGCTCGGGTCGGATGTCGTGGTGGGCCCGTACGCGGTGATCGGACCGAACGTCAGTGTAGGGGATGGCACGCGGATCGGCCCGCACGCGCTGATCGAGCGCGACACCATCATCGGTGCGGGGTGCCAGATCCACAAGGGCGCGGTGTTGGGCACCGACCCGCAGGATCTGAAGTACCGCGGCGAAGAGACGTTGCTCGTGATCGGCGAGCGCACGGTGATCCGCGAATTCGCGACGCTGAACCGCGGCACGGCGGCGCACGGCCGGACGGAGGTCGGGGACGACTGCCTGATCATGGCCTACGCGCACGTGGCGCACGACTGTATCATCGGCGACCACGTGATTCTATCGAACGCCGTGAACATGGGCGGGCACGTCCAGATCGAGGATTGGGCGATCGTCGGCGGGGTCACGGCGATCCATCAATTCGTCCGGATCGGTTGCCACGCGATGGTCGGCGGCGCGTCCCGTGTTCCGAAGGATGTGCCGCCGTTCGTGCAGGCGGCGGGGAATCCGTTGCGGCTGTATGGGCTCAACAGCGTGGGGCTGCAACGGCGGGGCTTTTCGGAGGAGGTTCGGCGGGAGCTGAAGCGAGCATACCGGCTGTTGTTCCACTCGGAGCTGAACCTCCGTCGGGCGATCGAGCGGGCGCGGGGAGAGCTGGCGCCGCTCCCCGAGGTGCAGCATTTCCTGGCGTTTTTCGAGGAGAGCGGGCGCGGGGTCGCGCTCTGAGCGTGATGAGCCAGAGACTACGAGTCGGCGTGGTGGGCGTGGGGAGCCTGGGCTTCCACCACGCCCGTTTGCTTCGGGAGGTCGAGGGCGCGACGGTGGTCGGCATTCACGACATCGACGCGGACCGGCTGGAGGAGGTGGCTCGGACGCTGGAGCTGCGGGCATTCGCGGATCGAGAGCAGCTCCTGGATGCGGTGGATGCCGTGGTGATCGCGGTCCCGACGACGGCGCACGAGGAGGTGGCGCAGGCGGCGATCGCGCACGGCGCGCATCTGCTGATCGAGAAGCCGATCGCGCCGTCGCTCGAGGCAGCGGATCGGATCCTGGACGCCGCGGCGGCTGCCGGGACGATCGTGCAGGTGGGCCACGTCGAACGGTTCAACGGAGCGCTGCGCGCGTGCGAGCCGTTTCTGGACGAGCCGCTGTTCGTCGAGAGTCATCGGCTGGCTCCGTTCGGCACGCGCGGGACGGATGTGGCGGTGGTGCTGGATCTGATGATCCACGACCTGGACGTGGTGCTGACGCTGATGCCGCATCCGGTCACGTCGCTGGCCGCGGTCGGGCTGCCCGTGCTGACGCCGAGCACGGACATTGCGAACGCGCGGCTCGAATTCGAGGGTGGCGGGGTGGCGAACCTCACCGCGAGCCGGGTCTCGCTCGAGCGGATGCGGAAGATCCGCTTTTTTCAGCGATCGGGATACATCAGCCTGGACCTCGCGGCCGGCGTCGGAGAGTTCCTCCGGCTTCGGTCGGAGGTCGACTTCGCACCCGGGGAGCCGCTGGCCGCCGCATCGCTCGAGGACGTCGTCGAGCGGATCCCGCTGCGCGGCGATGGTGCGGAGCCGTTGCTGTGCGAGCTGACGAGCTTCGTCTCGGCGGCGCTGGGCCGGGGGCCGGTCACGGTATCCGGCGAGGATGGTCGGCGCGCACTGGCGGTGGCGCTCGAAATCATCCAGCGGATCGAACGACATGTCGCTCATACGGTTTCCGCGTGAGCGGCGGGCGCAGGCGGGTGGCGCGTCCCGGCCGGCCCGTCTGTGGAGGCTGAAAAGAAACTCGTGCGCGAGCGCGTGCGCGAACGGCCGTTTCATGCTCCAGGATCCGCCGCGAGCGGGCGGAGAACGCATGCGGGCGCTGATCCTGGTGTCTCTGATGCTTTACCCTCTCAACCGGCTCGCCTGACGTTGTCCTCGCCGAACATCCTGCTGGCGGCCGGTGAGCCGTCCGGTGATCTGCACGGGGCGGCGGTCGCCGCCGCGCTGAAGCGGCGGTGGCCGGATGCCCGGCTCTACGGTCTCGGAGGGCCGCGTATGGCGGCGGAGGGCGTCGAGTTGCTCGCGGATCCGCGACGGCTTGCGGTCATGGGGTTCGTCGAAGTCGTGGCGCGGCTGCCGTTCTTCCTTCGCCTGCTGCGTCGCGTGGGCGAGGAGATGCTCGAGCGGCGCACGGACCTGGTGCTTCCGATCGACTATCCGGGCTTCAATCTGCGGCTGTCGCGGATGGCGCGGGAAGCCGGGGTCCCGGTTCTGTACTACATCGCGCCGCAGGTGTGGGCGTGGCACCGGAGCCGGGTGCAACAGCTCGCGGAATTCACCGACCGGCTCGCGGTGATCCTCCCGTTCGAGGAGGCGCTGTTCCGGGAGGCGGGCGCGGACGCGCGGTTCGTGGGGCATCCGCTGCTGGATTCGCCGGCGCCGGCGACGTCGCGGGAGGATCTTTGCCGCCAGGCCAACCTGCGCCCGGATCGCCCGATCCTGGCGCTCTTCCCGGGCTCGCGGGCGCAGGAGGTGACGCGCCATCTCCCGGTTTTCCTCGAAACGGCGCGACGCGTCCGAGCGCGTCGTCCGGGGCTCCAGCCCGTGATCGCGGCATCCGAAATGATTCCGCGGCGGACGTACGAGGGGCTGCCCTTTCCGCGGCTGACGGATTCACGTGCACTACTCCGGCACGCGCATGCTGCGCTGGTGAAGTCGGGGACGGCCACGCTCGAGGCCGCGCTGGCGGGGACACCCATGGTGATCGCGTACCGCACGCATCCGCTGACGTACTGGTTGGCGCGACGGCTCGTGCGCGTGCCATCGATCGGGTTGGTGAACCTGGTCGCGGGCGAGCGGATCGCGTGCGAATTCGTGCAGGGCGCCGCCACGCCGGCGGCGCTGACGGATGCGCTGGTGCCGCTGCTCGACCCGGATGCGGCGGAGCGACGCGAGGCGCTGATCGCGCTGCGGCGCGTGCGTGCGTCGCTGATGGCGCCGGGCGACGGCACGTGCGGCGCGGCGGAGCGCGTGGCTGCATTGGCTGCGGAGCTACTCGCGGGAGCCGGATGAGAGATGGCCTGCGCCTGGCCCTTGCCAGCCACTCCGGCCGGCTCGTCCTCGATGCGCTGTTCGCGACGGCGCGCTTCGAGGTGCAGGGCGCCGAGTACCAACGGCGCCGGCGGGAAGCGGGTGCGCCGGTCATCTACGTGCTCTGGCACGGGCGCCTCCTGCCCCCGGCATACCTGCATCGTGGGCAGGGCGTGGTGACGCTGATCAGCCGGTCCCGGGATGGCGAGGTGCTTGCGAGGCTCGTCCAGCGATGGGGGTACCTCACGGTGCGCGGATCGAGCACACGGGGCGGCGGCACGGCGCTACGCGAGCTGGTGCGGCATGCGCGAGCCGGCCGCTCGCTCTGTATCACGCCCGACGGTCCGCGGGGGCCGCGCCAGAAGCTGAAGCCGGGCGTGCTCCAGGCGGCGCGGATGACGGGGCTTCCGATCGTGCCCGTGGCTGCGGGCGCCGACCGGGCATGGTGGTTCGGCGGGTGGGACCGGTTCCTCGTCCCCCGGCCGTTCGCGCGCATCCGTGTGGTCTACGGCGCGCCGCACGAGGTGCCGCGGGACGCCGATGCCGGAGAGCTGGCCCGCCGGGGGCGGGCGCTGGAAGCCGAACTCGACCGGCTCGTCCGTGAGGCCGATGGAGATGGAACAGGCGGCTGAGGTCCCTGCGCGAGCGGGCCCGGCGCTTGGCGGTGGATGGGTCGAGCGCTGGTGGGCGGGCGCCGGTGGTCCCGTGGCGTCCGTGCTCGACGCGGCGCTGGCGCCCGTCGAACTCGCCTACCGGATCGGGATGCGGCTGCGCAACCACGCCTACAGCCGCGGCTGGCTCGAGGCCGTGCGGCTCCCGGTCCCCGTGGTGAGCGTCGGCAATCTCACGGTCGGCGGCACGGGGAAGACGCCCGTCTCGCGCTGGCTCGTCGATGAACTGCGCCGACGGGGACGCGCGCCAGCGGTCCTGCACGGAGGCTACGCTCCGGACGAGCCCGCGTTGCACCGGGCGTGGCACCCGGAGATCCCCGTCATCGAGGGCCGGGACCGCGTGGCTGGAGCGAGGGCGGCGATCCTGGCGGGCGCGACCGCGCTCGTCCTGGACGACGGGTTCCAGCACCGCCGCCTGGTCCGCGATCTCGACGTGGTGCTGGTGGCGGCCGAGCGCTGGAGCGCCGCGCCGCGGCTGCTTCCGCGCGGGCCCTGGCGCGAGCCGCCCGCCGCGCTGCGCCGCGCCGATCTCGTGGCGGTCACACGCAAGACCGCCGCGCCGGGCGAGGCGGAGCGCGTGGCCGCGGCGCTGGCCGACTACACGGACGCGGCGATCGTGCGTCTCCACCTGAGGGCCTCGCGGTGGTCCCGTCCGGACTCCGGGCCGGCCAATGGGCCACCCGCGGGGGAGGCCGTGGCCGTGGTCGCCATCGCCGAACCGGAGCGATTCCTGACGAACGCCCGCGATGCGGGTGCGCGAATCACGACGACCCTGGCGTTTCGGGACCATTACTGTTACGATGCCCGCGACATCGCCCGGCTCCGCCAGACGGCCGGCGGCCGTGCCGTCGTCACGACGGCCAAGGACGCGGTGAAGCTGGCGCCGCTGGATCCCGAACTGGACCTCTGGGTTCTGGAGCAGGATGTGAGGGTCGAGGCCGGAGCGGAAGTATTCGCGCGACGGCTCGATCTGCTGGTCTCATGAACACGCACGCAAGCGACGTGCTGGTGATCGGCAGCGGCATCGCGGGCCTGAGCTTTGCGCTCAAGCTGGCCGGCCGACGCCGTGTGACCGTGGTCACCAAGAAAGAGCGCGCCGCATCGAATACGAACTGGGCCCAGGGTGGGATCGCCGCCGTGGTCGGCGATGATGATGACCCGGAACTGCACATCCGCGATACGCTCCTCGCGGGCGCCGGCCTGTGCCACACCTCCGCGGTTCGGGGTCTGGTGCGCGACGGACCCGAGCGGATCCAGGAGCTGATCGCGTGGGGCGTGCGTTTCTCGCGCGCGGCCGGCCGCCTCGCGCTGGGCCGCGAGGGCGGTCACTCGCGACGCCGTATCGTCCACGCCGCGGACCTCACGGGGCGCGAGATCGAGCGGGCGTTGCTCGAAGCGCTCGATGCCCACCCCGACGTCGAAATCCTCGAAGACCACCTCGTCGTCGACCTCGTGGTCGGCATCGACCGCGCGACCGGAGAGCGTCGGTGCGCCGGCGCGCTCGTGCTGAATCGTCGCACGGGCGCCGCCGCCGAGTACCACGCGCCCGTGACCCTGCTCGCCAGTGGCGGCCTGGGCCGCGCCTATCTCCACACCACGAACCCGGACATCGCCACGGGCGATGGCGTCGCCATGGCGTATCGCGCCGGCGCTGCCGTCGCGAACCTCGAATTCGTCCAGTTCCACCCGACGGCACTCTACCCGGCCGGTGATCACGCCGTCCTCATCTCGGAGGCGGTCCGCGGCGAGGGCGCGGTCCTGCGAAAGCGCAACGGGGAGCCGCTCCTCGACGGGGTCCACCCGATGGGCTCGCTCGCGACACGCGACGTCGTGGCCCGCGCCATCGACTTCGAGCTCAAGGATAGCGGCGAGCCCCACGTCCTGCTGGACCTCTCGCCGATCCCGCCCGAAGACATCGAACGACGCTTCCCCTACATCTCCGCCGCCTGCGCCGAACGCGGGCTCGACATCCGGCACGAGCCGATCCCGGTCGTACCCGCGGCCCATTACGCCTGCGGCGGCATCTGTACCGATGCCTTCGCGCGGAGCTCGCTCCCCGGCTTGCTCGCGACCGGCGAGGTCGCGTGCACGGGCGTCCACGGCGCGAACCGGCTGGCATCCAATTCGTTGCTCGAAGCCGTGGTCTACAGCCATCGGGCCGCCCAGCTCGTGCTCGGCCAACCGCCGTGCACCGTGGACATCGATCGCCCGCAATTTTCCCTCGGCACCCGCGCGGCCGACACTTCCGATGAGGCGCGATGGCGAGGGCTCCTCGCCGCGGCCCGGACGCTCATGTGGGAGGACGCCGGGATCGTCCGCAGCAACGAGCGCCTGGCCCGGGCGGAGTCCCGATTGACGGAGTGGAAGGAGCAGGTCGACAAGGAATTCGCGCGCGTGCAGCTCGATGCCAGGCTCGTCGAGCTGCGCAACATCATCGATACCGCTCTCCTGATCGTCCGATGCGCGCGCGGGCGGCGGGAGAGCCGGGGGCTCCACTACAACGTGGACCACCGGGACCGAGACAACGAGCGTTTCTTGCGCGACACGGTACTCGTGTCGCACGACCTGTGGGAGGCCAACGGCCCATGGAACCAGCACCGATGATCGTTCCGACGACGGACCCGCAACCGGTGCCCGACGAAGACAACCCATTCGAGGCGATGATGCAGCGCTTCGACCACGCGGCGGAGCTGCTCTCGCTGGATCCGGGGGTTTACCGGATCCTGCGCAACCCGGAGAAGCAGGTCATCACCTCGGTTCCGGTGATGATGGACAACGGCGAGATCGAGGTTTTCCGGGGCTATCGCGTGCTCTACAACACGTCGCGTGGCCCGGCGAAGGGCGGGATCCGCTTCGACCTGGGCGTCACATTGGACGAGGTGACCGCGCTGGCCGCGTGGATGACGTGGAAGTGCGCCGTCGTGGATATCCCGTTCGGGGGTGCGAAGGGCGGCGTGGTCTGCGATCCGCAGCGGCTGTCGACGGGCGAGCTCGAGCGCCTGACACGGCGCTACACGGCGTCGATCCTCGAGGTGTTGGGGCCCGAGTCGGATGTACCGGCGCCGGATGTCAACACCAACGAGCAGGTGATGGCGTGGATCATGGACACCTACTCGATGCACAAGCGCCACACGGTCACGGCGGTCGTGACCGGAAAGCCGATCTCGCTGGGGGGCTCGCTCGGGCGCCGCGAAGCGACGGGCCGGGGGGTCACGATCGTGGTGAAGGAAGCGTTGCGCGAGATGGGGATGCCGCTCAATGGAACCCGGGTCGCGATCCAGGGATTCGGCAACGTGGGCTCCGTCGCCGCGTCGCTGATGGAGAGCGAGGGGCTCACCGTGGTCGCGATCAGCGACAAGACGGGCGGGATCTACAACCCGAACGGCATCTACATCAGCGAAGCGCTGAAGTGGGTGGGCGAGCATCGGTTCCTCGAGGGCTTCCCGAACGGTGACCCGATCACGAACGAGGAGCTTCTCGAGCTGGATGTGGACGTGTTGGTCCCGGCGGCGCTCGAGAACGTGATCACGCGGAAGAACGCGGCGAACATCAAGGCGAAGATCATTGCGGAGGGGGCCAACGGCCCCACCACGGCGCCGGCCGATGCGATCCTCGATGAGAAGGGCATCTTCGTGATCCCGGACATCCTGGCCAATGCCGGCGGCGTGACGGTCAGCTATTTCGAATGGGTGCAGAACCGGGAGGGGTACTTCTGGAACGAGGATGTGGTCAACCAGCGGTTGATGGAAGTGATGATCCGTTCGTTCCAGCGGGTGCTGCGGTACGCGAAGCAGCACGATGTGAACATGCGGACGGCGGCGTACATGGTCTCGATCGACCGCGTGGCGGCCGTCCACCGGATGCGCGGCGTCTACGCGTAACGCGGCGACGTGCGCCTCTCCGTCCTCTGCGTGGGGCGCCCCGGCCGCCTGCTTGCGGACGCGGTGGCCGAGTACGAGCGGAGAGCGCGGCGGTACTGGACCCTCGATGTCGTCGAGATCCGCGCGGAGCCGGCGCGGCGGGGGCGGCCCGATGCGGAAATCCGGGCGCGCGAGTCCCGCCGGCTCCTCGAGCGCGTGCCGGAGGGCGCCGACGTCGTCGCGCTCACCCGCAGCGGCGAGCGCTGGAGTTCGGAGCAGTTCAGCCGCTACCTCGAGGGGCTGGCCGTCGCGTCGCAGCCGGGTGCTGCGTTCCTGATCGGCGGCGCCCTCGGCCTGGATTCGCCGACCCTCGCGCACGCGCGCGTGCGCCTTTCGCTCTCGCCATTCACGCTCGCGCACGACATCGCCCGTCTCGTCCTGATGGAACAGCTCTACCGGGCTGGGACCATCGTGCGCGGCGAACCGTATCACAAGGGCCGGGGCTGAACGTCCGGGCCACCGGCCGCCAATCCTCGACCGCCATCACCGGAGGCGTCTTCTGAATCTCGAACTCCGCGTCGGCCCGATCTCCGGCTCGACGTTCGTCCAGGAATACCAGCAGGGCCTCCCCGCGGCGATGGCCTTCTTCCGCGGCTCGCCCCGGGATGTGTCGACCTACAGGAGCAAGGCGGAGGAGGTCGCCGGCCGTTTCGATGCCGACCGGCGGCGCGAAGCGGCCTCGCTGATTCGCGCCACGACGCCGGCCGCCGCCTCCCGACTCGAAGAGGTCATCGGCGGCGGGGGCGTCTTCGTCACGACCGGTCAGCAGCCGGGGCTGTTCACGGGGCCGCTCTACACGATCTACAAGATCCTGCACGCGGTTCGCCTCGCGGCAGCGCTCGAGCCGGTGCTCGAACGACCGGTCGCGCCGCTCTTCTGGATCGCCTCCGACGACCACGACTGGGAGGAGGCGAACCACGTCCACGTGCTCGACCGCGAGAACGTGCTGCACCGCGTGACGTTGGCCGACGCCCCGGATGCGCCCCCGGCATCGATGCGAAACCGTGTCCTGGGTCCGTCGGTAGAAGCGACATTAGATGAATTCATCCAACATCTTCCCACGACAGAGTTTGCGGATGGATTCGTCGAGTTGCTTCGAAGCGCGTACCGCCCCGGCCGGACGGTCGCGGAAGCGTTCACCGACGTGATCGCGGGGGTTTGCGCGCCGTTCGATCTGCTCCTCGTCGACGGTGGCCAGCCGCGGCTCAAGGCGCTCGCCGCGGAGACGGTCGAGCGGGAACTCGAGCGGTCCGCTGCGCACGAGGAATTGCTCGCGGCGCAGGCGCGGCGCCTCGAAGAGCACGGCTATGCGGTGCAGGTCCCGGTGCTCGAGGGTGCGACGAACGTCTTCTACGAAGATGACCAGGGCCGGGAGCGGATCTTCCGGGATCCGGAGCGGCCGGCGGGGTTCGTGCTGCGCCGGACCGGCCGGCGCTTCGATGCCGATGCGTTGCGTGCGTTGCTGGCGGCGGAGCCCGAGCGTTTTTCGGCGAACGTGGTGTTGAGGCCGGTGGTCGAGAACGTGGTGTTGCCGACGGTCGCATACGTCGGCGGTCCGGGCGAGGTGGCGTACCTGGGTCAGTTGAAGCCGCTCTTCGAGGCGCACGGGATCGGGATGCCGGTGGTCGTGCCGCGCTCGAGCGTGACGGTGATCGAGCGGAAGATCGCGAAGGTCCTGGAGCGGTTCGACCTCGACGTGGATGCGTTCCGGCGGCCGGCGCACGAGGTGGCGGCGCGGGTCCTGCGCGAGGAGTTACCGGAGTCGGTCACCAGCGCGGTCGCCGCGTTGCGGGAGGCGCTCGCCGGCGGGTACGACCGGCTGATGCGCGCGGCGCGGGAGATCGACCCGACCCTGAAGGGGCCGCTCGAGGGCGCGCGTAATGCGAGCCAGGTCCAACTCTCGGAGGTGGAGAAGAAGATCGCGCACCATCTGAAGCTTCGCAACGATGTGGGAATCGAACAGCTCGACAAGGCGCGGGCGAACCTCTTTCCCGACGGGAATCCGCAGGAGCGGGTGCTCAACATCTTCCAATACCTCGTGCGGTACGGCCCGGAGTTGCTCGCGGAGATCGCGGGCCGCATGGATGTGCGTCTGGGTGCGGAGGCGGCGGGCGTGCGGTGAGCGACGCATCGCGTGGGTCGTGGCCGGCGCGGTCGAACCCGGCCGATCGGGCGGTGGTTCGCGACGCGTGGCCGGTCGCGGCCGGCTTGCCGCCGCGGGTCCGGCGGGGATAGGTTTTCGACATGTTCTTCGGAGTCGTCGTCGTTCTGGCACTGATGATCCCGCTCGTGGCGGTGGTCCTGGACTCGCAGCTCGGGCGGGCGCTCGCGGCGCGCCTCGAACGCGGGCGCGGCACCGACGGGGATGCCGGCCTGGGCGAGCGCGTCGCGGGCCTCGAGTCGGAGGTCGAGCGGCTGGCGGCGGAAGTCCAGCGGCTCGAGGAGCAGAGCGAATTCCTGCACCGGCTGCTCGAGGCGAAGCCGGCCGCGGGCGAGGCGCTTCCGAACGGTGAGCGCGGCGACTGACGTGGCCGACGCCGGCTCCTCCGCCCGCTCCGCCCATTGGGTGGCAGCGGGCATTCTTGTCAGCCGGATCACGGGACTCCTCCGTGACACGGCGACCGCGGTGTACCTCGGGACGTCGCCCTTCGCAAGCATCTTCCGCGCGGCGCTGCGGATGCCGAACGTCCTTCAGAACCTGCTCGGCGAAGGCACGCTGAGCGCCTCGTTCATCCCCGTCTACGCGGAGTTGCTGGAGCAGGGGAGAGAAGAGGAGGCGGGCCGGGTCGCGGGCGCCGTCTTCGCGCTGGTCCTCGCGGTGGCCGGCGGGCTCGCACTGCTGGGGATCCTGCTGGCGCCCGCGCTCGTCGACATCTTCCTGCCCGGCTTCGAAGGCGCGCAGCGGGAGCTCACGATCGCCAGCGTACGGATCATCTTCCCCATGACCGGCGTGCTGGTGCTCTCCGCGTGGGCTCTCGGCATCCTGAACAGCCATCGGCGGTTCTTCCTCCCCTACGTCGCGCCGGTCGTGTGGAACGCGGCGATCATCGGCACCTTCATCCTCGTGGGCGGCCGCGTAGACGACCGTCGCCTGGTGATCGCGCTGGCGTGGGGCGCACTCGTCGGCGGCCTGTTACAGTTCGGGATCCAGCTCCCATGGGTCGTCCGCGTCGAGCGCCGGTTGAAGGTGGCGTGGGACACACGGCTCGCTGGCGTGCGCACGGCGGTTCGCAACGCGGGGCCGGCGATCCTGGGCCGCGGCGTCGTCCAGTTGAGCGGCTGGGTCGATCTCGCGCTCTCCTCGCTCCTCTGGGGCGGCGCGCTCGCGGTGCTCTCCTACGCACAGACGTTCTACATGCTGCCGATCAGCCTGTTCGGGATGTCGGTCGCCGCGGCGGAACTCCCGGAGCTGGCGCGGCAGCGGACGGGCGCGGCGGAGGCGCTGCGCGCGCGCACGAACGCGGGGCTCCGCCGGATCGCGCTGCTCGTTGTGCCCTCGGTGGTGGGGTACCTCACGCTCGGCGACGTCGTGGTGGCCGCGCTCTATCAGCACGGCCAGTTCGCGAAGGCCGACACGGTGGTGGTGGCGTTGACGTTGGCGGGGTACGCGATCGGCCTCCTCGCCTCGACGGCCACGCGCCTCTTCTCATCCACGTTCTACGCGCTGCACGACACGCGCACGCCTGCGCGCATCGCCTTCGTCCGCGTCGTGCTCGCCGCGGCGCTCGGGGCAGCGCTGATGTTTCCGCTCGAGCGGGTCGCGGTCCTGGGGCGGCCGCTCGGCACGGCCGGCCTGAGCCTCGGCGCGGGACTCGCGGCGTGGGTCGAATGGGCGCTGCTCCGGCGCACGCTGCGCTCGCGGATCGGACCGGTCGGCGCCGGAACGCGGCCCATCGCCGCCATGATCGTCGCGGCGCTCTGCGCGGCGGCGCTCGCCCGCGCGCTCCTCCTGGTGCTGCCCCCGCTCCACCCCATTCTCACGGCGGTCGTGATCCTCGGGCCGTACGGGCTCCTCTTCTTCACGTTCGCCCATGCGCTGCGGGTGGAAGAGGCGAGCCGCGTGGCGCGCGGGGCGCTGTCTGTGCTCCGCGGAGCGCGAGGGTAGGCGGCGCAGGGTCGCCGCGGAACGGCCCGGATGCGCGGGGTATTATGCCCGGGCGCCGCGTGCGGCGCCCGCTCGCACCCTCATCGCGGGAGGACGTTCGCGGTGGCCCCGACGGCGCTCGAGACCAAGCTGCAACACCTACCGACGCAGCCGGGCGTGTACCTGTTCAAGGATGCCGGCGGCGAGATCCTCTACATCGGGAAGGCCAAGTCGTTGCGTACGCGCGTGCGGAGCTACTTCTCACGCGGCCAGGATTTGTCGTTGAAGACGCGGGAACTGGTCCGCCGCGCGGCCGATGTGGACACCATCGTCGTGGGCTCCGAGGCCGAGGCGCTGCTGCTCGAGGCGAACCTGATCAAGGCGCACCGCCCTCGCTTCAACATCCAGCTTCGGGACGACAAGCGCTACCCGTACATCAAGGTGACGGTGCAGGAGCCGTTCCCGCGTGTCTTCGTGACCCGGCGGCTCGAGAACGACGGCGCGCGCTACTTCGGTCCGTTCACCGACGTGCGGCCGATGCGACAGGCGCTCGAGGTGATCAAGCAGCTCTACACGGTCCGGAGCTGCCGCTACGACCTGCCGCGGGAGGCGCCGGCGCGGCCGTGCCTCGATTACCACATCGGCCGCTGCCAGGCGCCGTGCGTCGGGCTCCAGTCCCGAACGGAGTATCGCGCCATGATCGACGAGATCCTCGAGATCCTCGCCGGGCGTACGGCGGCCGTGCGCGAGCGCGTCGAGCGCGGGATGCGCGATGCCGCCCGGACGCTCGACTTCGAGCGGGCGGCGCACCTCCGCGACGTCCGAACGGGGCTCGAGTCGATCGAACGCCGGCAGCGCATGATGGACGTACGCGGCGGGGATCAGGACGTCGTGGGGACGGCGCGCGATGGCGACCGGGCCTGCGCGGTGCTGCTCCGCATCCGCGATGGCAAGCTGCTCGGCCGGGAGGTGGACTTCTTCGGCAACATCGCCGCCGAGGAGGAAGACGCGTTGCTCGCCGCCGCCGCGACCCGGTTCTATCTCGGGCGCGGCGAGCACGGCATGGCGGATCTGCCGCGGGAGATCCTGTTCCCGGTGGATTTCGAGGATCGCCCGACGGTCGAGATGCTGGTGGCCGAGGCCGCGGGACGGCGGGTGTACACGCGCGTGCCGCAGCGCGGCGACAAGCTCCGGCTGGTCGAATTGGCGAACCAGAACGCGCGTCACCTGCTCGAGGAACAGGTCGTTCTCCACGAGGCGGCGCGCGAGCGGGCCGACGACGACCTCTACGCGCTCCAGGAGGCGCTCGAGCTGAAGGTCGTCCCGCGGACGCTCGTGTGCTTCGACATCTCGCACACGCAGGGGACCGAGGTCGTCGGCAGCGCCGTCTTCTTCGAGAACGGCGCGCCGAACAAGGGGGAGTACCGCCGCTTCAAGGTGCGCGGCGCGGCGCCGGACGCGGACGCGGGCGGCGTGGCGGGCGTGGACGGGACAACGGGCGCGGCGCCCGAGCCGGTGGCCGGCGCGGCCGTTGCGCTGGCGTACGGCGGCGGCAACGACGATTTCCGGGCGATGGCCGAGGTGGTCGGGCGCTATTTCGCGCGGCGTCGGTCGGAGGAGAAGCCGTTGCCGGCGCTGGCCGTGATCGACGGGGGGAAGGGCCAGCTCGGTGCGGCGGCCGCGGCACTGGAGGCGCTGGGGATCCATGACGTCGCGCTCTGTGCCCTGGCCAAGCGGGAGGAGGAGGTCTACCTTCCCGGCCGCCGCGAGCCACTGCGGCTGTCCCGGACGAGCCCGGCGCTGCGTCTGCTCCAGCGAGCACGGGACGAGGCGCACCGGTTCGCGCACGGATACAACCGGAAGCTCCGGAAGCGACGCACGCTGTCGAGTGCGCTGGCCGCGATCCCCGGGATCGGCCCGGCGCGGCAGAAGGCGTTGCTGACCCGGTTCGGGAGCGTCCGCGCGCTCCGGGCCGCGGCGCCCGAAGAGATTGCGGCGGTCCCCGGCTTCTCGGAAAGGCTGGCGCGCCAGATCGCTGAGCATCTGAATCGGTCATGACGGTACGGACCCGCTTCGCCCCGAGCCCCACGGGGAGTCTGCACGTCGGAAACGCACGCATTGCCGTGTTGAACTGGCTCTTCGCCCGGCATCACGGTGGTGCGTTCCTGCTGCGCATCGAGGATACGGACGCGGACCGGACGGTCCCCGGTGCGGAAGCGGAGATCCGCGCGGACCTCGAGTGGCTGGGGCTGGACTGGGATGAGGGGCCGGGCGTCGAGGGGCCGAACGGCGAGGGCCCCCACGCGCCCTACCGCCAGAGCGAGCGTGGCGCGATCTACCGCGAACACGCCGAGCGGCTCGTCGCCGCCGGACGCGCGTTCCCGTGCTACTGCACGCCCGCCGAGCTCGAAGCGCGCCGCGAGGCCGCCATCGCGCGTGGCGCGCCCGCCCACTACGACGGCGCGTGCCTGCGCCTCACGGCCCGGGACGTCGCCCGCTTCGAGCGCGAAGGGCGCCGGCCCGCACTGCGCTTCCGCGCGCCGAACGAGGGAACGATCCGCGTCGAGGACGCCGTCCGCGGCACGATCCGCGTCGAGGCGACCGAGATCGGCGACTTCATCATCGTCCGGTCGGACGGACTGCCGACGTACAACTTCGCCGTGGTCGTCGACGATGCCGCCATGCGGGTGACGCACGTGATCCGCGGCGCCGGCCACCTGTCGAACACGCCGCGACAAGTCGTGCTCTACGAGGCACTCGGCGTGGCGCCGCCCATCTTCGCGCACGTGCCGAGCGTCCTCGGCCCGGACCGGCAGAAGCTCTCGAAGCGCCACGGCGCACGGCCGCTCGCCGCCTACCGCCGCGAAGGTTACCCGCCGGACGCGCTGATCAACTATCTGTCGCTCCTCGCGTGGTCCAGTCCTTCGGGAGACGAGTTCCTCCAGCGCGAGCGCCTGCTCAACGAGGTCTCGCTCGAGCGGATCGGCACCGCCGACGTCGTCTTCGACCCCGTCAAGCTCCGCTGGCTCGCCTCGAAGCACATCGAGCGCCTTGCGGCGCCCGACCTCGTCGAGGCCGTCAGCCCCTTCGTCGATCGCGAACGTTTCCCGCTCGCCGACGACGTGCTGCCCACCGCCATCGAGGCCGTACGCACGCACCTCTCGACGTTCAGTGACATCAACGACCACCTGGACGCCTTCATCCCCACGCTCGACGAGGCCGGCGTCGCGGCCCGCGACGCACTGCGGGAACGGCCGGAGGCGCGGACCGTGCTCGAGGCCGTGCACGACCGGATCGCCGCGCTGGACACGTGGAGCCCGGAGGCGATCGATGCGGCGATTCGCTCCGGCGGAGCCGAGACGGGCATGCGCGGACGCGCGCTCTTCGAGCCGCTCCGGATCGCTCTGACCGGCCGGCCACACGGACCGCCGCTCCCCGCCGTCGCGTTCGTCCTGGGGCGCGGGCCCGTGCTGGATCTCCTCACCGCGGCGCTGCGGCCGCGCGACTGATTGACGCATGCAGGGGACGGCGCCTATATTTCGCGAGCTATGAATCCAGGAACGGAGGCGCGTTGCGGGCGCTGATCTTCGACCCCTTCGCCGGGATCAGCGGCGACATGATCCTGGGCGCTCTGGTCGATCTCGGACTGGAGCCCGGCTGGCTGGAAGACTTCGTGGCTTCCGTCGGGATCCCGGACGTCAGGGTCAGGGTCGAGCGGACGATCCGCCGGGGCATCTCCTGCGGTCGGGTCCACTTCGAGTTGCCACACGAGCACGCGCACCGGCACCTTCGCCAGGTGCTCGAAGTCGTGGACCGATCGGCTGCACCGCAGAGCGTCAAGGAAACCGCGGGCGCCGTCTTCCACCGGCTCGCCGCCGCCGAGGCCGCGATCCACGGCACGGGGATCGACGAGGTCCATTTCCACGAGGTCGGCGCGCTGGATGCGATCCTCGACGTCCTGTGCGCGATCGCCGGACTCGAGGAACTCGGCTTCGAGGAGTGCTACACGCGCCCCGTCGCCATTGGCCGGGGCTTCGTCGACATCGCGCACGGGCGGTTTCCGCTCCCCGCGCCGGCCACGCTCCGACTGCTCGAAGGCCTGCCGGTTCACGACGCCGGCTGGGCGGGCGAGTGCACCACGCCGACCGGCGCGGCGATCCTCGCGACCGTGACGCAAGGGCGCCGCGCGCCGTCGGATGTGGTGATCACCAGGAGCGGGTACGGCGCCGGCTCGCGCGACCCGGAAGACCGCCCCAACTGCCTCCGGCTCATCGCGTGTGAACTGCCGGCAGCCGAGCGTGAACGGCTCTACGTGGTGCAGGCGGACGTGGACGACCTGCCCCCCGAGTACGTTCCGCCGGCGCAGGAGGCGCTCTTTTCCGCGGGCGCGCTGGATGCCACGGTGTTCCCGCTGAGCATGAAGCGCGGGCGCCCCGGCGTGCGCATCGAGGCGCTGGCCGGCGAGGCCGAGCTGGATGCCGTCCTGACGGCACTGTTCCGGTCCACCTCGACGATCGGTGCGCGGTACTGGGCGGTCGGGCGCCGCGTGCTCTCGCGGGAGACCGAGGTGGTGGAGTGGCGGGGCCAGCGGGTGCGACGCAAACGCGTGCGGCTTCCGGACGGCGTCGAGCGCACGAAGCCGGAATACGAAGACGTCCTGGCTGCGGCGCGTGCGCTGGGGCTCCCGGCGTACCAGGTGTGGCTCGAGCTGGATGACCCTCCAGTCGTCCGCCCACGCGCGGAGCTGGCGGAATAGAGGGCGCGTCATGAGGCGCATCGATTCCTTCAACACGGAGGTCCCAGGATGAACCGCTCGAAAGCGCTCATCCTCGCCCTGATGGTCGGTACTTCGGTGGGTGCGTGCGCTTCGGCGGGCGCGGCCGGAGGAGGACCGTCGGGGGCGGAAGCACAGAAGGCGGAGGGCTACGAGCCCGAGGAAAACGATTTCACGGAGGAGGCCAACCGTTCTCTGGGGCTCGCGCTGATCCAACAGGATTCGGCGCAGAAGCAGGTGTTGTATCAGACGGCGCTACAGGCTGCGCAGCAATCCATCGCAGAGGAGCCGACGAACCCGCTGGGCTGGTTCCTGGCGGGGCAGGCGCACGCCAATCTCGGCGACTTCGTCGCGGCCGACTCGGCGTTCGACCGGGCGGTGGAGCTCTACCCGGCGTATGCGCCGGAGATCGAGCCGGAGCGTGAGGCGGCCTGGATCGCCGCGTACAACCAGGGGATCGAGGCGTATCAGGCGAACGACCTCGCGACGGCGATCGCGCTGATGGAGAAGGCCGACGTCATCTACCAGGGGCGTCCGGAGGCGCGCCTGAACCTGGGTGCCTTCTACGCGAACGACAACCAGCCGGAAAAGGCGATCGAGGCCTTCCGCGGCGCGCTGGAGATCCTGAACATGGATCATTCCGGTATCGACTCGGCGACGGTCGCCGGGTGGATGGACCGGAAGAAGGAGACGCAGCTCAACCTCGCGCAGTTGCTCGCGGCGACGGGCAAGGACCAGGAAGCCGAGGCGGTCTACCGGGAATACCTGGCGCAGAACCCCGATGACCTCGAGGCGCGGACGCGGCTGGCGGCGGTCCTCGCGAAGCAGGGGAAGTCCGACGAGGCGGGCACCGTGTACGGGGACCTGCTCGGACGCGATGACCTCGGTGATTCCGACTACCTGATGATCGGGGTCGGGTTCTTCCAGTCCGAACAATATGACAAGGCCGCCGAGGCGTTCAGTAAGGCGGCCGTCGCGAACCCCTACTCGCGCGACGCCCATTACAACCTGGCGCAGGCGCTGTTCGTGCACGCCGATGAGCTCGAGGAGGCGCGGGACTCGGCGCAGGGCGCGGAGGCGCAGGCGCTGGAGGCGCAGCTCGTACAGGTTCACAAGGATCTGGCGCACGCGGCCGAGAAGGCGCTCGAGTTCGATCCCTACAACCGGAACCTCGTGATCTACGTGGCGCGGGCGTACGAAACGCTCAGCCGGCTCTCCTCCGACCAGCAGGAGAAGGCGAGCTACCAGGCGAAGGTGAGGGAGGCGCTGCAACGCCACCAGCAGACGCCGCTCGAGGTCAACGACCTCGCGATCACCCCATCGGAAGGGCAGGTCGAGGTGCGCGGCACCGTCAAGAACCTGCAACTCGAGCCCGGCGCGCTCGTGACGCTCCGGGTGACGATCCTGTCGAACGCCGGTTCGACCATCGGAACCCAGGACGTGCGGATCGCCGCGCCCGCGCAGGAGAGTTCGACGCCGTTCGATGCGGTGGTCCTCGTGAACGGCGAGATGGCCGGTTGGAAGTACGAGGTCATTCGCTGAGCCGGCATGGCCGGTGTCGATGAAAGGGGCGCCCCCACGGGGCGCCCCTTTTTCATCATCGCCCCTCCATCGCGGCGTGGCATGGCGCCGCCCGCGCCGGGGTATGTCCGGGGTCGGGCGCAGGTCGGCCCGGCTTGCCATGGCGGTGCCCGGCGGTCCGCGACACGATCGCTGCCGTACGCGCGTGGCAGTTCGCGCGCTGCGACAGGCGGGACAACGGTACCGATCGGTCGGTGGATGGCGACGTTCGAGGATGCACGACAGGTGCTGGAGCGGCGCTTCGGCTATCCGGACTTCCGGGGTGGCCAGGCGGCCGCCGTGCGGGCGGTGCTTGCCGGGCGCGACGTGCTCGTGCTGATGCCGACGGGTGGTGGCAAGAGCCTGTGCTATCAGGTGCCTTCGCAGCTCCTTCCGGGTATCACGCTGGTAGTCAGTCCGCTGATCTCGCTGATGCAGGACCAGGTGGACGGGCTGGCGGCGGTGGGGCTCGCGGCGACGTTCGTGAACTCGACGTTGACGCCCGGCGATGCGGATGCGCGGCTGCGTGCGGTGGAGGAGGGGCGGGTCCGGTTGCTCTACGTGGCGCCGGAGCGCTTCGGGAGTGCGCGATTCCGGCAGTGGTTGGAGCGCGTCGACGTCTCGTTGCTCGCGGTGGATGAGGCGCACTGTATCTCGCAGTGGGGACATGATTTTCGGCCGGCGTACCTGGAGCTGGGTCGGGTGAGGGAGGCGATCGGCGCGCCGGTGATCGCGCTGACGGCGACGGCCACGCCGGAGGTGCGGCGGGATGTGATCGATCAGCTCCGATTGAAGGAGCCGGTCGTGGTCGTCCGGGGGTTCGACCGCCCGAACCTGAGTTGGCACGCGGTGCGTGCGCGCAACGATGAGGAGAAGGATCGGGCGTTACTCTCACTCGTGCGGCGCCGCCGCCCGGGCGTGACGGTGGTGTACGCCTCGACGCGGCGCGCGGTGGATGCCCTGACGGACTTCCTCAATCGCGCGGGTGTCGCGGCGGTGGGATACCACGCGGGGATCAGGGGCGAGGAGCGGCGCCGGTTGCAGGATGCGTTCATGGCGGAGGAGGTGCGGACGGTCGTGGCGACGAACGCGTTCGGGATGGGGATCGACAAACCGAACGTGCGTCTGGTCGCGCACTACCATCTCCCGGCGTCGCTCGAGGCGTACTATCAGGAGGCCGGCCGGGCGGGCCGCGACGGTGAGTCGGCGGATTGCGTGCTGATCCACGCGGCCGGCGACCGTTCGATCCACGCGTTCCTGCTCGAACAGGGCCATCCGGGCCGCGGCGTGGTGGAAGCCGTGTACCGCGCCGCGCGGGCGGGCGCGGGGCCGGACGGACGGGTGTCGGCGAGCGACATCGCACGCGCGGCGCGGGGTGCGGCCGGTGAGCGACAGGTGGAATCGGCCTTGCGCATCCTCGAAGGCGCGGGTGTGCTGCGGCGGAGCGGCGCGGCGACGGGTGCCGCATGGCTCCGGCTGATCGCGACGGCGAACCGGATCGAACGGGATCTGGGCGGCGCCGATCAGGGCGCGGAGCGGACCTTGCTGCGGCGGCTCTGGCGGCGCGTGGGGCCGGACCGACTCTACGAAGGTCTTCGGATCCCGCGCCGGTTGCTCGCGGAGATCGCCGGCGCTCCGGACTCCGCGCCGGTCCTGCTGGATGCGTTGCAGGCCCGCGGGTTCCTCGAGTGGGATCCGCGCCCCGGACGTGAGGAGGTGCAACTCCGCAGTGATGCCGATCCGCGGCGCCTCCCGATCGATTGGCGTGAGGTCGCCGAGGCCCGGCGCCGCGAGGAGCGGAAGCTGGACTGGATGTGCGGTTACGCCGGGCACCGGGGGTGTCGCCGGGGGTACCTGCTCCGGTATTTCGGTGATCCGGATGCCATGGAGCGGTGTGGGCGCTGCGACAATTGTATCGGCAAATCGTAGGACGACGGATCCCGCGGCGATGGTCGCTTTTCATTGAGCGGATGCCCCGAGAGCCGTGCGGCCGGACTCCTCTTTCCGGGATCGCGATCAGGCCCTAAGTTGACAGCCGCTAATGGGGACCGCCCATGGGGCAGCCGATAGGAACGATGGACCCGTACCTGACCGAAGAGCACGAAGGATTTCGCCGGGAAATTCGCGAATTCGCGGAGGCCGCGATCGCGCCCGTCGCCCGGGAGTTGGACGCGGAGAGCCGCTTCCCCTGGGAGAACGTGCGGGCGATGGCCGACCTCGGCCTGTTCGGGATCAACGTGCCGGTCGAGTACGGTGGCCTCGGTCGGGACTATCTGAGCTACATCCTGGCCATCGAAGAGCTCGCCCGGGTGGACGCGAGCCACGCGATCACCGTGAGCGCGCATTCCACCCTCGGGACATCACCGATCCTGAGCTTCGGCACGGAGGCGCAGAAGCAGCGCTTTCTCCCGCTCCTCGCCCGCGGACGCGTGCTCGCGGGATTCGGCCTGACGGAGCCGGGCGCCGGCTCGGATGCGAGCGGCACGCGAACCGTCGCGGTGCGCGAGAACGGTGGCTACCGGATCAACGGCAGCAAGATCTTCATCACCCACGCGGGCGTGGGTGAGGTCTTCGTCATCACCGCGGTGACGGATAGAGAACAGGGGCCGCGGGGGATCAGCAGTTTCATTGTAACGAAGGAGACGACGGACCGACAGGCGGCGGACCGGGTCGGGATCGGCCACGCGCCGGAACTCGAGCCCTTCACGCCCGGCGTGCGGGCGGGGAAGAAGGAAGATAAGATGGGTTGGCGGGCGTCCGACACCCGCGAGTTGATCCTGGAGGACGCGGCGGTTCCGGCCGAGAACCGGCTCGGCGCCGAGGGCGAGGGGTTCATCAACTTCATGAAGACGCTCGATTCCGGACGGATCGGGATCGGCGCGCTCTCGCTCGGGCTTGCGCAGGGCGCCTTCGAGCAGGCGCTGCGCTTCACCGCCTCGCGCGAGCAGTTCCGCCGGCCGATCCGCGAATTCCAGGGCGTGCAGTTCGCGCTCGCGGACATGGCGACCGAGATCACCTGTGCCCGGCACCTGGTGTACCATGCCGCCTGGCTCAAGGAGCGCGGTCGGCCCTTCGGTCAGGCGGCGGCGATGGCAAAGCTCTACGCCAGCGAGCTGGCGATGCGCGTGACGACGCGCGCCGTCCAGCTTCTCGGCGGAGCCGGCTACACCAGCGAGTTCCCGGTCGAGCGGATGATGCGCGATGCGAAGATCTGCGAGATCGGTGAAGGCACCAGTGAGGTGCAGCGGCTGGTCATCGCCCGTAGCCTCGCCGACGGCCTCTGAAGCCCTCCATTCCGTCACCACCTCGTCCCGGTCGGCGGCTCCGAAGTCGTGACATAGGTCTATGAAACGAGAGATCCTGATTTCGGCTGCGCCGCAGGAGACGCGCGTGGCCATCCTCGAGGATGATGGGCTCGTCGAATTCATGGTGGATCGCCCCGAGGCCGAGCGCCTGGTGGGCGACATCTACCTGGGCCAGGTCGAGGCCGTGCTCCCGGGCATCCAGGCCGCCTTCGT
Organism: Longimicrobiales bacterium; assembly: GCA_036381495.1. Lineage (GTDB taxonomy): Bacteria > Gemmatimonadota > Gemmatimonadetes > Longimicrobiales > RSA9 > DASVCS01. The sequence goes on from DASVCS010000065.1 coordinate 43,265, forward strand.
CGACATCGGCACCGAGAAGGCAGCGTTCCTGCACGTTTCGGACGTGGCGCGCGACGATGCCGCGGAGGAGGACGAAGAGGCGGAGGAGACCAACGGCAAGAACCGGCGCTACCCGCCGATCCAGGAACTCGTCAAAAAGGGCGAGCGACTGATCGTGCAGGTCTCGAAGGAGCCGATCGGGACCAAGGGGCCGCGCGTGACCACGCAGGTCTCGCTCCCCGGCCGGTTCCTGGTCTTCATGCCCTACTCGGACCACATTGGCGTCAGCCGCAAGATCGACGACCGCGAGGAGCGGACCCGCCTGCGCGCGCTCGCCAAGGAGATCGTGCCGGAGAACGCCGGTGGCGTCATCATCCGCACCGTCGGCGAAGAGCTGACGCGCGAGATCTTCGAGCGCGAGTTCAAGGCGCTCACCGGCACGTGGAAGAAGATCCAGCGCCGGGCGAAGGGTGCACGGCCGCCGGCGCTGATCCACCGCGAGGCCAAGCTCACGCGCGGCATCATCCGCGACGTCTTCACGGAGAAGGTGGACGCCCTCGTCATCGACAGCAAAGAGATCTACAACGAGGTCAAGCAGTACCTCCAGAGCGTCGATCCGGAGCTGATGGACCGCGTCCACCTCTACACCGACTCTCCCGCGCTCTTCGACAAGTACGGCGTGGAAGATGCGATCCGCGAGGCGTTCCAGCGTCGTGTGGATCTGCCGACGGGCGGCTACATCATCATCGAGCCGACCGAGGCGCTCGTCTCGATCGATGTCAACACCGGCCGCTACACCGGGAAGAAGGATCCCGAACAGACCATCCTCAAGACCAACCTCGACGCGGCCCGGGAGATCGCGCGGCAGCTCCGGCTGCGCGACGTCGGCGGCATCATCGTCTGCGACTTCATCGACATGGAGTCCCGCGCCAACCAGGACCGCGTGCTCCAGGAGCTCAGGACCTACCTCAACCGGGACCGCGCGCGCACCCGCGCCTTCCAGGTCTCCGAACTCGGGCTGGTCGAAATGACGCGCCAGCGCGTCCGACCCTCGCTCTTCCAGTCGCTCACCCTGCCGTGCAGCCATTGCGGCGGCACCGGCCGCGTCTTCACCCCGGAAACGGTGGTCCGCAGGATCGAACGCGCCATCCGCCGCGCCGCGATCGAAGGGGCCGAGAAGGAGATCCTGATCCGCGCACATCCGCAGGTCGCGCTCTACATCCTGGAAGAGGAACCGAACTTCCTGCGCCGACTCGCGAAGACGTCCCGCCTCGCTCTCGACATCCGCGACGACCCGCTGATGCGCCAGGACGAGTTCCGCCTCCTCGCCGGCCCCGCGGGCACCGATGTGACGTCGAAGTACGCGCTCGGCTAGAGCGCTTCGTCCGCCGGTTCGGAGCCGCCCGGCTGCCCGCGCGCTCGCGACACGCGGGTGCAACTCCGGACCGACGCGACGCCCGCGCCAGGACGGCGCAAGGGCTTGACACCACGCGGTCCGATGGTGATAATTAACGACTGTGACTCGAATCTGAAGACAACCATGTACGCAATCATTCGCTCGGGGGACAAACAGTTCCGGGTCGAGCCCGGCGGGACGATCCGGATCCCGTCGCTCGAGGCCGAAGTCGGCGCTGCCGTCGAGTTCTCCGAAGTCCTGCTCGCGAGTACGGACGGCGAGGTCCGTGTCGGGACGCCAACGATCGAGGGTGCGGTGGTCACGGGCGAGGTCGTGGCGCACGGCAAGGGCGAGAAGATCGTCGTCTTCAAGTGGAAGCGGCGGAAGAACTACCGTCGCAAGCAGGGGCATCGGCAGAAGTACACGGAAGTGCGGATCGGCGAGATCCGCGTCGCGTAGGGGGTGGCATGGCGCACAAGAAGGGAGTCGGATCGAGCCGGAACGGACGGGATTCGAACCCGCAGTTCCTGGGTGTGAAGCGCTACGGAGGGCAGTCCGTGGTGGCGGGCAACATCCTGGTTCGGCAGCGGGGCACGAAGTTCCACCCGGGCCGGAACGTGGGCCGTGGCCGCGATGACACGTTGTTCGCGCTGATCGACGGCGTGGTCGCGTTCGAGCGGCGCGGCCGGAACGGTCGGCGGTACATTTCGGTCTACCCGGCGTCGTAGACCGGTCCGGATGGAGATGGATCGAGGGAGCCCCGGCTCGTGGAGCCGGGGCCCTTTTTTTGTGTTCCCGTCGCGGAGGTCTGGCCCCGTTCCTGCGCAATCGAAGGAGGGGACCACCGACTCGGGAGGCCCGAAATGGACGGTGAGCGACGGGATCGCGAGAGGCGGAGCTGGATGGTCCGGGCGGGGGACGTCGAGCCGTACACCGCGCTTCGTTGGGTGGGGATGCTGTTCAAGGCGGCGGCCGTGTTCCTCATCGTGGCCGTCATCGCGGAGTTCATTGCCGGGCTGCGCGCCGAGGGGTGGGATGCCATACCGGTGCTGTTGGGAGAGGTCGCGCAGACCGCGGTGCTGGCGGTGGTGTTGTGGGGCGGCGGCGACCTGGTCCGTCTGCTGATCGACATCGGGCACGACATCCGGGCGGATCGGATTCTCCTGACGCGGTTGACTCACCGGACCGAGTCCGGAGGCGGCGCGGAGGCGCCGGAGGCCGCGGCTCGACACTGGGCGGTGCGTCCGCGGGAGGCGCCGCGCGAGGCCGGTCCCGAAGCCGCGGATTGAGGTGGTTGCACCGGCTGAAGCGTGACGGCCGGGGGGCGCCTGCGTTTCCACGCCTGGAGCGGTTGTCGCATCGTTTCGGAGTCGAACGCGCCAGCGGCACGAGCGCGCCGAGCGGCACGCGGCTCCGGACCCGCGGCCGAACCCCTCCAGGTTTGCGGCGGGAACGGGATCGGGATCCCGGTCGGAAGCGGCGTGAGCCGGGGAGTTCCGGACACGCGGGCTTCAGCGGATCCGGTGACGCTCAGACCGTCTCGGCCGCGACGCCGACGGCGGGCGGCGGCGCGGGCTCCCCGCCCACGAACGCGGCCGTGTGGCTGGTGGGTTGCGGCGTGGTCGACAGGCTGACGGCGATGAGCGTCGCGGTGTTCACCACGGCACCGAGGAGGCCCTCGTGGATGTCGAACGGGCGCCACTCGGGCCGCAGCAGGAAGAGGATGGTGGTGGCGGTGCCGGCGAGCAATCCGGCGAGCACGCCCGGCGTGGTCGCGCGGCGCCAGTAGAGGGCCGCGTAGACCGGCGGCGCGAGCTGGTCGACGAGGCCGTACGCGGTGAGCAGCAGCCAGACCAGCGTCTTGTGCTGGATGATCGCCAGATAATAGGCGAGTGCGCCGGTACCCACGACCAGCACGCGCATGAGCCGTCGCCGGGTGTCGTCGCTGAGCGCGAGGAAGGGGCTCAGCCCATCTTCGACGGTGATCGAGGCCGCGCCGTGCAGCAGCGCATCCCCGGTCGACATGGAGGCCGAGAGTGCGCCCGCACAGAAGAGGCCCACGACGAGCGCGGGCAGGCCGGTGTTCAGGATGAGGTGCGGGAGGACGGCATCCGGCTGCGCGGGCGGGTCGGGGAAGAGGACGCCTGCGAAGCCGATGATGAACACGGGGATGAGGAAGAGCTGGAACGTGGGGAACAGTATCACGGTGCGGCGGAGCGTATCGTCGTCGCGGGCGGTGTAGGACTTCATGAAGAGGTGGGGCCACATCAGGAAGCCGAGCGCCGAGGCGAGGATCGCCGAGGAGTAGGCGCCCCAGCTCCACGGCGCACCCGAGGCATCGAGTCCCGGGAGGAGGAGCAGGTCGGGATGCTCGGTCGCGATGCGCTCGAACATGGGTCCGATCCCCCCGTAGAGCCTGCTCGGGATGTAGAGCCCGAGCGCCCAGGCCACGACGAGCATGAACACGCCCTGAAGGACGTTGGTCCAGGCGACGGCCGAGACGCCACCGGCCAACACGTAGACCAGCACGACCGCGTACGCCAGGGCGGCGCCGAGCCAGAAGGGGACGTGTCCGTCGGTCACGGCGCTGAACACGATCCCGGCGCCGCTCATCTGGACCATGAGGTAGGGGATGAAAGCGGCGAGCGAGGCCAGTGCGAAGACCAGCGAAAGGGCGCGGCTCGGGAAGCGCCCCACCACGAGCTGGGCCTGGGTCACGTAACCGAAGCGGCGGCCGAGCCGCCCCGCCTTGGGTCCCGCGAAGTACCATGGCGCGATCCCGAGCACGCCGTAGCTCAGAATGTAGAACGAGGCCGCGCCCCGTGAGTACGCCCAGCCCGGCCCACCGAGGAACGCGAAGGCGCTGAAGATGGTGGCGCCGGTGACGAAGTACATGGCGATGAGACCGAAGTGCCGGTCGGCGGCGACGTAGCCGGTGACGCTCCCGCTCACGCGCCGGCCGGCCAGGAGTCCGACCAGCAGGGTGACGGCGAGGTAGCCGAAGACGACGATCGTGATGATCTGCCAGCGATCCATGGTTCACCCCTCCCGGCGCGCCCGCGCTTCCGCGCGGCCGAGGACCCAGAAGATGACGACGGCCGCGGCCACCCACACGGTCGGCCAGAAGAAGGAGAAGGGCAGTCCGAGGATGAGGGGCCGGATCCGGTTGAAGGGGAGGACGCCCGGGAACGTCTGGACGATCGCGTAGGTCGCGAAGAAGGCGAACGCGAGCCGGCGGGCGGTGCGGAGTCTCATTGTGCCGTTGGGGGTTCGAGGGATCGCGAAGCAAGATAGGCGGTTCGTCGCCTCCGTGCCAGATGACGCGCGTGGCGGCCGCGCTACCCGGCGCGGCGGCCGGCGAAGTGGGCTTCGTATCCGGCGCTGCGGATCCAGTTCACGATGTCGGCGGGCTCGACGACGTCCTCGTCGTAGCTGACTTCGGCGA
>DASVCS010000066.1:0-1960 GCA_036381495.1 Longimicrobiales bacterium
GATCACGTCCGCCAGCTCCGGATGCCGGTGCAGCAGCAGCCGACTGTAGAGCGAGACGTAGGTGTTGTTGATCTTGAACTCGTCGCCGAGCGTCCGTATCCGCACGTCCCACCGGATGCGCTCGGCGATCGCCTTCACGCCGATCTTCGTCGCGCCCGCCCGGTACAGCTCCATCGCGCGCCGCTCGAACTCGCGGTAAACGTGCGGGTTGTTGCGATGGAACTCCGCGAACCGCCGCTCCAGCTCCGTCTGCGGCCATACCAGCCACGGCGGATCGGCGGCCTGGGAGAACAGGTCGGGCTCATGCTGCGTCGGCAGCTCCCCTCTGCGCATCACACCCCCACCGTCCACATTCCCGCCATCGCCAGTCGCTCCACGATCCGGCGCGCGGACGCGCGCACGGCGGCAGGCACGGCCGCGGGTCCGGAGCGCTGATCGCCTCGGGCGCGGATCGATCGGTCCGGCCAGGAGGGCGCCGGCGGGAACTCGCCGGAGTCGAGGGGCGGGTACCGCAAACCGGGGGTGATGTACGAACTGATGTTCGAGGGCCCCGGATCGGCCCCGTTTCGGCCCTCGCGGGCGATCTCGGCCGTACCGGCTATCGGCGCGTTCTTCTTGGTATGGCGGGAATCTGGCGCATTGGCGGGATGGCAACGGTACACGTTGCCGATGTAGCGCATCCCGCTTACCGTGCGGCTTTCCGCGAGGGGTGATGTAATTTCGTGCAGTGTCGGCGTGCCTTTCGGGTCCATCTTAGTCCCCCGCTCCGGAGATGTCCATCGTCTTGCCCGTGGCCACGGCCTCGACGATCGCGAGCGCCCGCTCCCGGTCGTTCGGCAGCGCGTGCGAGTACGTCTGGAGCACGACTTCCTGCGTGTCGCCCATAAGCTCGGCGACCACGGCGATTGAGACGCCCTGGCTGAGCAGCATCGTCGCGTAGCTGTGCCGCAGATGGTGCAGTGTGAGGCCGTCGGCGCCGGTGCGGCCGTAGCGGATGCCCGCAGCCTCGAAGGCGCGCTCCGTCCAGCGTGCGGCCGTACTCGGGTGGATCGGCTCGTCGCGGCCCGGCGCACGGAACAGGTAGCGGGCACCGGCGTACCCGCGACGGATGTGATCCAGGATCATGCGTGCGAGCGCGGGCGTGATCGGCACGTCCCGTTCGCTGTGGTCCGTCTTCGCGTACCACTCATCCTCGCCCTTCCGATTCTGGATGCGGAGGACGCCCGCCTGCGTCCTGGTCCACCGTGCTTCGGGCCAGATCACGACGTCCTCCGTCGTCCGCAGGTGCGCGATCTCCTGTTGCCGGAGCCCGGCGTAGGCGGCGCAGGCGAGAAATGCCGCCTGCGGCGTCCCCTGGACCTCGGGGTGCGCGAGGAGGTCGCGGATCTCCTCGGGCGTGAGGACGGACGGCCGGACGCGGGGATCGCGACGGATGCGTGCGGAGCGCCACGGGTTGCGCGTGAGTGACGGGACTGCGCCCCTGAGCGCGGCCTCCTCGGCCTCCCGCTCGATCGCGTACCGCCAGAGCGCACCTCCGACCATGCGGTAGTGCGCCTGTGTCGCCGGCGACCACGGCGCCGGCCCCTCGTCTCCGCGGATCGTCTCCCTGGGCGCGTGTAGGAACGCCTCGATCTCCTGTGTCGTGATCGTGTGCATGGGCCGATCCGCCCCGAAGCAGTCGAGGAGCGCCTGGCAAACCATGCGGTGGTTGCGGAGTGTCGCCGGCCGGCGCGTCGCCTCCGTGCGCTGGAGATGCTCCTCGACCGCGCGCTCGAGCAGGTAGCCGTCCGTGTTCACCCGCCGGAGCCGGTCGTAGTCACCGTCGCGCACCGCCCGCAGCAGCTCGGTCACGTGGACCTCGCCCGCCTGCCATCGGCGCAGGACCGGCCAGTCGCCGCGGTCCCATAGCTGGCCGACAGCCGTCGCGCGCTGCACGGCCGCATCCGATCCCCACTCGGCC